>JAJZIY010000012.1 GCA_021828475.1 Actinomycetes bacterium
GCAAGCCGAACCCGGGTGGGGACGCCCTGCCGGCATCGGGCCGGAGCGGACCTGGGCCGGAGCGGACCTGGGCCGGGGGACGGCTGGACCGGGCAGCGGGGGCAAGGTCGGCGGACGGGACCGCGGCGCGGGACTGGCGGGCCGGTCAGCGGTCCGGGAGGGGGACCGGCGGGGCGAACGGCGGGGCGTCGCCGTGGGCGTCCTTGGCATGCAGAGTGGCCTGGCCCTCGGGTGGGATGCCGCCGGAGAGTGCCCGCACGGCCTCGTCGACGCTCGCGAACAGGTGCTCCGGGCCGAGCCGGGAAAGAAGGCCTGAGTGCTCGAGGTCGTGGTGGACCAGGTGCGAGGCCCTCGCCAGCCCCACCGCCACTCCGGCAGCCCGCATGTCCTCGACCAGTTCGCCCAGGGCCCTGGCCCCTGTGTAGTCGATGTCCGACATGGCGTCGGCGTCGATGACCAGTGCGCGGCAGGGCGAGGCCGCCGACCTGACGGCGTTCTCGGCCCGTTCGAGCACCCGGGAGGCATTGCCGTACCAGAGGGGCGCGTAAGCCAGGTAGACGACGACTCCCGGCACCTGTTCGGTGGCTCGGCCGACATCGGCGGGGATCCAGTGGTCCGTCCCGGGCTCGCGCCCGAGGACGGCGTCACGGGGAGCAGCAGACCCCCTCACCCGCTGGGCCAGGGCCAGGAGGGCGGCGACGACGACACCCTCCTCGGTGCCAGCCACCACGACGACTGCGAGGGTCAGCACGGCGAGGGCGAACTCGGCCCTGCTGAAGCGGAGGATCTCGCGGAACTGCCTGGCCCGGAACAGGCGTGTCGAGACGAACACGAGGATCGCCCCCAGTGCCGCTTCCGGCAGGTCGGCGACGAGGCCGGTTGCAAACGACAGCACGCATGCCACCGCGACCAGGGCGAACAGTCCGCTAGCCTGCGAGCGGCCGCCGGCCGAGACCGTAACGGCGGTCCGGGGCGGGCTGGCGTCCACGGCGAACGAGCCGATCAGCCCGGAGAGCAGGTTGCCAGCGCCGACGGCGACCAGGTCCCGGTCGAACGCCTGGCGCCCGGCGGCGCGCGCCCCGTTGTGGTCGGTCGAGCGCACCGTTGCCGACGTCTGGACGACGCAGAGGAACGCCACGGTGGCACACGTGGGGGCGAGCGTGCCGAGGTCGTGCCAGCTGGCGCTGGGCAGCGCCACCCTCGGCAGCGCAGCCCGGACCGGCCCCACGACTGCTACGCCGTGACGACCGAGCCGGGCGGCGGCCACGAGTGCCGTGGCGCCGACGACCCCCACCAGAGCACCCGGTGCCCGGCGGTCGAGCTTCTCGGCAACGACGACGACGGCGAGCACGCCGGCGGCGATGCCGGCGCACCACCAGTTGACACCGCCCAACTGGTCAATGGTCGTGCGCAGCCGTCCGAGCGTCGTCGTGCCGCCGCCGGGCAGCCCGAGCACGGTGGGCAACTGGTGTACGAGGATCTCCGCGCCGATGCCGGCGAGCACGCCTGTGACGACGGGCAGGGGGAAGAAGTCGGCGAGCCAGCCCAGCCGGAGGAGGCCGGCACCGAGGAGGGCGGCCCCGTTGGCAATGGCAAGGCAGGCGACCACCTCGCCGTAACGGTGACTGCCCTGCACCGCCACCAGAGCGGCCCCGGCGGCGAAGACCGGCGCGATGGTCGAGTCCGCCCCCACCGAAAGTTGCGGGTGCCGGCCCAGGAGAGCGAACGCGAGAGTACCGGCTGCGAACGCCCACAACCCGGTCACGGCCGGCATGCCCGCCAGGTGGGCGGTGGCCATCTGCTCAGGCACTGCGATGGCCACCAGGGTGACCCCCGCTGCCAGGTCCGCCGCCAGCCAGGAGCGGCGGTAGCCGGCCAAGGTCGGCAACACCAGCTTCACCTGGCGGACAATAGCCCTCGCCCGTCGCCGGCCCGCCCGTGAGCCCTCCGGGGTGGTGGGCCTGCGGCCCCTGCACCTGACGCCACACGCGCGGGCCCGGTGCGGGAGGCACGGCGGCGCACGTCTTGGCACCGCCCGGCGCGCCGCTAGTGTTGAGCGGTCCGCCCACCCCTCCAAGGAGCGCCTGTGGACCTTTTCGAGTACCAGGGCAAGCAGTACTTCGCCCGTTACGGCATCCCCGTGTCGCCCGGCGAGGTCGCCGTGACGCCAGACGAGGTCGTTGCGGCCGCCGAGAGGCTCGGCTACCCCGTCGTGGTAAAGGCACAGGTCCAGGTGGGCGGGCGCGGCAAAGCCGGCGGCATCAAGCTGGCTGCCGACGCCTCCGAAGCCCGCGCCCACGCCGAGGCCATCATCGGCATGGACATCAAGGGCCATGTGGTCAAGCGGGTTTGGGTCGAGCACGCCTCGGACATCGCCCGGGAGTACTACGCCAGCTTCACCCTCGACCGGGGGGCCAAGGCCCATCTGGCCATGGTCTCGGCGCGAGGTGGAGTGGACATCGAGCAGGTGGCCGAGGAGGACCCGTTGGCGATCGCCCGCCTCCACGTCGACCCGTACCTGGGCTTCTCGCACGAGCAGGCCCGCAAGTTGGTGGACGAGGCCGGGCTGGACGCCGAGGCGCGCGAGGGTGCTGCCGACGTGCTCGTCGCGCTCCACCGCTGCTTCGTGGAGGGCGACGCCGACCTGGTGGAAGTCAACCCCCTGGTGCTCACACCAGACGGTCGGGTGCACGCTCTGGATGCCAAGGTGACACTCGACGACAACGCGGCGTTCCGCCATCCCGAGTGGGAGGAGTTGGCGGCCGTGGCGGAGATGGACGAGCGCGAGAGGCTGGCGCGCCAGATGGGCCTCCAGTACGTAGGCCTGGACGGCGACGTCGGCATCATCGCCAACGGCGCCGGCCTGGCCATGAGCACCTGCGACGTCGTCAACCAGGTCGGAGGCCGTCCGGCCAACTTCCTCGACATCGGCGGGGGAGCGAGCGCCGAGGTCATGGCCAATGCGCTCGAGGTGATCACCTCGGACACCAACGTCCGGTCGATATTCGTCAACATCTTCGGTGGCATCACCCGCTGCGAGGAGGTGGCCAACGGTATCGTCACCGCTCTCGGCCGGGTCGACATCGCCGTGCCGATGGTGGTCCGCCTCGACGGCACCAACGCCGACCAGGGCCGGCAGATCCTGAGCACCGTCGAGTCCGACGAGCTCATAACCGCCCCGAGCATGATGGACGCCGCCCGCTTGGCGGTCGAACTGGCAGGAAGGGCCAAATGAGCATCTTCGTAGACGCGAGCACCAAGGTCATAGTCCACGGCCTGACCGGGGGCCAGGCGAGGTTCCACGGCCTGCGCAACCGCGACTATGGCACCAGGGTCGTAGCCGGGGTCAACCCGGCCAAGGGAGGCCAGGAAGTCGAAGGCATCCCCGTCTTCGCAACCGCAGCCGAGGCCCGCGCCGCCACCGGCGCGACGGCGAGCTTCGTGGCTGTGCCTGCCAAAGTGGCTCCGGCGTCGATCCTGGAGGCGGCAGCGGCCGGCGTCGAGCTCGTCGTGTGCATAACCGAGGGCATACCGGCCCAGGACGAGGCGCGGGTCTACAGCGAGTTGCGCCACAACCACCCGGGTACCCGGTTGATCGGTCCCAACTGCCCCGGCCTCATCAGCCCGGGCAAGTGCAACATCGGCATCACTGCGGGGGAGATAGCGCTGGCCGGAGGGCCCGTCGGTATTGTCAGCCGCAGCGGGACCCTCACCTACCAGGCGTTGTACGAGCTGAAGCAGATGGGTATCGGGGTCACCACCTGTGTCGGTATCGGCGGAGACCCGGTGCCGGGTACGAGCTTCGTCGACTGTCTCGAGGCGTTCGAAGCCGACCCCGAGACCAGGGCGGTCATGATGATCGGGGAGATCGGGGGCTCCGAGGAGGAGAAGGCGGCCCAGTTCGTCTCGGAGCGGATGACCAAGCCTGTCGTCAGCTACATAGCCGGAGTGACGGCGCCTCCAGGCCGTCGCATGGGCCATGCCGGTGCCATCATCTCGGGGAGCAAGGGCACCGCCCAGGCCAAGATGGAGGCCCTGCGGGCGGCGGGCGTCCAGGTCGCGCTCAACCCCACGGAGGCCGGTCAACTGATGGGCGAGGTCGTCAAGGCTCTCTGAGCCCAGGCGGTCGCGGGGCCCGACGGGCCCGGTGGCCGCCCGGGCGGCCCTCACTAGGCTGACTTGGCATGCCCCGCCGCCCCAAGCTCGACGACACCGCCCGCCAGGCTCTCGGCCGTGCCCTGGAAGATGCCCTGGAGGGGGAGGTGCGCTTCGACAGCACCACCCGCGCTGCCTACGCAAGTGATTCCTCCAACTACCGGCAGGTGCCGCTCGGGGTCGTGTTCCCCCGGGGCCACGAGGACATGGTGGCCGTGGCGCGCCTGGCCGCTGAGGCGGGTGCGGCGATGCTGGCCCGGGGCGCAGGGACGAGCCTGGCCGGGCAGGGCTGCAACGAGGCGGTCGTCGTCGACGTCTCGCGCCATATGGCCAAGGTCCTCCAGCTCGACCCCGCCTCCAGGACGGCGCGGGTGCAGCCGGGCCTGGTCCTGGACGACCTTCGCCGGCAGGCGGAGCGCCATGGCCTCACTTTTGGCCCCGACCCCGCCACCCACGCCTGGTGCACCATCGGCGGCATGGTGGGCAACAACTCCTGCGGTACGCATGGTGTCTACGCCGGCAAGACATCCGACAACGTCGAGGCGCTCTCGGTCGTGCTGGCGGGGGGTGAGGTGCTCGAAGTCGGCTGCTACGACTCGGCGGCCCTCGAGAGCGCCCGGAGGGGGGGAGGGCGTCTCGCTCGGGTGCTCTCGGAACTGCAGGCTCTCGACGAGCGCTACGGCCAGGCGGTCAGGGAGCGCTTCCCGGAGCTGGCGCGCCGCGTGAGCGGCTTCAACCTGGACCAGCTGGCCACGGGCGACGGCATGCACGTGGCCCGCGCGCTCGTCGGCACCGAGTCGACGTGCGCCTTCACGGCCGAAGCGACGTTGCGCCTGGTGACGAGCCCTCCCCGCCGGGCACTTGTCGTCATCGGGTACCCGGACATATACATGGCTGCCGAGGCGGTCCCGGCACTGCTGGCTCATCCGTTGCTGGCCCTGGAGGGCTTCGACCGGACCCTGGTGGACCAGATGGAGGCCCACGGCCTCAACCGGGAGGGCGTCGCCCTTCTGCCTCCCGGCGACGGGTGGCTCCTGGCCGAACTTGGCGGGGACAGCGACGAGGAGGCCAGGAGCAAGGCCGAGGACGTCCTGGCGTCCCTACCCAAGGGCACCAATGCAGCGCGTGTCGACGGCGCTACCGACCAGAGGCTCCTCTGGTCGGTGCGCGAGTCAGGGCTCGGCGCCACGGCGCTGCGCCTGGACGGCCACCACAACTACGAGGGCTGGGAGGACGGAGCCGTACCACCCGAGCGCCTGGCGGAGTACCTGCGTGGCATAAGCGCCCTCTGGGCGCGCCACGGCTACTCCGGGGCCTGGTACGGCCACTTCGGCCAGGGCTGTGTCCACACCCGTAACAACTTCGACCTCGCGACGAGAGCCGGTCTGGCCAACTACCGCGACTACGTCACGGCGGCCGCCGAACTGGTGGTCTCGCTGGGCGGGTCCCTCTCCGGCGAGCACGGAGACGGCCAGAGCCGTGGCGAGTTGCTCGAGGTCATGTACGGACCGCAGCTCGTCGGCGCGTTCGGGGAGTTCAAGCGCATATGGGACCCGGACGCGCTGATGAACCCGGGCAAGGTCGTCGACGCCTACCCGCTGGACGCCAACATCAAGTACTTCGACCTGCACGACAAGCCCGCCCTGCGCCCGACGGCCTACTCCCTGGCAGCGGACGGCGGCTCACTGCTGCACGCCGCCCTTCGCTGTGTCGGGGTGGGCCGTTGCCGACGCGACGACACCGCCACCATGTGCCCCTCCTACAGGGCCACGCGCGACGAGGTGCACTCGACGCGGGGGCGGGCCAAGGTCCTCGCGGAGATGTTCAGGGGTGAGCTCGTGGCCGATACCTGGCGCAACGAGGAGGTTCGCGAGGCGCTCGACCTGTGCCTGTCGTGCAAGGCCTGCGCCTCGGACTGCCCGACCCACGTGGACATGGCGACCTACAAGTCGGAGTTCTCCTACCACTACTACAAGGGGCGTATCAGGCCGGCCGCCATGTACGCCATGGGGTTGCTGCCGTGGGCCGCCAGGGCGCTCAGTGCCGCTCCGGCCCTGAGCCGTGCCGCCAACTCGGTCCTGGCCTCCCCGGTAGCCGGCAGAGCCCTCAAGCGGGCCGCAGGCATAGCGCAGAACCGGCCGGCACCGAGGTTCTCTCCGACCGGCGGCTTGCGCCGCGCCCTGACCAGGAGCTCGGACGCCGTCGTGGACAGGCCGCCGAGCAGGTCGACCGTCGTCGTGTGGCCCGACACGTTCACCGACGCCTTCGACCCCGATCTCGGCCGTTCGCTCATCGCCACCCTCTCCAGCCTCGGCGAACAGGTCGCCGTGCCCGCTCGCTGGGCGTGCTGCGGCCGGACCCTCTACGACTCGGGCATGCTCGACCTGGCGCGCAGCTCCCTGCGCAGGCTCGTCGACGTCCTGGGCCCGTGGGTCGATGCAGGTGTCCCGGTCGTCGTGCCGGAACCGAGCTGCCTGGCTGCGTTCCGCGACGAGCTTCCTGCTCTGCTTGCGTCGTCCAAGCGGGCCGCCGAGCTGTCCCGGTTGGCCAGGAGCCCGGCCGAGCACCTCGTGGCTGCGGGCCACACCGCCCATCTCAGCCCGTCCGTGGGCGTGCCGCCGCCAGGCCGGGCCGTCCTGCACCCGCACTGTCACCAGCGCTCCGTGGTGGGTACCGCTGCCGACGTCAAGGTCCTGGAGGCACTCGGCTACCAGGTCGAGGTGCTGGACGCCGGGTGCTGCGGCCTGGCCGGGTCATTCGGTTTCGATGCCCGCCACGAGCCCGTGTCGAGGCGCATAGGCGAGGACATCTGGCTGCCGAAGCTCCGCGAGTCCATGGAGGGGCTCGACGGGACCGTGCCCGAGCTCGTAGTGGACGCTTTCAGTTGCCAGACCCAGCTGTTCCACCTCGGGTCGGACCTGCTGGCACGGGCGACGACGGTGCCCGAGCTCGTCCGCCGGCGCCTGGGAACGCCGTGAGGGAGGGGCAGCGCCGGGTCGCGGCCACCGGTCCCGTCCCGGCCGTCACCGTGGGCCCTTGCGGGCCCGACGACGTCGTGGCCCTCCGCCACGCCGTGCTGCGGCCGCACACGACGGTCGAGCACGCCACCTTCGCCGAGGACTCGTACCCCGCGACGGCGCACTTCTGCGCCCGTGACGAGGCCGGAAGCGTGGTCTGCGTGGCCACCGTGTGGCCCGAGGCCCCCCCGTGGCCGGCCGGTGACAACCCACTGTCGCTGCTCCCGCCCGGGCCCCCGGCAGCGCCGGGAACTGCCGCCCGGAGCGGAGATGCGGCTCAGAACGGAGCCGTTGCCCCCCACGAGCGGCCGGCGGCTCCTCGAGGCCTGGCACGGTCCACCCCTGGCGAGGCGTGGCGGCTGCGTGCCATGGCCACCCATCCCCAGTGGCGCGGTCGGGGGGTGGGTGCCGCGGTCGTCCGGGCGGTCACCGACCATGTGGCTGCCCAGGGCGGCTCCCTGCTCTGGTGCAACGCCAGGTTGGGTGCAAGGCGTTTCTACGAACGTGCCGGCCTCACCACCTGGGGGGAGGTCTGGCAAGAGCCCGTTATCGGGCCGCACGTGGTGATGTACAAACGCGTGGCAACGCGTAGAAGCGGGTAGACAGAGTTCCGATGACTGATCCTGCGCAACACGTCGCGCCCGGTGAGCGGACCTCGAGGGACCAGCAGTTCGAGTTCATAGTCCTGTCCAACCGGCTCCCCGTGGAGCCCAACCCGCTCGGCGGGGGTATGCGCTGGAGGCGAAGTCCCGGCGGCCTGGTGTCTGCCCTGCAGCCGGTGATCGCCAAGAGCGGCGGCGCATGGGTCGGCTGGACTGGTGCCCCGGCGTCGGCGACCACGGCGGCGGGTGCGCCCGGACCGGCACGCCGCGCGTTCGGCTTGTGGGAGGACACCGGCGAGGTGCAGGTCGTGACCGGCCGGGGTGCCGGCGGTGGTGGGCCTCAGGTGGGCGCCCGGGTTACCGACATGCTCGGCCTCGGGCGCGACGACCGTGGGCCGGTGTCGGAAGAAGAGGTGCACGCCATACCGGTGCCCCTGTCCGAGGACGAGGTGGACGCCTACTACGAAGGCTTCTGCAATGCCACTCTCTGGCCTCTCTACCACGACGTCACAGCGCCCCCCGTCTATTCGCGGCGGTGGTGGCATTCCTACGTCGAGGTCAACCATCGCTTCGCGTCGGCAGCAGCGGCCCACGCGACCGACGGCGCGACCGTGTGGGTGCACGACTACCACCTGCAGCTCGTGCCGGCCATGCTGCGGGGCTTGCGTGGCGACCTTCGGATCGGTTTCTTCAACCACATACCGTTCCCCCCCTACGACCTCTTCGCCCAGTTGCCATGGAGGCGCGAGGTGGTGGAGGGGCTCCTCGGAGCGGATCTGATCGGCTTTCAGACGGCGGACGGCGCCGCCAACTTCCTTCGGGCCTGCCGGCGCCTGACTGACTACCACACGCAGGGCCCGGTGGTGACAGTTCGCCGGCGCAACGGGGCACAGCCCGGTTCGGTGCGGGTGGGGGCGTTCCCCATCTCTGTCGATGCAGCGGAGCTCTCGGAGCTCGCCCAGCGCCCCGAGACGGTAGCCCGTGCACTGCAGATCCGTCACGAGCTGGGCGACCCGGACCTCGTCCTGCTCGGAGTGGACCGTCTCGACTACACCAAGGGCCTCCTGCACCGGCTCCGGGCCTACGGGGAGCTGTTGAAGGAGGGCCGCCTCAGCCCGCCCGGCACCGTCATGGTGCAGGTCGCCAGCCCGAGCCGGGGCGAGGTCGCGCAGTACAGGAAGCTGCGGGAGGAGCTGGAGAGAGCGGTCGGCAGCATAAACGGCGACTTCTCGCCCGTCGGTCACCCGGCGCTGCACTACCTGCACCAGAGCTTCCCCAAGGAGGAGATGGCGGCCATGTACCTGGCCGCCGACGTCGCCCTGGTGACGCCCTTGCGGGACGGCATGAACCTCGTGGCCAAGGAGTACGTGGCCTGCCGTTACGACCTGGGCGGCCGCCTGGTGCTGTCTGAGTTCACCGGCGCCGCCGAGGAGTTGAAGGGGGCGTTCCTGGTCAACCCTCACGACATCGACAGCCTCAAGGGCCAGATAATGGCCGCTGCGGAGTCCTCCGAGAACCAGACCGCCAGGCGTATGCGTCGCCTCCGCCAGCGCGTCTTCGCGAACGACGTGCACCGGTGGGCGGCCGAGTTCCTCGGCGCGCTGGCCGGCGAGCAGCGCGGCAGCGCTGCCGGTTAGACCGGGTAGCCGGAACATCGTGCCCGCTCCCGCCGAGGTGACCCAGGTGGTGCCCGACGCCCCCACGACGTCGCAAGGGCCCGGTGGCCCGGGCAACGAGGTCGACGGCGAGGCAGGCTTCCGGCAACCGATGCTCGCGCAGGCTCGCGTCGGAGTGCGAGCCACCTCGGATCTGCTGCCGGGTGGCAGCAGTTGCTGGCTGATGGAGCCCAAGCTGGACGGCTTGCGCGGGATCGCCGTCCGCAACCGGCCGGGTGTCACCCTCTACTCGCGCAACCGCACTTCCTTCAACAGCCGCTTCCCTCGTCTGGTGGCGGCGCTGACGAGCCTGCCCGCCGACGATTTCGTGCTCGACGGCGAAGTCGTGGGCATGGTTGGGGGAAGGCCCGACTTCGGCGCTCTGCAGGAGGGTGCAGCGACCGAGGTCGGTTACCACGTGTTCGACCTCCTGCACCTGCTCGGCCACGACGTGCGCAGGCTGCCCATCGAGGAGCGCAAAGCCCTGCTCGCGAGGCTCCTGGCGCCCGTGGAGGTGCCTGGTGTCCACCTGGTGGCGCCGCTGTCCGGCACGCCGCGCCAGGTCTTCGAGGCCAGTTGCCGCGACGGCTGGGAAGGCGTGGTCGCGAAGAGGCGGGGCTCGGTGTACCGCTCGGGCCGTTCACCCGATTGGGTCAAGCTCAAGTGCTCGTGCCGTCAGGAGCTCGTGGTCGGAGGCTGGACGCCGGCCCAGGGGTCCCGCGAGGGTCTCGGGGCGCTGCTCCTCGGCTACTGGGAGGCCGGGAAGCTTGTGTACGCGGGAAAGGTCGGTACAGGCTTCGACGCACGGATGCTCGGCGAACTGGTGCGGCGGCTCTCGCCAGTCGCCAGGACCTCGTCGCCCTTCGACGGCAGAGTGCTCGAGAAGGCAGCCCGGTGGGCGGAACCATCGCTGGTCGTCGAAGTGGCGTTCACCAACTGGACATCGGACGGACGCCTGCGCCACCCGAGCTTCGTGACCTTGCGGGACGACAAGCCTGCTGCCGCGGTCGGCCGTGAGCCGTGCGGGCCTGCAGCCGTCCCTCGCCGAGGGTCTGACAAGCCGCAACGCTGGGTAGGCACCCAGCCAGGGAACAGGAGGTAGGAATGGGATTCGCAACGACGGTGCTCCGGCTCGTTACCGGCGCCACGATGGCAGGCCACGGTATCCAGAAGCTCACCACTTCACTGGGTGGTCACGGTCCCGAGGGCACCGCTCAGGCCTTCGAGCAGATGGGCTTGCGCCCGGGACGCCACTTCGGCATGGCCACGGGTGCGGCGGAGGCGGCCGGTGGGACGATGATGGCCCTCGGTCTCGCCACGCCACTGGCATGCTCCATGGTCACCGGTGTCATGGTGGGCGCCATCACCAAGGTGCACCTGAAGAAAGGCTTCTGGGCCACCAACGGCGGTTTCGAGTACAACCTCGGCATCTTGGCCAGCACCTTCGCCATAGCCGGCGCCGGCGGGGGCCCGCTGACCCTGGACGGCCTACGCGGCAAGAAGCACCGTGGCCTTGGCTGGGCCGTCCTGCAGCTCGCGCTCGGTGCCGGTGCAGCCGCCGGTGCTCTCGCCATTTCGGACCGCCAGGCTTGCACCGCCCCCGAGGGCGCCCTTTCGCCGGCCGCTGACGCCTCGGGCGAGGCGAGCGCCGACGGGGACGACGACATGGTCGACCTGGCTGCTGGGGACGGTCTGAGCGGGCGCACGGGGGCGGCGCAGTAGCGGCTACCAGGCACGGGTGCGGCCCGGAGGGGCAGGTCACGAGGGGCTGAGCGGCCCGCGCCCAGGGCCTGGCACCCCTGCCGGAGCGGGGCGCCAATGCGTCGGGCTCGGGCGAGGTGGCTGCCGGCCCGGTAGAGTGGGTTTCCAGGAGGTAGGAGCACTGTCCAACACCAACGCGAAAGAGCAGGCCATCCTGCTGGAGGGCACCGTCGTCGAGTCCCTGAAAAATGCCACTTTCCGGGTCAAGACGGACAACGGCCATGAGGTGCTGGCCCACAACTCGGGCAAGATGCGCATGCACCGGATACGGGTGCTGCCGGGTGACAGGGTCCAGGTCGAGATCAGCCCCTACGACCTCAAGCGGGGCCGCATAACCTACCGCTTCAAGTAGCACTGCCCGGCCTGCCATGGCAGGCACGCCAAGGCGGACAACCAGAGCAAGAGCAACAGGCCGGGGCGAGCCCCGGCCTGTTGCGCGAGCCTGCCGTCCCTGCCGCTGGCCGGCTTCCGGTCGAGCAGTCGAATCCTCTCCCGTTGACGCCCGTCAACGCCACCGGGCCTGTCGAGCGCGCCGGGGGGGCGCCACCCCGTTCTTGCATGCCCGGGCCTTGGTCCCTCTCGGGCCTTCTCCCTTGTCGGCGCCGGCCAGCAGCCCTGGCACCCGCACGGCCGTGCGGGTGCGGCCCTGCGCGGAAGGCCGATATGTCTGAATTTCGCGGCGGTTACTTTGGGCCCAAAGTGTGCCTGGAGTAGAGGCATCTGTGGCGGTGCCACCGGCCACATATCGGGCAGCACTCAATTGCTCGAGGGGCCGTCTTCCCTGGTGGGAAGCAGGCCATGACGAGCACTTTGGGTGGTTGCCGACGCGGCCGAGAGCCGTTGCGACGCCATCCAGAACCGGCACAAAAGCGACATTCGCCCCTAAATGTGAAACGGCTACGGGACATCGCCGTAATGCCTGGATATAGCCCCTTTTCGCGGAAACACTTGACGCGGACGCCTATTTCGCTTAGCGTTCTAGACGACCAAGAAGCAGCCGGTGACGGAAATTAATTCGTCACTTGGGCCACGGGGCACTGCACGTCCCGGCCCTGGTACCGGCTGAGCCACGGATCAAGTTGGAGCGGCCGAGGCTGGCCGCACGGGTTGTAGAGGCGCGCGCCCTCGGGGCCGTGTCCCTTGCCTTGTCCTGGCTACGTAGTGCGAGGGGTTAGAGAGCAATTGACTGCCGAAGGGCTGATCAAACGCGCCATAGCGGCGGTCTGCGCCGCTGCCGCTGCCGCCGCCGTGGCGGTGTTCCCTACGGCCGCGGGGGCCTCGCCGCTCGAGGGCACCCGGGGCGTCACGGCACCCACGGACGGCTACTGGGTGGTCAACAGCACAGGAGCGGTTGGTGCTGCGGGGGGCGCTCCGGTGCTCGGGAGCCTCCGCCAGCACCAGCGCCTGGACCGCTCGGTGGTCGGCATGGCTGCGACGCCTGACGGTCAGGGGTACTGGTTGGCGACGGCCGGCGGAGGCGTCTTCAGCTTCGGTGACGCCCGCTTCTTCGGTTCGGCCAGTTCGCTGCGGATGCTCCACGCGTCAGCCGGGCGGGTGGTGGGCATCGCTGCGGCCCCCGGGGGTCACGGTTACTGGCTGGCGGCAGCCAACGGGGAGGTCTACAGCTACGGTTCGGCCAGGTACCTGGGTGTCGCCGACCTGCGTGGCAGGGGCTACGTGGTGGGGATAGCGGCGTCGCCTCACGGCATGGGCTACTGGCTGGCGACCTCGAAGGGGGAGGTCTACAGCTTCGGTACCGCCCGCTACCACGGGGGTGCTGCAAGGGCGGGGCGTCACGTGGTGAGCATCACGGCTACCCCGCAGGGTGGCGGCTACTGGCTCACGAGCGCCGGGGGTGCCGTCATGCCCTTCGGTGACGCCGCCGACAGGGGTGCTGCAGCCCCCTCCACCAGGAGCGCTCCCATCGTCGGGATGGCGGCCCTGCTCGATGGCCGCGGGTACTGGGTGGCCAACCGCCAGGGCACCGCCTACGGGTACGGTGCCGGTTCACGTACGGCCGCAGCGCGCCTGGCAGCCCAGGCCGTTGCCATTGTCGCCGACCCTGCGCCGGTGGCACCCGGCAGGCCCGTGCGGGCTTCGGGTGGGGCTCAGCTCCGACAGGAGGCGGCAACCGTCGGTGCCCCCGACCAGGCCGGAGAGGCGGCCGTCGCCTTTGCGCTCGCCCAGGTGGGCAAACCGTACTCCTACGGTGCCACCGGCCCCTACGCCTTCGACTGCTCCGGCTTGGCGCTGTCGGCCTGGCGCGCCGCAGGCGTCGAACTGCCCCGGACGGCCGCCCAACAGTACAACGCGGGGGTGCACGTCCCCCTCAGCGACCTGCAGCCCGGTGACCTGGTCTTCTGGGCGACAGACCCCTCCAACCCGGCCACGATCTACCACGTCGCCATATCGTTGGGCGGGGACCGCACGGTCCAGGCCACTCAGCCTGGCGGGGGCGTGCAGGAGATGGGCTTGTGGGGAGCCGGCCTGCTGCCTCTGGCGACCCGGCCCGCCTGAGAGTGCAAGCAGGCGCGGGCCGGCGGCGTCCGCCATGCGGGCCTGGCGTGAGGTGCCCACTGCAATGGCAGGTGGCCGTTGTCGCCGCTTTCTTTGCTCACCCCGGCCCCCTCAGCTCGGCCGCCACCGGCCCCTCTCGGTCAGGACCTCTCTCAGGACGCTGGGGCGGTCCGTCATGAGGCCGTCCACTCCGAGGTCGAGGAGGCGGTGCATGGAGGCCGGGTCGTCGACGGTCCAGACGTGGACCGCAACGCCCGCCTGATGACAGGAACGGACGAAGCCCTCGTCGACGACAGTCGTGTGCCCGTGCCGCTCGGGCACCTGAGCGGCCGTCGCCCGCGACCAGCCCCGGGGTAGCCTTCCGATCCTCCTGCCTGCGAGCAGGGCCACGACCCCCCACCACCCGGCCGCCACCGGCACCTTGCCGCCGAGCGCGGCGCTCGCCCGAGCCGCGCGGCGGCCCGAGAACGACGCCAGCATGACCCGGTCCTGGGAGGCGGTCCTGCGCACGGCCTCGACCACTGGCAGCAGGGCAGCCTCCTCTTTGATGTCGATGTTCCAGCAAAGCGACGGCCACGACCCCAGCAGGTCCTCGATCAGCGGAGGTGGCCGGCCGTCGGCAAGCGGGTAGCCAGACAACTCCCCGGAGCGCACTGTCCCCGGCCGGCCGGGCCGGCCGCAGACGCGCCCGAAGTCGGGGTCGTGCAGCGCCACGGCGCGACCGTCGGCGCAGGCGCGGGCATCGGTCTCCATGTAGGTGAACCCGGTCGCGACCGCGTGCTCGAAGGCCGCCCAGCTGTTTTCCGGGGCCTCTGCGGCCCCGCCGCGGTGAGCGAAAGCCAGGGGATCGCGGTGCTCGGCGTACGCCCATGAGCTCTCAGGCCGTGCCATGGTGCGCCAAGGTAGCGGTCACGGCGTGCGGCCGCGCCGACGGGCGGCGCGTGCTGCGGCCCGGCTGGTGCGTGCTGACGGCAGGCACCCTGCTCTGCTCGACCGCTGCTTTGCTCGACTGCGGCGCGAAAGGGTTGCGCTGGGGTACGGTTTGTGCCGTGGTCAGCATCGATATCTCTTCAGCCCGGCTCGTGCCGGGCGCAGGCGAAGGCGGCTGGTTGTGCAGGCTGCCGAGCGCGGTGGTGTGGGCCCCGGGGCACGGCGACGAGGCCGAGGAGCTTGTCAGGACCTGTTTGTCGGCGGGCAGCGCCGCCGAGCTGCTCGGTCGGGTGGGCTCGCACCTGGCCGATCCCCAGGGCGCGGCCTGGCCACCCTTCGCCATCGTGGCGGCGCGCGGTGCCGACGTCGTCGCCGTGGTCCACGGCCCCGTCGCCCTTCAGGTGAGGCACGGCTCTGGTGACGAGCGCCTCTTCGGGGGGGAGGAGGTCGGTTCGTGGCTCAACCGCGTCCTTCGCAACGTGTCCGTCGTGAGCGCCGGCACGCCCGGCGTGCGCGATGCCCTTTCGGACATGCGCCAGGGAGTGGTGCGGGCGAGCGGCTTCGCCCTGCTGCCCGTCGGGGCCAGGGGAGCGGAGGCCGTCTTGCCGGCGGCTGCTGCACTGGCAGCCTCCTCCCTGTCGCCGTCTCCGGCACCGGCGCGCCAGGGCAGCCCCGGCGCCAGCTCCGTGGTGCCCCAGCACCGTTTCGTCGACGACGACCTCGCCGCCGGCTTCGGTGCCGCCGGCTTCGGTGCCGCCGACTTCAGCGACGACGAGTTCGCGGCCGAGAGCCCGACGGTCGTGGAGCAACCTGCCGTCGTTGGCGACGCCACCCTGGCCGAGACGGTCGGGCGCGGCGGGCTCGGTCGCCTGACATGGGACAACGGCGAAGTCGACGACCTCGATGGCCCGGCGCTCGTCGGTAGGGACGTCTCGACCGACGAGGCCGTCCTGGCCGGGCGCATGGCCGGCCTGGTGCCCGGCGGCCAAAACGACAGCATGTCGCGTGTCCATGCCGAGATCAGCCTGCGCGGGGCCGAGGTCGTGGTGGTGGACCGGGGGTCGACCAACGGGACGTTCATCTGGGACGAGGCGGCCAAGGCCTGGCAGCGTCTCGCCGCCGGCCAGGCGCACGCAGTGACGCCCGGTACCGTCCTCGCCTTCGGCGAGCGGACCGCCACCTTCGAGGGCCACGCCGCCCCGGTCGGCTGAGAGCACTGCGCACGTGCCCGGCCGACGGGCCCGGCCGCGCACCGTTCCTTAAACAACGGCTGAATCTCGGGGGCCGGTCAGTCCGGAGACGTATCGTGGCGGGTATGGCCGACAAGGCGACGTTCGCGGAGCAGGCGATCCCCTACATGGGCTCGCTCTACAGCGCGGCGCTGCGCATGACCCGCAACGGCCCGGACGCCGAGGACCTGGTCCAGGAGACCTACCTCAAGGCCTACCGCGCTTTCGGGTCCTTCCAGGAGGGCACCAACCTCAAGTCCTGGCTCTACAAGATCCTGACCAACACCTTCATCAACAGTTACAGGGCACGTCGTCGCCGCCCGGTGGAGTCCGACATGGACGACATCGAGGATCTCTACCTCTACCGCCGTCTCGGTGGCCTGGAGGCGGCCGCAGCCGGTCGTAGCGCGGAGGAGACCGTCCTGGAGGGTATCAGCGAGGGCGAGGTCAAGGCGGCTGTCGAGTCGCTGCCCGAGCAGTTCCGCCTCGCCGTCGTGCTCGCCGACGTAGAGGGTTTCTCCTACAAGGAGATAGCCGAGATCCTCGATGTGCCCATGGGTACGGTGATGAGCAGGCTGCACCGGGGAAGAAGGGCACTGCAAAAAGCGTTGCACCCATATGCACGAGAGCACCGGCTGGTGTCTCCTGCCGACGTGGCCAACTAACGATCGACGAGCGAACCAGATGCAACCTGAGCCGTACGACCATGGAGGAGAACGGGTGGAGCGGCCGGTGGTGGAGCCCTGTCAGGAGGCCATCGCCACCCTCTACAGCTTTCTCGACGGCGAGCTCACCCCGGACATGCGGGAGCGGATCCAGCACCATCTGGATGACTGCGCACCGTGCCTGAGCAAGTTCGACTTCGAGTCCGAGCTGAAGGCCGTGATAGCCCGCAAGTGCAGGGACGAGGTCCCCGAGGCACTGAAGCTGCGCGTGGCCCAGGCTCTGCACGCCGAAGACGGGTCGTGAATAGCCTGCGCCTCTCCCGGGTACATGGGGTTGCGTCCGGGAAGGAAGTTCCCCCAGCAGACGTTAGTGAGAGAGATGAGCGAACGATCACTCGGTGGCCACATGCTGAGCGGAGGGGAGCGGCCGTCGAAGTCGTTCGGACGCGACCGGACCTGCCGCCATCCAGGTTGCAGCACGAAGCTCTCGATGTACAACAACGGCAAGTACTGTTTCCAGCACGAGCCGATGGCAGTGCCGCGCACCCGGGGCCGCAAGATCGCATAGCCGGCGTGGCTGCCCGGGAGGGACAGCCTTGAACACAACCGGCGATGGGCCCATAGCCTGGGATCTCGCTGAGAAGGTCGCTGTCCGCATCGCCAGCAGGCAGCCCGGAGTGGTCCCTGGGCGTCTGCGGGTCCTCGAAGAGGACTTCGCCGAGCTCACAGCCCAAGCCGAGGAGCTGGTCGTGCGCGAGACCGGTCTCGAGCCTCTGGCCGGGCCGGCTCGGGCCCGAGTGACCGATCGGGCCGGGTGGGCGCGCGCGAACATCGCCTCGATGCAGCGGCTGCTGCGTCCCCTGAGCGACAAGCTCGAGGCGGCGATGAACAAGTCGGTGCCGAGCATCGGCCCGGTCCAGCTGAAGGTGCCGTCGCAGGTGACCCGCAATGTCACCGGTGCCCAGCTCGGGGCGCTGCTCGGTTGGATGTCGACCCGTGTGCTCGGTCAGTACGACCAGTTGCTCATCGAGGACGAGCGGCCCGATGACCAGGACATCGTCTACTACGTCGGCCCCAACGTCATCGACTTGGAGGACCGCCACGGCTTCCAGCCGCGCCAGTTCCGGCTCTGGATAGCGTTGCACGAGGTCACGCACCGCTTGCAGTTCACCGGGGTCCCCTGGCTGCGTCCCTACTTCCTGGACCTGGTGAGCTCCATGCTCGCGGGCGTCGACCCCGACCCCCACCGCCTTGTGGACGCCCTCAAGCGGGCGGCGGGCGAAGCGAGGGAGGGGCGCAACCCCCTGGAGGAGGCGGGCCTGCTCGGCCTGCTGGCCTCGCCCGCCCAGCGCCAGGCCATGGACAGGATCGGCGGGCTGATGAGCCTCCTCGAAGGCCACGGTGACGTGGTGATGAACCGGGCTGCGGCGGGCCGCGCCCCACAAGCCGAGCGTTTCGCCAGGACGCTCCACGAGCGCCGGCAGCGGCGAGGGGCGGCGAAGGTCGTCAGCACGCTCGTCGGGCTCGATGCCAAGCTGCGCCAGTACGAGATGGGGGAGCGCTTCATCGACGAGATCGAGCGGCTCGGCGGCCGCGAGCTCTTCGACGTCGTCTGGCGGGGGCCCGAGTGGTTGCCGACCCTGGGCGAGATCAAGGACCCCGCTTCGTGGGCGCAGCGTGCGGCCGGGCTCGGCCGTAGCGCCTGAACCGCCCGGCTGCCGGGCAGGCCGGCTGTGGCCCGCGTCCTGGTCGTCGACGACGAACCCGACCTGAGGGAGCTGGTGCGCATCAGCCTCCAGTTGGCCGGTCATGAGGTGTCGGTGTGCGCCGACGGGGGCGAGGGACTGGACGCCGTGCGCCGTGACCGGCCTGACGTGGTCGTCCTCGATGTGATGATGCCCGTGATGGACGGCTGGGACGTGCTGAGCCGCCTGAAGTCCGATCCGGACGCCTCGGTGGCGTCCATCCCCGTGCTCATGCTCACGGCCAGAGCCGACGAGCTGGACGCCATCCGCGGCGGCATCGAGGGAGCGGTCCACTACCTGACGAAGCCCTTCTCCATCGAGGACCTTCGTTCGGCGGTGCTCGGCGTGCTCGTAGCCGGTCCCGAACCGGCGCTGCGACGAGCGGCACAGGAGGACGCCCTGGTGCGCCTGGCCCGTCTGGAGCGGGGTACATCCGGGCCTGCGGGCCGGCCTCCCGGGCCGCGCATGACCCGCCTCGAGCCGGCCAGTGGCGTCCCCCAGGGCCCGAGCGGGCACTCCCGCGACGCCGGCGCCTGGCCCAGCTGGTTGGCATCGGCAAGCATGACAGCGCGCGACCGGGAGATACTCGAAGCCGTGATGTCCTGTGCCACTCTCGGCGACGCTCGTGCCACCCTGCAGTTGAGCCGCAGCTACCTGTACTCGAGACTGCGCCACCTCGCGCACGGGCTGGGTTTTTCCGGCGGCCCGGCGCTCGTTCGAGCACTGCACGCGGCGAACGCGCTTGCCGAGCGGCCCCCCCGGCCCGGACCGAGCCACTGATGCTCCCGGTGCCATCGCCCCGGGCATGGCCGGAGGCCGTCGCGGCCGTACTGGCGCGCTGCAGCTTCCCTCGACCGGGCGAGCCTGCAGCCTGTGCCGTCTCCGGCGGCCCGGACTCCATCGCCCTGCTCGCGCTGGCGGTCGCCGCCGGCTGCCGCGCTCACGCCGTGCACGTCGACCACGGGCTCCGGCCGTCGAGCGCCACCGATGCCGATGTCGTGAGAGATGCGGCTCAGGCCCTCGGAGCGACGTTCGAGACCGTCACGGTCGTCGTCGGGCCGGGCCCCGACCTCGAGGCCAGGGCGCGCAGCGCACGCTACGAGGCCCTTCCGACGGGTGCACTGGTGGGCCATACCGCTGACGACCAGGCGGAGACCCTGCTGCTCAATCTCATGCGTGGCTCCGGTCTCGACGGGCTGGCCGCCATGCGTCCCGGCCCGGCGGGACTGAGGGGCGTCCGGCGGCCGATCCTGGACTTGCGCAGGTCGGAGACGGCCGCGGTCGCGGCGGCGCTCGGCCTGCGCACCGTGAGCGACGAGTCCAACCAGGACATGCGCTTCCGGCGCAACCGTGTTCGTAGCGAGCTGCTGCCCATGCTCGCCGACGTCTCCGGCCGAGACCCCGTCCCGGTGCTTGCACGCACCGCCCGCCTGCTGGCGCAGGACGCTGAGATGCTGGCCGACCTGGCCACGGGCGTGGACGCGACGGACGTGCGTGCGCTCAGAGCAACGCCCGGGCCACTCGCCCGACGTGCGTTGAGGTCCTGGTTGCGTGAGGGCCAGGGTGCCGAGCAGCACCCGCCCTCCGCGGCGGAGACCGAGCGTGTCTGGCAGGTGGTGCAGGGCACCGCCAAGGCCTGTGAGCTGGCCGGAGGCCGTCGCGTGACCCGCTCCAAGGGCCGGCTGCGGGTTTGGGCACCAGCCGCCGGTATAGGTTGGCAACGCCCATGAACGACGACTCCGCCACCCTCTCGCCCACCGGCCAGCCGTGGCTGGCCGACGACCCCAACCTGGGTGAGGTGGTCGTGAGCGAGCGCCGGATCCGCGACCGCACAGCCCAGATGGGAGCAGAGATCACCACGGACTACGCCGGCAGGCCGCCGTTGCTCGTCGGCGTGCTCAAGGGCGCATTCGTTTTCATGAGCGACCTTGCGCGTACCATCGCCCTCCCGGTCGAGTTCGACTTCATGGCTGTCGCCTCCTATGGCAGCAGCACCAGGACGAGCGGCGTGGTGAGGATCGTGAAGGATCTCGACACCGATCTGGCCGACCGGCACGTACTGGTGGTCGAGGACATCGTCGACTCCGGGCTCACCCTTGCCTTCCTCCTGCGCAACTTGGCAGCCCGGCACCCGGCCAGCCTTGCCGTGTGCGCCCTGCTGGCAAAGGGCCCGCCGTCGGAGCTCCCGGAGCTGGCCTACGTCGGTTTCCACATACCGAGGGACTTCGTCGTCGGCTACGGGTTGGACATCGCGGAGCGCTACCGCAACGTGAGCTCGATCCGGCGCTACACCGGTCCGGTGCAGGCCTGAGCGGTGGCGGTCGACCACGCGCGCGTCGCCGCCGCCGTGAGGGAGCTCCTGGCGGGAGTCGGCGAGGACCCGGACCGTGACGGGTTGAGGGAGACGCCTGCCCGGGTTGCGAGGATGTACGCCGAGCTGTTCTCCGGGCTGGACGAGGACCCGGTCCAGCACCTGAAGGCAACGTTCGAGGCAGAGCACGACGAACTGGTCCTCGTGCGCGACATAAGGCTGTTCAGCATCTGCGAGCACCACCTGCTCCCTTGGACCGGTCGGGCCCACGTCGCCTACATCCCGGCCGAGGACGGTCGGGTGATCGGCCTGTCCAAGCTGGCCCGGCTCGTGGGCGGTTACGCCAGGAGGCCTCAGGTCCAGGAACGCCTGACGGGACAAGTGGCCGACGCCCTCGTAGCGGCCCTGGCGCCCCGGGGCACTCTCGTGGTGGTCGAAGCCGAGCACCTGTGCATGTCGATGAGGGGAGTGCGCACACCCGGTGCTACCACGGTGACATCTGCGGTCCGGGGCGAGTTCCTCACCAGTGCCCCAGCACGGGCGGAGGTCATGGGCTTCCTGCAGCGGGGCAACCGGGAGCTGTAGCATCCCGGTAAGCGGCACCCGAGCGAGGCGCCCAGGCCGGGCCCGGTGCTCGGGGCCGCCGTCCGGACCTGCCCGGCCAGGTGCTACCCGGCCGTTAGTACCTCGGTGCGACCGCAGCCAGCAGGGCCCCGGTCACCACCAGCACCGTCCCGACGCGGTAGAGCCAGGTCCCCAGTGCCTCGTAGAGCTCCGGTTCCAGCAGCTGCCCCGGTCCGAAGTAGCGCCTGCGCCACCGGGCGCCCACGGCCGAGAAGAGGCACGCCGCGCCGAAGCCGGTGATCGTCTCGCCGGTCCGGGCGTGGACGGCGCCCATTGCCCACCAGGTCGTGTAGGCCAGGCTGGCCATCTTGAGCAGGGCCCACACCCGCGTGAACTGCAGCCACCGTCGGCGTCGCCGCCATGCCGGCGCGCCCGGGCCGCGGCCGTACTCGGGGTCGCCCGGGAGACCTGGCGCGCCGAGGTCGACAGGCTGGCGGTGCCGGTCGGCGGCCGCGGCCCAGTCGGCGGCCAGGATGTCGAAGGGGGTGCGCTCGGGCTCGGGCTCGGTGTCGTAGGCGGCATCGCCAGCGCGCTCTCGGTCGGGCCCCACGGGATGTGGCTCGGCACGGCCACCGCCGGCCTTTAGCCGGATGTCGACCCCCTCCGTCCAGACCGGCCTCCGCTTCGGCCTTCGGGCGCCGGGTATGTTGGCCGGCGCAGTACCGATATGCTGGCGAATCGCCATGACGCTCGTGATGGGGGTCCTCAACGTCACCCCGGACTCCTTCTACGACGGAGGCCGTTGGCAATCGGTGGGCGCGGCCGTCGAGCACGGGCTCGAAATGTTCGAGCAGGGGGCGGACGTGGTGGACGTCGGGGGCGAGTCGACGCGGCCGCGCGCACAGCCGGTCGCCCAGGATGCCGAGCTGGCCCGCGTGGTGCCCGTTGTGGCAGCCCTCGCAGCTCAGCTCCCCGCCGGTCGGCGGTTGTCCGTGGACACCCGCAAGGCAGTTGTCGCCGAGGCCGCTCTCGAGGCAGGGGCGAGTATCGTCAACGACGTCTCCGCCTCGTTGTGGCAGGTGGCAGCCAGGCATGGTGCCGGATGGGTGGCGATGCACATGCGGGGTGAGCCGGCCGACATGATGGAGCGGGCTGACTACGCTGACGTGGTCGCCGAGGTCGCCACCTACCTGGGCGACAGGGCGGAGCAGGCACGCGACGGCGGTGTCCGGGAGATCTGGGTGGACCCGGGTATCGGGTTTGCCAAGCGGACCCCCCACAACCTCGCGATCCTGGCGGCGCTCCCCCGGTTGGTGGCCATGGGTTGGCCGGTGGCCGTCGGCGTCTCGCGCAAGCGTTTCACAGGGGCCCTGGCCGGGAGCGAGAGCGACCCGGCGCCGCTGTCCGAACGCCTCGAGGGGTCGTTGGCGGCGGCGGTGTGGGCGGCACTGGCCGGTGCTTCGATGGTGAGGGTGCACGACGTCAAGGCGACAGCGGACGCGGTGAGGCTCGTCGGTGCCGGTTAGGTGGTCGGTTTGAGGGGCAAGTGGGCGGCCGGGATAAAGCCGCGGTTCTTCACGTGGGTGATAAAGGACCGGCTCGCCGTGTGCGAGCGGCCCGGCGGTTATGCCCGCAACCACCGCAAGGTGCGGCGCCGGGAGGAGATCCTCTGGATCAAGTGCCAGGGCTTCACCAGGGTCGTGTCGTTGCTTGCCTCTCCCCACAACCTGCACGCCTACGACGAGGAGCACGTGGCGTGGTCCCACGTCCCCTTCGCTGCCAACGACGACCCTGCCGCTGTGCTGCCGGAGCTCTACCAGCAGTTGCGCGCGTGGTTGCGTGAGGGCGAGAGGGTCGTCGTCCACCAGGAGGAGGTCGGTGACCGCCTCATGGGGACCGTAGCCGGCTATCTCCACTGGAGCGGCCTGCTGGCTGAGAGCGCCGCGGCCGTGGCCGTGGTGGAGAGGTTGCTGGGCCGCCAGATGGGGCCCGAGGGCCGCCGGCTCGTGGCGATGGTCCCCTCCTTCGCGCCGCCGGCTCCGGCTGGGACTGCGCCTCATGACCATGAACCTGGTTCCTGACGTCATAGAGCTGCGCGGCCTGCGCTTCGTCGCCGCCCACGGCGCGCTGGAGGAGGAGCGCCAGCGTGCCCAGCCGTTCGAAGTCGACCTGGATCTCTACGCCGACCTGAGGGAGGCGGGGCGCACCGACGACCTGGGACGTACCGTCGACTATGCCGCCGTATGCGAGGCGGTGAGGGCCGTGGTCGAGGGCCCGCACGTCGATCTGCTCGAGACGCTGGCCGAGCGTGTGGCGGAGCAGGTGCTGGAAGCCGCCGGGCAGACGGCGTCGGCGGTAACGGTGTGGGCGCGCAAGCTGCGCCCACCCGTTGCCTACCAGCTGGCGTCGGTGGCCGTCAGGGCCCACCGCACCCGCTCGTGATCCTGGACGGGTCGTGACGAGGGCGTTCCTGGCGTTGGGTTCCAATCTGGGCGATCGTTGGGGGTACCTGCGCGCAGGTGTGGCGAGCCTTCCCGACGTATCTGCCCTGTCCCACGTGTACGAGACGGAGCCTGTCGGGGGCCCTGGCGGCCAGGGGCCCTATCTCAACATGGTGGCCGAGCTGGCTACCGGGTTGGGGCCCCTCCAGTTGCTGGAGGCCGCTCGGGCGGCCGAGAGCGACGCCGGTAGGCGGCGGGTTGTCCGTTGGGGCCCCCGCACGCTCGACGTCGACGTGCTGATGGTGGGCGACATCGAGATGGCGACAGAGGAGCTCACGCTGCCGCACCCGAGGATGTGGGAGCGTGGCTTCGTACTGGTACCGTTGGCGGACCTTGCCCCCGAGCTGCTCGCCGGGCACCCGGGCGCTGCCGTGGCGCGTGGTGTGCGCCTGGCGGGAGACCTTTAGGGAGGTGCAGTGATAGTCACCGGACAACCCGAAGAGTTCCGAGAGCTGCTCGGTCGTGCCCGGGCCGAGGGGGCCGTCGTGGGGCTGCACCCCACGATGGGAGCGCTGCACCCCGGCCACCTGGCGAACATCCGTCAGGCCGCCCACGATTGCGACCTGGCCGCGGTGACGATATTCGTCAACCCCCTCCAGTTCGGTCCCGGTGAGGACTTCGAGAAGTACCCGCGTACACTCGACCAGGACCTGGCGGCCGCCGACGAGGCGGGGGCGGGTGTGGTCCTGTGCCCGCCTCCGGAGGCGATGTTCTCCCAGGTGCCGCTCACCACCGTGGCGGTCAGGGGCCTTTCCGGGCGCTGGGAGGGTGCATCCCGTCCCGGGCACTTCGACGGCGTCGCCACCATCGTCACCAAGCTGTTCGCACTGGCGGGCGAGTGCAGGGCCTACTTCGGGGAGAAGGACTTCCAGCAGCTCGCTGTCGTCCGCAGGTTGGTCGCCGACCTCTCGCTGCCCGTCGAGGTAGTGGCGTGCCCCACGGTGCGCGAGCCGGACGGCCTGGCCCTGTCGAGCCGCAACCGTTACCTCGGACAAGACGAGCGCCGGGCTGCCCCGGGCATCTACTGGGCTCTGCTTGCAGGCAAACGTTCCATCGAGGAGGACGGCCTGCGCGACGGGCACGAGGTCGTCCGCACCATGGTCAGGGCCTGCGAGCGTGAACCCCTCGTCGACCTCGAGTACGCCGCCGTGGTCCGGCCCGACGACCTCGAGCCCCTCGACGAAGTCGTGCTCCCGGCGCGCCTGCTCATAGCCGGCCGGGTCGGGCGGGCCCGCCTGATCGACAACGTCGCAGTCGGAGGAGAGGGGACCTGAAGTGTTGATGGCCATCGACGTAGGCAACACCCAGATCGTCGTGGGTCTGTTCGCCGCCGCCGGCCCGGGGGGCGCCACGGGGGAGCTCGTGCACCACTGGAGGGTCGCAACGCACTCGACCTACACAGCGGACGAGTTCGCCCTCCAGCTGGCGCAACTGCTTGCACTGGAAGGGCTGGGCCTGGATGCCGTCAGCGGGACGACGGTGGCCTGTGTCGTGCCGCCCCTGCGTATGGCCCTGCGGGAGGTGACAGCGCGCCGGCTACCCGGGCCGTCGGTGATACTGGAGCCGGGCGTCCGCACCGGGATGCCCGTGCTGGTCGACAACCCCCGAGAGGTGGGTGCCGACCGCATCGCCGACGCCGTGGCGGCTTACGAGCGTTACGGGGGCCCGACCATCGTCGTGGACTTCGGCACGGCAACCAACTTCGAGGTCGTGTCCGCACGGGGTGAGTACGTCGGTGGGCTGCTCTTCCCGGGTCTGGAGGTGTCGCTCGCAGCCCTCACCTCCCGGGCGGCGATGCTGCCGCGTGTGGACATCGTCCCTCCCCGCAGCGTCCTCGGCCGGAACACGGTCGAACAGCTCCAGGCGGGTATCTTCCACGGCTACGGAGCCTTGGTGGAGGGGGTGTGCGCCCGCATCAAAGCCGAGGTCGGACCGGCGACCGTAGTGGCGACGGGGGGCCTGGCCCCGGTGGTCCTCGGGGCCTCCCCCGTCATCGACCACTACGAACCCTGGCTCACGCTGTACGGGTTGCGCACCATCTACGATCGCAACCGAGCCGATGTCTGAACCCCTGCCTTATCGCGCCATCGTGACCGCCCATGCCGGCGAGCTGCACGAGCGCTTCGCCGAGCTGGCGGCCGGTGACGGCTCGGGTGTCACCGTCACGGTCGCTGGGCGCGTCATGCTGCGCCGGGAGATGGGCAAGCTGACCTTCATGACGATGTCGGAGTGGACCGGCCAACTGCAGCTCTTCGCTGGTTCGCAGTGGACCGAGCGCTTCGACGAGCTCAACCGTCTCTCCCTTGGCGACTGGGTGAGCGCCACCGGTGAAGTAGTGCGTACCCGTACCGGCGAGCTCTCCGTGCGCGTCGGGTCATGGGCCCTGCTGGCGGAAGCCCGCCGTTCGTTCGGTGACAAGTGGCGGGGTATCTCCGATGTCGACACCCGCTACCGCCAGCGTTATGCCGACCTCTGGGCCAATCCGCGCTCGCGCCAGGTGCTGATGGCTCGCAGCCGGGTCGTCTCCGCTCTCAGGCGGGGCCTCGAGTCGGGCGGTTTCGTCGAGGTGGAGACCCCCGTCTTCCACCCGGTCCCTGGCGGGGCCACGGCCAGGCCGTTCGTCACCCACCACAACGCCCTCGACATGGATCTCTATTTGCGTATAGCTCTGGAGCTACATCTCAAGAGGCTTGTGGTGGGCGGTATCGAGCGGGTGTTCGAGATCGGCCGGGTGTTCCGCAACGAGGGCCTGTCCCCCCGGCACAACCCCGAGTTCACGATGCTCGAGCTCTACCAGGCCTATGCGGACTACCACGACATGATGGATCTGACCGAGAACCTCGTGGCGGGGGTCGCCCGGGAGGTCACGGGTGGCACCAGGACCGAGTACGCAGGCCGGGAGCTCGACCTGGCCCCCCCGTGGCGCCGGGCCACGATGCTCGATCTGATCGCCGAGCACTCGGGCCACGAGGTCGGCTTGGACATGCCGGTGGAGGAGCTCACGGCTCTGGCCTCGCGCCTCGGGGTGCACGTCGAGCCCGGCTGGGGCCCGGGAAAGGTCGTCCTGGAAATCTACGAGAAGACGACCGAGCCCAACCTGTGGGGACCTGTCTTCGTCATGGACTACCCCAAGGAGGTCTCGCCGCTGGCCCGGGACCACCGGTCCTCGCCGGGGATGGTCGAGCGCTTCGAAGTCGTGGTGGCCGGACGTGAGCTCTGCAACGCCTTCTCCGAGCTGACCGACCCCGATACCCAGCTCGCCAACTTCGAAGCCCAGGCCAGGGCCCGTGCTGCGGGCGACGAGGAGGCCATGCCGGTCGACACCGACTACGTGAGGGCACTGGAGTACGGCCTCCCGCCCACGGGCGGTATGGGGATGGGCGTCGACCGCCTCGTCATGCTGCTCACCGGGTCGGAGGCGATCAGGGACGTCATCGCCTTCCCGACCCTGCGCCCGGAGGTGGGCGAGGACTGAGGCGGCGCCACCGGGCAGGCACGCCCTCACCGTCTCTCATGGCAGGCGCAGGGGCCGGTCCCCTCCAGCGGTACGCGGGAAAGGGCCGGGGCCTGTGGCCCCGGCCCTTCTCTGCGCGCTGGTTACGAGGCCCGGCTAGCCGGGACCGCCCGTCAGGGCATGACGTCGCGCTGCTCGATCACCCTCTCGCGGCCACCGGGCGTGTAGTTGACGCTCTCACGCGTCACGGCCCGACGGTTTGACCCGGCTGCGAACATGGCGATCCCGATGACGACGGAGACGATGCCGACGATCAGCAGGATCACCCCGACGGTGTTGATGTTGAACCCTGTGGTGGCGACGCTCACGGCGTACTTGAGGATGGCACCTATGACTACGAGCACGATGCCCAGGCCTATGAGCCCGCTGCCTGCTCCCCTGTTCATGATTCCCTCTCCTCGCTTCCTGGGCGCACTCGGCTTCGGGCGCCCGACGTTCGACTGCGGCCACTTGCCGGCAGGACTTGTACCCAGCGGCCGGCACTCTCTACCTGGCCGGCTTGGGGGCCCCTCCCGAGTTTGCGCCGGCCCCAGGAACCGCGGGAGCGAGCGGTCACCTTGACCAGGTGCCCGGGGCACGGCGGGTGGCGGGGCCTGCCGGACCTTGCTGGCGCCGCTCGCCCTGTGCTCGGCCGGCGTAGGAAGAAAGCGCCAGGAGAGGGCCCCGCGCCCAGCGGGTGCCGGCCCGGGCCCCGCCCGCACACGGCGAAGGCCTGGTGCGGCCGGGCTTCAGCCGGCCCGCACGTCCAGGTCGTCGAAGAGCTTCTGGGCCAGCCCGGAGAGGGTGGAGCGGGCCGCTTCGGCGCCGGCGGCGTTGCCGTTGAGCGAGGCACCGGTCCCGGGGATGGAGGCGAGGGCGCCGGCGGCCTCGTCGGCCCAGCGACGGCCTTCTGCCACCGAGCTGCGCAGGGCACCCGTGGCCAGGATCATGTCGCGGACCTTGTCCAGCTCCGGGCCGGCCAGCTGCTGACCCAGCAGGGCGCCGATCTCCGGTCCGGAATCGGGGTCGGCCAGGGCACGGATGACCGGGAGGGTGTAGGTACCCTCGAGGATGTCGTGGCCGGCGGGCTTGCCCAGTTCGGCTTCGGTGCGGACCAGGTCGTTGACGTCGTCCCAGATCTGGAACGCCATACCGAAGGCCTGGCCGAAGCGGGTGAGGGCGTCCACGGTCTCCACCGGAGCACCGGCGACCAGCCCGCCGATGCGCGTCGAAGCGGAAAGCAACGAGGCCGTCTTGGCGGAGATGGCCCTGAAGTAGGCCGCCTCCGTGCGCTCGGTCGAGTAGGAGTGCCGCAGCTGCACCAACTCGCCCTCGCAGAGGCGGCTTATCGTGGTGGCCAGGACCCGTACCACCTCGGTGCCCAGGCCGGCGGCTATCTCGGAGGCCTTGGCGAGCAGGAAGTCGCCGGCCAGGATGGCGACGAGGTTGCCCCAGCGGGCGTTGGCGCTCTGGACGCCGCGCCTGGAGCTGGCGTCGTCGATGACGTCGTCGTGGTACAGCGAGCCCATGTGCACGAGCTCCACCGCAACGGCGCCCTGCACGACGCCGTTCCCGACGGACGCCCCTGTCGAGAGTGCCGCCGCCAGCAGCAGTGCCGGCCGCAGCCGCTTGCCGCCGGCAGCCATCAGGTGGGATGCCACCTCGGACAGCACGGGCTCGGGCGCAGCCACCGCCTGGCGCAGCTCCTCCTCAACCCGGGCCAGGCCGTCGTCGAGACCGGGAAGGTTGAGCAACTCCCAGACGTTCATTACCAGACGATATGCCAACGTCAAGGGCAAGTACGAACCGACCAGGCCCGACGGGCCGCAGTGGGCCGGCGCCAACGCTGATGACGGAGGCTACAGGTACACTGGAGGAAGCAAGAGCCCGATGAAGAGGGTATGGATGACTTGCGTGGGGAGCCGTGGGCCCGGCGGTACGCCGGTGGGTCGACCGTTCCGGGTGCGGAGCACCGGATCTGCTGAGGAGGCTGCGAGCGTTGTTTGAGCGCTTTACCGATCGAGCCCGACGAGTACTGGTGCTGGCCCAAGAAGAAGCCCGCATGCTGAACCACAACTTCATCGGCACTGAGCACATCCTGCTCGGCCTGATCCACGAGGGCGAGGGCGTCGCAGCCAAGGCGTTGGAGTCCCTCGGCATCAGCCTCGAGGCGGTCCGGGAGAAGGTTGAGGAGACGATCGGGCCTGCCGGCACGGCCAGCACCGGCTCGCCGCCGTTCACTCCCCGCGCCAAGAAGGTGCTCGAGCTCTCGCTGCGGGAGGCACTGCAGCTGGGCCACAACTACATAGGCACCGAGCACATGCTGCTCGGCCTGGTCCGAGAGGGCGAGGGGGTCGCCGCCCAGGTCCTGGTGAGCCTCGGAGCCGATCTGTCCCGGGTTCGCCAGCAGGTGATACAGCTTCTCTCCGGTTACCAGGCGACGGGGCCGGAGAAGGCGCCGGCTGGTGCTGCCCCGAGCCAGCAGGATGCTCCGGCCGGTAGCCCTGTGCTCGACCAGTTCGGGCGCAACCTCACCCAGCTCGCCCGCGAGCGCAAGCTCGACCCTGTCATAGGACGTGAGCGTGAGATCGAGCGCGTCATGCAGGTGCTCTCGCGCCGTACGAAAAACAACCCTGTCCTGATCGGCGAGCCCGGCGTCGGCAAGACCGCGATCGTGGAGGGCCTGTCCCAGCGCATAGTGGCCGGCGACGTGCCCGAGACCCTCCGGGGCAAGCAGCTCTACACGCTCGACCTCGGAGCCCTCGTGGCGGGCTCGCGCTACCGGGGTGACTTCGAGGAGCGCCTCAAGAAGGTGCTCAAGGAGATCCGCACCCGCGGCGACATCGTCCTGTTCATCGACGAGTTGCACACCCTCGTCGGGGCGGGGGCAGCCGAGGGCGCCATCGACGCCGCGTCCATCCTCAAGCCGATGCTGGCGCGCGGCGAGCTGCAGACCATCGGCGCCACGACGCTGGACGAGTACCGCAAGCACCTCGAGAAGGACGCCGCCCTCGAGCGCCGGTTCCAGCCGATCAAGGTGGACGAGCCCTCCCTGGCGCACACCATCGAGATCCTGAAGGGCCTGCGCGACCGCTACGAGGCTCACCACGGGGTGACGATCACGGACCAGGCGGTGGTCAGCGCCGCCAACCTCGCGGACCGTTACATCGCTGACCGGTACCTGCCGGACAAGGCGATCGACCTGATCGACGAGGCGGGTAGCAGGCTGCGCATACGGCGCATGTCCACGCCACCGGACTACAAGGCAATCGAGGAGGAGATCGCAAAGGCCCGCAAGGACAAGGAGCTGGCGATCGAGAAGCAGAGCTTCGAACAGGCCAAGAAGCTGCGTGAGAAGGAGGAGGAGCTCCTCCAGCGCAAGGCGGCCAAGGAGCAGGAGTGGCGCGCCGAAGGCGTCGACCTGTTCGACGTGGTGGACGAAGAGGTGATCGCCGAGGTACTGGCGAACTGGACGGGGATACCCGTGTACAAGCTGACCGAGGAAGAGACCTCCAAGCTCCTGCGCATGGAAGAGGAGCTCCACCACCGGATCATCGGCCAGGACGACGCCCTCAAGGCGGTCTCCCAGGCCATCCGCCGGACCAGGGCGGGCCTGAAGGACCCCAAGCGGCCCAGTGGCTCGTTCATCTTCCTCGGCCCTTCGGGCGTGGGCAAGACGGAGACGGCCAAGGCGTTGGCGGAGTTCCTCTTCGGGGACGAGTCCTCTCTGGTGCAGCTCGACATGTCGGAGTACATGGAGAAGCACACCGTCAGCCGTCTCGTCGGTAGCCCGCCGGGCTACGTGGGTTACGAGGAGGGTGGCCAGCTGACCGAGGCCGTGCGGCGCAAGCCCTTCTCGGTGGTGCTGTTCGACGAGATCGAAAAGGCCCATCCGGACGTCTTCAACGCCCTGCTCCAGATCCTCGAGGACGGGCGCCTCACGGACGCCCAGGGCCGGACGGTCGACTTCAAGAACACGGTCATCATCATGACGTCCAACCTTGGGACCGCTGACCTGCGCAAGGCGTCGGTCGGCTTCGCGAAGGCCGATGAGGCCGTCACCCACGAGAAGATGAAGACGAAGGTCAACGAGGCCCTCAAGCAGCATTTCCGGCCTGAGTTCCTCAACCGCATCGACGACGTCATCGTCTTCCACGAGCTGACCAAGGACGAGGTCACCGAGATCATCGACCAGTACATAAAGAGGACGCGGGACCAGCTCGAGGCCCAGGGCCTCAGTGCCGAGCTGACCAAGGCGGCCAAGTACCTGGTCGTCGACAAGGGTTACGACGCCACGATGGGTGCCCGCCCGCTACGCCGGGCGTTCCAGCGCATGGTGGAGGATGCCTTGTCCGAGAAGATCCTCTGGAAGGAGTTCCGGGCCGGCGACACGATCATCGTGGACGTCGAAAACGGCGAGCTCACCTTCCGGGTCATGGAGCACTTCGAGCCTCCGCCGGTCGCCCTTGCCGGCGCAGGCAGCGGCGACTGAGGCCCACGGGAGCCAGGTACCTGGCGACGGGGCACAAGCTACGGCGAGGGCGGACTGCCGTCCTCGCCGTAGTCGCGCTCCTGGACTCCTTCGTGGCGAGCGCCTGGTCCTCACGCCAGCCGTCCTCGTCCTTCGCCACCGGCGCACGCGACGCCGCGCGCGCCGTCGCCGTCTCAGCCGCCTCCTAGTCTGACCGGGCGATGACAAGGGCCAGGTCCGTTCACACATGCCAGGCGTGCGGCGCCAGCCATACCCGATGGTCCGGACGCTGCCAGACCTGCGGGGAGTGGAACTCGCTGGTGGAGGAGGCCCTCCCCGCTCCGGCGCGTGCCGGCGCCGTCCCACCACCCCCGACCAGCGGCCCGGTTGCCCTGACCGAGGTCGACATGGAGGGTCACCAGCCGATGGCGACAGGCCTGGCGGAGCTCGACCGCGTCCTCTCCGGCGGCCTCCTGCCCGGGTCCGCGACGCTTCTCGGCGGCGAGCCGGGCACGGGCAAGTCGACCCTCCTGCTGCAGGCGCTGGCCTCACTCGCCGCGAGCGGTCGCCGGTGCCTGCTAGTGGCGGCCGAGGAGGCTTCCCACCAGGTACGACGTCGGGCTCATCGGCTAGGGGCCGACGTACCCGGAGTGTTCGTGGTGGAGGCCACGGACCTGGCGACCATCGTCGAGGGGGTGGCGCGCCTGCAGCCCGAGGTGGTGGTCGTCGACTCTGTACAGGCCATCAGCGACCCGGACGTCGCAGGGGGAGCGGGTTCGGTGGCCCAGGTCCGCGAGTGCGCGCAGAGCCTTGCCAGAATGGCCAAGGCCTCCGGCGCCGCCCTGGTGCTGGTGGGGCACGTCACCAAGGAGGGCTCGCTCGCCGGGCCACGGACGCTCGAGCACCTGGTCGACACCGTCTTGAGCTTCGAGGGTGACAGGTACCTGGCACTGAGAGCGTTGCGCGCCGTGAAGCACCGTTTCGGGCCGACCGGGGAGACCGGTCTGTTCGAGATGGGCGAGCGGGGCCTCGCTGGCGTCGCCGACCCCAGCGCCCTCTTCCTGGGCGACCGGAGGGAGGGCTCGGCGGGTTCGACGGTGACCGTCCCGGTAGAAGGGTACCGGCCGCTCGTAGTCGAGGTCCAAGCCCTCGTGGGGCGCTCCTCGCAGGTGCCGAGGCGGTTCGTGACAGGCCTGGACCCGGGCCGGGTCGGCTTCCTGGTGGCCGTGCTGGACCGCAGGGCCGGGGTTGCGCTGGGGGACTGCGATGTCTACGTCTCGGTCACGGGGGGTGCACGGGCATGTGAGCCGGCTGCCGACCTGGCGATATGCCTTGCCCTTGCCTCCAGCCTCGTGGGGGCACCGGTTCGCTCAGGGCTCGTCGCCATCGGTGAGGTGGGCTTGGGTGGCGAGCTGCGCCGGGTCGGTTCCATGCCCAAGAGGCTGGCGGAAGCGGGCCGTCTTGGGTTCAAGTCGGCCCTGGTACCTGCCCCTGCGGCGGCTGGAGCCGCCCGTGACGTCGAGGTGGTGGCGGCGCGGTCCCTGCGCGAGGCCCTGGGCGCCGCCTTCCCGGCCGGATGGCCACTCGCCGAGCGGCAGCGCGCGCCGCGTTCGGGCCCTGCGGCAAGGCGCCCTTCGGGTGACGGCGGCCGTACGCTGCGGGAAATCGGTTAGCATCTGCCGGTGCCGGACAGGCTGAGCGCAGCAATGATCGAGGCGCTGGGCTCGATCGCCCCGGGGCGACCCCTTAGAGAGGGCCTCGACCGGATCCTCCAGGCCAAGATGGGTGCCCTGATAATCGTGGGGGACGGGCCGGAGGTGCTCTCGATCTGTTCGGGAGGCTTCCTGCTGGACTCCGAGTTCAGCCCGCAGCGCCTCTCCGAGCTTGCCAAGATGGACGGGGCGATCATCCTTGCGCCGGACGCCAGCCGGATCGCCCGCGCCAACGTCCACCTGGTGCCCAACCCTACGGTCGCCACGGCGGAGACGGGTACCCGTCACCGTACGGCGGAGCGAGTGGCGCGCTCGATAGACGTCGCAGTCACCACTGTCTCGGAAGACCGGTCCGTCATAACCGTCTACCGGGGCGACCAGCAAAGGCCCCTGGCCCCGGTCGAGCGCCTTCTCGCCCGAGCCAACCAGGCACTGGAGACCCTCGAGGGCTATCGGGACCGCCTCGACGTGGTGGCCAACGCACTGTCGGCCCTGGAGGTGGAGGACATGGTGACAACGCGTGACGTTGTCACCGTGCTCCAGAGGACCGAGATGGTGCGCCGCATCGCCGAAGAGGTGGACGGCTACAGCATCGAGCTCGGCACGGATAGTCGTCTGGTGCGCCTGCAACTGGAGGAGATGCTCGCTGGAGTGGAGGAGGAGCGGCGCCAGATAGTGCGCGACTACCTGCCTCCCGACCCTGGCTGGGCCGTGAGCGATGCCCTGGCCGGCCTCAGCCAGTTGTCGACCGATCGCCTCCTCGACCTGTCCAGGGTTGCTTCGGTGTTGCGCATCGGATCGCCGAACGGTGACCTGGAGCGGGGGCTCAAGCCGTGCGGCTACCGCCTGCTCTCCAAGATCCCGCGACTGCCCGAGCCGGTGGTGGTCAACATCGTCCAGCGCTACGGCGGGCTCCAGCAGGTGTTACGGGCCAGTGTCGAGGACCTGGACACCGTCGAGGGGATCGAAGTGGCCGGAGCCCGCTTCGTCAAGGACGGCCTGGCGCGCCTGGCCGAGACCAGCATCCTCGACCGGTTGGGCTGATCCTCGGGCACTGGTAGGCGCGGCCACTGCGGGCCCGGCTCCGCCCGGCCTTGCGCCCGACCGGCTCCCTTGTGACCCCGTTCATCGCCGGGGCACTCGGCGCCGGCAGTGTCAGCGGGCGCGTTGAGCGAGACGCTCCCGGTTGACGATGCGGTAGCGGCGGTCCGCCTGCTCGATCCAGCGTAGCCGTATGAAGGCAGCGATCGCCTTGTTGACCCGTTCCCGTGAGGCTCCGACCAGGCCGGCAAGCTCCTCCTGGGTTATGGGTAGCACGAACTCGTCGGAGTCGCCGGCCAGTTCGAGCAGGCGCTTGGCCGTCCGACCGGTGACGTCGAGCAGCATGGCGTCGGCCAGGGCGTCGTCGGCCGCCCGCAGGCGCTCGGCGAACAGGCTGACCACGTGCCACAGCAGCCCGGGTTGGGCTTCCAGCTCGCTGCGGACGACCTCGAAGGGCACCCGGACGACTTCAGAGCGCTCGAGTGCCCTGGCCGACGCCGAGCGCGCTTCGTCGTCGAAGAGCGGCATCTCGCCGAACAGGTCGCCCTTTTCCATGAGGGCCACCAGCGACTCGCGCCCGTCGGGAGAGCGCTTGCCTATGGCGATACGCCCGCTCAGGACCACGAACAGCTCCTTGGCCTCGTCGCCCTCGCTGAAGAGCGTGTCGTTGCGTTCCAGACGGACCGAGGAGGCCCTGACAGCGACGCGTGCCAAGCCCTCCTCGTCGAGCGACGAGAAGAACTCCGATCCCGAAAGTGGTGACACGTCTTCCATGGAAGCCAAACGCTAGCCGCTGTCCCATCCGCGCGCAGGGCCCTAGAACCGCGGGCCGGTTGGACCGGTAGGCGGAAAGGACCTACCCTGGATGGGGACCTACCCTGGATAGTAGGGCGTACCGGTCAGGAACCTTGGGAGACGCATGCCGTTCGACGTCGGGGACAAAGTCGTCTACCCCCACCATGGGGCAGCTGTCGTCGAAAGGAGGGAGGTCAGGGCGGACTTCGGCGACCCCCGCGAGTACTTGGTGCTGAGGCTGGCCTACGGGGACCTGACTCTCAAGGTCCCGGTCGACTCGACGGCTGACGTGGGCATCCGTGAGGTGATCAACGACGAGGAAGTGGAGGAGGTCTTCGCCGTCCTGCGCAAGAAGGACGTGCGCATGCCGACCAACTGGTCACGCCGCTACAAGAACCATGTCGAAAAGCTCAAGTCCGGCGACATCTACCAGGTGGCCGAAGTGGTCCGGAACCTGTCCAACCGCGACAAGGACAAGGGCCTGTCAGCGGGCGAGAAGCGCATGCTCAACAGGGCCCGCCAGATCCTCGTCTCCGAGCTCACCTTCGCCATCGGGGTGTCCGAGGCGGAGGCTGAGAAGAAGCTCGACGAAGCCCTGCCCTGAGCCGCCCCGAGAGGACCGCGACCGCCTCGGCGTGGGCGGTGGTCGTAGCCGGCGGTAGCGGCGCGCGCTTCGGAGGCCACAAGCAGTTCGCGCCTCTCGGCGGCCGCGAGGTAGTCGAGTGGTCACTCGGCGTTGCCCGCACGGTGTGCGCCGGCATCGTGCTGGTGGTGCCCGATGTATGGCTGTCGGCCTGCTCGGGGCGGGCGGATGCCGTCGTCGTCGGAGGGGGGACCCGGGCGGCATCGGTACGGGCCGGCCTCGACCGGGTGCCGGACGGCGCTGACGTCGTCGTCGTGCACGACGCGGCGAGGCCGCTCGCCACTGCCGAGCTGTGGCGGGCGGTGATCGAGGCAGTCGTTGCCGGGGCAGATGCTGCCGTGCCCTGCGTCCCGGTAACCGACACGATCAAGCAGCGACAGGCCGACGGCAGCCTCGTCACCCTGGAGAGGTCGACCCTCGTTGCCTCGCAGACCCCGCAGGCTTTCTGCCCCGAGGCCCTGCGCCGCGCGCACGCGGGCGGGCGTGAGGCCACAGACGACGCAGCGTTGCTCGAGTCACTGGGCTGCCGGGTGATCGAAGTGCCCGGCGAGCCGGCCAACTTCAAGCTCACCAGCCCGTCGGACATCCGTGTCGCCGAGCTACTGCTGGAGGCTCAGCAGTGCAGTTGAGGATCGGGCAGGGGCTGGACATCCACCCCTTCTCCGACGACCCGGAGCGACCCCTCGTGCTCGCCGGGGTCGGCGTGCCCGGTCCTGGCCTGAGGGGCCACAGCGACGCGGACGTCGTGTGCCACGCTGTCACCGACGCCCTGCTCGGCGCGGCCAGCCTCGGAGACATCGGTGGGATGTTCCCGGACAGCGACGAGACCTGGCGGGGCGCCGACAGTGTGGCCTTGCTCGCGGCGGCCATGGAGCGTCTCTCGCCACCGTGGAGCGTGGTCAACGTGGACTGCACGATCGTGGCCGAGTCGCCTCGCCTGGCCGGTTACAGGGGGCAGATGGAGAGCCGGCTGGCGGAGGTGGTCCGAGCACCCGTGTCCGTGAAGGCCAAGCGTGGGGAGGGGCTGGGGGCGCTTGGCCGCAGGGAGGGGATCGCATGCTTCGCCGTCGCCCTCCTGCATCAGCCGTGATCTCGCACAGGCAGGCGCACGGCGGCGACCGGTCGAGCCGTACGGGCCTCGGCGGCACGCAGGTCGAAGGTCACCATGCCGTGGCCGAACTGTTGCAGGCCCGACGCCGGCGGGTGAGACGGCTCTGGGTCAGTCCAGGGCACACTCCCGATGGCGTGGTCTCCCGGCTGGCGGCGCAGGCCAGGGGTGAGGGCGTACCCGTGCACGACAAGTCCCCAGAGGCACTGGCGGCAGCGGCGCTGACCAATGCTCCTCAGGGCGTCATAGCCTGGGCGGACCCCGTCGAAGAGGTCGGCCTCGACGACCTGCTGGGGACCATGGGTGCGACGGTCCCTTTCCTCGTCTGCCTCGATGGCGTCACCGACCCCGGCAACCTGGGAGCGGTCATGCGCAGTGCCGTCTGTGCGGGTGCCACCGGGATGGTCGTCGGGAGGCACCGGTCCGCGCCGCTGACTGCCGCCGCCGTGAAGGCCGCAGCCGGAGCGGTCGAGCACCTGCGCATAGCCGTCGTCCCGGGAGTTCCTTCCGCCCTGGGCCGCCTGGTTGCGGCCGGCGTCTGGACGGTGGGCCTCGACGTTTCCGGCGGAGATGACATCTGGTCGGTGCCGGTGCTCGACGGAGCGGTAGCGCTGGTGCTGGGGGCGGAGGGCAGAGGCCTGTCGGTGCTGGCGAAGCAGCGTTGTGACCTGCTGGTGCGGATACCGCAAGCCGGCGTGCTGGGGTCGCTCAACGTGGCTGCCGCCGCCGCCGTCGCCTGTTTCGAAGTCGCCCGCCGCCGCGCCCGGTAAGCGACGGGCGCCCTTGGGTAAGTGCAGGGCATGGGCCATACGACGCGCCACGAAGCGGCGCCCACCGGCATGTCCGGCGGGCCGGCGGTGACAGACGTGCGAACGGCGGTTTTCGAGGTACCGACAGACCAACCGGAGGGCGACGGCACGATGGCCTGGTCCGCCACGACCGTCGTGGTCGTCCAGGTGGACGCTGGCGGTCACACCGGCACCGGATGGTCGTACACGGGCGCGAGCGCTGCCGCGGTCGCGCGCGACCACCTGGCTGAGGAGATCCGCGGGCGAAGCGCGCTGGACACACCGGCGCTGTGGGCCTCGATGGTGGCGGCCTGCCGCAACCTCGGGCGACCCGGGCTGGCATCTTGTGCCATCTCGGCAGTCGACACCGCACTTTGGGACCTCAAGGCCCGCATCCTTGGCTTGCCGCTCGCCTCCCTGTTCGGCCGGGTGCGCCCCTCTGTACCGGTGTACGCGAGCGGGGGTTTCACCACCTACGCGGACGAGAGGACGGCCTCACAGCTCGAGGAGTGGGTCGGCGACTGGCACATGGACAAGGTGAAGATCAAGGTCGGCGAGTCGTGGGGCAGCCGCCCGGAGAGGGATCTGCACAGGGTCGACTTCGCTCGCAAGGTCATCGGGGACGAGGTCGAGCTCTTTGTGGACGCAAACGGTGCGTACCGCCGCAAGCAGGCGGTACGCATGGGGCGCCGGTTCGCCGACTGTGGCGTCACCTGGTTCGAGGAACCGGTATCGTCAGACGACCTGAGCGGGTTACGCGAGGTCAGGGACAATTGTGCCCTCGACGTGGCTGCCGGCGAGTACGGCTACGACGAGTGGTATTTCGCCAAGATGATCGACGCCGGCGCCGTGGACTGCGTCCAAGTGGACGTGACCCGATGCGGCGGTTACACGGCTTGGTGCCACGTGGCCGGGCTCACGGGGGCGCACAACCTCGACATCTCGGGCCACTGCGCCCCCAACCTGTCGGCCCACGTGGCCATCTCGTGCCCCAACCTGAGGCATCTGGAGTACTTCCACGACCACCACCGCATCGAGAACATGCTCTTCGAGGGCGCCCTGTCGCCCAGCGGGTCGATGCTGGTCCCTGACGCCGGTCGCCAGGGCCACGGCATGCTGTTGCGCAAGGACGTCGACGAGTACCGCAGAGGCTGAAGCGCGGGCCTCAGAGGTGGCGGGACCTGGAGACGAGCGCCCTCTTCCAACCGACCGGCACACCAGTTGTCGACGCAGCGGCGGCTATGGCGCCGGCGGCAACGGCGGCAGCGGAAGCGCCGGCTACCAACCAGCGCGAGAGCCTCGGGATGTCCCGGGCGCTGAGCGTCCCGCCCATGTCGACGAGGTCGCCGAACGCGCTCACCGCCGCCCAGGTCCTGAGGCGGCCGGGGTTCCCGGCCGCCAACATCGTCCCAGCACCGAGCACCACGTCCCTCGCCGCCAGCGAGCGCGACAGCACTCGACCGCCTCCGGTGGTCCCGGGCCTGCCGACCCACAGGGCGGCGAGGGACGGGACAGCGAGGCAGGCGGCCCCCACGCCGGTGCGTACCACCGCCACACCCACGGCGAGGCGCCTGGCCCGGCCGGGCCCCATGACCGTGGCGGCGGCCATCATGCCGGAGCCGGAGGTACCAGGCAAAGTGTGCCGGGATCTGGGGCGAACGTAACGGACTCGAGCACCGCGCCCTCCCCGAGGGCCCACTGGGTCACCAGTGACTGGCAGGACGGGCAGACGACGAGGGCGGCCACGACAGAGCCCGTTCGGGGCAGCCCCTCGCTCGGCTGGACGTGGGCGCCGCAGTCCTCGCAATAGAGGGGGCTGCGGTCAGTGCGGACCTCCACGGACGCACCCTCGGCCGCCGACCCGGCTGAGAGAAGGTGGAAGCCTCGCTCGATTGCTCCGGCGTCCAACCTGTCACCCGCGACGCGTACCCTGACTGCTCCCACCCGGCGTCCGCCGGCCCTCCTCAGGGCCGCCTCGACAATTCCCTGGCACAACTTCAGCTCCTGCACGACCACCTCTCCTCTCGGGGCCGGGGCGCGGCAGGGCTCCGCCCCGGGGGTGCAAGTTATGTACAGTCCCAACCACTGCGTTGGAGGGCAGCCCGAGAAGCTGGCCGGCCTCGTTGGGCCGGGCCGAGAGCCTACGGCCCGACCGCCAGAGCGGTACCCGGGGCCGGCGCGTACCGTCCCCCGGACCGTTCGCGCCACGACCGGCCTCCACCGGCCGGCCGTCGCACGTTCCATCACGCTCCCGAAACCTGTCCGGGCCTCACCAGTGGTACCAGCGGCCGCCGCCCGCTCCGGAGCGGAAAGCGAAGCCGGCCAGCCAGAACAGCAGCACGATTGCCGCCGCGATCCACAGCCAGTGCAGGGTGAAGCCAAGGCCGAAAAGCACTATCGCCAGCAAGAGGAACAAGAGGATTGCAGCCAATTTCACACTCCCTTTCGATGGGGCGTCAGGCCCCGCCTGGTACCGGCTGCCTATGCATGCAGCGGTACCGCTAGTTCGGGGACGGCTGCCCCCGGTGATCCGAACATGTACCCACCGAGGCGCCGGCGAACACAATCCGCGCGCCAAACGCGGTGGCAGCTGTCCGGTCAACGCCCGCCGGAACCGCGGAAAGCCTCGACCAACGCCTCGTTGAAGGCCTTCAGGTCATCGGGCCGACGGCTGGTGACGAGCACGTTGGGGCCGGGGAGGCAGACAGTCACCTCTTCGTCCACCCAGGTGCCGCCCGCGTTGCGGATGTCCGTCTGCAGGCTCGGCCAGGACGTCATCGTGCGGCCCTGGGCGCGCCCCGCCTCGACGATGCTCCACGGCCCGTGGCAGATGGCGGCCACCGGCTTGCGAGCGGCCTACCCGCCCGCATGACCCACGACACCTCCGGCCTCGCACGGAGCCGTAGTGCCACGAGAGGCCTCGGCCCTCTTTGGCACGGCAACTCCTCCAGGTTCCGGCGGGGCTTGTCGTGCCCGCCAAAGAGCCAAAGGCTCCTCGAGGAGCACCTGGAAGGTCCGGGCCACACCCGGCAGGTTCCGATGGCACCAGAATTGGGATGCCCGGTGGAGCCCGGGAGGAGGATCGAACTCCTATCGCCTGATTACAAGGCAGGTGCTCTACCATTGAGCTACCCGGGCCGGCGGTGTCCCGCCCCGAAGAGCATGCCGCATCGGAGTGCGCCCTGCCACCCCTGGAGGATCCTTGATCGCGCGGGGTACCGGTGGCAGGGTGGCTGTGATGGTTCTGTGCGAACGTGACCGGACGGTGCTCGACATCGAGCGGACCTGGTGGCTCGAGGGTCGTACCAAGACCGAGGTGGTGCGCACCCGGCTGGCCGTGTCGCTGGCGCGTTACAACCAGATGCTCGCTGAGCTTGTGGCCATGCCGGAGGCCGAGGACTACGATCCACTGGTTGTGCGTCGCGTTAGAAGGGCCAAGGACCGCCGGCGCTGGGCGATGATGGGCTCTCGGCCCGCCGGCTGGCACCGCCCGAGATGAGCGATCAGGCTCCCGCGCCGCCCTCGGCCGGCGGGCGGCCGCCCGCCGGGCCTGGCGGCGGGCACCCTGCGGCGCTGGCCAAGCCGTTCAGGGCTTTCCTCGTCGTGCTCGTGGCCCTTGTCGTGGGGGTGGCCGTGCTGGCTCGCCAGGGCAGCGCTCCCAAGGTCACCGCGGCCACCGAGCCGAGCACGACGGTCGCTCACAATGCGCGCGTGACGACGACGGTGCCCGCCACGACACTGCCGCCGACGACCACCACGACCGTCCCTCCGTCCTCTGTCAAGGTGCTGGTGCTCAACGGGTGGACAACCGCCCACGGGGCGCTCTACTTCCAGAAGAAGCTGCAGGGGGAGGGCTACGACACGCTGGCTCCCTACAACGCCACGTCGTCGTCGATCAAGACCTCGCAGGTGCTCTATGCCAGCTCGCCGTACCGGGTCAATGCCGCCGACATCGCACGGCAGCTCCAGGTGCCGGCGTCGGGCGTGCGCCTGGCGTCACCGTCGGACGCCTCCGCCGTGCCCTCCAACCTGCTCGGCCAGGCCGAGGTGATCGTAGTGATCGGGGAGGACATCTCCAACCAGGTCCCGGCCAACTACACGTGACCGGGGGCGGCGGGTGAGCGGGCCCCCGTCGCTTGTGGACTGGTCGGCGTGGTGGGAGCATCCCGGGCGCTCCGGGGTGCTGACGGACTTCGACGGGACTCTCTCGGCGATCGTGGAGGACCCGTCCCGTGCTGTCGCCCTGCCCGGGGTCAGGCAAGTGCTGGCCAGGCTGGCTGCCAGCCTGGGGATGGTCGCTGTCGTCTCGGGCAGGCCGGTGGCGTACCTGGGCAGCCGGCTGCCCGACCTGCCCCGTGTTGCGCTGTTCGGTCTCTACGGCCTGGAGTCACTGTGCGGCGGTCGGCTGGAGGTTGCTCCCGCCGCCCTGGCATGGCAGGAGGCGGTCTCGGGCACTGCCGAGCGGGCGGCGGCGGAAGCACCTCCGGGTGTCGACGTCGAACGCAAGGGCCTCGCCGTGGCCCTGCACGTCCGGCGGCACCCCGAGCTGGCCGGCTGGGTGGCCGCATGGGCGGCCGAGGCAGCGGCCGCCACGGGGTTGCTCGCCCAGCACGGACGGCTCTCGGTGGAGCTGCTGCCCCCTCTGAGGGCCGACAAAGGCACCGTCGTCGAGGGCGTGGCGGGTGACCTCGACGCGGTTTGCTTCGTCGGCGACGACACCGCCGACCTGCCTGCCTTCGCTGCCTTGAGCAAGGCACGCCGAGAGGGCAAGACGACCCTCGCCATTGGTGCAAGCAGCGCAGAGCAACCCGAAGGGCTCGCCCGGGTGGTCGACGTGATGGTCGAGGGGCCGAAGGGGGCTCTCGCGGTCCTGAGACAGCTCGCCGACGGTCTCGCCGACAGGGGAAGCGGCCGCCGTCGGGACACACCGGCCTGACCCGGCCCTCGGCACCGGCGGGAGGGCCGGGATGCTCGGCGGGCCGGAGGCCAGGCGGGCCGCGGCCGGGCGCCTCAGTGCGGCGGCGGCCAGCCTGCCCGGGCGAGGATCGTGCGGATGACGGTCTCGGATTGGGGGGACAGCTCTGCCAGGGGGCGGTTGCGGTGGCGGCGCTCGCCCAGGTCGCACTGGCCCAGCGCTGCGAGCCCGTAACTGCTCGCCAGGTCGACCAGCATGGCGACCTCGACCCCGTAGCCCGGCTCGAAGTCGAGCTTCTCCAGGGGCGCCCGGCGCCCGGCGACTTCGCCGGCCAGGGGCTGGTCGAAGGCGGCCAGCTGGGGGAACAGGATGCGCAGGAGCGGTTTGGCGGCCAGCTCGGTGACCCGTCCTCCCTCTCCGGGGCGGTCTGCCAGCGGCCGCCTGTAGGAGGCCTTCACGAAGACCAGGTCAGGGTCGGACAGCAGGGGCCCGACCAGGCCGACGACGAAGCCCGGATCGAACCCCTCGATGTCGGCGTCCAGATAAACCACGATGTCGCCACGTGTCTGGTCCAGGCCGCTGCGCATGGCCCGGCCCTTGCCGGCGGCGCGCTGGGCGACGACGACGGCACCCGCCTCCCTTGCCACCCGTGCGGTCGAGTCGGTCGAGCCGTCGTCCACCACCACCAGTTCGTCGACCAGCCGGTAACGCTCCATCAGCTCGGCGCGTACCGCCCCAGCGACCCGGCCGACGGTCGCCGCCTCGTTGCGCGCCGGGATGCACACCGAGATGCCGGTCGCCGCTTCCTGCTTGAGGGCAGCCAGTCTCCCGGCGGCGAACGAGCCGCCGTGGTAGCTCCTCAGCACCCGCCCACTCTGCCACGCCGTCGTGCCATGCCGTCGTGCCATGCCGTGATCCGAGGGCCTGCGCCGCGAGGTAACGGCTGGCGGGACTTTCGCACCGGTCCTAACATTGGGGTACATCATCCAGAGCGGCTGAGGGACGGGCCCGACGACGCCGCGGCAACCAGTGAGCTCGGCCGTTGGGCGGGGCGGCGCATGGTGCCAATGCCCGAGCCGATGAGGAGGCAGTGTGCCGTTCGTTGAGGGACTTCGTTGTCGTGAGTGTGCGCGCTCCTATCCCGCCGAGGCGCTGCACGTCTGCGAGTGGTGCTTCGGCCCGCTCGAAGTGGTCTACGACTACGAGGCGATCACCGCTTCGACGTCGCGCCAGCGCATAGCCGCCGGCCCGAGGACCATCTGGCGCTATGCCGACCTGCTGCCCGCCGGGGCGGAGGGCGCCGTCGACCTCGGTGCGGGCATGACACCGCTGCTTCGCGCCGACCGCCTCGGTGCCGAGCTCGGCCTGTCGGACCTGTGGGTGAAGAACGACACGGTCAACCCGACCGGCTCGTTCAAGGACCGGGTCGTGTCTGTGGCGTTGACCAGGGCGCGCGAGCTCGGCTTCAAGGTCGCCGCCTGCGCCTCCACCGGCAACCTGGCCAACTCCGTGGCCGCCCATGCGGCCAGGGCGGGCATGCGTTCGGTGGTGTGCATCCCCGCCGACCTCGAGGTACCCAAGGTGGTGAGCACCGGCGTCTTCGGGGGCTACCTGGTCGCGCTCAACGGCAACTACGACGACGTCAACCGGCTGTGTGCCGAGCTGGCGAGCGAGTACCCCACGTGGGCTTTCGTCAACGTCAACGTGCGCAGCTACTACGCCGAGGGCTCCAAGACCCTGGCTTTCGAGGTCGCCGAGCAGCTCGGCTGGCGTGCTCCCGACCACGTCGTCGTCCCGATCGCCTCCGGCAGCCAGCTCACGAAGATCGCCAAGGGCTTCCGCGAGCTCCACAAGGTCGGTTTGCTCGACGACGAGCCTCATGTGCGCATCTCGGGAGCCCAGGCGGCCGGGTGTTCGCCCGTGGCCGACGCCTTCGCCAGCGGGGCGGACTTCGTGAAACCGGTGAAGCCGACGGGCATCGCCAAGTCCCTCGCCATCGGGAACCCGGCGGACGGGGGGTACGCCCTCGACGAGGTCAGGCGTTCGGGTGGTGCCATCGGCGCGGTCACCGACGAGGAGATCGTGGAGGGCATCAAGCTCCTCGCCCGGACCGAGGGCGTCTTCGCCGAGACGGCCGGCGGTGTGACCGTCGCCGTGCTGGCCAAGCTCGCCGCCGCAGGCGTGGTCAAGCCCAACGAGAGAGTGGTCGCCTACATCACGGGCAACGGCCTGAAGACGCTGGACGCGGTGGCAGCCACCTGCGGGCCGACGGTGACGGTGGCGCCAAACCTCGAAGCCTTCCAGGCCGCCGTGCACGTGGCAGACTGGCAGTGACCACCTCGCCGGCCGCCCGGGCGTCGCTGGTGGTCGCTTGCCGGTTCCCGTACCTCTCAGGAGACACGCCCAGATGAGCGTCAAAGTCCGTATCCCCACCCAGCTCAGGTCCCTTTCCGGCGGCGCAGGCGAGGTGGAGGTGGAGGCGGCGACCGTGGGGGACGCCCTCCGGGCGCTCGACTCCGCTCACCCCGGTTTCGCTGAGCGCCTGTTCGACGAGGGTGGCGGACTGCGCAGGTTCGTCAACGTCTTCATGGGCGAGGAGGACATCCGGTTCCTCGACGGCCTGGGGACGCCGACGCCGTCGGGCTGCACCGTCTCCGTCGTGCCTGCCGTCGCCGGCGGACAGTAGGGGCCGCCCAGGGGCTGCCGGCCCCGGCCACCCACCACCGCCCGGGGGCCGGTCCCGTCGCTTTTTCAGCCCTCCGAGGCGCAGCTTGCGCGCGAACCGCCCGTTGCGGTGTACTGTTAGCACTCGACGTGTGTGAGTGCTAACGCAGAGGGACCGGGGAACCGGTCAGCCCAACGGAGGGAGCATAGGACCGATGCCCAAGCTGATTGCTTTTGACGAACAAGCCCGCCGTGCCCTGGAGAAGGGCATGAACCAGCTGGCGGACGCAGTCCGCGTGACGCTGGGCCCCAAGGGCCGCAACGTCGTGCTGGAGAAGAAGTGGGGCGCCCCCACCATCACCAACGACGGTGTATCGATCGCCAAGGAGATCGACCTCGAGGACCCCTACGAGAAGGTCGGGGCCGAGCTGGTGAAGGAAGTGGCCAAGAAGACCGACGATGTCGCCGGTGACGGCACGACCACCGCCACCGTGCTGGCCTGGGCCATGGTCCATGAGGGCCTGCGCAACGTGGCCGCAGGCGCCAATCCCATGTCGCTGCGCCGGGGCATCGACGCCGGCGTCGAGGCGGCCGTCGGCAGCCTCAAGGAGCTGGCCCGTGAGACGGAGACCAAGGGTCAGATCGCCCAGGTTGCCGGCATCTCGGCCGCAGACCCCGAGATCGGCGAGCTCATCTCCGAGGCCATCGACAAGGTGGGCAAGGACGGCGTCGTGACCGTCGAGGAGTCCCAGACCTTCGGTATGGACCTCGACCTCGTCGAGGGCATGCGCTTCGACAAGGGCTACGTGTCCGCCCACTTCGTGACCGACACCGAGCGCATGGAGGCCGTCCTCGAGGATCCCTACATCCTCCTGTTCGGTTCCAAGATCTCCGCCGTGCGTGACCTGCTGCCCCTCCTGGAGAAGGTCATGCAGGCCAGCCGCCCGCTCGTCATCATCGCCGAGGACGTCGAGGGTGAGGCGTTGGCAACGCTCATCGTCAACAAGATCCGCGGGACCTTCCGTAGCGTCGCCGTCAAGGCGCCTGGCTTCGGCGAGCGGCGCAAGGCGATGCTCCAGGACATGGCCATTCTCACCGGTGGCCAGGTCATCTCCGAAGAGGTCGGGCTCAAGCTGGAGAACGCCACCCTGGACCTGCTTGGCAAGGCCCGCAAGGTGGTCGTCACCAAGGACGAGACGACAGTCGTCGAAGGTGCGGGTTCGGAGGCCGACATCAAGGGCCGCGTAGCTCAGATCAAGACGGAGATCGACAACACCGACTCGGACTACGACCGAGAGAAGCTGCAGGAGCGCCTGGCCAAGCTGGCCGGGGGCGTCGCAGTCATCAAGGTCGGGGCGGCCACCGAGGTCGAGCTCAAGGAGAAGAAGCACCGCATCGAGGACGCTGTCTCCACCACCAAGGCGGCCGTCGAAGAGGGCGTCGTGCCCGGCGGTGGCGTCGCCCTGCTGCGTGCTCAGGCCGCTATCCTGGACAAGGCCGAGAAGCTCGAGGGCGACGAGTCGCTCGGCGCTCGCATCGTGGCCCGGGCCGTCGAGGAGCCTCTCAAGCAGATCTCCGTCAACGCCGGCCTCGAGGGTGGCGTCGTGGTCGAGAGGGTGCGCAACCTGCCGGTCAACGAGGGCCTCAATGCCGCCACCGGGCAGTATGAGGACCTGTTCAAGGCGGGCGTGATCGATGCTGTCAAGGTCACCCGTTCGGCCCTTCAGAACGCCGCCTCGATAGTCGGTCTGTTCCTCACCACCGAGGCCGTCATCGTCGACAAACCCGAGGAGAAGGCACCTGCAGCCGCCCCCGGCGGCGGCATGGAAGATTTCTGAGCCGCCCAGTTTGCCCGCTGTTGCCGGCGCCCCTCCCTCGGGAGGGGCGCCGGCGCGTCCGGGCGGGCACCCGGCTCCACCAGGGCCGGGTGGCAGTCATGGGTGCTGCGCCGACCTACCTCGCGACAGAGCTTGCAGCGGGGCCGCTCAGGGGCAGTATCCTCGAGCATGCAGGAGCGCCTGCGTCAGGAGGTGCCTTCGATGGCTGAGCACGGTCCGGCAGGTCCGGTCGGCGACGGGCTCCCCCCGCCGCCGGCAAGGCCGGAGGCTGATGCAGGCGGCGCCGCTTCGCAGCTGGCGGTGCCGTTGTCGACGCCCGGCACCGGCAGTACCAAGGCGCCCGTGCCCGGGGGGGTAGCACCACCCGGGGAGGCGGGGACAACCGGGCCTGGCCCGGAAGCACCCTCGACGACCAGGGCGAGCGCCACCTGGACCGCTGTAGCCCTCGGCATGGTGTTCCTGGTGGTGGTCGTGGTCTTCATCCTCGAAAACCTTCAGGACGTCAAGGTGACCTTCTTCGGTGCCAGCTGGCGGGTCCCGCTGGCCATCGACCTGCTCCTGGCTGCTGTCCTGGGTGGGGCGGTGGTGTTCAGCGCCGGGGCTGTCAGGCTGCTCCAGTTGCGGGTGCGGAGCCGGCGCACGAAGCGCCAGTCGGCCCCTTCTTCGCGGCGCAGGTTGCGGGCGCACCCCGGCCGGTGAGCGGTCGGGGCCGTCGATGACCGGATGGCGCCCGGCAGTGGCCCGGCCGGTACCGGTGGCGGCCTGCAGCCGTCGGCAACCGCCGTAGCATTGGCTTCGATGAGCATGATGCCGTTGTCGCCCGCCGAGGGATGGGGCGTTCTCCACCTCTTCTTCAAGACGTCGCCCGCCGTGGACTCCGAGGCGGTGACGGCCGCCGTCAAGTGGGCGGAGGGCTCCGGCCTCGAGGTTGTCTGCTTTGCCGTGCTGGGCCACAAGGCGGACATGGCGGCGATGCTGCTCGGGCCCGACCTGGTGGCCCTGCGGCGGGCCCAGAGCGCTCTGTGCGCAGCCGGCCTCGAGCTGACCGGCTCCTATCTCTCGCTCACGGAGGTGTCCGAGTACGCCAAGGGGATGCCGGCCGAGCGGCTGGAGCCGCGCCTGCACCCCAAGCTGCCGCCCGAGGGCAAGCGGGCCGTCTGCTTCTACCCGATGTCCAAGCGGCGCGACGGTGATGACAACTGGTACAGGCTCGACTACGACTCGCGCCTCTCGCTCATGTACGAGCACGGGGCCAGCGGGCGCAAGTTCGCGGGCCGGGTCCTGCAACTCGTGACCGGCTCAACAGGTCTGGACGACTACGAGTGGGGCGTGACACTGTTCGCCAACACCCCCGACGACCTCAAGCAGTGTGTGTACTCGATGCGCTTCGACGAGGCGTCGGCGCGCTTTGGCGACTTCGGCCCGTTCTACACAGGCGTCGTCGGGCCTGTGGAGCAGGTCCTGGCTGCCTGTGGGCTCCTGCCCGGCAACGAGCCGTGACCGCCGCTTCTGTCGTCGACGTCCACCTCCAGCAACTCCGGGACCAGCTGGCGGCCCTGGGGCCCGTGGTCGTCGCCTTCAGCGGGGGCGCTGACTCCGCCTTCCTGGCATTCGCGGCCCACCAGGTCCTGGGCTCCTGCGGGGCGATGGCCGTGACGGCTGTGTCGGCGTCGCTGGCTCCGACGGAGCTCGAGGACTGTCGGGCGCTGGCCGCCGAGTGGGGCCTCAACTATCGCGAGGTCGAGACCAGCGAGACGGCGAAGCCCGCCTACATAGCCAACGGAGGCGACAGGTGCTGGCACTGCAAAGACGAGCTGATGCGCTGTGTCGCTCCAGTGGCCGCAGCCTTCTCGCAGGCCTCTCCGAAGGCCGGCAGCAGGCCGGACGGCTCCCCGCCCGCCCGGGTGCTGCTCGGGGTAAACCTCGACGACCTGGGTGAGTACCGGCCCGGCCAGGCGGCGGCGCAGGCTGCGGGCGCGGTGTTCCCCCTCGTCGAAGCCGGTTTCACCAAGACAATGGTGCGAGAAGCCTCACGCCTGCTCGGTCTGCGGACCTGGGACAAGCCGGCCGCGGCCTGCCTGGCGTCGCGGGTCCCTTACGGCACACCGGTCAGTCTCGGCACGCTGAGCGCTGTCGCCAAGGCCGAAGCGGGCCTGCGCTCGCTCGGGTTCCGTTCGCTGCGGGTGCGCCACTACGGGGACACGGCCCGGGTAGAGCTCCCCCTCTCGGACCTGGGCAGGGCGCTTGACGAGCGTGAGGATCTTGTCCGAGCCGTACGCGCTGCCGGCTACCGGTACGTGACCCTCGACCTGGAAGGGCTGCGCTCGGGTAACCTCAACGCCGCCCTGGGCGACCCGGGCACCACCCGCCAGGAGGTAGCCAAGTGACACCGACATCCGTGCGCGCCCGTTTGACGTTCCCAGAGGTACTGGTCGGCGAGCCGGTCATATCGCGTCTGGCCCTCGACTACGGCGTGACGGCCAACATCCGCCGGGCCAATGTCGAGGAGCACGCCGGGTGGATCGTCTGCGAGCTTGCGGGGGAGCGCGAAAGGCTCGACGAGGCCGTGGAATGGCTCGAGGGCCACGGCATCAAGGTGGACTGGCTGGGCGGCGGCGTCGAGAGCTGACCGCGCCGCCGGGGCCGTCAGCGGCCCTTGCGCCCCTTCTTCTTGGATTTCGCACCCGAGGGCTTCCCACTCCCGCCCCGCCCTCCCGGATTGGCCGGTCGCGGCCGCGGTGGCGGAAGGGCAGCCAGGCCCCAGGCAGTGTTCGACATGGGCCGATCGGCCTCTTTGGCCCAACCGGCGGTCGACAGGGGACTGGGTTCGAAGAACAGGCATTCCTCGGGGCAGCTGAAGGGGAGCTCCGCTGCTGCGCCAAGCCGGCAGCGCTGCATGCTCTCGCCACCGTGCGTCGTGCGGCGCAGGTAGTGCCGGCATTCTTCGCGGACGAACGTCACCAGGGCCGAGCGCCCGTGAGCGTCACTGGTCGCCGTCGCGGTCCGGACGTGAGCGCCGGCTGCGCCAGCCGAGCACCTCCAGCGCCAGCCACGTCGCCAGCGGCAAGGTGAACGACAGGGTGAGTAGCACCGGCTCGGCCAGGTCCCCCTTCGGCGGCGCCAGCTCCACCTGATCGGCCACCAGCCTGAACGGTGCAGCAAGCGAAAGGTGGCCGCCGAGCGCCGCCACACCGGTGACCTGGATGTTGTGGCGCCCAGGCGAGGTGTGCGGCAGGACCACTGACGTCTTGAAGTCCCCGCCCGGCCCGGCCAGGGCGGTCCCGAGCAGGAGGGGCCGCGGAGTGTCGAGGAGTATCTGGACGTGGGTCCCGGCCCGGAAGCCGGTGCCACTCAGATGGACCTGGGCGCCGGCCCTGGCCTGCGAGGGCGCCCGGACGGCGGGCGTCGCCACCATTGCCGGAGGTGATGCCACCCGGCTCGCCCGCGGAGCCGTCGATGTGGTCGACGTCGATGTGGTCGACGTCGTCGATGTGGACGTGGTCGATGTGGACGTGGTCGACGAGGCCGGACCAGGACGAGCCGCCTTCTTCGTCGAGGTCGTGCTCTCGGCGGCCGGACCGGGCGCCGGGTGCGTAGTGCTCGACATGAACCCCGGAAGGGTGCCCGTGCCGGCAACCCCGCTAGTGGTGGTCGTGGCCGGCAGCGTCGTCGAGGTGGAGGTCGAGCTGCTGGTAGTGGTGGGCAGCGTCCCCGGGACAGTACCGGGCGGCGGGTACGACGGCACGCTCGAGCTGGTCGTCGACGTGCCGGGCACGGTCGTGGTCGTCGTGGTGGAAGTAGGCGCCGTGGTCGTCGTCGTGGGCCGGGTCGTAGTGGTCACCGGGACGGTGGTGGTGGTCGCCGGGGTCGTCGTGGTGGTCGCCGGGGTCGTCGTGGTGGTGGTGCTGGTGGACGGCACGCTGGACGAGGTCGTGCCAGCACTCGGGACCGTTGTGGTCGTGGTCGTCGGCAAGCCGTTTGTGGTGGTGGTCGTGCGGGGCAGTCCGACAGCGTAGGAGCCTGAGGTCGACGTGCTCCCCTGGGCCGCGAAAGGCACGACGCCGGCGGCACCGGCCGGGGCGATGCCCGTGACGAAATCGACCGCCGCAACCGAGAACAGCAGGACGCCGGTAGCTGTCCAGGCACGACCGACCCTCAACTGGGACTTCGCGAGCCTGCTGCCCGCTGCGTTCCGAGGTGAGGACATCCGGGCACCAACTTCTGTTCGGGGGGGGTCGGCAATATCCCGGCCCGCCGGCCGAAAGAGATCATAGCGCCTCGGGCCGGCCTCCTACCACCCTCACTACCTGGTCTTACACCCTACCAGGGACCGGCCGGCAAGCTGCGCGGGCCTCCACTAGCAGCAGGCCCCAGGCCCCCTCGGGCATCCCTGCGCCGGTTGGACGCCGCCTGGTGGGGACCCTGCAGATGCCAAGCGGAAGCTGACATGAGAGGGCCTCGTCTACGTGTAAAGATTGGCCTTGATCTAATGCCCGAACGAAGGGGAGGGGCACTGATTACCGCAACACCACATCCTGCGGCCATGGCTGCGCTCTGCGGGCCTGGCAGCGTCGGGGCCCATCGGAGAAGGCCCTTGTGCGGTGCCGACGGCATGGCCCGCGCCGTGACCTGCCCTGCAGCGCAGGGTAGGCTCCTCGTCGCGCCAGCAAGGCGTGCCGGGGGAGAGGTTGGGGCCAAGAGGACTGACGCGGCGCAACGCCGGCTAGACGGCGCGCCCCGGCACTGTCGGTCCAGGAGGGGCTAATGCGCTATATCGCTCGCCGGTTGTTCTTCTATGCCGTCGCAGCGTTCGTGGCCTTGACTGTGAACTTCTTCATTCCCAGGGCGATCCCGGGCAACGCCGTCGAAGCGATCATGTCCAAGTACCCGAACCTGCAGCCCGGAGCCGAAAAGGCGCTCGAGGCGATGCTGGGGGTCGGTCACCCCGGCTCAATATGGCACCAGTACTGGCAATACCTCGGTGACGTCGTCCACTTCAACTTCGGCACCGACCTGATACAGTTCCCCGCCAAGGTATCGACCATCCTGGCCGCTGCCCTGCCCTGGACGATCGTGCTGGTGGGGGTGTCCACCGTGATCGCGTTCTTCCTGGGCACGGCGCTCGGCATCCTGGCCGGGTGGCGCAACGGTGGCTGGTCGGACAACTCGCTCGCCCCGCTGATGTTCCTGCAGTCTCTGCCCTACTTCTTCCTGGCCCTCGTGCTGATCGACGTGTTCGCCATCAAGCTGGGATGGCTGCCCGCCGGCCAGGGGTTCGACGGGTCCGTGACCACGCCGGGCTGGTCGCTGTCGTTCATATCCAACGCGGCCCAGCACGCCATCCTCCCGGCGCTGACGATCGTCGTCACCAACGTTGCCGGATGGATGCTCACCATGCGCAACGTGATGATCACCACCGTCAGCGAGGACTACGTACTGGCCGCCCAGGCCAAGGGCCTGGCCAACCGGCGTGTTGTCATCACCTATGCCGCCCGTAACGCCATCCTCCCCCAGTTGTCCGGCTTCGCGAACGCACTCGGCTTCGTGGTGAGCGGGGCCATCGTCATGGAGATCGTCTTCGCCTACCCGGGCATCGGCCAGTGGCTGATCAATGCCGTCTCCTCCAACGACTACCCGCTCATGCAGGCGATCTTCCTGGTGATCACCTTCGCTGTCCTCCTGGCCAACCTCCTGGTCGACCTGGTGTACATCGCCGTCGACCCCCGAGCCAGGACGAGGTCGACACGATGAGCGTCGTGATGCCCGCCGCCACCGAGCCGACGGCCACTGCGGGCAAGGTCGCCAGACGGGGCTACTGGAAGCGGCTCCCGCTGAAAGCCAAGGTCGGAGCCGCGATCCTGGCCTTCTTCATCCTGGTCGCCATAATCGGGCCGTCGATAGCCCCCTTCAACCCCTCGTACCAGAACCCGTCGCTGAACGCCTCGCTGGAGGGGCCCAACGCGGTTCACCTGCTGGGCACGACGCAGAGCGGTCAGGACGTCTTCTCACAGCTCCTCAGCGGGATCCGCCTGACCATGGTGCTCGCGCTCATCGTGGGGGCGGCCGCATCGTTCCTGTCGGTCGTCGTCGGCGTCACGGCGGCGTTCCTCGGCGGCCTCTGGGACGAGGTCCTCTCCCTCTTCACCAACGTCGTGCTGGTGCTGCCATCGTTGCCCCTGCTGGTCGTCTTCCTCGGCTACCTGCCCCAGAGCGGGCAGACCCCCACGATCGTCGTGCTCAGCGCGCTCAGCTGGCCCTGGGGCGCGCGCGTCATCAGGGCGCAGACGCTGGCGATCCGCAACCGCGATTTCGTGGCCGCTTCCCGGGAGACAGGAGAGCGCAGTTGGAGGGTGGTCATGTTCGACATCGTCCCCAACGAGATCAGCCTCATAGCGGCCAACTTCGTCAACACCGTCCTGTACGCCATAGGGGCGTCGGTGGCTCTGGCTTTCATCGGGGTCGCCGACCTCAACAGCTGGAGCCTTGGGACGATGCTCTACTGGGCTCAGAGCCAGGACGCCCTGCACCTGGGCGCCTGGTGGTGGTTCGTGCCTCCCGGCCTGGCCGTCGCCCTGATGGGGACCGGCCTGGGGCTGCTCAACTTCGGCATAGACGAGCTCGGCAACCCCCGCTTGCGCGATGCGTCGACAGCGCGGCGCTTCGGCCTGCGCTGGCGTCCGGGCGAGCCGACCCCCGTGGCCACCGGGCCGAGAGCAGGTCGCCGGTTGCCCGACCGGGCCCCGGCGGCCATGCGCTCGGCTGCCCCAATGCCGCCGGCCGTGGAAGAAGGGGCACGATGACCACAACCCAGAGCCCTGGGCAGGGCCCCGCCGGTGCCGGCGCGGACAGCGCGTGGTCCCGAAATCCCTCTGCCGCAGAGCCCGTACTCGACATCAGGGACTTCTCCGTCGTCTACCGCACTCCCGGGGGTGACGTGAAGGCGGTGGAGAGCGTCAACCTCTCGTTGCGCCCGGGCGAGGTCGTCGGGCTCGCCGGCGAGAGCGGGTCGGGCAAGTCGACTCTCGCCTACGGGGCGTGCCGGCTGTTGCGCGCACCGGCGTTGATCACGAGCGGGAGCGTCATCTACCGGGGCCGGCGCATGCCTCAGGCCGTCGACGTGGTGTCACAGCGGCCCGAGCAGCTTCGCCAGCTCAGGTGGCGCGAGATCGCCATCGTGTTCCAGAGCGCGATGAACGCCCTCAACCCCGTGCTGTCGGTGAAGGCCCAGCTCGTCGACGTGATCCGCGCCCACATGGCCGTCAGCCGCTCCCAGGCCGTCGACAAGGCGGCGGAGCTGCTCGACTTCGTCTCCATCCCCAGGTCGCGCCTACGCAGCTACCCCCACGAGCTCTCGGGAGGGATGCGCCAGCGGGTAATGATCGCCATGGCCCTTGCGACCGACCCCGAGATGGTCATCATGGACGAGCCCACCACCGCACTGGACGTCGTAGTCCAGCGCGACATCCTCGCCCAGGTCGTCGAGCTCAAGCAGAGGCTCGGCTTCGCAGTGCTCTTCATCACCCACGACCTCTCCCTCCTGCTGGAGCTGGCCGACCGCGTTGCGGTGATGTACGCGGGGCGCCTGATCGAGGTGGCCACCGGTCACCAGATCCACCACGAGCCGGCGCATCCCTACACCAAGGGCCTGCTCAATTCGTTCCCGTCCCTTCGCGGCCACAAGCGCGAGCTGCGGGGCATTCCCGGCATTCCACCGGACCTGCGGGCGCTGCCGCCGGGTTGCCCGTTCCTGCCCAGGTGCGGGTACGGCACCGAAAGTTGCCTGGAGGTCGAGATGAAGCTCGTACCCGTCGCCACGTCCGAGGATCCCAACCACGTGACGGCGTGCCCCTTCGTCGTACCGGAGACCCCGGCTCCTGCACATGACGTGGGGCGCGACGTGGCCGGTGCCGCCCCGCAGGGCTCCTTGCCTGCGGGCACAGGTCCCGGTGCCGACGGCGGTGCCGGTGCCGATGGCGGCGCGAGTCGCAGCGACGGAGCATCTGCTGGCGTGGCCGGGGCATCACCCGGCCCCGGGCGGGTCGTGCAGGAGCGGGACGCTGGGACCAAGGTCGACGGCGCCACGTCGGGTGGTGAGCGACTGTGAGCGCCGGTACCGCCACCGGTTTCTGGCCCGCCGAGCCGGGAGACATCCAGTCGCCGGCTTCGGACCGGGGCGAGCTGGCCATGGAAGCCATAGCGCTGCGCAAGGAGTTCAAGATCGGCAGGCGCCAGAGCCTCACGGCGGCACGTGACGTGAGCTTCAACCTCTACCGCGGGGCTGTGATCGCTCTCGTGGGCGAGAGCGGGTCGGGCAAGTCCACCGTCGCGCGTCTCCTGGCCGGCCAGGAGACCCTGACCTCTGGCCGGGTCACCCTCGACGGCAAACCCGTCGACCTGGCCAGCCGTGGGCACTTCCGCGCTTACAAGAGCCAGGTGCAGCTCGTATTCCAGGACCCCTTCTCGTCGCTCAATCCCGTCCACACGGTGCGCTACCACCTGGCACGGCCGGTCCGCCTGCACCAGCACAAGACCTCGTCAGCCGATGTCGAGGCCGAGCTCGGCTCACTCATGGAACAAGTCCGCCTGACACCGGCAGACCAGTTCCTGGCCAAGTACCCGCACGAGCTGTCGGGGGGCCAGCGCCAGCGCGTTTCCTTTGCCAGGGCACTTGCCGCCCACCCGAGCGTCCTGCTTGCTGACGAGCCGGTCTCGATGCTCGACGTCTCGATCCGCCTGGAGATGCTCAACCTCCTGGACGAGTTACGCAACAACTTCAAGCTGGCTCTGTTGTACATAACCCACGACATTGCCTCGGCGCGCTATTTCGCCGACGAGGTCCTGGTGATGTACGCCGGCGAGATAGTCGAGCGTGGCTCGGCCGAGCAGGTTACCCAGCAACCCGCCCATCCCTACACGCAGTTGCTGGTGTCCTCGGCGCCGGATCCTGACAATTTGGGCAGTATCTTGAAAACCGGTGGCAAAAGAGGCGCCAACAACGCCGAAACGCCGGGTCGTATAGTCTCTGCATGCCCGTTCCACCCACGCTGCCCGTTCGCGGAGCAAAAGTGCCGCGACGAGCGACCGCCGCTGATGAGGGTGAGTGCCACCCGGGGGGCTGCCTGCTGGCGGCTCGACGTGGCCGCACCCGACGTAGTGGCGGCCGGCGCCGGGCCTGACGGGCATTGACAGGGTAGGGGGCGCGCATCCGCGCTCAAAAGGGGCCATTTCCTCAGGAGGGTTGACAACCTTGAACCACAAACTATCCACCAATCGGAAGATGCTCGCCATCGCCATGTCCGGCTGCATGACCGCCGGCCTGGTTGGCGTGACCGCGTCGGCTTCGTACGCCACGCCCAGAACGCACGCCGCGGCCACTTCCGAGCTGATCATGGAGTCCTCGCCGGAGAACTCCATCACGCAGAACTTCAACCCCTACGTGCCCACGGCCGCACCCCAGGGCATGGGTGCGACCGGCCTAATCTACGAGCCGCTGATCATGTTCGACCTGGCCGCGCCGCCCAAGTACTACCCGTGGTTGGCGACCTCGTTCAAGTGGTCCAACGGCGGCAAGACGATCACCTTCACGATCCGCAATGGAGTGAAGTGGAGCGACGGGCAGGCTTTCAGCCCTGCTGACGTGGCCTTCACCTTCAACATGATGAAGAAGTACACGGCCGTCAACCTGGCGGGCCTCGAGATCGGCGCCGTCAAGACCGCAGGCGACACGGTGTCCGTCAGCTTCCCGACGCCCCAGTACGCCAACCTGCAGAACATCGCCGGCATCGGCGTGATGCCCGAGCACATCTGGTCGAAAGTGGGCAACCCGGCCACGTTCACCGACCCCAACCCGGTCGGCACCGGCCCCTACATGCTGGGCAACTTCACCCCGGAGGGCTTCACGCTGGTGAAGAACCCCAACTACTGGCAGAAGAGCCTCATGCCCAAGATCGACAAGGTCTACTTCCCGGTCTACACCTCGAACACCGGCGCCCTGGACGCCCTCTACTCGAACAAGATCGACTGGACGGGCAACTTCATCCCCGGCCTGCAGAAGGACTTCGTCGACACCAACAAGGCCTTCCACCACTACTGGGAGGCTCCGGGCAGCAGCAATGCCTTCGACATGAACCTGCACGAGTGGCCGACCAACCAGCTAGCCGTTCGCCAGGCCGTGAGCGCGGCGCTCAACCGGACCGTGCTGGCAGACGAGGGTGAAGCGGGGCTGGAAGACCCGGTGCTGAACGCCACCGGCCTCACCCTTCCCACCTTCGCGGCGTGGAGCGGTCCTATCAAGAACATGACGAACTCGCCGACGTCCCAGCCGGCCAAGGCCAAGGCGATCCTGGAGAAGGCCGGCTACACGCTGAAGGGTGGCTTCTTCTACAAGAACGGCAAAGAGGTCACGATCAGCCTGATCAGCCCGTCGTCGTACACCGACTACGCCGAGGTCGGCTCGATCGCCGCCCAGGAGCTTCGGGCGGTCGGCATCAACGCCAGCTTCACGGGCACCACGGTCAACGCCTGGAACGCGGACTTCGCTGCAGGCAACTTCCAGATGGCCGAGCACTGGTCGAACAACGGGCTGACCCCGTACAACCTGTACGACAACTGGCTGGCCAGCAACCTGGTCAGCGGCAAGAACGCCACCGGTGACTACGAGCGCCTGAGCAACCCGTCCATCAATGCCGACCTGGCCAAGATGGCTGCGGCACCGACTCTGGCCGCCCAGATCGCCGCCCTAACGCCTGTGGCCAAGTTCGTCGCGAACCAGTTGCCCATCGTCCCCATCACAACCGCCTCGGAGTGGTTCGAGTACAACTCCGACCATTTCGTGGGTTGGCCGACGCAGAGCAACCCCTACGAGACGGGCCAGCCCTCCGGCACCAACAACGGCCCGGGAGCGGGGACCGACCTGTACGTGATCCTGCACCTGAGCCCGAGGGGCTAGCGCTCGGACAGCTCCCTCCTTCCCCGGTCCTGGCTCACGCCCGGAGGCTCAGTCCACCGGCGTGAGATCAGGCTCGTCGACAACCCCCCGGCGCGCGCCGGGGGGTTGTCGCATCCCGCGACCATGTACGAGACGGGCGAAAGCCGGGTACAGACAGCGGCCCCGGAGGGGGCACGGACTTCGAAGCCGGGCTGCAGCTGTGCCCACGCGGGTGACGCCAGGAGCTCGCCGCCCGTCTTCCCCCGGCCAGAAGGCGCTGGGGGAGCTGGGCCGGGAGCAGCGTGCCTACGAGCGGCTCTTGGCGCCGTTCTTCGCCTGGGCGGTCGTGGTGGTCGTGGTGGCCGCCGTAGTGGAGCGTGGCACCGTGGTGGTGGCCACCCGGTGCTCCAACTGGTCGGCCAGGGCGACGGCCGCCTCGCCGGCCTGGATGTCGTTCTGGTAGGTCCCGAGGTCGCCGCTTTGCAGGGCTCGCTTGGCCAGGGCGAAGTCCTGCTGTGCCTCGGCGAGGTAGCGGGCGACGCTCGACCCCGGTGCCGGTGCGGAGGTCGGCACGGTCGTAGTAGGCGCCTGGCGCCGGGTGGTCGGCACCCGGGCGGGCACGGTCGTCGAGGTGACGGCCGGGCTGGTGGTCGTGGTGGACGCGCCCGGTGACCTGCGACGGGTGGCGGGCTTGGGCAGCGAAGCGGGTGCGGGCCGTCCCCCCGGGCAGAGGCTGGCGAAGGGGTGCCCACCCCCGGGGTTCGTGACCCGGCAGAGGGCGGTGTAGACCGAGGGCGGGTTGTCGACGCCCGAGTCGAACGCCTGATGGTCGTAGACCACGATGACATCGCCGAGGCGCGGGGCCGTGGCGCCTGAACCGGAAGCGGCCGGCTCCACATAGAGGGGCTGGAAGTACACCAGTGTCTGCCCGATGGGCACCATCGACAGGTTGCCCAGGAGCACCCGCGACCCGTTCTGGTTGAGCAGGCTCAGCTCCTCGGAGATCACGTTGTTGGCCTTGACGGCGTTCGACACGAGGGACGGCCCGTCGACGGATTGACCGGCAGGGACCGTGAAGAGCGTCAACTGCCCGTAGTCGTTGGGGTCGGACGACGCCGTCATGAAGGCGGTCAGGTTTGACTTGTCCCCCGCCGACGCGGGCACGAAAGGTTGGACGAGCACGAAGCTCTGCTGGGTCGGGGCCTGGCCTGGCAGCGCCATCAGCTCGTACACCGGCGGGATCAGCCCGGGCGGGGTCGAGCCGCCGCCGCCCCCGTTCAGCTCGAGGCGGGCCGGGTTCTGAGGCACACCCCATGCCTGGGACTGCGTGTAGAACTGCGACGCAGTCTGCTGGTGGTAGAGCGTGTACATGTTGGTCTGGACCGTGAAGAGGTCCTGGGGGTAGCGCCAGTGCGAGGCGATACCGGGGATGTCGGCCTGAGCCTTGGACATGGGGGTGAACAGGCCCGGGAAGGCTGCTTCGTAAGCCTGCAGGACCGGGTCGGTGGGGTCCTGCACGAAGAACCACATCTTGCCGGTGTAGGCGTCCACGACGGCCTTGACGGAGTTGCGGACGTAGTTGAAGTCGAGCCCGGCGAGCCCGCTCGAGGCCGGGAGGCGGGCGGTGTCAGCCGGCTCCGAGTAGGGGTAGTTGGCGCTGGTCGTGTAGGCGTCCTCCACCCAGTACAGGCGCCCGGACAGGATGACGGGGTAGGGGTGGCTGTCGTAGGCGAGGAACGGTGCCGCCTTTTGCAGGCGCTGGACGACGTTGCGGTAGTACAGGATCCTCGAAGTGGGCGTCACCTGGCCGGAGAGCAACAGGTTGATGTCACCGAAGCTCACAGCGAAGGCGAGCCGGCGCAGTAGGCCCCCGGCGGCCACTCCGCCGTTGCCGGCGTAATGAGCCGTCTGTTCGTTGTTGGTGAGGGGATCCTGGTAGTCCAGCTCCGGTTGGGCCGAGTTCGCGACCACGTACCCGTATGCAGACTGCGGGCTGGTGTCGAAGTAGATCCTGGGTTGGTTGGTGAGCGAGGGCTGGCCCGAGCCCGGGATGTCGGAAAGGCTGAAGTTGGGGTACCCGCCGAGGGTGACCCCGGACTGGTTCGCGGGTGCCACGACCGCCGAGTACCCGTGGGTGAACTCGAGGTGACGGTTGACCCAGCTCGGGGGCACCTGTGGGGAGTTGAGCTCACGGGCGGACACGAGCACCGGCGTTTCCTGTGGGTGCGAGCTGTTGCCGGTGACCAGCGGGTAGCGGTCGGCGCTCGGGCCGCTCAGCTGGTAATAGCCACGGAAACCCTGCTGGCGGGTGAATATCTGGTTGATGTCGGACGAGCCGGCGTCCCAGACCGCCACGTTGGCCAGGGTCCGGCGGTTGGCCACCGCCTGCGCCGAGTCGCCGGTCACGGCGCCCGATGTCAGCGTGGCATCCCCCTGGAAGTTCTGCTGGGTCACGGACCCCAGGCCATAGGCCGCCGTCGTGGCCTGGATGTTGTCCTGGATGTACGGCTGCTCCTTGACGTTCTGTGCCGGCTTGACCACGAAGTTCTGGATTATTGCCGGGTAGGCGTTGCCCACCAGCGCCCAGACGAGGCCCCACAGGGCTACGCCGGACAGCGGTAGCACCCAGCCCTGGCGGCGGACGTTGTATAGGAACAGGCCTGCGGCCACGACCGAGATGGCAACCAGGAGCAGAAGGGCAGGGCTGACAGCGTGGACGTCCGTGTAGGTCGCCCCCGCCACGGGCGGGTACCGCGTGGACAGGACCAGGGACAGGCGCTGCAGGTAGTAGTTGGCGCCTTCTGTCAGCACCATGGCCGCCAGGAGGACCGATATGTGGGCTTTCACCTTGGGGGCCACCCGCCCGGAGGACGCGTGGGGCCGTATACCGCCGTTGAGGTAGTCGGCGAGGATGCACAGCAGCAGCGTCACCACCAGGGCGGCGAAGATCCAGTCGACGAACCAGTTGACGAAGGGCAGTTCGAAGACGTAGAAGCCGGCGTTCATGTGGTACACGGGGTCGGCGCTGTTGGGGCCGGTGAAAGTCTGGGAGTTGGAGAACAACAACCAGTTGTTCCACTGGGTATGGGCGCTGATCCCACCGATGGCTCCGAAGGCGAGCGCCACCACCGCTCTCGGCCAGCCGCGGTGGCGACCCGTCAGGTCCTGCCAGCGGGTCACCAGTTGGTCTTCGGGAGGCGGCCCTGCCGGAGCAAACCGGTCGGCGAGCCACAGGTTGCCCCAGATGAGAGCCACGAGCACGACCGTGAAGGTGGCGCCCAGCCCCAACTGCACGGCGAGTGTCTTGACCCAGACCGCCGAGAAGCCCACCGAGCGGAACCAGAGCAGGTCCGTGTAGAAGGAGGCCAGCCGCTGGGCGAAGGCCAGCAGCAGCAGGAGCACCGCCAACCCGGCCGCCAGGGCCCACCGGCCCCGGTGCGCCCGCAGCGAGAGGCGGTTGGATATGTCGGACGGCGCGCGCATCAGCACCCCGGAGCCTAATGGCAGGTCCCGGTGCCCGGTATGCGGCCGGCGCCCTCAGGCTTCCCGCGCCGCCCTCGGACGAGTGGGGCGGCCGCCGGCACCCTGCTCAGCCGGGGCGAGAGCACAGCGGCAACCGGGATGGGCCGGCGGGTACAGCTGCCCGGTGGGCCACGCCTCGCCCTTGCGCTGGTGGCCGGCCAGGGCGTTGTCGTCACAGTCGGGGCATGGTCCCTCGGCCTCGCTGACCGCCCAGACCAGGGAGGCGCTCACGGGCAGGGCCAAGTAGGCTCCCCGCGACAGCGCCGCCGCCACGTGGTCGCGCGCCACGGCCTCTATACGCTGCGTCTTCCACTCACGGTAGGCAGCGCCCAGCGCGCCGGCCAGGTCAGCGCTGTCCTCTGCCTGCGCGTCGAAGGCGGCCTCCAGGCGTTGGCGCAATGGGTCGGCAATCGAGCGGCCAAGCTCGTCGGCGAGGTCCTCCACCACGTCGGGGCCCACCGCGTCGAGTTTGCCCTTCCCGCCGTAAAGCTCGGCGACAAGTTGGCTCCCGGCACGCGCCGCTTCCTCGAGCAGCGGCTTTCCCGCCTCGACGAAGCGGTCGGGTTGCTCCTCGGCGGCAGGCAGCACCGAGGTCGGCGTGGGGGTGCCCTTGGTGCTGCGCAGGCGGTCGAGCAGCGAGTTCTGCTCGTCCTGGAGGGCCCGCTTGAGCTTGCGTGCCAGCGACCCCTCGAGCCTGGTGGCGAGCTGGTCGCGGCGCGAGAAGTACTCTGCCCGAGGTCCGTCGGGAGCGTCGCGCTCCGGCTCCACGGCCTGATCGGCCTCGTCCGGCACAGCGGACCGGGCTGCGGTGGGGGCGTCGCCGGCCTGGGAAGCCAGGGAGCGCCTGGCGCTGGAGGTCGCATCTTCTCGTCCGGCGCGTATGCGGGCGAAGAGGCTCTCCACGTCCCTTTGGCCCTCGGTGCCAGGCGCCGCCTCCGTGCCGACGCCGGCGGTGCTGCGCCCGGCATCGAGGTCATGCGGCGCGGCCGAGCCGTCGGCCGTGGCTGCGGCCGTGGCCCCACCGGCCGCTTCGGTGCGCGCGCCCGCGACGGTGGTGTCACGGGCAGCGCTGCCCTCCCCAGCCTTCGGTAGGGCACCGACCGTGGCCTCGGAAGGGACCATGGCCGGGGGTGCCTCAGCCGCCGGCTCGGAGCGGACGAGCCGCACGCTCTCCACGGCGTCACCGGGGACGATGGTCGAGCTCGCCGCGCTCATCGCCGCAGCGGCCTGCCTCTTGCCCCGCGCCCTGGTGTCCTCGCCCTCCGCTGGTACGCGGCTCGGCGCGACCCCGTTGGCGTAGTCCGTTGCGGGTGGCTGGGTTGTGGCGGCCACGGGAGTGGTCACTGCCGAGGAGGCCCCGACCGGGTCGGAAGTCACGCGAACGTTGGCTCCGACCGAGGTGGCCGCGGCCACCTCGGTCACCTTCGGCGCCAGCACCACCGGTCTCGTGTTGGTCGCCACGCTGCGCGACGTCCCAGGGCTGGCCGGAACCGGCCCTGGGACGTCCGTGCCCGTCGGCTGCGTGCCCGTCGGCTGCGTGCCCGAGGTGGCGGCGGGGGGCTGGCTGGTCTCGCCCGCAGGGCCGGTCGTGGCACCGCGCTGGCCGTCAGGGACCGACGCGCCTGACCTGGTGGCGTCTGCCTCGCCGTGCCCCCACAGGTCGTCCCCCCGGAGATCCAGGGGCTCGGCCGGACCGGTGCCGTGCGGGCGCCCAACGGCGTCGGACGCCGCCCGCGCCTCAGCGTCCGCCCTCTGCAGTTCGTCCGTCACCTCGTCCAAGGTGCGGCGCACCACCAGGTAAGCGTCGAGGAGGCGCTCCCGCCCCGCCCGCAACTGCTCGATCTGGACCGTGGCCAGCTTGCGTCGGCGGGCCAGGTCCGTGAGGATCTTCTCGCGCAGGGCCTGGGCGGCTGCGACGGTCTCGTCGTAGCGCTCGCGCGCCTCAGCCTCGAGCTTGGCACGCTGCTCTGCCGCCGCCTGCAGAGCTGTGTTGGCGTCAGCGTCGGCTCGCTCACGGACCAGCGCTGCTGCCCCGTCCGCCTCGGCCGAGCGCCGGGCGAGCAGCGCCCCCGCCTCGGCGACCATCGCGTCGGCCCGGTTCTTGGCTTCCTCGACCATCTGCCTGGCCGTGCCGTCCGCTTTGGCGGTTATCTCCGCCGCAGCGCTGCGGGCGCTGCGCAGTATCGCAGCCGTCTCCTCGCCGACGGCCGACATGAGGGTCGCCTCGTCGAACTTGGGGTGCAAGGCGCGTTGCTCGGCATCGCGCCGGGCGCTCTCCGCCTGGTCGCAGCGTTCACGCAACCGGCGGACCTGAGCCGCAACTTGTTCGAGGAACTGCTTGACCTCTTCGGGGTCGTAGCCTCGCCAGGCCTGACCGAACCTGCGCCCCGCGACCAGATCTGCCGAGATGTCGGGCAGATCGCTGATGCGGTTGATGGCGCGGTCGTTGGGCATGGCCCATAAGCCTACGCCTGGGGGGTCAAAGGATGGGGAACCTTGCCGGCTTTCCAGGGGGTTCCCGAGCCCCGACCGCCGGCCGTGGAACGGCGGTCACTTGCGGTCGCGTTCAGGCTCCGGACAGGGGGCTGCCGCCGAAACGGTGTGTGAGGACGCTGAGCACCTGGGCCAGGTTGGCGACCGGGACCACCTGCAGGCCCGGGCCCGCCATCGATCTCGCATCGGCGTACTCGGCGGTGGGCACGAAGAAGACCTGCGCCCCCGCCCGTTGCACGGCAACCGTCTTCTCCCGAACGCCGCCCACCGGGCCCACTGCGCCGTCGGGCGAGATCGTGCCCGTCGCAGCCACACGGTGGCCACCCGTCAGGTTGCCGCTGGAAAGGCTGTCGAGGATGGCCAGGGTGAAGGCCAAACCGGCCGACGGCCCGCCGATGTTGCCGGCGTCGACCGAGACGTGGAAGGGCAGCACCGGACGAATGAGCGTCTGTGTCTCGACGCCGAGGTAGCTGCGGTCTCTGAAACCCTGGCGCACGATGCTCGCAGGCGGCTTGGCCATCACGACCTTGACCGGCTTGGGGTGGCCCTTACCCCCGTGCTTGTCCATGATGGTCACAGCGGTGCCCGGAGCCACGCTCTTCAGGGCTGCCGTCAGGGCCTCTGCGGTGCTGACGGGGTGGCCGTCGACGGCGGTCAGCACGTCGTTGCACTTGATCCCCGCTGCCCAGGCCGGCGAGCTCGCCCGTACACCGACTACCTGGGCCCCCAGTTCGGACGCACCCACCTTGTAGCGCAGCACCGTCAGTGCCGCCAGCGCCGCGTCCTGGTCTGCTGAGACCATCTGCTGGGCATCCTGACAGGCCAGCTCCGAGGCCGGCGTATTACCGGTGTAAGCCGCAACAGGGACCATCTCGTCGTGCTTGCTCAGGATGCCCAACTCGTACTCCGCCCAATCGAGCGGGCTCGCCTGGCTCACCTCGACGTCGACCATCAGCAGGCGGCCCTTCATCCCGTGGGACCTGGCTCGAGGCACCTCGAGGCGCACGCAGGGCGCGCCGCC
>JAJZIY010000143.1 GCA_021828475.1 Actinomycetes bacterium
AGCCTTCGTAGTCGTATCCCTGGACCCTGGACATGAGCTCGTAGCGCGACCACACCCGTCCCGGCCTGGCGGCCAAGGTGGTCAGCAGGTCGAACTCGCTCCGGGTGAGGGTCACCGGGCGGCCCTCGACGCACACCTCACGGCGGGCCGTGTCGATACGCAGCCCGCCATCGTCGAAGGAGGAGACCTCGGGCTCGGTGCCCTTGGCTCGTCGAAGGACGGCATCGACGCGCGCGACGAGCTCGCGGGGGCTGAAGGGCTTGGCCAGGTAGTCGTCGGCTCCGAGGCGAAGCCCACTCACCCGGTCGTCTTCGGAGGCCTTGGCGGTCAGCATGATGATCGGCACGTCGGAGATTGCCCGCAGCGAGCGGGCCACCTCCTCCCCGGCCAGATCGGGCAGCATGAGGTCCAGCACGACCAGGTCCGGTTGGAGGCGCTGGGCTGACTTCAACGCCTCTTCGCCGCTTGCGGCCACGAACACCGCGTAACCGTCGTGCTCGAGGTAGGTCCGAACGACGTCTCGGATCTTGTGCTCGTCGTCCACCACCAGCACACTCGCCTTGCCCATCGCTGCCTCCTGGCCGAGACCGCCATCGGGATCGCGGTGCCCCGGCTTGACCATGCCGAGACGTTCTCCGGCGACCCGCTGATCACGGGCTTTGCTCCTCTTACTACGACACAGTATCGTTGTTGTGCAGCTCTCCGGAGCCGTCGCTGTGGTGGCGGCGTCCATGAGGTGAGGCCTCGACAGGAAGGCGCGAAGCGATGCTGAAGTGCTGTCTCAACCGCAAGGTGATCATCGGGCTGGCCGTCGTGGCCGTCGGTGTGCTGGCCGTCGACCCGCACGTGTTCACCCGGGTCCTGCCGTTCCTCTTCTTCGCCATCTGCCCGCTCTCGATGCTGCTCATGATGCGGGCCATGTCAGGGAACAGGGCGTCGGGTGGGATGGGCGCCATGAGCGGTTGTTCCTCGATGTCCAACGGCAACGGCCAGCCCGGTGCCACCTCCGTTCCGGCACCCGACGGCGAGGTGGCGCGGCTGCGAGCAGAGCTCGACCAGCTCCGGGCCGAGCGGCCAGCATCGCGCTCGGAGCGCCCCGCCCTCGGCCTTCGTGTCCCCGGTGGTGCCCACGACGACGCAGCGGTCAGCTGATCGTCGGCACCAAGGCGAGTCCTCGGCAGCCCGGAACGCCGGGGCCGCGAAACAGGGGCCTCTGGCGAGAGCAGTGAGCGGGCGCCTCACCCCGGTCAAGGTGGACCTCAGGCCCCCGGTGGCAGCACGCGCCAAGCGCGTCCTCAAATGGGCGCTCATCGCCCTTGGGGTGACCGTCTTCGGTTTCGGCTACCTCGGCGCACTTAGCGGAGCCATGGCGCACATGCAGCTCCATCTCCCCGCCCAGCTCCTCGGGATCGTGCTCGTCGTTGTCGGCGTGGCGTTGCGCACTCGACCTTCGTGACCGCCTGCGACCACGCACCACAGCCAGCCGTTCGGGGCGCCCATGCCGACAGGCCCGGAGCCGCCGAGCCCGGGTCCTGTCGATGGGCATGAGCTACAGCATCCCCCCCAAGCGTGTTCGATCCCTCGAGCAACCTGGTGACGGCGACGCCGCATCGGACACCGCGACGAGAAGGCGCTTGGCGCTCGACCCGGCCGAGTGGTGCCTGTTGTCCTCGGTCTCTAATCCCGACTAACATGGTCAACAATTGCGCACAGGAGGTCGGCGATGGCGACTGCGACGGACACCGATGAGTACGGGCTGACGGTTGAGGTGCCCGACCGCCCTGGTGAGCTGCGCTTTGCCCAGGTGATGGGGAGCGTGCCCGAGCCGCCCGAGGTGGCCAACCCCCGCCACGGCCTCGCTCCCCGAGGCGCCCAGGCCGACCCCGCTTCGCCGGTCATCGATTTCGATTTCGCCCGGCGCGACGAGGTGTGGGCCGAGGGGCTGGCCCAGCTCTACGAGTCGGCCAACGCCCAGCAGTGGGACGCCACCACCGACATCGCCTGGGACCGTCTTGTGGCTTTGCCCGACGAGGTGGAGTCGGCGGTGGCCCAGGTCATGACGTTCCTGGCCGAGAACGAGTTCGTGGCGCTGTACCTGCCGGCCAAGCTCCTGCCCCGGGTGCACCCGGAGTACACCGAGGTGGCCCTGGTGCTCGCCTCCCAGGTCAAGGACGAGGCCCGCCACATCGAGGTGTTCACCAAGCGGGCCCTGGCCGGCGGGAAGGGCCTGGGCAAGGTGGAGCCTGCCACCCAGTGGGCGTTGCGTTCGTTGCTGAGCCACGAGGACTTCACCGAGGTGTCGTTCCTTCTGCACGTGGTGGGCGAGGGCACCTTCTTGGAGCTGCTGCGCTTCTTGGAGACCCATGCCCCCGACGAGGTCACCCGCCAGATCATGCGCCGCACCCGCCGTGACGAGGCCCGCCATGTCGGTTACGGCCTGGACCACGTTGGCTGGCGGCTGGCCCGCCAGCCCGAGCTCGCTGCCCAGCTCCTGGCCGCGGCCGAGCGCCGGGCCGCGTTCGTGCGTGCTTCGGCTGGGGCCAGCGCGGCGGTGCAACTGGCGCTCGCCACCTTGGCCGGCGGCGGCGGCCAGGACCGCCAGATCGAGACGGGCATGGAGGCCGTCAAGGACCTCTACCACCAGATGCACGACAAGCGCCTGGTGCGCTTGCGCCGGGCCGGCTTCCCCGAGGAGGTCGCCCAGGAGATCTCCGCCCTGCACGGCGAGGCGGTCAAGACCTTCATGTGACCCGCTGTTCAGCGAAGCGCACCCACGAACTGTCCCACACGAACACCGCGCGAGAGGATCCCAGCGATGAGCGAGACGACCACCAACCTGAACGACCTCGACATGGCCACCCTGCACCAGCTGGTCGAGAAGTACCAGGGCGACCCCGAGGCGGGCCATTCCACCTGGTCGGCGAGGGTGCAGTGGCTCGGAGGGTTCCGGGCTGAGGCCCAAGTCCGCGAACT
>JAJZIY010000055.1 GCA_021828475.1 Actinomycetes bacterium
GTGATCGGCGGGGGGTGGTGATTGGGAGCGGGCGAGCCGTCGGCGCTGGGCGTCAAAGGTGCAAATACCGAACAGGTCTCCGCAGTCCAAAGCCGCGCCCTCGGCTCGGCCTTCTGGGGCCTGTGGACGGCTACCGGCATTTCGTCGGTGGGCGACGGTCTCGTGGCCGTGGCCCTGCCGCTGCTGGCCACCCGTCTCACTCAAAGCGCCCTGCTCATCGCCGGTGTCGCCGCGGCCAACAGGGCTGCCTCGGCACTGGGTGCGCTGCCTGCCGGGCTGCTGGCGGACCGTTTCGACCGGTGGAAGGCCATGGTGGCCAGCGACATCGTGTCGGGCTCGACGATGGCCCTGCTGGTGCTGACCATGGTGTTCGGTTCGCCGGGTATTGCCGGGCTCTACCTGGCCAGTGCCGTCCTCGGGCTGTGCGAGATGGTCTACAGGCTGTCGATGCAGGGCGCTTTCCCCGACGTCGTCCGCGACTCCTCCGCTCTTGGGACGGCCAACGGGCGCCTTATCGCCGTCGAGGGTGCCGGCGAGCAGTTCGTGGGCCCTGGCATCGGGGGTGTCCTCTTCGGCGTGGTCCGGAGCCTCCCCTTCGGAGCGGACGCTGTCAGCTTCTTCGCTTCGGCCGCACTGGTGGGGGCCAGTCGCCCCCGGCCACCGGCGGGTGCCGCCCTCGACGGAGCACGAAATGGCGGGCCTGCCGGGGGCGTTGAGGGCACAGGCGCTGGAGCGGGTGGCCCGAGCGCTCCGCCCGCGCCGGGGGCAGGGGCCTCACCGGCCTACCGGGCCTGGCGGGCGGACATGGCCGAGGGAGTGCGGGCTTTCCGAGCCCTTCCCGGGGTGAGCGCGCTCACCCTGGCCACGAGCAGCCAGGCCCTGTGCAACTGGATGGTGCTCGGCGTGCTGGTGGTCTTCGCCGAGCGCTCGTTGCACCTGGGGACGAGCGGCTACGGCCTCTTCTATGCGTTCTCGGCTCTGGCCGGCGTAGTGGGCTCGTTCTTCGGGGGCTGGTTCCAGAAGCGCCTCGGGACGCGCCGGATCATGGTCGCGGCCGGCCTGGCGTGCGCCGTGAGCTACGCGGGCCTGTCCGTGGTGGCCGGGGCCGTGGCGGCAGTGTTCGTCTACGGGCTGGGAGAGCTCGGCGTGGCCGTGTACAACGTCGGGAGCGTGACCGCCCGCCAGCGCCTCGTGCCCCGGGCGATGTTCGGCCGGGTCGGCGGGATCTACCGCCTGTCCGTCCTGGCCGTCAGCCCGCTGGGAGCGCTGGTCGGGGGTGCCGTCGCCTCGGCCGCCGGGCCTCGGGTCACCATGGTGGTCGCCAGCGCAACCGTGCTGGCACTGTTGGCGGTGTGGGGCCCCAAGTGCTGGCGTCAGCTCGACGGCGTCGACGACAGGCCGATCACGTGACGGTGGCGGGGCTGGGGCCCGCAGCGGGGCCCTGGCGGGGCCGAGGCCAACCCGGGCCGGTGCAAGCCGGTGCAGCCGGTGCCCGGTTGAGCCCCGTCAGGCCGGTTGAGCCCGTGCCCGATGTCCTGCCGGCGCGGAGTCAGCCCGCCGCCGCAGCGGCGACGACTGCGTCGGCTATGCGGCCCACCTCGTCCTCGGTGCAGATGTAGGGAGGCATCGTGTACACCAGGTCCCGGAACGGCCTCAGCCAGACGCCCCTGGCCACGGCGGCACCGGTGGCGGCCGCCACGTCCACCTCGTGGCCGAGCTGGACGACGCCGATGGCGCCGAGCACGCGGACGTCGAGCACGTGGTCCAGGCGGGTGGCGGGTGCCAGGCCGTCGGCGAGCACCGCTTGGGTAGCGTGCACCCGCGCCTGCCAGCTGCCGTCGAGAAGGAGGCCGGTGGAGGCCAGCGCCGCCGCACAGGCCAGGGGATTGGCCATGAACGTCGGACCGTGCATCAGGCAGCCGGCTTCACCACCCGAGATGGTCGAGGAGACGTCCTGCGTGCACAGCATGGCCGCCATCGTCAGGTAGCCGCCTGTCATGGCCTTGCCGACGCACATGATGTCGGGCACGGCCGAGGTTGCCCGCTGCGACGCGAACATCGTGCCAGTGCGGCCGAAGCCGGTGGCGATCTCGTCGAACACGAGCAACAGGGAGTGCTCGTCCGCCACCTCGCGCATTATGCGCAGGCAATCAGGCTCGTAGAACCACATCCCGCCGGCTCCCTGGACGACGGGCTCGGCGACGATCGCAGCCAGTTGGTCGTCGTGCTCGGCGGCCACCTTGCGCAGCTGCGCCTCCCAGGCCTTCACGGACCGGTGGGGAGCCGGAGGCCTGGCGGCGAAGACCTGGGGTGGCAGGGCCTCGGCGAAGAGGTGGTGCATACCGCCCACCGGGTCGCACACCGACATCGCCCCGAGGGTGTCGCCGTGGTACGCCCCGGAGAGGGCGAGGAAACGGTGGCGCCCGGCCCGGCCCCTCTCCCGCTGGTACTGCACCGCCGCCTTGAGCGCCACCTCGACCGACACCGAGCCTGAATCGGCGAAGAAGACCTGTGTGAGACCGGGGGGAGCCAGCGATGCGAGCCGCTCGGCCAGTTGCACCGCCGGGGCGTGGGTGAGCCCGCCGAACATGACGTGCGAGAAGCGCTGCAGCTGCTCGTGCAGGGCGGCGTCGATGGCGGGGTGGCGGTAGCCCCAGATCGCCGACCACCAGGAGCTCATGCCGTCGATCAGCTCGCGCCCGTTCGCCAGGCGCAGGCGGACGCCGGAAGCGGCGACGACCGGTAGAGGGCGGAGAAGGGGGGGCAGGGGGGCGTACGGGTGCCAGACGTGCTCGCGGTCGTAGTCGAGCATTTCGGACCAGTCCGACGGGCCGAGCATCCGACGAGACTGCCAGACCGCCGGCCGTCGCAGCCAGAGCCGCAGCCAGAACGGCGGCTCCCTGGCGCAACCGGCCGGGCTCGGACGACATCGGGGCCATACCGAGGGCGGCTCCCTCCGGGCGTGACGCCGTCCTGCGTCGCGGGGCCTGCCTGGGCCGCCTGACGGTCGGGCGAAGCGAGCGCGGGCCCCCCAGGGGGGACAAGGGGGCCCTGCGGCGGGGGGCTCTTCCGGGCCAAGGGGGGAGGCCGCGAAGGCCGCTTCCCGTCGCGTAGCTCGGACACTACCAGTAGCGGTCCGGGCAGCGAAGACCGACAGATGCGAACTCCCTGGACGGGCCGCGCCCAGTGGCGGAGGTCACGGCTATTGTGCTGGCGTGCTAAGGGTTTCAGCCGTCCACGAAGCGACCCCCGAGATCGTCGGCGCTCTCCGGCGCCTGCTGCCCCAGCTCTCCAGTTCGGCCCGCCCGCCGAGCAGCCTGGAGGTGCAGGAGATCGTCGGCTCGCCCGCCACGACGGTGCTGGTTGCGCGTGACGACGAGCTCGAGAGCCAAGAGGAGGCCGCCCCGTACGCCGGCGACGGGGACGCCCACCCCCACGGCCCCGTGGTGGGGATGCTGACCCTGGTCGCCTTCCGCATCCCCACGGGGGTGCGGGCGTGGGTTGAGGACGTCGTGGTGGACAGCCGGGCCCGGCGCAGGGGCGTGGGAGAGGCGCTGGTCGGGGCGGCGGTGGAGCTGGCGGCCGCCCATGGGGCTCACACGGTGGACCTGACGTCGCGGCCTTCGCGCCAGGATGCCAACCGCCTCTACCAGCGAGCCGGTTTCGAGCTGCGCGAGACCAACGTCTACAGGTACCGCCTGGGCTGACAGGGGCCAGCGCACCCGGCCGGCCGTCGTGCTCAGTAGGCGCGGGCGACCACAGCGGAAAGACGGTCGAGGTCCTCGTCCGTTTCCGGCAGCGAGCCGTCCGGCCGCTGCAGTACCCGGATGCTTGCACCAGCGGCGTTCAGCCGGGTCTCACCGTCCTGGCCTTGCCTGTCGAGCCCGGCCACCGCGGTGCCGGGGAGCATGGCGAACCCCGACCTGGTCGCCTCGAGGGCCTCCTCCACCGAGGTGACCGCGACCGTGCCCTCGTCGCGGCGCCGCGTCGCCTCTGCCAGCAGGCCCGCCTGTATCTCCTCGAGAGCCCTGCCCACCCCGGCCACCACCTGGACCAGCGGCATCGCCGCTTTGGTGTTGAGGTCGCGCCGGCATACCACGACGCTGCCCGAGGCCAGGTCACGAGGGCCGACCTCGATGCGCAGGGGGACACCCTTGAGCTCCCAGTTGACGGCCCGGCGACCGAACGAGAGGTCGGTGCGCGCGTCGAGCTCGGCCCGGTAGCCGGCCCCCTTCAGCGAGGCGACGAGCGCATCGGCCGCTTCCCCGGCACCGTCCTCGGCCTTGACGACGAGCACGACCACCTGGACCGGCGCCAGCCTGGGGGGCACCCTCAGGCCGTTGTCGTCACCGTGGGCCATGATCAGCGCACCCATCAGCCTGGTCGAGGCCCCCCAGGACGTCAGCCAGGCGTGCTGCTGCCGGCCACCCTCGTCGAGGAAGTCGATGCCGAAGACCTTGGAGAAGCCCTGGCCGAGCTCATGGCTGGTCCCCATCTGCAACGCCTTGCCGTCGCGCATCATGGCCTCGCACGACCAGGTGGTGGTCGCGCCGGCGAAACGCTCCCGCTCGGTCTTGCGCCCGACGAGCACCGGTACCGCCAGCACGTTGACCATGAAGTCCCTGTAGACGTCGTGCAGGATGCGCAGCGCGTAGCCGTGGGCGTCCTCCCGGGTGGCGTGGGCCGTGTGCCCCTCCTGCCACAGGAACTCGGTCGTCCGCAGGAACAGGCGCGGCCGCAGCTCCCAGCGCACCACGTTGGCCCACTGGTTGACGGCCATGGGCAGGTCGCGGTAGCTCTGGATCCACTTGGCCAGGAACGACCCGATGATCGTCTCGCTGGTCGGCCTGACCACCACCGGCTCCTCCAGCTCCTTGCCGCCTCCATGGGTGACGACGGCCAGCTCCGGGCTGAAGCCCTCGACGTGCTCGGCCTCCCGGCGGAAGTAGCTCTCGGGGATCAGCAGTGGGAAGTAGGCGTTGCGCGCCCCGGCCGCTTTGATCCGGCTGTCGAGCTCGGCCTGCACACGCTCCCAGATGGAGTAGCCGTACGGCCGTATGACCATGGTGCCGCGCACGGGCCCGCTCTCGGCCAGCTCGGCTTTGGCCAGGACGTCCTGGTACCACTGAGGGAAGTCGGCTGCCTGCGCGGTGAGTACGTCGGGCTTGGCCATGAGAAGCAGATGCTAGAGCACCGGCGGGCGTGGGCGTCCCGGGCTGCAAGCCGGCGCACTGGACGGTGGGGACGGGCCCACCCTGAGAAACCCCTGAGGCACAGCGCCCGGCAGGCCGCGTGGGGCCTGCTTCGTTACAATGAGGTAAATGTCTGCGACACCTCAGCCGGACGCGTCCCGGGCCGCCCGGCTCTCCGCCTTGGAGCGGGCGCGGCGGTCGCGCCCGGTTGACAGCTTCCTGCGCCGCCCGGTCGTGGCCAGGGTCCTGGCGCCGGCGCGCGGCACGCGCTCGGTGCACAAGTTCATCCGCTACTCGATGGTCTCGGCGGTCGCCATCGTCATAAGCCAGGTTGTGATCCTGATCTGCGCCTGGCTGTTCCGGTTTTCGGGGGTGACGGCCAACGCCGTCGGAGCGGTGGCCTCGACGCCCGCCTCCTACGAGCTCAACCGCAAGTGGGCGTGGGGCAAGCACGGCAAGAGCCACCTCTGGCGCGAGGTGGTGCCTTTTTGGGCCCTCACGGTGGCGGGCTTCCTCGGGTCGACCGTGACCGTCGGGATCGCCGACAGCGAGTGCCAGTCCCACCACGTGCAGGGCTTGCTGCGCGCGCTCGTCATCATGGGGGCGTCGCTGTTCGCCTACGGCGTCATCTGGATCGCCAAGTTCGTGATCTTCAACCGCCTGGTCTTCGCCGGCCCGGCCGTACCCGGTGGGACCGCCCTGGCGGGCAGCGCTTCCGCTGACACCATCGCCGGCGCCGGCGCCGACAGCCCCGACGGCGGGCTGCTCCCGGGCAGCATCGCCGGTCCGATGCCCGAGGCCGTGGTGGGTGCCCCGTCCAGGGGGACGCTGGCCGCCAGCGCGCTGGACGGTCCCGCCGCACCTTGAACCCCCGCCATGCGGCCGCAGCCGTCGCCGCCAAGGGTTTCATGCCGCACGAGGAGGGAATGGCTCTCCACGAGGCGGCGCTGGCGGCCGGGGGCGCCGGCGGCCCGTTGCTCGAGGTTGGGACCTACTGCGGCAAGTCGGCCGTGTACCTGGGCGCCGCGGCAGCGCAGGCAGGCACCCTGCTGTACAGCATCGACCACCACCGCGGGTCCGAGGAGATCCAGCCGGGCTGGCCCGACCACGACCCCGAGGTCGTGGACCAGGCCACCGGCCTGATGGACACGCTGCCCTTCGCCCGGCGCACGCTGGCCGAGGCCGGCCTCGACGACCACGTGGTGCTCGTCGTCGGCCGCTCCGCTACGGTGGCCGTCCACTGGTCGGCACCCCTGGCGCTGCTGTTCATCGACGGTGGTCACGGTGCCGACGTGGCTGGCGACGACTTCGCGAACTGGCCGCCCAAGTTGGCCCCGGGAGGCACGCTGGCGGTCCACGACGTCTTCGACGACCCGGCACAGGGCGGCCAGGTCCCGTACCGGCTCTACTCGCAGTTGCTGGCTTCGGGGGACTTCGCCGAGGTCGGCAGCGTCGGCTCCCTGCGCCTGGCCCGGCGGGTGGCGAGCACCGGCCGGGCTCTTCGAGCCGGAGGCACGGCCGAGGCGACGCGCCGCCACCCGGCGGCTGCGGGGTTCCCGGTTTGACCGGCGGCGCTCGGGCGGCAACGCTGGGGCGACAATGCCCGCTCCGCCACCGCTGAACACCGCCGGCAGGCGAGGCGAGGCGGCCGTCGCAGCGGCAGACCGCGAGCACCTCCGGATAGCGCTGCTCGTCTACCGGGGGAACCCTCGCAGCGGTGGCCAGGGTGTGTACACCAGGTACCTGTCGCGCCAGCTCGTCCGTCTGGGCCACCGGGTGACGGTCCTTTCGGGCCAGCCGTGGCCGCACCTGGACACGGACGAGGGCGTCCGGCTCCTGAGGGTGCCGAGCCTCGACCTCTACCGCGAGACCGACCCCTTCCGGCTGCCACGGCCGAGCGAGCTGCGTGACACGACCGACCTGGTCGAACTGGCCACCATGCTCACAGGCGGCTTCCCCGAGCCCCGCACATTCAGCCTGCGGGCGAGGCGTGTCCTGGCCGCCAGGCGGGGCGAGTTCGACCTGGTCCACGACAACCAGTCATTCGGGACGGGGCTGCTCGGGATGATGGCGGACGGGTGGCCGGTCGTGGGCACCTGCCACCACCCGGTGACCGTGGACCGCCTGCTCGACACCGCCCAGGCCTCCAGCCTGGGACGGCGCCTGTCGCTCAAGCGCTGGTACGGCTTCATCCGCATGCAGAACGCTGTCGCCCGCCGGCTGCCGCGCATCCTCACGGTCTCGGCATCGTCGCGCCGCGACATCGTGGAGCAGATGGGCGTGGAGGGGGCACGGGTGGCCGTCGTGCCCATAGGCGCCGACACCGGGCTGTTCTGCGCGCCGGCGTCGGGGACCGAGCGCGTGCCGGGGCGCATAATGACGACAGCGAGCGCCGACGTGCCCCTCAAGGGGTTGGCGTACCTGCTCGAGGCCCTGGCCAAACTGCGTACGGAGCAGCCCGATGCGCACCTGGTGGTGGTGGGCGAGCCCCGCCCCGGCAGCGCCGCCGCCCAGACCATCGAGAGGCTCGGCCTGGAGGGGGCGGTCATCTTCCGGCCCGGCGTCAGCGACGATGAGCTCGTCGGTCTGTACTCGCAGGCTCGTGTCGCGGTGGTGCCGTCGCTTTACGAGGGCTTCTCGCTGCCCGCCGTCGAGGCCATGGCATGCGAGGTGCCCGTGGTCGCCTCCATGGGCGGGGCCCTGCCCGAGGTGGTCGGCCCGGACGGCCTGGCCGGGCGCCTGGTGCCACCGGGGGACCCTGGAGCCTTGGCCGGTGCCGTCGGCGAGGTGCTGGCGGGCTGGGCGACCGGCTCGTCGGCCAGGATGGGCCGGGCCGGCCGCCAGCGCGTCCTCAGCCGTTTCACCTGGGCCCGTTGCGCCGAGGGGGCTGTCGAGCACTACCGCCAGGTGTTGGGCGAGGTGGCTCGGGCCGGAGGGCGGCTGCCGGGCGGCGGCTCTTGCTGACCCTTCGCTACGAGATGCTGGGCGTCCGTCCCGGCCAGCGGGTCCTCGATTTCGGGTGCGGGCGGGGCCGCCACGCTCTGGAGGCGATGCGCCGCGGCGCGACTGTCACCGCTGTCGATGCCGACCGCAAGGAACTGCTCGAGGCGGCGGCGTGGGTGGCGGCGCTCATGGACGCCGACAAGCAGACCGCCGACGCCGGCGGGCAGGGCCACGTCACCGTCGGTGACGGCATGGCGCTACCTTTCCCGGACGCTTGCTTCGACAGGGTGATGGCCTCCGAGGTGCTCGAGCACGTCCACGACGACGGCACCGTGATGGCGGAGCTGGCGCGGGTGCTGGCCCGGGGCGGGCGGCTCGCCGTGACGGTGCCGCGGTGGTTCCCCGAGAGGGTCAACTGGGCGCTGTCCGAGGCCTACCACAACGCCCCCGGTGGCCACGTACGCATCTACCGCCGGTCCGAGCTGGCCGGCCTTGTCCGTGAGGCGGGGCTCGTCCCCTACGCCAGCCACCATTCGCACGCCCTGCACAGCCCCTACTGGTGGCTGAAGTGCGCGGTGGGTGTCGAGCGTGGCGACCACCCCCTGGTAGAGGCCTACCACCGCCTTCTGGTGTGGGACATGACGGCCGGCCACCCGGCCACCCGGTGGAGCGAGAAGCTGCTCAACCCGGTCCTCGGCAAGAGCCTGGTGCTCTACGCCGCCAAGCCATGACGGAGCTGACGCCGGACCAGCTCGCCGCCACCGCCGCCTGGCTGGAGTCGGCGCAGCTCGACAACGGCATGGTGCCCTGGTTTGCGGGTGGCCACGCCGACCCGTGGAACCACACCGAGGCTCTGATGGCCATGGCGGTAGGGGGACGGTGGGACGCGGTGGTCAGGGGTTTTGACTGGTTGGCGGCGAACCAGCTGGCCGACGGGAGCTGGTGCACCTTCTACCTCCGCGACGGCGTTGTCGAACCGCGGCGTGACCCCAACGTGTGCTCCTACGTTGCCACCGGCGCACTGTGGTGCTCGTTGCAGCGGGGCGGTCCCGGCGGCGCCTTGTTGGAGCACGTCTGGCCCATGGTCGACCGAGCCATGTCGTGGTGCGTGGCCCAGCAGCGTCCAGGGGGCGAACTGGCCTGGTCGGTGGGCCCGGACGGCGTGCAGGGGAGCTTCGCCCTGCTGACTGCCTGCTCGTCGGCCCGGCACTCCCTCCTGAGCGGGTCAGCCATCGCGGCCCGTCTCGGGCGGGAGCGCCCGGGATGGCTGAGGGCGGCGAAGGGTGTTACTACCGCGGTGCGCTCGGCTGTGAGGGCGGGGGCGGCCCCCTTGGGCCCGGCGGTCGACCTCCCGGAAGGAGCGCACTGGGACGGTGTGCCAGGAGGTCACGCCGGCGCCGGCAGGGCCCGCCCGGTGTTCGCTGCCAAGGACCGCTGGGCCATGGACTGGTACTACCCTGTTCTTACCGGTGCCCTGACAGGCGACGAGGCCCGGACGAGGATGCTGGAGCGCTGGGGCCGTTTCGTCGAGGAGGGGCTCGGGACGCGCTGTGTCGAGGACAGTTTCTGGGTCACCGCCGCCGAGACCGCCGAGTGCGCCATGGCCGCCGCCCGAGCCGGTATGCCGACGAAGGCGGCGGAGCTGCTCGACTGGGCCGCCCACCTTCGCGACGAGGACGGGAGCTACTGGACCGGTTGTGCCCATCCCGATTGCGTCCGGTACCCGGGTGGCCAGCACAGCACCTACTCGGCGGCGGCTGTGGTCATCGCCGACCACGTCCTCTCGGCTCGCAGCCCGGCGTCGGCGCTGTTCGGGTCGGCAGCGCCCGGGTCGGACGGCGGTGGGAGCGAGGATCGTGGCAGCGAGGACGGCGGGTGCGGTGGCGGCGGCGCCGCCGACGACGGAGCGGTCCGCCCGGCGTCGGTCAGCTGGGCTGGGACCGGTCGTTGACCGAGTCGAAGACCGCGGCCGCCGCCCGGCGCCCGTCGGCGATGTTGGCGGGCACCCCCACGCGGCCGAAGCTCGCCCCGGCTACGCCCACGGTGGGCGCCACCTCTGCCAGATCCGAGCGCAGGCCTGCCATTACGTCGAGGTGCCCGACGGCGTACTGAGGCAGCGCGGAGGGCCACCGGCTCACCCGGGTACCGCCAGGTACCGGCTCGGGTGCGCCGGTACCCCGCCTGCCCGCCAGGACTGTGCCGAGCTCGGCACACGAGCGGGCGACGAGCTCGTCGTCGTCGAGGTCGGTCCAGCGGTCGTCGTCGACCTTGCCGACCGAGACACGGACCACGGAGATGTCCGGCTCGGACCAGTGCGGCCACTTGTTGCTGCCGAACGAGCAGGCCGTCATAAGCATGCCCGTGCCCGGTGCTACCAACGCCCCACTCAGGCCTTCGGGTACCTCCAAAGCCCCCTGCCTGAAGCCCAGGGTTACGATGGCGACGGAGGAGAAGGGGACGCGAGCCAGTTGCGCGAGGTGGGGCGAGCCCGCAAGCACGGCCTCCAGGAGCTGGGCCGACACGGGTGCAGGGGCGGTCAGCACCACGCCGTCGTAGCGCTGCTCCGCTGCGGCGGTGGACACGGTGACGAGGTGCTGGCCGGTGCCGGAGGCGGGCCGGGGTGCCTGCAGGCCTGTGACGGCAGCCTGCACGATCCGGACGCCCCTTTCGCCCGTGAGGCGCTCGACGAGCGTGGCCGCGATGGAGCCCAGGCCGCGGCGGGGCGCCAGGAAAGTGGGCGGGGGGGCCTCCCCGGCCGGTCGCCCGGGCGGGTGCCTGGAGGCTCGGCGCAGGCTGAGCATCAGGCTTCGCTTGTCTTTGGCCGCCCGCAGGAGCTGAGGTGCGGTGGTGGCGGCGCTGAGGCCCCGGGTGGTCCCGGCGTAGATGCTGCCGACCAGTGGCTCGATGAGCTTTTCGGCCACCTCGCTGCCGAAGCGGCCGGCGACGAGGTCGAAGACGCTGGCGTCCCCGGCGAGCGGTCGCCGGGGCAGGAACAGGTCGCCCAGGGCCCGGGCCATGCCGAGGGGGGACACGATGCCGGAGCGGGCGAGGGGCAGGATGCGGGCCGGGGCGCCGAGCACGAGGCCTTCGGGCAGGGCGCGGAGGCGCCCGTTGGCCCACAGCATCGCCCGGCCGGCTGCCGGGGCCACCAACTCGCCGGCGAGGCCCAGCTCCCGGCAGAGGTCGACGCCCTCGGGGACCCTGGCCAGGAGGGCGTCCGGGCCCTCGTCGACAGGCCGGCCCAGGAACTCGGTGGTGAGCAGCTTGCCCCCTGGCCGACCCGGCTCGTACAGGGTCACCCTTGCGCCGCGTCCGGACAGCTCCCACGCGGCGGAGAGCCCCGCGATGCCTCCACCGATCACGGCTACTTCCATCTCGGGCCCCTCCTAACGGGACGTCTCGCTGTGGACCAGCTCGACGAGCCTCTCCAGCTGGGCGGGGTCGGTGGAGGGCAGCACACCGTGGCCGAGGTTGAAGATGTGGCCGCCACCGGGTGCAGCGGCCAGCACCGCCCTTGCCTTGTCCGCCAGCACCGGCCAGGGTGCCAGGCAGGCGGTGGGGTCGAGGTTGCCCTGGAGAGCCTTGCCCGGCCCGACGCGGCGCCTGGCGACGTCGAGGGGGACCCGCCAGTCCACTCCGACGACATCGGCCCCGGCCTCGGCGAAGCCGGCGAGCAGCTCGCCGGTGTTGACCCCGAAGACGATCCGGGGGGCTCCGAGGTCCGCCATCCCCGCCAGTACGGTTGTCAGAGTTGGTAGTACCGAGGTGCGATAGTCCTCGGGGGCGAGGGCCCCGCCCCAGCTCTCGAAGATCTGGACGGCCGATGCCCCAGCCAGTACCTGTGCTCTGAGGCTGGCCAGGGTGATGTCGGCCAGGCGGCCCATCAGCTCGGACCAGAGCCCGGGGTCGGACCACATGAGCGCCTTGGTCGTGGCGTAGTCGCGTGACGGGCCGCCCTCAACCAGGTAACTGGCAAGGGTGAACGGTCCGCCCGAGAAACCGATGAGCGGTACGTCCAGCTCAGCGGCCAGGATCGCGACCGTCTCCTCCACGAAGGGTGTGGGCACCTGTCTGAGCCGGTCCAGGTCGGCCCGGCTCCTGAAGGGCCGCTCGACGACCGGGCCGGTGCCGGGAGCGACATCGACACCGAAGTCGACGAGGGGCACCACGATGTCGGAGAACAGGACGGCGGCGTCCACTCCGTACCGGCGAACGGGTTGGAGGGTCAGTTCGGCCGCGAGCTCCGGCCGGCGGATGGCTTCGAGGATGCTGCCCGGGCCGCGTTTGGCCCGGTACTCGGGCAACGACCTGCCGGCCTGGCGCATGAACCAGACAGGCGTGTGCGCCACGGGGCGGCCGAGGCAGGCGGCGAGGAAAGGCGGCAGGTCGGCACGCACGCGACCACGCTAACCGGGGAGCGCCTTGCGGGGCGTCCGGCAGCCGAGCAAAGTGGTCAGTTCGGGCACTTCATGGCTCATCCTGACCTACCTGCCGAGCAGCGTTTCCTGGACAGGGCGTACGACCGCCTCGAGGTCCTGCGCGCCGAGACGCAGGCTCAGCTGAAGGAGGCGTTCAGTGAACGCGGTGGCACGTTCCAGTCCTTCACCGAGCGCGACATCCGTGTCCGCAACAGCCTGACCCGCCTCGAGAAGCTCCAGCTTGGCCGGGAGGCACTCGTCTTCGGCCGCATCGACAGGGTGCCCGCTCCGTCGGCTGGCGCCACCGGGGAAGCACCGCCCGCCGCCCGGGAGGCAGCGCCCGCCACCCGGGAGGCAGCGCCCGCCACCCGGGAGGCCCCCGCTCCGGCGCCTGCCAACCCGGCCGGGCCGGCTTCCACTCCGGCGGTTGCGACCGCTGCTCGGGACGGTGCCGTGGAGAGCTTCCGCATCGGGCGGCTCGCCATCTCGGACGAGGAGCACGAGCCGCTCGTGGTCGACTGGCGTGCACCGGTGGCCGAGCCGTTCTACAGGGCAACGGGTGCTCACCCCATGGGCCTGCAGCGCCGCCGCCACTTCCTGACCCAGGCCCGCCGCATAACCGACCTCGAGGACGAGGTCTTCACCGAGGATGGCGCGGACGGCGCCGTCAGGGCGACCGGGCTCAGCGGCCCAGGGGTGCTGATGGCCGCCCTCGCCCGGGCGCACACGGGCCGCATGCGTGACATCGTCGCCACCGTCCAGGCGGAGCAGGACGAGGTGATCCGGGCGCCCCTGCCCGGAGCGCTGGTGGTCCAGGGAGGTCCGGGCACGGGCAAGACCGCCGTGGCCCTGCACCGCGCCGCCTACCTGCTCTACACATACCGCTTCCCCCTGGAGGGCCAGGGCGTGCTGGTGGTCGGGCCGAACCCCACCTTCCTGCGCTACATCGACCAGGTGCTGCCGTCTCTCGGTGAGACCGGCGCCGAGCTGTCGACGGCCAACGGCCTGTACGGGCGCACGCGCCCGAGCGCACCCGAGCGGCCTCCCGTCGCCCACCTGAAAGGTGACCCCCGCATGGCCCAGCTGCTGCGGCGGGCCGTCCGCCAGCGCTAGCGCCCGTTGCGCCGGCCGGTGCGGATCCCCTACGGGCGGATGGTGCTCACGGTCACGCCCGAGGCGTCCGATGACCTCGTGGCCCATGCGCGGCGGCGCTCGGGCCCTCACAACTCACGCCGGCGGGCGCTGGAGGCCCGTTTGTGGCAGTACCTGGCCGCCGAGGTCGAGCGGATGGAACGCCGTTCCAGCGGCCGCGGCGCCGCCGTGGCACCAGGGCAGGGGGAGGACCGAGGCCCCGGCGGGGAGGTGGACGCAGAGGAGCTGGCAGCGCAGCTGCGCCGGCGCCCGGAGGTCCAGGAGATGCTCGAGCGTATGTGGCCCCTGCTGAGCGCCGAGGAACTGCTGCACGACTTCTTCGGGGCCCCGGCTCTCGTGGGTGCGGCGGCCAGGGGCCTGCTCAGCACCGAGGAGGCCGCAGCCCTGGTTCGCGAGCGCAGCGCCAGGCTCGCGGAGGTGCGCTGGACGGCAGCGGACATTGCCCTGCTCGACGAGGCCAGCTCGCTCCTGGGGCCCCGTAGGAGCGGCAAAGAGGCGGCCCCGGTACGCGAGTACGGGCACATAGTGGTGGACGAGGCCCAGGACCTGACTCCCATGCAGTTGCGCATGGTCGGGCGCCGGTCACTGTCCGGTTCGCTGACCCTTGTGGGCGACGTGGCCCAGGCCACGGGACCGTGGGCCCCGGCCACATGGGACGACGTGGTGGCCCACCTGCCGGTGCGCCGCAACTGGCGGCGGGCGGAGCTCACCGTCAGCTACCGGGCGCCAGCCGAGGTGTTGCGGGTGGCGGCCCATGTCCTGCGGGCGGCCCTGCCATCCAGCCAGCCCCCCGAGCCTGTGCGTGACACGGGAGAGCGGCCGCGGGTCGTGCAGGCCGCCGGCCGGCGGCTGGCCGAGGTGGTGGCGGTCACGGCACTGGAGGAGGTGCGGGCCGTGTCCGGCGACGGGTCGGGCGAGGACGGCAGCGTCGGCGTGCTCGCACCGGCAGCGCTCGTGGACGAAGTGGCCTCCGCCCTGGAGGCTCACGGCACCTTCGCCGGTCGGGCCGGCGCCGGGGCGCTCGACACCCAGGTGACGCTGCTGGCGCTGGAGGATGCGAAAGGGCTCGAGTTCGACGCCGTGGTGGTGGTCGAGCCCGCCGCCGTCGTCGAGCTGCCCCAGGGCATGAGGGCCCTCTACGTTGCCCTCACCCGCTGCACCCGCCGCCTGGCCGTAGTGCACGACAGGCCTCTGCCGGCCCCCCTGCGCGAGGCTGTCGGCGAGCAGCTGTTGCCTCCGGGGGCCTCAGCCCTCTCTGACGAGCACGGCCTGCCTTGGCGCAACTGAGGGGCTTGCGTGCCGGAACGGGCCAAGCTTGCCTTCCGTGGCAGTAGGCGGCCTGCTCAGAAGAAGTCCGGCATCCACGGCGTGGGGCCGGCGAAGACAGCCGTGAGGGCGGCGGCGTAGGCTCCGTCGTCGTCCAGCACTCCCAGAGCGATCAGGTCGGCGGGGCTCGCCATCCCCGTGAACAGGGCGGAGAAGGCGCCGATGGGCACGGTGGGGCCGCTGTGCCCAGGTGCCCGGCAGCCAGCCGGCACCGGTACCACCCGGGCCCTACCGCCCGACACTCTCACCAGCCAGGGCCCGCAGTTGCCTGGGAACACGGGGTCGACGACGGCGACCACCAGCTCGAGGTCGCCGGGGGGATAGCCCCGACCGGCCAGGGCGCCTGGCACGTCGAGCAGGCGGGTCATCCACCGGCGGGCCTCGCACCCGAGGTCGAGGCCTCCTGTGGCGAGGGCGGCACCGAAGGGCCCGACCGTCGGGGGCCCCCACCAGGCCAGTTCGAAGGCGGACCGCTCGAAGCGGCGGAAGTAGCCGAGCAGGGCCGCCAGTGCCCCGGGGGTGGTGGCCACCAGGTGCTTGCAGTTGACGCGGTAGCCCGAGCCGCCGCGGTGCTCGCTGTAGTAGCTGGCATAGCCGGCGATGCCCTCGTCGCCCGGGACAACGACCGTGCGCTGGTTCACGCCCTCACCGCGGTGAGCGAGGACGTGGTTGCGCCAGTAGGCCGCCGAACGGGAGTGGACCGGCCCGGGGTGGGCCGAGACGTATCGACGGTGACATGCCATCACTGCTTCGATGTCCGTTTCCCGCATCTCGCGGGGCCACGGCGCCCCCGGGGCCGGCTTGCTCGCCGGCACGTCCGTGAGGGGGGCAAGGAACCGCGGCTGCAGTCCGCCGAACTCGTAACCGAGATGGCGATAGAGGGCGGCGTTGGCGGGGTAGAGGGCGCTCAGGTGGCGGCCACGGTCGCGCTCACGGCGCAGCAACTGCGTCACCAACTGACGGGCCAGCCCGCGACCGCGGTGCTCGGGCAGCACGGCCACGCCTGCCACACCGGCGCACTGGAGCGGCCGGCCCCCGAACCACTGGTCGAAGTCGATGGCGGTGGCGACGGCCACGACGTCGTTGCCGTCGTAGGCGCAGAGCTTGCCTTCGAGGTCCAGGTCCTCCGGGCGGGCTTCGAAGTTGAAAGCGAGCGCCTCCGTCCGTGCGATGCCACCGGCGTCGCGCTTGACCGGAGGACGGATCTCGGGCACGCCGACACGCTACTGCCGCGCCCCTGTCCGCTCGCCCATTTGTCGAGGTGCCGGCGTCCGGGGCCCGCGGCCGGTCGCGCCGGCCTCAGTGCCCCTGGTTGCGTTGGGCCCGGTGGTTGTCGCTCGACGACCTGTAGTTGTCGAGCAGGTGCCCGACGAGGCGGACCGCCACCCAGGAGATCACCACAGCGGCTGCCAGGTGCCCGCCGGCCGTGACTGCCGAGTCCGACCCGCTCAGGATGTTGCCCAGGGTGGGGGCAGACAGGGCTAGCGTGAGCAGCACGAAGACCGCGGGGCGCATGGTCGCGTGCTTCGTCTGGCCTTGCTTCACCTGGCCAGCCGGGCGCACAGGGCCCCGGCCCACAGAGCGGGGGTGGCCGGCCGGCCGTCGACCAGGCCCACCGGTACACGGCAGTTCAGCACCGAAGCGGGCGTCGTGGTGCCGTCGAGGTCGACCAACGCCAGCGCGTCCAGGCCCCCGAGAGCCTCGGACCACGCATCGACGTCCTCGGGCTTGCGGGCAGCGTCGGTGACGCCCCAGCACGCCACCGGCTCCAGGGCCTGCAGTACGGTGGCCGCCCACTCGTTGCCGACGGGCCGGACGGGAGCCTCGATGGCGACGACAGCCGGGTGCGAGCGCCACCGCCAACCGCGGCGCTGTTCGGCGGCCGACTCGGGGCCGGTGATGACGGCCGCCTTCTGGCGCCACACGTTGCGCTGGGTGGCGAGCGTGACCGCGTCCGGCGGTGCCCCGACCCTCTCGGCGAGGGCCCTGGCTACGCCCAGCACGTCCGACTTGGGGCCGACCACGGCCAGCACGCTCGTCGCCTGGCGGGGCAGGGGGGCCGGGGCGGGCAGGGTGTGCTCCAGGGTGCGCCGGAGCTCCGTCTCGAGCTGCTGCAGGGTCGCAGCGCCGGACACCGCCTCGCAGGCGGGGGCGGGCAAACCGAGCTGGTGCAGCGCGACGGCGACCGGTGCGAGGCGGTCCCGGGCGGCCGGAAGGCCGGCGCCGACCGCGCCGGTGGTGG
>JAJZIY010000002.1 GCA_021828475.1 Actinomycetes bacterium
CCATGCCCGGGGCACCGGCACCGGCACCGGCACCGGCAGCGGCACCGGCCGCTCCGCTCGACGCCGACGCCGCCCTCCTGCCGTCGTCGCGAGGACCGGCCCTCCTGCCTTCCACCTCTCCGGTGTCGCCCCTGGCCGCCACCCATCGAGCGCGCAGGCCCGGCAGGCCTGCCACCGCCCCCGCCACAATGGCAACGGGTGCTCCCGCGCCCTCCCCTGGCACGGACGGCCCACCGGCACCGCTCCCCGGACCGCTCGTGTCGTAGAGCTGCACCCGGCCGGCACCGTCGCGCACGACCACCTCCTGGAAGGGCACCCGTATACCGCCGGGCCCCTCCTTGTAGACCTTGCGCCTGGTCGTCACCATTTCGCTCCCCGTCATACGTCCTCCTTCCATCCGAAGTGGTCCAGCGGTCCGGGACCCGCACCGAGGTGCCAGCCCGCACCGCCCGCCAGGGCCGCGTGGACGAAAGAGTTGGCCTGCTCCAGGGCCGCTCTCACCCCCAGCCCGAGCGCCAGGTTGGCCGCGATCGCGGCCGAGAAACTGCAGCCGGACCCGTGCGTGTTACGGGTCCTCACCCGCGGGCGGTCGATCTCCCAGAGGTCGGAGCCGTCCCACACGACGTCAACCGACCGCTCGGGGTCGTCGAGGTGGCCGCCCTTTACCACCACGACGGGCGCCAGCTCACCTAGCCGCCTGGCCGCCCGGCGGGCGTCCCCGAGAGAACGCAGGTCCTCCTCCAGCAGGGCGGCCGCTTCGAGAAGGTTGGGGGTGACGACGGTGGCCAGCGGGAACAGCTCGGTGCGGTATGCGCCGAGCGTCGAACCGTCCGTCAGCGCTGCGCCGCTCGATGCCACCAGGACCGGGTCCACCACCAGGACCGGCAACCGCTCGGCGAGCGCAGCAACCTGCTTCACCATCGCCTCGGTGCCCAGCATGCCGGTCTTGGCTGCAGCCACGGGCAGGTCGTCGAGCACCGCCGCCACCTGTTCGGCCACCATGCCGGGCGGCACGACGTGCACGGCCCGCACCTCGGTCGTGTTCTGCGCCGTGACGCAGGTGACGGCCATCGTCCCGAACACGCCGAGCGCTGCGAACGTGCGCATGTCCGCCTGGATACCGGCACCTCCGCCCGAGTCCGAGCCGGCAATGCTGAGAGCAACTCTGGGTGTCATACGGCCACCTCCAAGCAGGCAAGGATCCTCTCGACCTCGACGGCCACGTCGGCAGCCGCCATGACCGCTCCCATGACCACCACCCCGGAAGCCCCGGCCCCAAGGCAGTGCGCTGCGTTCGCACTCGTAACGCCGCCGAGGGCGAGGACACCCGGGGCCGGCCGGTCGGCCGGGGCACCGGGTGCGGGCTGCACCGCTGCGACCATCGCTGCCAGGCCGCCCAGGCCCAACGCCGGGCCGTACCCGGGCTTGGATGCCGAAACGAACACGGGAGAAACGGTCGCCCACGAGCACCCCTCCCGAACCGCCCGGTCCAGCTCGGCCATGTCGTGGCACGAACGGCCGAAGGGCTTGCCGTCCTCCGGCACCGTCGCCCCGGCACCCAGCTGGTAGGCGTCGGCGAGGTCGCTCCCAGGCCCGGGACTGGCGACGAGGCACGCCCCGGCGGCACGGACTATGGCGGCCAGCCGCTCGACGAGCGCGCGCCGCTCGCGGGGCGGCGACGCCTTCTCCCTGACCCACACGGCCGGAGCGCCCCCCCGCACGGCTTCGCCCACGACCTCGGCCAGCGGCCGGCCGGCCGTGGCCGAGCTGTCGGCCACCACCGTCAACCTGGGCGCCTTCACGGCCTGCCCCGCCTCACAGCTGGGGCATCCCTTCCGACGTCGTACTGGCCAGGGCGCGGTAGCGCTTGGGGATGCGCCCGGCGCCGTAGGCGAGGCGGCCGGCGATCACCGCGTGGGCCATGGCCGCAGCCATCGCCGCCGGACGGCGGGCACGGGTCACGGCCGACGCCACGAGCACGGCGTCACAGCCGAGCTCCATGGCCAGGGCCGCGTCCGAGGCCGTGCCTATGCCTGCGTCGAGCACCACCGCGCCTTCGACGAGCTCGCGTATGAGCGAGATGTTGTGCGGGTTGCGGATGCCCAACCCGCTGCCTATGGGCGCTCCGAGGGGCATGACGGCCGCACACCCCACGGCGGCGAGCCGCTGCGCCACCACGGGGTCGTCACTGGTGTAGGCGAACACGCAGAAGCCGTCGGCCACCAGGCGGGCTGCCGCCTCCAGGGTCTCGACCGGGTCGGGAAGCAGCGTGGTGTCGTCGGCGATCACCTCGAGCTTGACCCAGTTGGTCTCGAACGCCTCGCGCGCCGCATGCGCCGTGCGCACCGCGTCGCGCGCCGTGTAGCAACCGGCCGTGTTGGGCAGTACCCTGGCGCCCGCACGGTCGCAGACGTCGATGACCGAACCACCCTGGCCGGGCGCAACCCGGCGCAGGGCGACGGTCACCAGGGCGGCACCCGAAGCCAGCACCGCGCTCTCGAGCTCGGCCATGTTGGGCGCGCCACCGGTGCCCAGGACCAGCCGCGGCCCGACAGCTTCGCCGGCGACGACGAAGGGGTCGTCGGACGGCCACACCACGCCCACCGGGACAGCAGCGACCGTGGTACCGGCGGGCTCGGCGGCGCCCGCCGCTCCCGGGGTGAGCTGACCCACGCGAGACCGGCCGGTCGGTGCCACCGCCTCTGCGGGTTCGCTCGATTGTGGTGCTGTAGTGGTCATAAATCTGGCTCCTTTCGCGCCACCCGCCGGGTGCCGCGCCGGCAGGGGCATGCACTGCGGCCGCCTGCGCCGGCCGGTCCGCTCACCCGCCGGGCACGGCCTGGAGGACTTCGAGCTCGTCTCCATCGCCCAAGGCCGAGACCGGCCAGTCGGCTCTTCGGACCAGCTCTGAATTGACCGCCACCGCCACCCCTCGCGTGCCGCACCCCAACCGCCCGAGGACGTCGGCAACCGTGCAGCCAACCGGCATGGTCACCACGTCACCGTTGACGCGTACCCCGACCGTCCCGCCATGGGGGAGCGCGCCGGTCATACGGTGCCCTCGTGGCCCGGGCCAGTCACAGCAGCGCTCGCCGGACCGGCGGCCGCGAAGCGCAGGGCCGGGAAGGCCGCTGCGGGGCCGCTCACGGGACGGCCCTGCATGAGCTCGGACAGCGCCGCCGACGTGGCGGGGGCCAGGAGCACGCCGTGGCGGAAGTGCCCGGTGGCCACCAGCAGGCCCGCCGTCAGGCCGTGCCCGATGAGAGGCCCGTTGTCGGGCGTCCCCGGCCGCGACCGTGCGGTCGCCTCGGACAGGCTCGCCTCGGCTACGTCCGGAACAGCCGCCAGCGCAGCCCGCAAAAGATCGTGGACCGCTCCGGCCGTCACCGTGGTGTCGTGCCCGAGCTCCTCCATCGTCGCCCCAACCACCAGTTCGCCGTGCACGCGGGGGACCAGGTACACGTGGCGGCCCTGGACCTCGGCCCGGACCGTCCGGGTGAGCAGCGGCTCGTCGGGGTTGGTCTGAAGCCGGAGGATCTGGCCCTTGACGGGGCGCACGGGGGGGACCTCGTCGGGCTGGAGACCGGCCAGTTCGCCCGAGCGGCAGCCCGCCGCCAACACGACGGTGCCGGCCTCGACCAGATGGCCCGTCCTCGTCTGCACTCCGAGAGCCCGGCCGCCTTGCACGACGAGGCGCGAGGCGCTCTCGGCCAGCATCGTCACTCCGGCGTGGTCGAGGCACGCGAGCAGCGCCCGCAGCACCGCCCGGGTGTCCACCTGGTTGTCTCCGGGGTTGAAGGCACCGCCCGTCACCCTGGGGCTGAGAGCGGGCTCCAGCCGGCGGCACTCGCGAGCGCCGAGCAGCTCGGCCTTGCAACCCATCGAGATCTGGACGTCGACGACCTCGGCCAGCGCCCGCAGGTCGTCAGGGTCGAAGGCCACGCTCAGGGCGCCCTCCTGGCGCAACCCGACGGCAACGCCGGACTGTTCCTCGAGCCGGGCGGCGAACTCAGGCCAAGCTGCGGCCGACGACTCGGCCAGAGCGTGCAGCCTCCGCTCTCCCGGCCGGGCCTCAGCCGTCGGCGCCAGCATCCCGGCCGCCGCAAACGAGGCACCCCCGGCCGGCTCGGGGTCGCACACCGCCACGGAAAGTCCCAGTGCAGCTGCCTCCCGGGCGGCGCACAGGCCCACCACACCGGCGCCCACCACAACCACGTCCGCACGTGTGCGCCGATCAGGCCCGGTGCCGGTCACAGCCCCCCTCCCGTCACACCCGGGAGCGTCCCGGGACCGGCCTGCCCACCCCGCTCGGCGGCGGCCTCGACCACTTCGACCAGGGTTCGGGCCGCACCGGCTGGGTCCCGGGCAGCGGCGATTGCAGCGATGACGGCCACCCCGTAGGCGCCGGCAGCAACCAGCTCGGCCGCCCTGCCGGCGTCGATGCCGCCGATGGCGATGACCGGGACGTCCACCGCCTCCACGACGGATGCGATGCCCTCCGCCCCGATCGGCGCGGGCAGCCCGGCCTTGCTCAGCGTCGGGTAGCAGGGCCCGACGCCCACGTAGGTGGCCCCGGCGGCGACCGCCCGGGCCGCCACGTGCGCTTCCCGGGCGGACGCACCCAGTACCGCCAGCGGCCCGAGCAGGCGCCGGGCCTGGGCCACGGGCATGTCCTCCTCGCCGACGTGGGCGCCATCGGCGGCGGCGGCGAGGGCTATGTCGACCCTGTCGTTGACCACGCAGGTGGCACCGGCCTCGTGGCACAGGGCGACCACGGCCGCCGCCAGCTCGTAGCGCTCCCCGTCAGGGCAGTCCTTCGAGCGCACCTGCACACAGCGCACCCCGCCCTCCATGGCGGCCGACACCAGGTCGAGCACGGCCGCGGGAGCGCGACCACCACGGTGGTCGGCGATGAAATGCACACGTCCCAGCAAGTAAGCCTCCCTCCGCCGGTATGACCCGGATCAGGTTCGACGGTCGGGAGCGCCAGCTCCCCTCTCAGCCCGTTGCACCGGGCTCCCGTGTGCCAGTCGTCTGGCCACGCCCCAGGGGACGTGCAAAACAGCTTACCCGCCGCGGGCCCTGTCCATGGCCACGCCGCCGGGCCTACGTGAGCGCTGCGTACGCACAGGCTCGAGCCACGAAGCTCTCGGCCAGCGCGGGGTTGCCGGCGAGGTGTTGGTGGAGGTAGCCGGCGAACAAGGACTCACTGGAGAAGCCCCCCAGGCCGCTCCCGAACCTCCCGCTGAGAGCGAGCGCGTCACCGGCGGGCACGGTTTCGGACCGGTGGAACTCGTGGCCGCGCAGCGAAGTGCCCGCCGGGCCGAAGAGCCCGGGTCGACGCAGCGTCGCCTCCCGGTAGCCGATGGTCAAGCGTTCAGTCATTCGGGCATGCACCCCCTCGAGGGCGCCCGACATCGGGGAGCCGTCGAGGGACTCGCAGAGCAGAAGCAGGCCGCCGCACTCCGCCCAGGTCGGCAGCCCGCCCCTGACGCGCTCACCCAGCTCGAGCAGCAGCTTGCGGTTGGCACTCATCTCGGCTGCGAAGACCTCCGGGAAGCCTCCGCCTGCGTAGAGGGCCGCGCAGCCCTCCGGTAGAGCTTCGTCCTCGAGCGGGTCGAAGGGCACGAGCTCCGCCCCGGCCTGCCCGAGCAGGGCGAGGTTGGCCGGGTAGTAGAAGCCGAAGGCGGGGCCTGAAGCGAGCGCCACCGTCGCATCCCCGATCTTGTCTGCCCTGGGAGCGGGGTCGGCCCACGCTTTGGGCGCCCGGGCGGCGAGACCGAGGAGGGCGTCGAGGTCGATGCTCCCCGTCACGACGTCGGCCAACCGTTGGAGGGAACGTCTTACGGCGTCCGGGCCCTCCACGACCGGCACCAGGCCGAGGTGGCGCTCGCGCCAGGCCAGTCGGTCGTCGTTCACGAGGTGGCCGAGCACCGGCACGCGCAGTGGGGCAAGGGCCTCCTCGAGCAGGTCAGCATGAGCCTGGCTGCCGACGCGGTTGAGCACGACCCCGGCGATGCGGACGGCGGGGTCGAACGTGGCGAACCCATGCACGAGCGCCGCAACCGAACCGCTCATGGCGGACGCGTCCACAACGAGGACAACAGGTGCACCGATGAGCCTGGCGACCTCTGCAGTCGAACCTGCTGCGGGAGCACCGACAACAGACGACGTGCCGTCGAAGAGCCCCATCACACCTTCGACAACCAGGATGTCGGCGGTGGCGGCGGCCTCAGCCGCCATGGCGCGCACCACCTCGGCGTCGTGCAGGTACAGGTCGAGGTTCTGGGACGCACGGCCGGTGGCTGCGTGGTGGTAACCGGGATCGATGAAATCGGGGCCGACCTTGGCCGCTGCTACCCGCAGGCCCCGGCGTGCCAGGGCGGCCATCAAGCCCGTTGCGACGGTGGTCTTGCCCACCCCTGAGTGTGTACCGGCCACGACGATGCGGGCAGCGAGAGCAGGCATGTGGCCCAGCATCCTCGCACGGGCGTCGTGCTCAGGTACACGCGCCCCGGCTCTTGGCGCCGCCCGCCCGGGCCGTCCTCCCGTGGCCCCGTAGGGGGCCCCGACCGCTCAGCCTTCTGGCACCACCACGACCTTGAGGCCGTCGCGCCGTGCGGCCGCTGCCAGGGCCTCGCGCGTCCGGGCCAGCTCGAAGGTCGCCGACACGAGCCATTCGAGGTCGATGACATTGCGGCGGGCCACGTCGATGGCCCGAGGGTAAGCCTCGTTCATGCGCCGGGTCAGCTTGATGGTGAGGCCCTTGCGCCTGGCCTCGGCGGCCGGCAGCACCGTGCGGTCGTCATCCGGGATGCCGACGAGCACGAGGCGACCACCAGGCCGGACGAGGGACACTGCGGCGGCTACGGCAACATCGTTGCCGGCCACCTCGATGGACAGGTCGACCTCGGGCAGGCGCCCGGCCTCCTCCGGGCCGACCACCTCGTCCGCCCCGGCGCGCAGTGCCGCAGCGCGCCGGTGCTCGAGGGGCTCGACTGCCACCACCCGCGAGGCGCCGGCCGCCCTGGCCAGCTCGACCAGCATGAGGCCTATGGGCCCGCAGCCCACGACGGCAACGCTGGCGGCGAAGCGCTTCCAGCCAAGGTCGAGGGCGTGCAGCGCGACCCCGAGGGGCTCGAGGAGGGCGACGGTCGCCGGGCTGAAGTGGTCGGGGACGGGCTCGAGCTCGGTGGCCGGCCAAGCCATGTACTGGCGCAAACCTCCGTCCGTGGCGCCGTGACCGGCGAACCGGCCGTGAGGGCACAGGTTGTAGTAACCCTCGCGGCAGCGCTCGCAGCGCCCGCACGGCACGGCCGGGTCGACAGCCACCGCCCGCCCCTCCAGGGGCCCGCTCTCCGCCACTCCCGCAATCTCGTGACCGAGCACCAGGGGCCGCGAAAGTACGGAGCCACCGATACGGCCCTCGCCGAACCAGTGCAGGTCCGAGCCGCAGATCCCTACCGCCGTCACCCGTACGAGGCACTCGCCCGGGCCGGGTAGGGGCGCCGGCTCCTCCACCATCCTGACATCCCCGGGGCCGAAGAGCCGCGCCGCCTTCACCGAGGCACCGCCTTCTGTCCGTAATAGGCGTCAGGACCGTGCTTGCGCGAGAAGTGGCGCTGCACGATGTGCTCGGGCAGCGGCGACGCCGCCTGCTCCAGCACCGACGACAACCACGCCATCTTCGCCACCTGTTCCAGGGTAACCGCCGCCTCCACCGCTGCCGCGGCGGACACCCCCCAGCAGAAGGGCCCGTGACCACCCACCAGCACCGCCGGGATCTCGAGAGGGGGCCGTCCCCCCAGGGTGCGCAGGATGGCTTCGCCGGTAGCCACCTCGTAGCCCGCCTCCACCTCCTCGGGAGTGAGCTCCTCGGTGACCTCCACGGGCAGCGGGGAGAAGTCGGCGTGGGTGGTGCCGAGCAGGGGGACCGGACGGCGCGCCTGGGCCCAGGCCGTCGCCCACGTCGAGTGGGTGTGCACGATCCCACCCACCTCGGGCAGGTCCCGGTAGAGGACCAGGTGGGTGGGGGTGTCGGTCGAGGGGCGGGCTTGGCCTTCGACCACCTCTCCCGAGGGGCCCACCACCACCATCAGGTCTGTGCTCAGCCTGGAGTACGGCACTCCGGACGGCTTGATGACCACGAGCCCGCTCCCCGGGTCCCGGCCGGAGACGTTGCCCCACGTCAGCCTTACGAGGCCGGCGCTCGGAAGTTCGAGGTTGGCCTCCAGGACCTGGCGCTTCAGCTCCTCCAGCATGTCGTCAGAACTCGACCAGGGGCAGCTCCAGCAGCTCCGCCAGGTAGCGCCAGCGCTCGGTGTGCAACCCCAGGTTGGTGCAGAAATGATGGGTGCCGCCGTTGCGCAGCCAGGTGTTCATGAACGGGCGCAGACCGGCGTCGGGCCGGAAGTGGAAGTAGGGCATCTCCACGTGGGCCATCTCCGGCGTGTCGAGCACCTCGCCTGTGGCGACGAGCAGCCGGTAGTCCTCGCCTTCGAGCGGCACCAGGCTGGCCGTGGTGGCCGGGCCCGGCTGTGCCGAGAAGACCGCTGTGGGAGGGTTGCCCAAGCCGCCGATGCCGAGCGGGCGGTCGATCAGCCTGACCGGGCGGTCGGTCCGGGCCACCTTCCAGTTGCCCTCGCCCATGTGACTGATCAGCACCGAGCCCTGCTCGAAGTCCATGGCGTACATCTCGGAGAAGTGGGCATCCCCGACGAGCAGGTGGCTGGCACACATCAGGGTGGCCGTGTTGGTGTCACCCTCCGCCCCGTAGCCGTAGCCCTCCGCCATAAGGTCCGAGGCAGCGAGCAGCGGCAGTTGCTCGAAACGGCCGTCACGGCCGACCGGCTCGAAGTGCACGGCGAAACCGCTGTAGCCGCCGGCTTCGAGCACCGACCGTATGGCCAGCTCGAAGCGTACCGCGTACTCGTGGGGCCCGGTCCCGAGCGCGGGACTGACCTCGAAGACCTCGTGGTGGCGGGCCAGGACCTCAGCCACTTGCGCCGAAGGGACCTTGTCCATCAGGCGGTGGACGTCGCCGAGGTTCTCGTTGACGATGACGGGACCGAGCCTGCGGGCCAACGCAGGCGCGTCGTAGAGCACGTCGCCCATACCGTTCATCGGGTACCCGAAGAGGGCGATCTTGACGGCCTTCATCTCGGACGCCGTCATGGCGGCCCGGGCCCATGCGCCGAAGTCAGCGCGGAACTCCTCGCTCTTCCAGTCACCGGTGATCACCGAGTAGGGCAAGCCGGCGCGCAGGAACAGGTTGGACTGGTCCTGAGCGCCGTGGATGCCCTGGTTGTAGGTGAGGTCGGCCATGTCCCAGGTGCCGCTCACCTCCCTCTCGGGCTGGACGTTGGCCAGCAGGACGGGCAGCGGGTTCTCCATGAGCGCCCGCAGGGTCCTCATCGCCGGCCCGTAGGTCAGCATCACGACCATGATGCCGTCGACGCCGGCAGCCCGCAGCTCCCTGGTCAGCGCCTCGACCCCGGCGCGGTCACGCGCCGCCCTGAGGAACACCACCTCGGCCTGCTCGGACAGGGACGCAGCAAGCTGGCGGGCGAACGACTCCTGGTGCTCCGTGATGCCGGGCAGCATGTCGTCGTAGAGCTCCTGCATTATCCCGAGCAGGCCGATCTTGGGTCTTTCCCGCAGGTTCATGACTCCTCCTTCGTATGGTCGGCCCTGGCCTTGACGGCCTGCGCCCGTAGTCTCTTGAGCTCGTGCAGCACCCGTGCGTGCTGCCGGCCGGCCGCATCGTGCAGCTCGGTCCACAACCCGTACAGTTCCCGGTAGACGGCCCCGGCGTAGGCTCCCGGCTTGTAATCCTGAGCCGTGGCCGGGGACAGCGCGCGGGCGGCTTCGGCGATGCCGGCGAAACCGCTCCTGTGTTCTCCCGCCGCCACCGCGCCGTACAGGGCCGAGCCGCGCGCCGGTACCTGCTCCGACGCCGGCACCCTCACCGGCAGGCCACTCGCATCGGAAACCAGTTGCATCAGCAGCGGGCTCTTGTCCGCGATGCCACCGCAGGCGACGATCTCGGTCACAGGTAGGCCGTTGGCCACGAAGGCGTCGACGATGGCGGCGTTGCCGAAAGCAACGCCCTCCAGCAGCGAACGGTAGATGTGCGCCGGGCCTGTGGTGAGGGTGAGCCCGGCAATCAGGCCTGAGAGGTCGGCGTCGCCCAGCACGCTGCGGTTGCCGTTCCACCAGTCGAGGGTGAGCAGGCCGCTCTCCCCCGGTTCGAGCTGGGCCGCCGCAGCCTCGAGGGCGGCGAGGTCGTACGGCGTACCCGCAGGCGATGTCGGAGCTAGCCCCTTGGCGAACCAACCGAACATGTCGCCCACCGCTGCCTGACCGGCCTCGTACCCGTAGAGCCCGGGCAGGATGCCGTCGGGCGCCACACCCGTCATGCCGGGCACGCCCCGTTGCTCCCGGCCGACGACCATGGAGCACGTCGAGGTACCCACGACCATCACGTAACTGCCAGGGCCGTCGGCACCTGCCCCCGGGAAGGACACGAACGAGTCCACGTTGGCCACGGCGACCGCTGTGCGCTCAGGCAGGCCCAGCCGCTCCGCCACAGCGGGCAGTAGGTGGCCGGCGCTCGCTCCCGGGAGGTGGAAGGTGTCACCGAGCCTCGAGCGGTAGCCGGTGAAACCGGGGAAGACCGCCTCGAAATAGCCGCTGTCGGGTAAGCCTGCACCGGGAGCCCACAGCGCCTTGTACGACGCGGCACACGCCGCCCTGGCCTCCACCCCGGTGAGCTGCCACACGACCCAGTCGCCGACTTCGAGGAAGCGCTCGGCGGCGTCGTAGACCTCCCTGTCCTCGTACCAGATCTCGGCCAGCTTGGGGAAGTACCACTCCGAGGAGATGTGGCCTCCGTAACGCGCCAACCACTCCTCGCCCCTGTCGAGGGCAACCTCGTTCATGCGGTTGGCAAGGCCCTGAGCTGAGTGGTGCTTCCAAAGCTTGAGCCACGAGTGCGGGCGGCCCCGCCATGCCGGCTCGGCGCACAGGGGCGTCCCGTCCGCCGTGGCGGGCAGCACGGTGCAGGCGGTCGTGTCGATGCCGATGCCCACGACATGGGGCGCCGCCCCGGGCTCAACCCGCAGGACCTCGCGTATGCCTGCCTCCAGCACCGTCATGTAGTCGGCCGGGTCGTGCAGCGCCCAGTCCGGTGGCAGGCGCATCCCCCCCTCCGGTAATTTGTCAGCGATAACACCGTGTGGGTAGGCGAGCTCGCAGAGCGCCGCCTCGTCACCCGAGCGCAGGTCCAGAAGGAGCACCCGTGCTGACGCAGTCCCGAAGTCGGCGCCGATGGCGAAAGCCGGTAGGGTCACGGTAGGGATGTTAGCGCTCTCATCACACACTTGCCACAGGCACCTGCCGGGCCCGGTCGCCCCGACGGGGCACACCCATGGCTGAACGGCGGGCGGCCACCACCGGCGTCGCCTCGACCAACGGCGGCGCGCAGGCCCCGCCCCGGCCGGCCGAACGCCCACCTTCGATCGCTGATGTCGCCCGCTTCGCCGGCGTCTCCTTGCAGACGGTCTCCCGTGTCGTCAACGACCACCCGAGCGTACGGGACATAACCCGCTCCCGGGTGCTGGCCGCCATCGAGCAGCTCGGTTACAGGCCCAACCCCGCAGCCAGGGCGCTGGCCAGCGGGCGCTCCAAGACCATCGGCGTCGTCGCCCTGGGCACCAACTACTACGGCCCTGCCTCCACCCTGCTCGGCATCGAAGCCGCGGCCCAAGAGCACGGCTATTTCGTTTCCGTTGCCGCCGTCCACAACCTCGACCGCCAGTCCGTGCGCCAGGCACTGCGCCGCCTGACGAGCCAGTCCGTCGAGGGGCTGGCCCTGATAGCCCCCTACACGTCGGCCCACGAGGTGGTCTCCTCGCTGCCGAGAGGCTTCCCCGCCGTGGTGGTCGAGGGCAACCCCAACGGGCACGTGCCCGTCGTCTCCGTGGACCAGGCCCTCGGGGCCAGGCTGGCCACGGAGCACCTGCTGGCCCAGGGCCGCGGGGAGGTCTTCCACGTCGCCGGGCCGGACAACTGGCTCGACGCCCAGTTGCGCGCCGAGGCCTGGACGAGCGTCCTGCGAGAGGCCGGCCTCACCGTGAACCCCCCCATCGTCGGCGACTGGACTGCCCGGTCGGGCTACGAGGCCGGGCAGTTGCTGGCCCAGGTGCCCAACGCCCGGGCCATTTTCGCCTCCAACGACACGATGGCTCTCGGCCTGTTGCTGGCGCTGCAGGAACGTGGCCGGCGCGTGCCGGACGACGTCGCCGTCGTCGGCTTCGACGACAGCCCCGAGTCTGCCTACTTCCTCCCGCCCCTCACCACCGTGCGCCAGGACTTCGAGCGGGCGGGGCAGGTAGCGGTGCGAGTGCTGATGGAGCAGCTGGCGGGTACCGGCACGCCGGACCAGCAGTTGATAGCCCCAACCCTGGTGGTCAGGCAGTCGACAGGCGCAACGGCAGGCTGAGGCCGGCGCCGAAGGCGTCCATGGTAGCGCTAACATCCCTTCGGGCGCTACTGCGGGGTCAGCGAGAAGATCTCCGGGAGGGCGTCGTGCCATGAGGCGGTGGCCGTCTCCAGCGCCACGTCCAGCTCGTCCCCGATCACCAGGCGGTCGCCCCCGGCCGTCCCGAGGCGGCGGGCCGGCACCCCTGCCGCCACAGCCCGCTCGAGGATCGCGGCCACGCACGCTTCCGGCACACTCAGCAGCACTCGCGAAGGCCCCTCGCCGAACAGGGCGGCGTGGCCGCCGATCGCCGCGACCCTGAAGCCGGTGCCCCCGCTGACAGCCATCTCAGCCAACGCCACAGCGACGCCCCCGTCCGAGATGTCGTGCACGCCGTCGACCAGCCGCTCGTTGACGAGCGAGCTCACGAGGCGCAGTACCGCCACGTGGAGGCCGAGGTCGAGACCGGGCAAAGTACCCCCGAGGTGGCCGGCGCGCTCAGCGGCCCACCTGCTGCCAGCGAGGGAGACCGCGCCCGGACCGTCCGGGCCGAGCAGCACGATGGCGCTGCCGGCAACCAACCTGGCTGTGGGCACGCCGGGGGCGAGGTGCTCGATGAGGCCGACGGTCCCGACGACCGGTGTGGGGTCGATGTCACCGCCCCGGCTCTCGTTGTAGAGACTGACGTTGCCGCCGACCACCGGTATGCCGAGAGCAGTGCAGGCCTCCGCCATCCCGTCGATCGCCTCGGAGAGCTGCCACATCACCTCGGGGTGCTCGGGGTTGCCGAAATTGAGGCAGTTGACCAGCGCGACCGGGCGGGCACCCGCACAGGCCAGGTTGAGGGCGGACTCTGCAACCACGAGCCGGGTGCCGTGGCGAGGGTCCAGGGCGCACCAGCGCTGGTTGCCGTCTGTCGACATGGCCAGGCCCCGCGGGGGGGAGCCGGCGGGCGGCCTGGCACCTGGAGCGGACAGCCGCAGCACGGCCGCATCGGCACCCGGGGCCACCACGGTGTTGAGGAAGAGCTGGTGGTCGTACTGCCGGTAGGCCCAGGCGGGGTCGGCGAGCATCGCCAGCAGGTCGGCTTGCAACCGCGCGCCCTCAGGAGCAGGCAGGCGGGACGGCCCGTCCGCAGCCCTCTCGTCCGCCCAGGCCGGGCGGGCCATGGGCCGGTGGTAAAGCGGGGCATCCTCGTGCAGGCTGGCCGCCGGGACGTCGGCCAGGACCTCACCGTCCCAGCCGGCCAGGATCCGCAGGCGTCCCCCGTCCGTCACACGCCCGACGACAGTGGCCGTCACCTCCCAGCGCCGGCACACCTCCATTACGGCATCGAGGTCGCCCGGCGTGACGATTGCCAGCATGCGCTCCTGGCTCTCACTGGTCATGACCTCGAACGGCTCCAGGCCCGCCTCGCGCAGCGGCACTGCCTCGACGTCGACGTCCATACCGACACCCCCGCGCGAAGCCGTCTCGCTGGTTGCGCAGGTCAGCCCGGCGCCGCCGAGGTCCTGGATGCCGACGACGAGATGACGGTCCAACAGTTCGAGGGTCGCCTCGATGAGCCGCTTCTCCTCGAAGGGGTCCCCGACCTGGACATTTGGCCGCTTGGCTGCCTCGGCCTCGGCGTCATCGGTGAAAGCCGCCGAAGCCAGCACGCTCACGCCACCGATGCCGTCCCGGCCCGTCCGCGAGCCGAGCAGGACCGCCAGGTTGCCCACGCCGGCCGCCCGCCCCAGCACCAGCCGGTCCTTGGGTAGCAGGCCGACGCAGAGCACGTTGACAAGCGGGTTGCCGGAGTAGCAGGGCGCGAACTCCAGTTCGCCTCCGACCGTCGGCACGCCGACGGAGTTGCCGTAACCGGAGATGCCGCTCACCACACCGCTCGCAACCCATCGGTTGCGGGCATCGGACGGGGGCCCGAAGCGCAGGGGGTCCATGAGAGCCACAGGCCGGGCGCCCATCGTGAAGATGTCGCGGATGATCCCTCCCACCCCGGTGGCCGCCCCCTGGTAGGGCTCGATGGCGGAAGGATGGTTGTGGCTCTCGATGCGCACCGCCACGGCGATGCCCTCGCCCGCGTCCACGACACCGGCGTTCTCCCCGGGGCCGACCAGGACCCCCGGCCCGTCGGTGGGCAGCCGGCGCAGGTGCACCCGCGAGGACTTGTAGGAGCAGTGCTCGCTCCACATCACCGCGTACATGGCCAACTCCAGATGGTTGGGGCCACGGCCCAGGATGCGCTCGATCGACTCCGCCTCGTCATCGGTCAGGCCCAGTTCGCGGTGGATTGGAGTACCCATTGCCAACAGCGTAAAGGCGCTGGCTCCGGGGCCGAAAGTCCGGCCTTCCCCGCCGGTGGCGGCCCGTCCGGCGGCACACCGCATCCCCGGCGCGCCCTGGCGTCGCGGGGCCGCCGGGTGCGGCAACGGTCCTCACCGTCGGTTGCGGGCATAATGCGGTTGTGACCACCACGAGCTCCCGAGGCGACGGCCCGCCGCCCGAAGGCGTCGCGTGGGCCGGCGCCCCGCCCGGGTCGGCTCTCAGCCGGGCTGAAGCCGGCCGCGTCCTGCACGCTGCCCTCGAGGACCGGGTGCAGGGTGAGCGGGTCCTGGTCCTGGTACCGGACCGGACACGCGACGTCGCCATGGCCGAGCTGTTCCCGGCCGTCCTCGCCGCGATGCACAGAGCCCGCTCCGTCGAGGTGATGGTTGCCCTGGGCACCCACCCGCCGATGGACGAGCACGACATCGCGGCGATGCTCGGCCTAGACGCCGGTGCCCCGCTGCCGGCTCGCGTGACGGGACTGCGCAACCACTCGTGGCGTGAGCCTGGCGCGCTGGCGCAGATCGGTACGGTGGCGGCCGAGCGGATCCGCCAGATAGCCGGGCCCACGTGGCACCCCTCCCTGGGCGGCGACCTGGTGGTGAGGGCCAACCGGCAGGCGGTCGAGGTGGACAGGGTGGTGGTTGTCGGCCCCGTCCTCCCCCATGAAGTCGCCGGGTTCTCCGGGGGGACCAAGTACGTCTTCCCGGGGATCTCGGGCCCGGAGATGATCGACGTCATGCACTGGCTGGGCGCCCTGTCCGGGGTCCTGGCCACGATCGGGGTGCGCGACACCCCTGTGCGCGCCCTCATCGAGGAGGCCGCGTCCATGCTGCCGGTCCCTGTGACCCTCGTGGCGGTGGCCACTGAGCAGGGCCGGACCGCCGGCCTGTACGCCGGCGAACCCCGGGCAGCCTGGGAAGCCTGCGTCGGGCACGCAGCCAGGCTGCACGTGGAGCAGGTCGAGCACCCCTACGACAACGTCATCTCCTGCCCGATGCCCATCTACGACGAGCTGTGGACGGCAGGCAAAGCCATGTACAAGCTGGAGCCCGTCGTCGCCGACGGTGGCCGGCTGGTGATCTACGCGCCGCACCTGTCGCAGGTCAGCGTCACCCATGGCACCGACATCTTCCGCGTGGGCTACCACCCGCTTGCGTACTTCGTGGGCCAGTGGGACAGGTTCGAGGCCGAGCCTCTTGCCGTGCTCGCCCACTCCAGCCACGTGAAGGGCGCCGGCACGTACGACGCCGCCTCCGGCCGGGAAAGCCCGCGCATCGACGTCGCCCTCGCCACGGGCATCTCCGAGGAGGACTGCCGCCGCCTCAACCTGTCCTACGTCGACCCGGCCAGTGTCGACCTGGCGACGGCGGCGCTGGACGGCTCCACCCTCGTGGTGCGGCGCTCGGGCGAGACGCTCTACGGCGTCCGTTCGTGAACACCGGCCCCTCACCCCGTCTGCACATCGCGCCCGACCTGACGGGCGGCCGGACCAGCGAGCCCCGTTGCCCGAGCGGCGCGGGCCCTCAGCCCGTCACCGCCACCGGTGGACCAGCAGTACCGGCCCCCGACGGCTCCAGCAGCGCCCGGAGCAGGACCGCACCGTCGGTCGAGCCGAGGAGCTCGCTCGAGGCCCGCTCCGGGTGGGGCATGAGCCCGACGACGTTGCCTGCCTCGTTGCAGATGCCGGCGATGTCGTTCGCTGACCCGTTGGGGTTGTCGACGTAGCGCAGCACGACCCTGCCCTCGTCCTCGAGGCGGCGCAACACCTCCGGCGATGCCGTGTAGTTACCCTCGAAGTGGTTGACGGGCACCCGCAATCGGCGGCCCGGTGCGATGCCGCGGGTAAGGACCGAACGGTCGCTGCTGACAACCAGTTCGGTCATCTGGCACAGGAAGCTCAGGTGCCGGTTCTTCTGCAGGGCACCGGGCAGGAGGTGGGCCTCTGTCAGGACCTGGAAGCCGTTGCAGATGCCCACGACCGGGGCACCGGCTGCGGCCATGTCGGCCACGGCGGCCATGACCCTGGAGAAGCGGGCGATGGCCCCGGGCCGCAGGGCGTCACCGTGGGCGAAGCCGCCCGGTAGGACCAGGGCGTCCACGCCCCGGAGGTTGTCGTCGCCGTGCCAGACCAGCTCGGCCACCCCGCCGAGGGACTCCACCGCTTCCACCACGTCGTGCTCGCAGTTGGTGCCCGGGAACACGACAACTCCGATACGGGGAGGCATACCAAGAGGCTACCAAGGGCCGGGCGGAGCCCTGCTGGGCGGGAGCGGGAGCCCTGTCGGGAGGGGGTGCGGGCGGGGGAACCCGGGGTGGGAACCAGGCGGGGTGGGCCGGCCCGGAGGGCGGCCCGGCCGGCGGCCCGGCCGGGACCGGATGGGCTGCGCAGGGCGGGCCCGGCGTGAGCCGTGGTAGATATGACCCAGATGCAGCACCTGCCCTAACGCCCAACCGGGGAGCCCACCATGCCAACCACAGTCAGCTTGGCCACAGGTCGCCCAGCAGCGGCCGGCGCCATAAACCTCAACCACCCCGACCACTACTTCCACTGGGGCTTCGTGATCATCTCCCTGGCCAACCTGGTTGTCATCGTGGTGTTGATCGCGCTGTTCATCGCTGCACTGCTGGTGCCGTTCATGAAACCCAGGCCGGTCCCGGCCCCCGAGGTGGACGAGACGGAGCCCGCCGTCCGGGCGCAAGCCGCCGCAACCGGGGAGCCCACCTGGACGGGTGCCGTGCGCAGGCTCGGCCTGCGGTTCCTGCCCCCCGCCAAGCTCCTACCGGACTACCAACCGGCGTACGTGGCATCGTGGGCGTACGTGTTCGGGGTGGCCACCCTGACCGCCCTAATGGTCGTCATCTTCTCCGGGCTGGCGCTCGCGTTCGAGGGACCGGCCTGGTGGCACATCTCGTCCGCCGGTCACTTCGTCAACTCCATCCACCTGTGGGCGGTGGAGCTGTTCATGGGCTTCATGACCGTGCACCTGTGGTTCAAGTTCTGGATGGCCTCCTGGAGGGGCCACCGCCAGGCGACCTGGATGACCGGGGTACTGTGCTTCCTGGTGGCGATCTTCGAGGCATTCACCGGTTACATCTCCCAGACCAATTTCGACTCGCAGTGGATCGCCTTCGAGGCCAAGGACGCCTTCGCCTCGAGTGGTATCGGGGCCCTCATCAACCCCCTGAACTTCGGCCAGGCCGTGATGCTGCACATCTCCCTGATCCCCGCCGCCGTGCTGGTGCTGGTCGCTGTGCACGTACTGCTGGTACGGGTGCACGGGGTGGCGCCTCCGATAGAGGCACGGGCCGAGCACCTGAGCACCCCCGCGCCGGACAGCGCGGAGGTGGCCCGATGAGCGCGCCCGAGGCACAGGTGCCAGCGCACGTGGACCGCAGGACCGAGGCGAGGAGGAGAGCGGCGGCCGAGGGGCAGCCCTGGAGAGGACCTCTACGCCACTACGACATCATCAAGGAGGCCACGATCGCCTTCGTGGTCGTGGCAGTACTCGCGGTCGCCCTGGCCGCGCTCTTCTCGTCGCCCGACCAGCCGCCGGTCACCCTGCGCCAGTGGGCCAATGCCCAGCCGGCCGGGTTCACCCAGGTGGCGCTCTCCGAGTTGCAGGGCACCTCCACCAGTGCCACGTACGGGCCTCCCTTCAACGGGCAGAGCGGTTCCGTGCAGTCGCTGGGGCCCGTCTCCATCCAGAAGTTGCTCGGGGTGGCGTGGCCGCTGCACCCGGACCTGGCGTTCGTGATCGACCCCCTGTCCACGCTGCCCACGGACCCCGCCCTGGGCTCGGCCATCCGCACCTGGGAGAGCGCCGGCGCAGCGCAGCAGAAGAGCTGGACGGCCGCCTATGCCAAGGAGGTCGGCAAACTCGGTCTCGGCGCCTCCATCCCATCGCGGGTCAGCGGGGCCGGGCCGGTGCCGCAACTCCTCTCCTCACTGCTGGCGATGGCCAGGACGGGGGCGTTGGACGCCGCCCTGGTCAGCCACGGGACCTTCTACAGCTCGGACTACACCAACGCCATCATGTTCCTGGGGGATTCGGCCACCTCGCAGGACCACTCCTACTGGAACGAGATCGTCACCGCCGAGCACCTCCAGGGTTCCCAGTGGGGAGTCATGAACGAGACGGGTTCGTGGCCCGGGCAGCCCTGGCTCTGGCTCTATTCGATGTGGTACCAGGTACCGCCCATGAACAGTTCGCACAACGCCGACATCCTGGTCGTCGCCATCGTAACGATCCTCAGCCTGGCGCTGCTCTTCCTGCCGTTCATCCCCGGCCTGCGCTCCATACCGAAGTGGGTACCGCTTCACCGGGTCATCTGGCGGGAGTACTACCGCCAGGCTCCACGCTGAGCCCCGAGCCCCGCCAGCCCGGGCCTGGGGCCTGGGGCCTGGGGCCTGGGGGGCATTGCGTCGCGGCTGTCGCCGGCCAGGAGGCGCCAGTGCGCCAGTGCGCCATGCTGCCGGGCGGCGCCGCCCGCCCGGGCATCAGGGGAGCCCGCCCGGGCATCGGTGGGAGCCCGGCTCAGTCCTCGGTGAGGATGGTCACCAAGGAGTCTTCGATCACGGGGTTGGCGAGCAGGCGGTCACACAGAGCCGTGGCGGTGGCCCGGGCCTCGGCTGCGTCGCGCGCTTGCACCGCGAAGCGGAAGGACTTGCCGGCCCGCACGCCGGTCACACCGGAGAAGCCCAATGCCGGCAGCGCTCTTTCGATGGTCGCGCCCTGCGGGTCGGCAATGCCCGGGCGTAGCCGGACCTCGACGACCGCGCTGAACACGGCCATCAGCGCCCAGCCCCCGGCCAGTCGGCAAAATGGAGACCGGTGAGGCGCTCGTACGCCTGCACGTACCGCTCCCGGGTCGAAGCGATCACATCAGCGGGCAGGGGGGGCGGCGGGGGGGTCTTGTCCCATCCCGACGCCTCCAACCAGTCACGCAGCGGCTGCTTGTCGAACGACGGAGGAGTGGCACCCGGCTGCCACTCGTCCGCCGGCCAAAAACGCGAGGAGTCGGGCGTCATCACCTCGTCGCAAATGGCCAGCCGGCCGTCTATGAAACCGAGCTCGAACTTGGTGTCGGCGATGACGATGCCGCGCTCAGCCGCCCATGCCGCTCCGCTGCGGTACGCCTCGAGGGAGATCTCCCGGGCAGCCGATGCCGTCTTCTCCCCCACCAGCTCGACAGCCTGCTCGTAGGAGATGTTCTCGTCGTGGCCCGACGTCGCCTTGGTGGACGGAGTGAACACAGGCTCGGGGAGCTGGTCGGACTGGCGCATCCCGGCAGGGAGCTCGGCGCCGTGCATGGTCCCGGACCGCTTGTACTCGGCCCACGCCGACCCGGACAGGTACCCGCGTACTATGCACTCGATGGGGAGCATCTCGGCTCTGCGCACCAGCATCGAACGCCCCTCTGCGTAGGCAGGGTCGATGCCGGCTTCCGACAGGTCGACCCCACCGGGCACACCCGTCTCGACCAGGTGAGAGGGCGCCAGCTTGTCCAGGTGGGCAGCCCAGAACGCCGTCACGGCGGTCAGCACACGGCCCTTGTCCGGTACCGGCTCGGCCATCACCACGTCGAAGGCCGACATGCGGTCCGAGGTGACGAACAGCATGAGGTCCTGGTCGACCTCGTAGATGTCGCGTACCTTTCCCGAATAGACGTGCTTCATCGATCGGCCTCCTCCGCCGACCAAGGTAGCTGGCGCGTCGGGGTTGTCACCAAGCGAACAGGGACCGCGGCGGCTGTGCCGGCGACCGGGGGCGGCACCGCCGTGCCAGTCGGCCACCGGCGCCCAGGACCGGCCCGTCGAAGTTCGCCCGGGCTCTCCCCCGCGCCTACGCTGGGCGGGGATGGCCGACACCCTCCCGGGCCTCACCGCCGTGACCGGCGGGCCCTGATGCCGCCGAACTACCGCGAACAGCAGGGCCGTTCGCTCTCGGCCAACGAACGCAAAGGGGCGATGATGCTGGTGGGCACCTTGGCTGCCGCAGCCGTGGGTGTGGGCGTCTGGGCAGGAGTCTCGACCGGGGGCGCGCCGGCCGGCTCCAAGTGCGTCAGCGTGGTGGTCCCCAGTTCCACCGGTGGGGGCTACATCACCCGGTGCGGCGCTCGGGCACGAGCGTGGTGCGCAACGGAACCAACCGGCACCGGGCAACTGGCGACCCTGGCGCTGCAGGCCTGCCGGGCCGAGGGCCTGCCGGCGCGCTGAGCGCCGCCGTGCGCCCGCAAAGGTCGAGGTCGAGGCTCTCAGCGCTTGGCGAAACCCGCCCTGTAGGCGGCGAGCCGCTCCGCCACCTCGCCGTCACCGACAGCGATTATCTCGGCAGCCAGTAGGGCGGCATTGGCAGCCCCGTCTATGGCGACCGTAGCGACGGGGAAACCCTTGGGCATCTGCACGGTGGCGTAGAGCGAGTCAACCCCGCTGAGCGCGCTGCCCGACAGAGGCACGCCGATGACAGGCAGTGTCGTGCGGGCAGCCACAGCGCCGGCCAGGTGTGCAGCCATCCCGGCACCGCAGATGATCGCAGCGAAGCCGGCCTCCCTGGCCGAGGCGGCGAAATCGCTCACTACCTGAGGTGTCCGGTGCGCCGACATGACCTCCTCCACGGCCTCGATGCCGAGCTGGCCGAGCATCTCGGCTGCAGGCGCCATCTTGGCCTTGTCGCTGGCAGAGCCCATGAGCACTGCGACTTTCATGCCACACCCCCTGTTTGCATCGCGATGTCCGAGCGCACGACCATGTCCGGCCACGAAACCATGCCGGCGACCCTGTAGGCAAGCTGGCGGGCCTGAGCCAGGTCGGCGCCGGTACCGACAGCGTTGAGCACGCGCCCGCCCGCCGTCACCAGCCGGCCGCCTGCGTCCCGGCTGACGCCGGCTGCGTAGAGGCTCGCACCGGGCACGGCCCGCGCTGCCTCGATGCCCTCGATCACGGCACCGGTCCTCGGTGCCTCGGGGTAGCCTGGCGCCGCCAGGACCACGCACACGGCAGCGTGTGCGGAGAAGCGCGGTTCGTCGACATCCGACAGCGCGCCCTCGGCCGCCGCAGCCAGTGCGCCGGCGACGTCGCCCTCCCAGCGCGTGAAGAGCACCTGGGCTTCGGGGTCGCCGAAGCGGGCATTGAACTCGAGCACCTTGGGACCGTCCTCGGTCAGCATGAGCCCGGCGTAGAGGGCACCGCGGTAGTCGGTCCCGCGTTTGCGCAACGCATGCAGAGTAGGCAGGACGGCGCGCTCCATGACCTGGCCCACGACCTCGTCGTCGGCGAAGGGGACTGGTGAGTAGGCGCCCATGCCGCCGGTGTTGGCCCCGGTGCCCCCGTCGCCCACCCGCTTGAAGTCCTGGGCAGCAGCCAGCGGGTAGGCACGCTTGCCGTCGCATATGGCGATCACCGACAGCTCCGGGCCGTCGAGGGCCTCCTCGACCACGACCCTGCGACCGGCGTCGCCGAACGCCTGCCCGCTCAGCTTGGCCCGTATGTCCGCCTCGGCTTGTCGCCTGGACGAGGTGACGAGGACACCCTTGCCCGCCGCCAGGCCGTCGGTCTTGACCACCCACGGCCCGGGCAGCGAGGAGAGGTAGTCCAGGGCGGGCCGCTCCTCGGAGAAGGTGCGCGAGGCAGCCGTGGGCACCCGGGCGGCGAAGAGCAGATCCTTCATCCACGCCTTTGAGCCCTCCAGCCTGGCACCGTCGGCGCCCGGGCCGAAGACCAGGCCACCTCTGGCACGTACCCGGTCGGCTAGGCCGTCGACGAGCGGCACCTCGGGACCGATCACCCACAGGTCGGCCTCCACCAGTTCGGGCGAGACGTCGGTGCGCTCGAAGCCGTCCATCCCGGGGTTGCCGGGTGCGAGCACCACGTCGGCACTGCGGGCGACGGCGGCGGCGATGGCGTGCTCGCGGCCCCCGCTGCCGACAATGCAGACCCTCATGCGGCCCCGCGGCGTCACCGGCCCGAGTACCTGATTATCTGGTCACGGCCGGGCCCGACGCCGACGTAGCTGATGGGCACACCCGACTGCTCCGACAGGAAGTCCAGGTAGTCCAACGCCGCCTTGGGGAGGTCGGACTCGAGCATGCAGCCGGACGTGTCCGACTGCCAGCCTGGGAGCCGCTCGTACACCGGCGTGACGTCGTGCAGCACGGACTGGTGCCAGGGCATGGACTCGTAGCGGCAGCCACCGGCCTCGTAGGCGACGCACACCTCGAGGGTGGGGAACGTGTCGAGGATGTCGAGCTTGGTCACAACGAGCTCGTCGACCGAGTTGAGGCGCACGGCATGGCGCATCATCACCGCGTCGAACCAGCCGGGGCGGCGGCGGCGGCCCGTGTTGACACCGAACTCCCGGCCCTTTTCCACGATGAAGTCACCTTCGGGGCCGAAGATCTCCGTCGGGAACGGCCCGGCGCCCACCCTGGTGACATAGGCCTTGGCCACACCGACCACCCGGCTTATGTACCGCGGGCCGATGCCGGCGCCGGTACAGGCTCCTCCGGCCACCGGGTTGGAGGAGGTGACGAAGGGGTACGTGCCGTGGTCGAGGTCGAGGAAGGTCGCCTGCGCACCCTCCAACAGCACCCCACCACCAGCGGCCAGGGTGTCGTGCACCAGGCCGACCGCGTCGCCGATGTGGGGAGCCAGGCGGGGCGCGTACTCGTCCAGGTAGGCGCGGGCGATGTCGTCTGCTGACAGGCCGAGGCGGTTGTAGACCTTGGCCAGGACGAGGTTCTTCTCCTTGAGCACCACGTCCAGCTTCTGGCGGAAGATCTTGGGGTCGAGCAGGTCCTGCACCCTCAGGCCGATACGGGACGCCTTGTCGGCGTAGGCCGGGCCTATGCCGCGCTTGGTGGTACCGAGGCGGTTCTTGCCGAGGTAGCGCTCGGTCAGGGCGTCTATCTCTTGGTGGTAGGGCATCACGAGGTGGGCGCTGCCCGAGACCACCAACCGGGAGCAGTCCACGCCCCGGGCGGTGAGCCGGTCCATCTCCTCGATCAGGATCTTGGGCTCCACCACCACCCCGTTGCCGATGACCGGGGTTATGAAGGGGTAGAGCACGCCGCTGGGGAGCAACTGCAGGGCGAAGGTCTCGCCGTCGACCACGATCGTGTGGCCGGCGTTGTGCCCGCCCTGGTAGCGGACGACCACCTGCATCTCCTTTGAGAGCAGGTCTGTCATCTTCCCCTTGCCTTCATCACCCCATTGGGTGCCGATGACGACGGTCGCAGGCACGCGAAAGCTCCTATTCCGGGAACGGCGGTACGACCGAGCATAGCGTCCCGCCGGCACCGCTCGCCCTGCTCACGGCCGCCGTGCCGAGTCGAAGGGACCTGCCCGCTCGGCAGGGGCCGGGCCGGGACCGGGAGGCGCTCCTAGCGGCCCCGGGAGGCGCCGGCCCTGCCGGCGCACCCGTGCGGGCCGGGCGGCTGGGTTCAGGCGTCCGCGTCGGCCGGCTTCAGGCGGGCGCTCCAGCGCTCCTCCACCCGCCCGTACCGCCAGACGAGAGCGGCCACGGTCCAGGTCCCGACGAACAGCCCGACTATGACGAAGCCTGCAGTGTTGACGTTGAAGTTGTACATGAAGCCCCAGAAACCGTGGTGGTGGCTGAGGCCGCGCACTTCCTGGGCCAGCAGGCCCAGCACCTCGATGCCTCCGATGAAGAAGCAGATCGCAACCGAGAGCGTGGTTATGGCCAGGTTGTAGAAGACCTTGCGGACAGGGTTGAAGAACGCCCAACCGTACGCGGCGTTCATGAAGAGCCCGTCGGTGGTGTCCATGAGCGTCATCCCGGCAGTGAACAGCACCGGTAAGCAGGCGATGGCGTACCAGGGCACGTGCTGGGTGGCGACGTAGGCGGTGGTCGCCAGGAAGGCGACCTCGGTGGCGGTGTCGAAACCGAGGCCGAAGAGCACGCCCACGGGGTACATGTGCCACTCCTTGTCGATGACGCTCATCCAGCGGCCGCAGAAGCGGTAGAAGAAACCCCGGTTGTCGAGCTGGCGCTCGAGCTCCGCCTCGTCGAAGCGCCCACGGTGCATGGCCCGGAAGACCTTGAGGATGCCCGCGAGCACGACCAGGTTGAGCGAGCCGATGAGGAATAGGAACGTCGCCGACACGACGGTGCCGAACAAGCCGCCGAACTGGTGCAGCGAAGAGCTCTGGTTGGTGATGGCGGAGAAAACCGTCTTCTCGGCCACGATGAGCGCGGCTCCCATCGCGACCACGATGCTGCTGTGCCCCAGCGAAAAGAAGAAGCCGTACGACAGGGGCCGCGGGCGGCCGGTCCCCTTGCGCTGTGCTATCGACTTGCGGGTCGTGTTGTCGATGGCCGAGATGTGGTCGGCGTCGAAGGCGTGGCGCATGCCGAGCGTGTAGGCCAGCAGGCTCACGCTGATCCCCAGGCCCCGGTAATGGGCCGGGACGACGAAGAGGGCGAACACGGCGAAGCCGAGCACGTGGAGGGCGACGATCACTCCGTACATGGCCAGCACCCGGCGCCGCTCGAGCGGCGTGAACGAGGCGTACGCCGAGCGCATCACCTTCAGCGCGCTGGAGGAAGAGCTGGTGGCTGGCGTGCTCATCCGACCTCCTGTGAGCGGACGGGATGGGGCCCGCCTCCCGCCAACCTACCGCAGATGCGAGCAGATCGCAATAGGTCTCCACGCATCATATAGAGGTTTACCTCGTCACCTTGCCGAGGTTAGGGCCACCGGGAGCAACCCCTGTCGCCGCCGGCCCTAACGTGGTGTCGCGATGACCAAGCCCCCGGCCCCCGTACGCAAGGCCGTCGGGCACGCTCCGAGCTCGGTGGAGGACGTCATGGAGCTGGTACGGGCACGCGGCGGCAGGGCGACACCTTCCCGGCGGGTGCTGCTCGAGGTCCTCTTCGAGGCGAGGGCCCACTTGAGCGCCGAGGAGCTGGCCACGGCGGTGCAGGAACGCGCACCCGACGTGCACCTGTCGACCATCTACCGCAATGTGGAGGACCTGCAGAAGCTGGGCGTTGTGGTCCACTCCCACATGGGTCACGGCCCGGCCACCTACCAGCTGACATCGGCGGCCCACGCCCACTTCATCTGCGAGGACTGCGGGGCCACGCTGGAGGCACCGGACGAGCTCTTCGCCGACCTGGCCCGCACCGTGCGCGACACCCTGGGCTTCGCCATCCATCCGCACCACTTCGGCATGCTGGGCCTGTGCGCCCGCTGCCAGGAGCGCTCCCGGACCTCCTGCTGACTGGACGAAGGAGCGCCCCGCTCAGCGCATGACGAGAGCGCCAGCGCCGTCACCTTCGGTGCCCCCGCCGTCAGGGGCCGCATCGACGGTGACCGTGTCGCCGTCGACGTACTTGCCCTCCAGTAGCGCCAGAGCCAGGTTGTCCCCGATCGTGCGCTGGATCAACCGCTTGAGCGGCCGCGCACCGTACACCGGGTCGTAGCCGAGGTGCGCAAGCCAGGCCTTCGCCGGCTCGGTTACCACCAACGCGAGGCGGCGGGCAGCCAGCCGCTTGTCGAGGTCCCGCAACTGGATGTCCACGATCTTCGCGATGTCCTGCTCCGTCAGCTGGCGGAAGCGGACGATCTCGTCGATGCGGTTGAGGAACTCGGGCTTGAAAGCCTCACGCAGGTCGCCGTGGTAGTTGGAGGTCATGATCAGTACGGCGTTGGTGAAGTTGACCGTGCGCCCCTGCCCGTCGGTCAGGCGACCGTCGTCGAGCACCTGGAGCAGGATGTTGAACACGTCGGGGTGCGCCTTTTCGATCTCGTCGAGCAACACCACCGAGTAGGGCCGCCTGCGCACCGCCTCGGTCAGCTGGCCCCCCTCCTCGTAGCCGACGTAGCCGGGCGGGGCACCCACCAACCGGGCGACGGAGTGCTTCTCCATGTACTCGGACATGTCGATGCGGACCATGGCCCGCTCATCGTCGAAGAGGAAGTCGGCCACAGCCCGCGCCAGCTCCGTCTTGCCCACCCCGGTAGGGCCGAGGAAGAGGAAGCTGCCGATCGGCCGGTTGGGGTCCGAGAGGCCGCTGCGCGAACGCCGGATGGCATTGGAGACGGCCTTGACCGCCTCGTCCTGGCCGACCACCCGGTCGTGCAGGACGTCCTCCATCTTGACCAGCTTCGCCACCTCGCCCTCTAGCAGGCGGCTCACCGGCACTCCCGTCCACTTGGCGACGACCTCGGCCACGTCCTCCTCGTCGACCTCCTGCTTGAGCATCTTCTGGCCGGACTGCAGCTCCTCCAGCCGCTTGGTGGCCTCATCGGCCTGGCGGGACACCTCGGGTATGCGCCCGTAACGGATCTCCGACGCCTTTGCCAGCTCGCCGGTACGTTCGAAGCGCTCCGCCTCGCCGCGCAGCGACTCCAGCTGCTCCTTCAGGTCCGTGATTGCGGTAATGGCGTCCTTCTCGGCCTGCCAGTGGGCCTTCATGCCGTCGGAGGACTCCCGCAGGTTGGCCAGCTCCTCGTCGAGCCTCGCCAGGCGCTCGCGCGACGCCTCGTCGGCCTCCTTGGCCAGGGCCACCCGCTCGATCTCGAGCTGGCGGATGCGGCGCTCCACGACGTCGATCTCGGTCGGCATCGAGTCGATCTCGATGCGCAGCCGGCTGGCCGCCTCGTCGACGAGGTCGATCGCCTTGTCGGGCAGGAAGCGCGCCGTTATGTAGCGGTCCGAGAGCACCGCTGCTGCCACGAGGGCAGAGTCGGTGATGCGCACCCCGTGGTGGACCTCGTAGCGCTCCTTGAGGCCGCGCAGGATGGCGATGGTGTCCTCCACCGAGGGTTGGCCGACGTACACCGGCTGGAACCGCCTCTCCAGCGCCGCGTCCTTCTCGATGTGCTTGCGGTACTCGTCGAGGGTCGTGGCCCCGATCATCCTCAGCTCGCCCCTCGCCAGCATCGGCTTGATCATGTTGCCGGCGTCCATGGCGCCTTCGGCACCACCCGCGCCCACGATCGTGTGCAACTCGTCGATGAAGGTGATGACCTCACCGCCAGCATCGGAGATCTCCTTCAGGACAGCCTTCAGGCGCTCCTCGAACTCGCCGCGGTACTTGGCTCCCGCCACCATCGAGCCGAGGTCGAGCGAGAGCACCCGCTTTCCCCGCAGGCCTTCCGGCACGTCTCCCTCCACGATGCGGCGCGCCAGGCCCTCGACTATGGCCGTCTTGCCGACCCCGGGCTCGCCGATGAGCACGGGGTTGTTCTTGGTGCGACGGGAGAGCACCTGGATGACCCGGCGTATCTCCTCGTCGCGCCCGACGACCGGGTCGAGCTTGTTGCGCCGGGCCTCCTCTGTCAGGTCGCGACCGTACTTCTCCAGGGCCTGGAACGTCTCTTCCGGGTTTTGGCTCGTCACCCGGTGGCTGCCCCGCACCTGGCGTATGGCGTCGAGCAGGTCGTCACGGGCCACGCCGACCCTGGCCGCCAGAGCGAGCAGGACGTGCTCCACGGACAGGTACTCGTCGGAGAGGTTCTGGCGCTCGCGGTCGGCGCGCTCCATGAGGTCGCGGGCATCGCGGGACATGGCCCCGCTGTCGCCCCCGTAGCTGTGGGGCAGCTTGCCCAGGGCGTCCTCGACCCGGTTGCGCAGCGGGAGGGTAGCCACGCCGACCTTGGTGAGCACAGGCAGTACGGCCGTCCCCTCCTGGCCGATCAGGGCCATGAGCAGGTGGTCCGGAGTCGTCTCGGGGTTGTGACGGGCCTTGGCGTCGGCCAGTGCCGCGCCAACTGCCTCCTGGGTCTTCTGTGTCCAACGGTTCGCGTCCAGCGCCACCGTCGCCTCCTCTGCTCAGATCTTCAACGTTGCGGGAGCCAACGGACCGGGCTCATGTCCAGCGGGACCAGGTCACGGCGGTAGTGCCGGTGGACCTGGTCGACGGCAGCCCGGGCCTCGGCACGCGCTTTGGCCAGCTCCTGGCGCAGGCGGTCCACCTCGGCCTCCAGTTCGATCACGCGCCTCACGCCTTCGAGATTGAGGCCGGCCGCTGTCAGGTGCTGTATCCGGCGCAGGATGTCGATGTCCTCGTCGCTGTAGCGCCGGCTGCCACCGAGTGTCCGCGCCGGCCCGAGCAGGCCCTTGCGCTCGTATATGCGCAGGGTCTGGGGATGGACACCGGCGAGCTCGGCGGCCACGGATATGACGTAGACCGCCATCGACTGGTCACGATGGGCGCTGCTGCGCCCAGGCGGCCGTCCGGGGGCGCTCCCCGACGGTGTCTTGGCTGCATCGCTCATGCGCCACCTGCCCCCAATTTGTCACGCAACTTCTGGCCCTCCTCAGCTGAGGCCCGGGCCAGGGCCTCGACGGCCCTACGCTCCTCGGCCGAAAGCTTGGTCGGCACGTCTATGTCGAAAGTGACGAGCAGGTCCCCGGGCTTTCCGGGTACCGGGACACCCTGCCCCGCCACCCTGAAAGTGCGCCCGGTGCGGGTGCCTGCCGGCACCTTCACCGTCACCGTCCTGCCCGACAGCGTCGGGACGGCCACGGAGGCGCCCAGTGCGGCCTCTGCGAAGGTGATCGGCACCTTGACCAGCAGGTCACGCCCCTTCTGGGTGAAAACGGGGTGCGGGGCCATGTGGACCACGACGAACAGGTCGCCCGGCGGCGCCCCGAACCGGCCGGCGCCTCCCCGGCCCTTGACCTTGATCCGCTGGCCGTCCACGACCCCGGCAGGGATACGGGCTTTCACCTGGCGGGCCCGGCGCTCGACACCGCGGCCCTTGCAGGCCGGACAGGGCACCTCGATCTGCATCCCGGTGCCGCCGCAGGCGACGCAGGGATGGCTGAAGCTGAACATGCCCTGGTTTTCGTTGACGACTCCCTTGCCGGCGCACACGGCGCAGACCGAGGGGGCCGTGCCCGGAGCCGAACCCGAACCCCCGCAGGTCGAACACGGCATGTCCGACACGACGTTGACCGTGGTGGTCACACCCTGTACGGCCTCCACGAAGGACAGGTGCAGCTCGGCCTCGACGTCCTGGCCACGCTGGGGCCCCGCCGCCTCGGCGGCCTGCCCGCCGGGGTGGCGCCGACGACCACCTCCGCGACCGAAGATGTTGCCCAACAGGTCCCCGAGGTCGTCGACCCGGAAGTTGTTGAAGCCGGGAGCACCGCCTGCGCCACCCGCTCCGGCGAAGGGGTTGCCGGCGAAACCGTTCTCGCTGAGAGTGCGGACCTCGTCGTACTCCTTACGCTTTGCCTCGTCACCGACCACGTCGTAGGCGGCGGATATCTCCTTGAACTTCTCGTCCGAGCCGGGGTTGGCGTCGGGGTGGTACTGCTTGGCCAGCTTGCGGTAGGCGCGCGCGACTTCCTTGGCCGAAGCCGTCTTCGGCACACCGAGGACCTTGTAGTAGTCCTTCTCCAACCACTCGCGCTGCGCCGCCATCTGCTCAGCCCCTCACCTTGACCATGGCCGGGCGCAGGACACGACCCTTCCACAGGTAACCGGCCCGCAGGACCTCGCTGACCTCGGGCTGGGGGGGTGCACCGGCACCATCGGCGGGCTCGTGCGCCACCGCGTCGTGGTGCTCGGGGTCGAAAGGCTGCCCCTCGGGCACTATCCGCTCGAGGCCCTCCTTCGAGAGGACGTCGAACAGCGCCCCGGCCACGTGCTTGACATCCTCGCCGGCGCCGTGGGCGAGGGCGAGGTCGGCTGTGTCGAGGATGGGGAGCAGCTTTTTGACCAGGGAGGTGGCAGCCAGCTCGACCGTCTCCAGCCGCTGGCGCTCGACGCGCTTGCGGTAGTTGTCGAACTCGGCCTGCAGCCTCAGCAGGCTGTTGTAGTAGTCGTCGCGCTGGCGCTCGACCTGCGCTGCAGCACTCAGCAGCTCGGCCTCGGCCACCAACTCCGCCTCGACGGCGTCCACCGTCAGCTCGGCTTCGTCGCCGACCTGGCCGCCGGTAGCGACACCGTCCGCAACCGGCTGCCCGTCTTGCTCTTGGGGCCCCAGGGCCTCGTCCCGGTCACCCGGAGCGCCACCCGCGCCCGCACCTGCTGGCGCCATCAGGCGTTCCCGCCTTCGTCGACGATCTCGGCATCGACGACTTCCTCGTCGTTGGCCGCGTTCGCTCCGGCGCCGGCGTAGGTGCCGCTCGCACCGTCCCCCGCCCCCGGTCCGGCCGTCGCCGCAGCGGACTCGTAGAGCTTCTTACCCAGCTCCTGGACGCCGACGGCGAGACGCTCGGTCGCCGACTTGATCGCCTCGAGGTCACTGCCGCCGATCGCCTCCTTCAGCGACTTGAGGTCCGTCTCGACCTTCTCCTTCTCGGCGCCGCTGAACGACCCGGCCTGGTCCTTCAACATCTTCTCGGTCTGGTAGACGAGGGAGTCGGCGTTGTTGCGCACCTCCGCCTCGTCGCGCCGGCGGCGGTCGTCGGCGGCGTGAGCCTCGGCGTCGCGCACCATCCGGTCGATCTCGTCCTTGTTGAGCGAGCTCTGGCCGGTGATGGTCATCGACTGCTCCTTGCCGGTGGCCCGGTCCTTGGCGGAGACGTGGACGATGCCGTTGGCGTCGATGTCGAAGGTGACCTCGATCTGGGGGACCCCCCGCGGCGCTGGCGGTAGGTCGACGAGCTCGAACTTGCCGAGAGTCTTGTTGTACATCGCCATCTCCCGCTCACCCTGGAGCACGTGCACCTGGACCGAGGGCTGCATGTCCTCGGCGGTGGTGAACACCTCGCTCTTCTTGGTGGGGATGGTGGTGTTGCGCTCGATCAGCTTGGTCATCACGCCGCCCTTGGTCTCGATACCGAGGGACAGGGGGGTGACGTCGAGCAGAAGGATGTCCTTCACCTCTCCCATCAGCACCCCGGCCTGGATCGCCGCACCGACGGCGACGACTTCGTCCGGGTTGACACCCTTGTGGGGGTCCTTGCCCGTGAGGGAGCGGACGAGGTCCATGATCGCGGGCATGCGGGTGGACCCGCCCACGAGCACCACATGGTCGATGGCGTCCTTGCTGAGGCCGGCGTCCTTGATGGCCTGCTCGAAGGGGCCCTTGCAGGCCTCGACCAGGTCAGCGGTCATCTCCTGGAACTTGGCCCGGGTCAGCTTGACGTCGAGGTGCTTGGGGCCATCGCTCGTCGCCGTGATGAACGGCAGGTTGATGTTGGTCTCCTGTACAGCGGACAGCTCGATCTTGGCCTTCTCGGCGGCCTCCTGCAGGCGCTGCAAAGCCATCTTGTCATTGGACAGGTCGACGCCCTCGGTGTCCTTGAAGGTCTTGACCAGCCAGTCGATGACCCTCTGGTCCCAGTCGTCGCCGCCGAGGTGGGTGTTGCCGCTGGTCGACTTGACCTGGAAGATGCCTTCGCTGATCTCCAGCACGGAAACGTCGAAAGTGCCCCCGCCGAGGTCGAACACGAGGATGGTCTGCTCCTCCTCCTTGTCCAGGCCGTAGGCGAGCGCTGCAGCGGTCGGCTCGTTGATGATGCGCAGGACCTCCAGGCCGGCGATCTGGCCGGCCTCCTTGGTCGCCGTACGCTGGGCGTCGTCGAAGTACGCCGGGACGGTGATGACCGCCTGGGTCACGCCGGTGCCGAGGTAGCTCTCGGCGTCCCTCTTGAGCTTCTGGAGGATGCGGGCGGAGATCTCCTGGGGCGAGTAGCCCTTGGCGTCGATGTCGACGCGCCAGCCGTTGTCACCCATGTGGCGCTTGACGGAGCGGATGGTCCGGTCGGGGTTGGTGATGGCCTGGCGCTTGGCGACCTCGCCCACCAGTACCTCGCCGGACTTGGAGAAGCCGACGACCGACGGGGTCGTGCGGCCTCCCTCAGCGTTGGCGATAACGGTCGGCTCGCCGCCTTCCAGCACCGCGACGACCGAGTTGGTGGTGCCCAGGTCGATACCCACTGCCTTTGCCATTTGGCTCCTCCTTGTGGAGGCCGACCGCCCTGGGGCCGGCACTCGTTTGCTTGCGTGAGACGTCTGCCGAGCAGGTCAGACTGCTCTGGATGCCAGAGTAGCAAAGTTGAGTGCCTTGGTATCAAGAAAGTTTGCACGGGACGAGAGAGGCCGCGAACCTCCTGGCAGGACGGGACGTTCGGCTCGGCGGCGGGGGCCGGGGGGCGGGGGGCGGCCCCGGTCCTGGCCCCGGCCCCGGCCCCGGCCCTGGCCCTGCGTGCCCGGCTCCGCGAGCGCTCGTGCCCGGCGAGGTCCCCGGGTCAGGCACCCGGGCCGCTCACCGCGCCCCATCCCTGGGAGGGGGAGGGGGAGGGGGAGCCGGCCTTGTGCCTGGCGGCGGTCAGGCGTGCGTTGGCACCCAGGGCACCCAGGAGGAGCGCCGTACCCCCCACGGCCACGACGAAGAGCGCTGTCAGCACCGGGCCTGGCACGGGCGGGGCCCAGCCGCCGGCGACGTGGGCAAAGGGGTCCATCGGGCCCTCGAGGCCGACGTCGTAGCGGCGCATCACCCAGTAGAAGTCGGCAACCTGGCAAACGGCCGCGGCCGCCGGCAGGGCGTAGCGCGCCGCCCCCGCCAGACTGCGCAACCAACCGGGCAGCGCCGAGGGGCGCACGCACACCCCGGCCACCAGGGGCATGCCGACAGCCAGACCGAGGAAGTCGCGGCCCTGGCCGACCAGCCCGTGGCTCGGCACCATGGCCCAGACGAAGAGGAAGCAAAAAGCGGCCCACGCCAGCCCAGTGCCCACGATGGCGGCGACCTGGCGGCGCCTGGCCGACAGGAGTGCCAGCGCGGCGAGCAGGCCGAAGCCCGCTGTCCAGGCCGTGACGACCCCGAGCGGGGACGGCGTGTCGAGCCAACCGAACTGGCCGATGCTCGATACCGCTATCAGGTGCATCCGGTCGATCACGGCGTGGAGCAGGGCGGCCTCGTCGGCGTGCTCGGGCAGCGCCATGCCGGGCTGCAGGCGCAACGCCCCCGCCGTCATGTCCCAGGCGAGGCCCAGCCCGGCCGCCACCACGCCTGCGAGCATCCACCGGCGCACCGCCCGGCGCCTCAACAGGGCCGCAACCTCGCGCCACGGCCTCAGCACGACCAGCACGGCCAGCGCCGCCAGCACCCACAGGGGGGCCAGGGAGCGCACCAGCATGAGGCACATGGCCGGCACCCCCAGCGCGGCGAGCACCGCCGGGCCGACCCGCTCGAGCGGGAGCGACGCCAGGGCGAGCGCACCGCTGAAGACCGCCACGGCGGCGGACACCTCGAACCCGCTCGGGTTGAGCATCCCGGCCATGTACAGGACCATCGGGGTGACCGCCAACGACAGGCCGGCGCCGAACAGCGGCCGGCCGCGGCAGCGGCGCACCGAGACGACGGCCAGCGCCAGCATGGCGGCAGACAGGGCAGCGCTGACCAGGCGGGCGGCGTATATGCCCTTCACCGAGACCAGAGCCAGCGTGGGCAGGCCCACAAGGGCGTAATAGAGGGGCGGGTAGCGGCCTACGTAGGTCTCGACGGGCTGGCTGACCGTCGAACCCCCCAGCGGCAACTGGCAGCCCGCCGGTTTCCACGGGTTCACGTCGAAACAGCTCACGTCGTTGGCGAGGGCAGCGAACACCTCGGGCACCTGCACCACTACGACACTCCCCTGGGCGGCGCCGGCGCCCGGCAGGGCACGCCCGACCAACTGGCCCCGTACCAGCGAGGCGGCCCGTATCAGCTGGGCCGGCTCGTCAGGCGACGAGCCGAGGGGGGCCGCCAGGGACCACGACCCGGCGGCGACGAACAGCAGCACGAACGCAAGCAACCACGTTGCCAGCCCGCCCTCCCGGGAAGCGGCGGGCCGGGTGGCAGGCGCGAGGTGCGCCGGGCGCACCACCTGCGCGGCCTCCGCCGGCACCGGGGTCGTCTGGGCCACCCGCCGAGCTTAGGGCCCTTGGACGGGGGCCTTACCGCCCGTGCGCCCCGGCTGGGCCCTCAGGCTGGCCAGGTAGGCTCGGGGACCATGCCCACCCTTCTTCTCGTGCGTCACGGACAGAGCCTCTGGAACCTGGAGAACCGCTTCACCGGCTGGTGGGACGTCGACCTTTCGCCCACCGGCGAGCAGGAGGCACGCCAGGCCGGGCGGCTCCTGGCAAACGAGGGCCTGCTGCCTGACGTGGCGTTCACCTCGCTGCTCACGCGGGCTATCAGGACCCTCAACATCGTCCAGGAGGAGACGAAGCGGCTGTGGATCCCGGTCCAACGGCACTGGAGGCTCAACGAGCGCCACTACGGGGGGCTCACCGGGCTGGACAAGGCCGAGACCCGCGACAAGTACGGGGACGAGCAGTTCAAGCTGTGGCGGCGCAGCTACGACGTCCCACCGCCCCCGATGCCGGTTGGCGGTCCATACGACCTGAGCGGTGACCCGCGTTACCTACCCGGGGTGGTACCCGCCACCGAGTGCCTGGCCGACGTCGTCGTGCGCATGGTGCCGTACTGGTACGACTCGATCGCCCCCGCCCTCCTGGGGGGCAAGGTGGTACTCGTCGCCGCACACGGCAACAGCCTCCGGGCGCTCATCAAGCACCTCGACCAGATGGGCGGCGACGAGATCGCCAAACTCGAGATCCCCACCGGCGTACCCATCGTTTACGACCTGGACGAAGACCTGCGCCCGCTCCAGGCGGGCGGTCGCTGGCTCGGGGACCCCGAAGCCATCGCGGCAGCAGCCGAAGCAGTCCGCCTCCAGGGCCAGCACAAGTAACAGCACCGGCCGCGGTAGGCGCACCGGTCGCGGTAGGCACACCGGCCGCGGTAGGGCGGCTGGCTGGTGCCCTGCGCCGCCGGGTATCGTTGGGCCCGATATGAGAGTGCCATTCGGCGGGCGCCGAGTGGCCGTCCTCCTCGCCACCTCTGCCTCATTGGCTCTGGTCGCGGGCTGCGGCGGCCCGGGCAAGAAAGCCGCTGTTCAGCGGGGCGATGCGGCGACTTCGACGAGCGGCCCGGCCACGACCACGACCACCAAGGTCTCCCTGCTCAGGACGCACGGGCACACGTGCCCCCTTACGGGGGCCCCTCCCGCTTCCGGTCCCGTGCCCCGGCGCACCGCCCTGGCCGTGAAGGTCGAGAACCTCCCCCAGGCACGGCCGCAGTGGGGACTGGACCACGCCGACATCGTCTACGAGGAGCCGGTCGAGGGCGGTATAACCCGGTTCATCGCCGTGTACCAGTGCCAGGGCGCGCCTCGCATCGAGCCCGTGCGGTCGGCCCGGCTGGTGGACATCCAGATCCTGCGCCCGCTCGGCAAGATCCTCTTCGGCTACTCAGGTGCGATCCAGCCCGTGCTGAACCAGGTCGACTCCCCGGGCTCCCTCTTGGAGGACGTGGGCGGCAACAAGGCGGGCTACGCCTACTACCGCGACCCCACCCGCTACGAGCCGCACAACTTCACCACCTCCACCAAGGCGCTGTACGCCGCGGCCAAATCCCTTGGCTACAACGTGGAGCTGCCACCCCCGCCCCAGTTCAGCTACGGCAGGACCCGCACGGGCGCGGCACCGGCGGCCTCGGTGGCCATCCATTTCCCCCTCGACGTCACCACTTGGACCTGGGATCCCAAGACCCGCAGGTACCTGCGTTCCTACTCCGACACCGGACCGGCGGTGCAAGGTGACAACGTGCAGATCTCGGCCACCAACGTGGTCCTCATGTGGGTCACCGAGTACGCGACCCAGTACGTCGAGGACTCGACCGGCGCCCACGAGAACGACCTCGTGCTCACCGGTACGGGCCCGGCCTGGGTCGTGCACGACGGGGCGGTGTTCAAGGGCACCTGGAAACGGCCGTCACTGGCATCTCCTGCCACTTTCGTGGGGACCGGCGGCACCACCATCAAGCTCTCCCCCGGCAACACCTGGGAAGAGCTGCTACCGACGAGCACCCAGGTCAAGCTCGAGGGCTGAGGCGGCGGGCAGCCGCCGTCGACCTCCCGGCAACACCGACGGCTGGCGAGCGCCCTTTCAGCGGGTGTCCCAGTCGAGGTGCATCCGCCAGAGCTTCCACGCGAACGCTGACCACGCCAAGCTGATGAGGGCCCACAGGCCACCGAACGCGGTCCTGCCGTCCAGGAAGAACGTCATGCAGAGCCCGACCGCGAGCAGGGCGAACACCGCCATGATGCGCCAGCCCCACGGCGACATGACGACTGCTCCAAGGGCCGAAGCGCCACCGCGTGCCGCCGGCGCGTCGGCGCGTGCTGCTGGCACTGGGGTGCGACGCCCCGGGCGCACGGCCCTGACCGGGCGGGCGGCCCCCCCGCCCACCGGGACGGAGGAGCCGTAGCCGTTACGTTTCTTCACTGCGTTGCCACGCCGGGCCATCGTCAGGACCTACCCCGGGTGCGGTGGGGCTCGCTCATCAGATGGCGCCCGGCCCGGTCTCACCGGTCCGGATGCGGGTGACGGAGTCGACAACGGTGACCCAGATCTTGCCGTCCCCGATCTTCCCTGTGCGAGCCGCCTTGGCAATCGCTTCCACCACGTCGTCGGCCATCTCTGCCGCTGTCAGGACTTCCACCTTGAGCTTGGGCACGAAGTCGACCTTGTACTCGGCGCCCCGGTAGACCTCGGTGTGCCCCCTCTGGCGCCCGAAACCCTTCACCTCGGAGATCGTCATGCCGGCGATGCCGACATAGGACAGGGCTTCGCGCACAGGGTCGAGAGCGTGCGGCTTTATCACTGCGGTGACCAGGATCATCAGGCTCCTCCTCCCACGACGGCGCTGGCCGTGGCACCGACAGGCACGACCGGCAAGACCGGTACCGCCTCACCGTAGCCCGGCAGGGCACGGGACACACCTTCGCTGTCGGGATAGGCCTCCTCGTCGTGGATGGCGAGGTCGCCGACCTCGAGCTCGGCATCGGTCATGCGCAGCGGGGTGAAGAGGCTTATGACCTTGAGTATGAGGAACGTTACCAGCGCGTCCCACATGATGACGGTGACAGCGGCGAGGAACTGGATGAGGATCTGCTTGGGGTAGCCCCCGAATATCCAGCCCTTCACAACGATCGGGCTACCGGCGACACTGCGGTACACCACGACCGAAGGGTCAGCGAAGACCCCGACCATGATGCCCCCGAAGAAGCCGGCTATGCCGTGTGTGTAGATGATGCCCATGGCGTCGTCCACCCGTTTCATGAACCTGGCCCGCGACAGGTAAGTCCAAGCCATCCACACGATGGTGGAGTCGATGGCGCCGATCATCAGGGCACCGGCACCGTTGACGTAGCCGGCGGACGGGGTGATCGCGACCAGGCCAACGACCATGCCGTTGATCGCACCGAGGAACGTCGGCTTCTTGGCAGGGCCGGCCACCATGTCCCAGATCACCCACGTCATGAGCGCAGCGACCGTGGCCAGGTTGGTGTTGACGATGGCAGCAGCGGCGTTGGCGCTGGCGAAGTAGGGATCCCCGCCGTTGAAGCCGTTCCAACCCAGCCATATGATCCCTCCCCCGATGGCGACCAGCGGCAGGGAGTGGGGGATGGCGCGGTCGCGGTCGCGCTTGAGGCGCGGCCCGACCATGGCGGCGGCGACGAACCCGCTGACACCTGCGGCGAGGTGGATGACGTAACCACCGGAGTAGTCGGCAGCCCCCTGCTGTGCCCAGTACCCGCCCCCCCACATGAGCATGGCGTTCACGGCGTAGGCGAAAGTCGTCCACAGGGGCACGAAGATCAGCCACACCTTGAACTTGATGCGCGAGAGCACGCTGCCGAGGAACAGCAGCGGGGTGATGGCGGCGAAGACGAACTGGAAGTAGACGACGCTCGCCTGGGGCAGGGCGAAGCCGGTGGGCGCCGGTCCCGGCATCCCGCCGTTGACGAGCGGGATACTGGCCTGGCGGGTCAGCGTCGGGCCGCTCAGCACCGTGCCCGGGCTACCGACGAAGTTGGCGAAGAAGTTGGTTATCGGGTCACTGCCCGCCTTCCAGTGGGCGCCGTGGCCGAGCGGGGTGCCGAAACCCATCTTGTAGGCCCACAGGACCCACACCAGGAGCACGACGGCGAAGCCCGAGAAAGTCATCAACATGGTGTTGACGACCCATTTCTTCTGGACCAGGCCGGCGAAGAGCACCGCCAGGCCCGGGACGCTCATGAGAGCGACGAAGGTGGCGGCCGTCATCTGCCAAGCGTTGTCACCAGTGTTGAGGTAACTCTGGTCGGACGCATTGGGCGGCGCGGCGGCGGCCAGCAGGTGCATGGTCAAGTGCAGCAAAAGCCCTCCCTCTGGGTAGGTAAGCCTCGCCTCGCGACCGTGCCGGTCCGAAGGCTTGCAAACGAACGTAGAAGGTGCTTGTTTCCGAGCCGCGACCGCTATGTTTCGGCCGCGTTACGACTTCTGGGGGGCACCGGCGGCTTCGAGTGCCGCCTGCAGTGCCAGGCGCACCTGCTCGACGTCGGCCGGGCCGGGGAGCTTGTCGCCCTGGGCCTTCACGTAGAAAGTGTCGATCGCGGCGTTGCCCAGTGTCGAGACCCGGGCGGACACGATGTCGAGCCGGAGCCCCGCCAGTACGGCGCTCACGCGGTGCAGGAGGCCGGGAGCGTCGGGGGCACGCACCTCGACCACCGTGGCACTCGTCGAGGCGTCGTTGTCGACGCTCACGTGCACGGCCGGGGCTGGAAGGGCGGCAGCGCGCCGCTCCCGCACCGCCGTGCCGCGCCGCGCCAAGGCCTCTGTCACGTTGAGGCGCCGTTCGGCGACGGCCACGACGTCAGCGGTTATGCGCTCCCAGCGCGGCTCTGCGCCCTCGGGCAGGTCCAGGACGAACCTGTCGAGCACCTGGCCCGACTCGCTGTGGGCTCTCGCCTCGAGCACTCCGATCCCGTGCAGCGCCAGCACTCCGGTCAGGTCGCTGAACAACCCGGGACGATCGGCGGCAACCACGACCAGGTCGCCATGACCGGGCAGCACCCGGGTACCGCCCGCTTCGAGCAGGCGGCGCTGCTCGGGCGACGGGAACGGTGGCCCGGTAGGCACCGGCCTGCCCTCCAGCACCGCACCGGCACGCTGGACCAGCTCGGCCACGAGGCCGGCCTTCCACGCCGTCCATGCCGCCGGGCCCGTGGCGCCGCCGTCGGCGTCCGCCAGCGCGCCGAGCAACTCCAGGGTCGTGACGTCGCCTACGGCGTCCGCCACGAGCGCTGCCGTGGCCGGGTCGTCCAGGTCGCGGCGGGTCGCCAGATCGGGGAGCAGGAGGTGGTGCAGGACCACCCGTTCGAGGACCCGACGGTCTTCGTCCTCGAGCCCGAGGCGGCGCAGTAGCGGCCGGGCTATGCGCACGCCGGCCTCGGAGTGGTCCCCGCCGGCACCCTTGCCGATGTCGTGCAGTAGAGCACCGAGCAGGAGCAGGTCGGGCCGGCGGACCTCCAGGGCGTTGCCCGCAGCGCCCGCGACAGCTTCGAGCAGGTGCCTGTCGACCGTCCAGCGGTGGTAGGGATTGAACTGCGGCCGGTTGCGGACCGCCCCCCACTCGGGCATGTAGCGTTCCCAGACGCCCAGCTGGTCGAGGGTCTCCACGGCGGGTACCCCGGCGTGCCCTGTGGAGAGCAGCTTGAGGAAGGCTCGCAGTACCTCGGGCGCCCAAGGCTGTGCCGGTTGGGGAGCCTCCTTGGCCAAGCGCTCCATGGTGGGGCGGGCAAGCGGCGAACCGGACTCGGCCGAGGCGGTGGCCGCCCGCAACGCCAGGGTCGGGTCCGACCTCACAGCGTACTGGGCGGGCACGGCGACCTCGCCGTCACGCAGCACCAGGCCCGCACCGAGGGCCCGGTCGGCCGAACCACCCCTCCCCCGGGGCCCGGCGACCCAGGACAGGACCCGGCGCGAGGCGTCGTCCATCAGCCAACCGACGGTGCGCGCAGCAGCCGCCAGCGCCCTGGCCAGCTCTTCCCTGCCCCCGTAACCGAGCGCTTCGCCCACCCGGTCCTGGTCCTCCAACAGGAGCCTCTCGCTGCGCTTGCCTGTGGGGCGCTGGAGCTCGACCCGGACGGAGTGGAGCAGGTTGCCGGCATCGGCGAGGCGGGGATCGGCCACGACAGCCGAAACGACGGGCGTCACCTTGGCCATGACAGCCAGGGCCTGAAGGTCACGCAGGCCACCCCGGCCCTCCTGGAGCTCCGGCTCGAGGAGGAAGGCAACGTCGCCGTGGGGCACCCGGGCACCCTCCCTCGCCCTCAGGAGCTCCGGTAGCCACCTCGTGGCCCTCTTCGCCCACAGCCTGTCCCCGGTCCGTACCACCTCGGCGGCCAGCTCGGCGTCGCCGGCAACGAGGCGGGCCTCGAGGAGCCCCAGGGCGACGCGCAGGTCCGACTCGGCCGCCTGGCCCACCTGGGCCGGCGTGCGCACGCTGTGGTCCAAGGGCATCGGGTCGTCCCAGATCGGGTACCAGAGGCGGTCCGCCAGCGGGCCGAGCTCGTCCTGGCCGGAGTGCACCAGGAGCAGATCCAGGTCGCTGCCGGGAGCAACGTCACCCCGCCCGAGGCTCCCCACCGCCAGCAGTGCCACTCCTGTCCGCTGGCGGCCCGACGTGGCGGCGGGGGTCGCCCTGCCCGCCTCCCGCCTGGCCCGCCAGCCTCCGAGCAGACCCCGGCCTGCCCCTCCTCCACCGGTGCCGGAGGAGGCCACGGGGTCCTCAGCTGCGGCCGGCCCGGTCCCGGCCTCAGCTCCGGTGCCGGTACCGGCACCGGAGCTGAGCGCCGAGGCGAAGAGGGCAGCCAGCCAGGTGTCTGCTGCCCGCGTGGCAGCCAGGCTCCAGGCTCGGCCCTGGAGGGTGGGGTCCTCGCGCAGGCGGGCCCACTGCTCGCTCAGCCTCGCCGCCGCCGGGGGTACCTCGGTGGGGGCGGGTCGGCTGGAGGGGGCCGCGCCGGCAGGGTCCACACGAGGCACGGTAGCCGCTGGACCGGTGCCCCCCGGACCGCCGACTGGGGGACAGGTAGCCGCTCAGGCCGTCCGATGGCGCCCTCCGGCTACCTGCGCAGGCGCCGGGCCAGGCCCGAGGCGCGGGCCACAGGTCGCGCGATGGCGACCTCCAGGGCCTCGCGGCTGGAGACGACGAGGACACGCTGCCTGGCGCGGGTGAGGGCCGTGTACAGCAGCTCGCGGGTGAGGATGCGCGAGGTGGGCCCGGGCAGGAGGACCGCCACGTCCTCGAACTCCGAGCCCTGAGCCCTGTGCGCCGTGATGGCGAAGGCGGTAGCCACCGCCCCGATGCGCGCCGGGCTGACGGCCTGCACCGCCAGCCCCCGCTGGAACACCACGTGCAGGCCGCCGTCGGGGCGGCGCACCGCTACGCCCGTGTCGCCGTTGAACAGGCCCAGGCCGTAGTCGTTCTCGGTGATCACAACCGGGCGCCCCGCATACCAGGCCCCGTCACCGTGGACATCGGCACCGGCCTCCGCCAGCCACATCTCCACCTGAAGGTTCCAGGTGCTGGCGCCGGAGGGGCCGTCCCTGTGGGCGCAGAGCAGGCGGGCACGCCCGAGGGCGTCCAGAGCGCCGGCTATGTCGCCCGCGGATGCGGCGGCCGCCAAGACTCCCGCCGCAGTGGTAGCCGAGGCCCGGAGACCGCCGAGCTCGGCGCTGTCAGCTGCCACCTCGTCCAGGTCCGCCTCGACCCACGACAGGGTGCCATGTCCTCCCGAGGCGAGCAGCTCGACGGCCCTCGGAGCGTCGCCCTCCCTGACCGCCGCCGCCACCTCCGCCAGCGGCCCCCCGAAGCGATGGTTGACCTGGAGCACCGTGACCGACGAGCCCAGCGCGGGCGGCGACTCGGCAACGGGCGAGAGCGCGCCGACGACGTCCGCCAGCACCGCGCCGGCCTCCACGGAGGCCAATTGCTCGGGGTCTCCGAGCAGCACCAGGCGGGCATCCGGGCGCACTGCCTCCACCAGCCGGGCCATCAGGGGCAGCGACATCATCGACGTCTCGTCCACGACGACGACGTCGTGGGGCAACTGGTTGGTCCGGTCGTGGCGGAACCGGTTGAGGCCGGCGGGATGGCGGCCGAGGAGCCGGTGGACTGTGGATGCGTCCAGTCCCAGCAACTGCGCCCTGACCCGCTCTGGTACCGCCAGGTGGCGAGCCTCCTCGTGCACCGCCTCCGCCATCCGGGCGGCGGCCTTGCCCGTCGGCGCGGCCAGGGCCACGAGGGGCCAGGGCGCGCCCTGTCTGTCCGCCACCAGGTAGAGCAGCGCCAGTGCCCGGGCGACCGTGGTGGTCTTGCCCGTGCCAGGCCCCCCGACGACGATGCTCAGCAGGCGGCGAGCGCACGTCTCGGCTGCTCGGGCCTGCAAGCCGTCCTCCCCTCCCGGGAAGAGGTCGGCCAGGACCTGTTGCAGCCATGCCCCGTCGAGGTCCACTACGGGCGCGTCGGCACGCGCGAGGAAATCGGCGGCCACGCGCCCCTCGTCGCGCCAGTAACGCTCCAAGTAGAGGTTGCCTCCGACCAGTCGCAGAGGCCTCGGAGGCTCCTCGCCCTCACCGACGTTGACCAGGGGGCTCCCCTCCAGGGCCTCGGCCCAGGCAGCGGGAGAGGGCCAGGGGAGCGAGCCCACTTCGGTGCCGTCCGTCGCTCCCGCTGCGCCCTCGGCCACCACCGTCGAAGCCACGGTGGCCAGGTCGACAAGGACGTGGCCGGCCCGCGGCCCACGGGCGGCCAGTGCGGCAGCCAGTGCCACGAGCGGGTCAGAACACCCGCCCAGGCGCTCCATGACCCTGGCGGCGTGGACGTCTGCCGGGACCAGGACCCCAGCCCGGTTGAAGTGGCGGAGCAGGTCATCGGGTGCCAGCTCGAGAACCAGGGCGGGGCTGTAGCGGTCCTCCTTTGGCTCGCTCACGGTGCCTCCAGCCCCTCGGCCGCCACCTGCCGCCCGGCCAGCCATCGGGAGGTCTCGACCACCAGCTCCGGCGGGGGCTGCCACCAGAAGACGCCGGCAGGCGCCGGTACGACGCCCGCGAGGGCCGGGCCCTCCTCGTCCCCGCCGGGGCCCGGCATGCCCCGCAGGAAGAGGTAGACGGCGCCGCCCAGATGCCGTTGCGGCTCGTAACCCGGCAGCCTCCAGCGCAGGTAGCGGTGCAGGGCCACCAAGTAGAAGATGGCCTGCAACGGGTAATGGGCCGTGACCATCTCGCGCCCGAGTGCTTCCTCGCGGTAGTGCCACGCCGTGAGCTCGCCACCGGGGGGCCCGAGCCAGTTTGTCTTGTAATCGGCCACGAAGTACCGGGTGGCACCCCTTGTCTGAGCCCGGACGACGAGGTCCAGGCTGCCGGTGAGGTAGCCCCGCAGGAGGTCCTCGCCGGTCGCCCGAGCCTGGTCCGCCAGCGCTGCCAAAGCCTCCGGGTACAGGCCGAGAGGCCCGTCCGGGTCGACGTGCTCTCGGAGGATGGCCACCAGACCGGCGAGTGCTGTCCGCCCGGACGGCCGGTCCCCTCCCGCCAAGGGGAGCTCGAAGCGCATCTCGTCGACCCGGTCACAACGCCCGAAGCCGCGCAGTGCCAGGCTCCCGAGAGGCCCGCCAAGTGGCGTTGTCACGGCGGCTGTCAGCCCCTCTTCGACGAGGGGCAGCTGGTCGGGCAGCCCGGGGTAGCGGCCGGCGGCCCCCTCCACGACGGCTGCGACCTCTGCCTGCAGATCCGGCGCGGCGAAGTCGAGCTTCTCTAGCAGGCCGTGGACGAAGGTGCCCACCTCCGCGCCACCCGGTACCCCCCACCACGCCGTGACGGGCAGCCGGGCCGTGCCCCCGGCCACCTCGGGTGCACCAGGGAGGCCAGCCGTACCCATGCCAGGTGCAGCCTCGTCCGTGACACCCTCGTCCTCGGGCTCACTGGTGACGAGTGCCTGCCGGCGCCCGTCGCCGTGGGCTGCAGCGGTGACACCCGTGTAGGACGTCCTGCGCCACAGTGAGTCGATACCGCGCTCGAAGGCGGCGGCATGCAGCCCGTCGTCCCCGGTGCGCGAGTTGCGCCGTCCCCCCTCTCGGGCGCGCTCCGCCCCACCCGGTACCACCTCCCGCCGCCCACGAGCGTCGATGGCAGCGAACAGCGCCGGGACGCTGGCCTGCTCGACGCTCACGAGCCCGGGCGCCAGAGCGGCCACCTTGTCGAAGGCCGTGCGCACCTGCTTGTCCCTGGGCTCACCGGAGAGGCCGCTTGCGGCCACGTCGCCACTGGGCTGGCGGGAGAGCAGGAGGCGGCCGAGAGCTGAGTGCTGGCAGTCCTGAGCCGGCGCCCACCAGACGACCACCTGGTGGCGCGCTCTGGTGAGCGCCACGTAGAGGTGGCGCAGATCCTCGCCGCGACGCTCGTCCAAAGCCTGGCGGTAGTGACGCGCGTACACGGGCCCGTCCTCCCTGCCCACGTCAAGCTTACGCCGGTCCCCGTCCTCGGCGTCGTGGTAGACGACCGGGCCACCGGCCCGGTCCCCGCCGCCGGGGTCCCAGGCGTAGGGCAGGTACACCACCGGGAACTCGAGGCCCTTTGCCCGGTGCACGGTCAGGACCTGGACGGCGGGCTCGTCGGAATCGAGGCGGCGTGTGCGCTGCTCGGCCTCCGTCCCGTCGGCTGCCTCCTCGCCGCACCGGCGAGCCAACCAGGTACGCAACGCCGCCAGGCCCAGCTGTGACCGGGTTGCCTGGGCGTGCAGGAGCTCGGCGACGTGGGAGAGGTCGGTGAGGCGGCGTTCGCCGTCGGCGTGGGCAAGCAGCCGGCCTGGAAGGTGCTGCGTGGCGCTCACGTGAGCGTAAAGGCTGGCGACACCGGTCGAGCGGACGAGAGCCGACCATTCGTGGAGGCTGGCATGCAGGCTCTCCCATGCCAACTCGTCCGCAGTGGCGATGCCGTCGCCGGTCATGCCAACGAAGTCGGTCAGGGCCGCAGCCACCGCCAGGGACCGCGACGCAGGCTGTTCGAGGGCCTGCAACAGTGCCAGCCAATCGCGGGCCGAGGCGGTCGAGAGCACGCTCTGGGCTCCCGAGACGACCACCGGGACGCCGGTGGCACGCAGGGCGGCCTGCACTATCGCCGCCTGCCGGTTGGTCCGCACGAGCACTCCGATGTCCTGGGGGCCGATGCTGCGGCCGGCGGCGCCATCGCGCCCGGCCAGCCGAGCGCCCTCAGCCAGCAGCTGGCGGATGTCGGCAGCCAGGTCCCGGGCCACTGCGGACACAGCCGAACCCTTTTGGACCAGGCCCCTACGGGTGCGGGAGAGGTGAGCGTCGTCCCGGTCCAACAACCGGGCACGCAGGGGCGCGCCGACCGGCGCCCCGGACAGGACGGGGGCCCGGTGCCCGGGCGGCGTCGTCGGCCGCCTGTAGACGATCTCAGGGTGCCCGAGGTGCGCCGGCGACAGCAGAGCGTCCAGGGCCTCGACAAGGGGCTCGTCAGACCGCCAGTTTTCGTTGAGGGTGAAGCGCTGTGGAGGTGGCGCCGTCCTGGCCGCCTCGAGGTAGGCGTAGACGTCGGCACCGCGGAAGGCGTACACGGCCTGCTTGGGGTCGCCGATGAGCACGAGCCGGGACCGCCCTGTACCGAAGGCGCCACGGACCACCTCCCACTGCACGAGGTCGGTGTCCTGGAACTCGTCGACCAGCACGACCTCGTAACGCTCGGACAGGCGGGCGCAAGCCGTGGCCCCCCGCCCCGGTGCGCTCAGCGCCCCGGCCAGGCGGACCAACAGGTCGTCGTAGGTCAACATGTTGGCTGCCAGGAGGCGCCCGGCCACCTCAGCGCGCGCCCCCTCGGCCAGGCGCCTCAGCAGGCCGGCCGGGCTGCCGTCACCACGGACGGCGGGCGGGCCCAGGGCGGTGCGGGGGTTGGTGACAGCCTGCCATGCCGCCTTGCGGGCTTCGCTGCGCCCGAAGGGGAGCGGCCCACTGCGCAGCACGTGGCGCACGTACAGGTCGTCGACGGCCTGGTCCACCAGGTCGGTCGGATCCTCCAGCAGGACGGCGCCGGGCGCCACCTCGCCCCAGGAACCGAGGGCTCCGAGCACCCGGTGGCAGAAGCCGTGGGTGGTCGTGATCGTCGCCGCGTCGAAGTTGGCCAATGCCCTTGTGAGCCGGTGGAAGCGCTCACGGACCTCGGCCGCGCCATCGGGCGCTGCCGGCGAAGGTGTGGCCAGGAAGCGCTCGACGTCCGAGCCGGTAGCAGGCGGCGCTCCCGTCTCGACCACCCGCCGGAGCGCCTGCTCTGCGCCGACGAGAGTCTCCCGGGCGCGCTGGCGCAGCTCTCCGGTGGCCATGCGGGTGAAGGTGACGACGAGGAGCTTGTCGAGGGGGACGCCCTCGGCCACGAACCGGGTCACCAGGTTGGCGATGGTGAAGGTCTTGCCTGTGCCAGCGCTCGCCTCCAGTACCGTCACCCCGGGGCCGGGCAGCGGGCCGCAGAGATCGAACGTGCGCGCCGGGGGGATGGCCCCGGTGGGCGCCACGACCTGCTCGTTGGCTGTCACAGCTCGCACAGCTTCTCGTGCTCGAGGACGGGGCCCCACAGGCGCACCGCCAACCGACCGAGACGGGTCCGCTCGGCCGGCCAGCCAGGCCCTGCCTCACCGTCGACCGGCGCCTCGGCGAGCAATTGCTCCAGGTCCACGCCGGCACCGAAGACCGCCAGGTGCTCGGGGTCGTAGGCCTCGCCCCGCTCGTCATAGGGCGACGACCAGCGCGGGCGTGCCCGCTCCTGTGCATTGTCGCCCTGGCGGACCGCCTCTGCCCATGCGGCGGAGGTGGCGCAGTAGAGCGGGAGCGGCTCTCGCATCCCCCGGTCGAACAGGTCGACCAGCTGGACGAGCAGTCCGAGCGCCCGGACCTGCCTCTCCTGTTGGCCTCCGCCGAAGGCGGTAAGTGCCTGGGCCCGCAGGCGGGGGCGGTCGGGGCTGCTGCCCTCCGCCTGCCCCAGGGTGACAGCTCCCGGGCTCAGCTCGGGGTGAGCGGCGCTGAGGGCGACGAAGTGCGCCCAGGCCCGCAGCCGGTGCTTGGCCCCGAGCTTCGAGTACACGGCCCGCACCACGGTCCCGTCGTGGACTCCGGGCACGCTGCCGACCACCGCCCGCCCGTCCGGGAGGGCCACGTTGACCTCGAGTGGGCGTGGGGGCACTCGGGCCTGGGGTACGGCCTCCAGCAGGGCGACCAGGGCCGCCACGACACCTCGCACCTCCTCGATGGCCGCCTGCCCGAGCGCGCCGGGCGGCACCAACCCCCGGCCCTGCTCAGCTGCCACCGCCTTGTCGAGGTCCCCGCCGGCGGCTGCGACAGCGAGTAGGCGATCACCGAGCGACCAGCGCTCCAGCGGGCCCAGCTCGAGCGAGAGCGCATCGGATAGCGGCTCTGGGACGTCGCCCGGGTAGTAGCCGAGGCGCGTACGCAGGAAGGCGCGCACCGGGTGCTCGAGGAAGCGCACCAGCGATGCCAGCGGGACAACCCGGTCCTCCAGGGGTGGGAGGCGCCCCGAGAGGAACGGCGGCCGCTCCGACCGTGGACCGGTCGCGGCGCGAGCTCCGTCGAGTTGGAGCCGGTCGAACCTCCACGGGCCCGGCCCACCCAGTCGGCCCGGCAGGAAGTTGTCAACGTGGAAGGGCTGCAGCGGGTGCTCCACGAGCACCGCCCGCCTGGCCGGAAGCCCCTCGTCCGTGCCCGCCGGCGGCCATCGCACCGTCCGGTCGACGACGTCGAGCAGCTCGGCGACCGGTACTGCAGGCGGCCGAGGCTGGTTGAGATGCTGGTCGTGGCCTTCGAAAGTGATGACGAGGTGGTCGATCGCCGCCATCACGGCGTCCAGCAGCATCTGGCGGTCCTCTGCTGGCGGGTCCCGGTCGCCCACCATGGGCTTGCAGGCCAGCAGGTCGTCGCCGTCGTCGGCTACCGGACGGGGGAACACGCCGTCGTCCATGCCGAGCAGGCACACGACCCGGTGGGGCACCGAGCGCATGGGCAGCAAGGTGCACACGGTGACGTCGCCGGTGCGGAAGTTGGCCCGGGTCGGGCGACCCTCGAGCTCGTCCTCGAACAGGGCTCTCGCCTCGGCCAGCTCCAGCAGCGGTCCTCCCATGGCGGCCGCGCCGCCGGACGGCGGCGCGGCCGCCGCCCGGGCTGCGACATCGGAGAGTTGGCGACGGAACTGCTCGACCTGCCACTCCTCGCCCCTCTCGGGGCAGCACAGCTCCAAGGTCGAGCGGGCCAGTGCGTCGGCCCAGCCGGTCACGCTCAGCGGTCCGGCGAGGCGGCGCATGGCTGCACCGAGGCGCGACACGAGCTCTGCCAGCCGGCCGGCCAGGTCCACTTCCGGCCCGGCCAGGTCCCCATAGGGCAGGACTCCACCGAACAGCTCCCCCTCGTCGTCCATCGCCACCCCGAGCAGGAGGCGCTCCATGCCGGCCTTCCAGGTCGAGGCCTCGAAGCCCGGCATCTTCCAGATGGCCCGATGGTCGCCGTCCATGCCCCAGCGCACCCCGGTGCCCTCCGTCCAGCGCTCCAACTGGGACAGGTCGTCCTCGTCGAGCTGGAAACGCCGGCTAACCGGGGCCCTCGAGACGAAGTCGAGGACCTCGGCCGCGCCCGCACGCCCGGCGGCCAGCTCCAGCAGATGAGCGGCCACGCCAAGGACCGGGTTGGTCTGGCGCACGGACCGGTCGGCCACCCGTACGGGGAGCACCGGCCCCCCGTCGAGGCCGGCAGTGCCGAACACGGCATGGACCAGTGGAGCGAACTCCTCGATGTCAGGGCACATCACTATGACATCGCGCGGCTCCAGTGACGGGTCGAGCGCCAGCAGCTGCAGCACCGCCTCCCGTACCACCTCCACCTGCCGGCCGCGTCCATGGCAGGAGTGGACCTGCAGGCTGCGGTCGTCGCCGCCCAGGAGCGGCCGGCGGTCCGGCTCCCCCTGGTGCGGGGGGCCGGGCGGCTCGCGGTCCTCGCGGATGTCCGACTGGACGAGGCTCAGCAGGGTCGGCGGGCGCTTGTCCGCAACGTCCCTGTGGCCAGCGGCCACGAACCCGTGCGCCTGGAGCAGCAGCTGCAGCTCCCTGCAGTCACGGCCCCACGAGCGCAACAGCGGGTTGACGGCCGTCTCGGCCCCAGGGCCCTCCTCACGGGCCAGCCCGACCTCCCCGCTGGCGCGGGAATGCCCTGTCCCGGCCGCCCCGGTGCTCTCGGCAACCCTGCGCCACAGCGTCGGGGACGGATGGAGGAGGAAGAGGTGCACGTCCCTTGCCTCAGCCAAGGCCGCGAGGACCTCGAGGTGCACCTCGGGGAGACGGGTCAAGCCGAAGCAGCAAACGCGCTCGGGCAACCGGCTGGCCTCAGGCCGCTCAACAAGGACCTCGACCGCCTGGGCCGCCAGCTCGGCAGGGCTCGGCTCGCCGACCTCCGCGCGCAGCCGGCTCCACAGGCTCGACTGCCAGGCGACGTCGTCGAGGCGCCCGGGAGGCACCCAGCCGTCGAAGCGCCCAGGTGGCGCGCTGTCCCCACCCGCGGTGAGCGCTGACCACTCGCGTACCATCCGAGGCCGGTAGAGGCTGTAGCGGTCGAACAGCTCGGCCAGGTGCCGTACCGCCCCGAAGCGACGCTGTCGTCCGGACGGCCCGGGCGGTGACGAAGCCCGTAAGTGGGCCGCCAGTACGGCCAAGCTGGGGTCGTCGAGGTGCCGGTCGACGATCTGGACGAGCGGCCACACGCAGACCTCCGGCGCCCACGGCCCGCTGCGCCGGGCCCCTCCGGCGTAGCCCGTGACCTCCCTCACCAGACCTGTGACCAGGGACGAAGGCGAAGGCCAGTCGACGTTGGCGCAAGTGCCGTCGCCGCCTGCCGTAGCGGGCTGGCCGGCCACGGCAGCGGGCCCGGCTGCACCGAGGGGGCCGGCTGCACCGGGGCCCGGCACCGGTGCAGCGGTTGCGCCGAGGCTGTGGCCGAGGCGCTGGCTGAGCCATCTCTCGACACCTCTGGTGGGGACTGCGACGACTTCGGTCGCCAGGGCGTCCCGGAGGGGCTCGGCAAGGACCTCGGCCATCATCTCAACCAGGTAGTCGGCTCGGGCGGCACGGTGGACTAGCAGCACTGGGCAACAGGGTAGGGCCGGCTTGGGACAGCCGGGAGCCGTCGCCGTTGGGCCGCTCCGACCAGGTGCGCGCACCTGGCCCCGGCCCGCCGGGGGCGCTGTCGGGGCCGTGCACGCTTGGCGGCCGCCGGCGCCCTGCGGTGCCGGCAACCTGGCCACCGCGGGGGCTCGGCCTCCCTGAGCGCGGTGGCCCTCGTCCATGACGGCGTCCGGCTGCAGCCGGCTCCTTCCCTCTGTTGCCCGGCAGGTATTGCCGTCCCCATAAAGGGCGGCTACCCGATAACGCTACAATTTGTATTGGCGCGCCGCTCCTGAAGGGATTTGCATGTCAACCGGGTTGGAAAGGGGCCAATGTCCCTACTGACGGCACGGGCGGGCACGAGCCGGCGACGTACAATTGCGCCGTGCCCCCGGGGAAAGTCCTCCCCGCCGTCGGTGCCTGGCGAAGTCAGGTCGCCAGGGCCTCCAACAAAGGTGGCGCGGCTGCATACCGCAGCGGGCGCGAGGAGAGTTGCTGCAGTGCCCAAGGTGGTCGTGCTTGCGTTGTGGGCCCTTTTGGCCGCCGCGCCCGCCTGCATGATCGGGGCGGCGCTGGCAGGAGGCGCTCCGTGGGCAGCAGGCACCCCTCTCGCCGGGCGCGTCCCGTGGCTCTTGGCGGCGATGGTCTGCACCGTGGCGGCCCTGGCCGTCCTCTGGCTGTTGTGCCTGCGGGCGCCGGCGCAGCAGCCCACGATCGACCTGCTGACCGGCCACACGCGCCTGCGTGAAGGTTGCGGCTGCGCCGCTGTCCTCGAGCTCGGCTCCCTACACGTCGGCGGGGCCTACTGCCTTGGGACGGAGATCTTGGCCTACTTCGAGCAGCCCTTGGACAGCGGTTGCGAGCCGCTGGCTCTCTTCCTCAGCTGGAGGGTAGGCAACAGGCACCTGGCCCTGCGCCAGTGGCGGCAGCTGGCCCGGTGGCAGTCGCTCGGCACGGCGCTGCGGCTGTCAGCGGCCAGTGGCCTTCCAGCGTTCGTGGTGCAGGACGCGATGACCTGGCTCAGCCTTCCGGAGCTTCACCTCAGGGGGGCTCGCCCGGTGATCTGAGCGCAGGCCCCCTGTGCGTGCGGCCCCCCCTGTGCGTGCGGCCCCGGGCGTGGCTTCGCCGGGTTCAGCCCCGGCCTCCCGGCCCGCCACCCCCGGGAGGCCGACCGTCGGTGGGCAGGAGCCTCAGGTGCCGGCCCCGTGCTGGGGACTGGCGAGGGAGCCCCTCGAGCCTCGAGGCTGCCACCAGCACAGACGCCCGGTACGAGCAGGCCCGTTCGACGACCTCGTCGACGCTCTCGCGCACCGTGACCTGGCGGCCGTCGACGAGGAAGAGCACCGTGCCGGGAGTCGCCTCGACCCGTTCGACCAGGTCGGCATTGACCGCGAGCTCGCGCCCGTCTTCGGTGGTCAACACGATCACTGTCGCCGCTCCTGCCGTGATTTGCCGGTGCCACGCACCGGCGTAGCCGTGCCTTCCCGCTCGGCACCGCTCCGGCACTCCTGAGTTGCCGGGCGGGATATGTGGCACAAGGCTCGGCACCCTGGGCAACAGAACCCTATGCGGCCTCCGGTCCGGGCACCGGGCCCAGCGGGCCCCTCCTCCACCGGCCGCCCGCGTCCCAGCCGGCATGCTCCCAACGCCAGCCGGCATGCCCGACTTCCGTTCCCGGGCCGGCAGTGGCCTGGGCCCCCGACGCGCTCAACACTGCCCGCCCGCCGCCCCGAGGCTGTACCCGCCGGCGGCCGCCCGTCGCCGCACGACCCAGGCCAGGGACGCAGCGACAGCCACCGGACCGATGGCGAACGCCAAGACCAGGAGCCTGCTGCATGACATTTGTCATCGGCAATTCCTGACCGATCTCACTGGCGTGCCGGCGCCGGCCGGGCAATCGTATTGAGCCATGGCAAGCACCATGCACGGCCCGCCCGGCATCCTCGTGAGCGGGCTGCACAAGTCGTACGGGCCGGTCGAGGCCGTCCGGGGCGTCGACCTCCGCATCGACCCGGGCGAGACCGTTGCCCTGCTCGGCCCAAACGGTGCGGGCAAGTCGACGACCATCGACGTCGTGCTCGGCCTGGCACAGCCCGACGCCGGACAGGTCAGCGTGTTCGGCACGACGCCGGCCGACGCAGTGTCGGCAGGCAGGACCGGCGGGATGCTCCAGACGGGCTCGCTCATAGAGGGGCTCTCGGTGCGAGAGCTCGTGACCATGGTGGCCTCTCTTTACCCGCACCCCCTCGACGTGGGGCAGGTCCTGGAGACCACGGGTGCCGAGAGCTTCGCAGCCCAGAGGACGACCAAGCTCTCAGGGGGCCAGGCGCAGCGGGCCCGCTTCGCGCTGGCGCTGGTGGGTGACCCTGACCTCCTGGTCCTGGACGAGCCGACGGCCGCCCTCGACGTCGAGGGCCGCCACGACTTCTGGGGCTCGATGCGCGATATCGCCCGCAACGGCAAGACGGTCGTCTTCGCCACCCACTATCTCGAGGAGGCGGACGCATACGCGGACCGCATAGTCGTCATGGCCCGGGGCCGCGTCGTAGCAGACGGCCCGGCAACGCAGATAAAGGCTCGGGCCGGTGGCCGCACGATACGCGCGACACTCCCGTACGCCGACCTCGGCGCCCTGAGGGCCCTGCCAGGGGTCACCGGTGCGGACCTCCGTGGGGAGGCCGTTGTGCTGGCCTGCAGCGATTCCGACAGCGCGTTGTGGGCGCTGCACAGTGCCTTTCCCGACGCACACGACATCGAAGTCCGCGGCGCGGGGCTCGAGGACGCTTTCCTCGAGCTCGTCTCCGGCGACCAAAGCGAGGTTGCGGCACCATGAGCCACGCCACCTACCTGCGCTACGAGCTGGTCCGCACCTTCCGCAACCGCCGCTTCCTCTTCTTCTCGCTCGGCTTCCCTCTATTGATGTTCCTGCTGATCGCCGGTGCCAACCAGTCCAAGAGGCTCGACGGCATACCCTTCCCCCTCTACTACATGACCGGGATGGTCTCGTGGGGAGCGATGATCGCCATCATCTCGTCGGGCACCCGCATCTCGGCCGAGCGCCAGATCGGTTGGGCGCGCCAGCTCAGGATCACACCGCTCAGCACACGGACCTACTTCCGTTCCAAGGTGGTCGGCGGCTATGTCATGGCACTGCTGACGATCGCCGTCCTCTACGTCGCCGGCTCGATGCTCTCGGTCCACCTCGATGCCAGGCAGTGGGCGCTCATGACGCTCCTTCTCCTGATCGGTCTGGTCCCCTTCGCCGTCCTCGGGATCATGCTCGGGCACCTTCTGAAACCGGACTCCCTCGGCCCGGCTGTCGGTGGGGTGACTTCTCTTTTCGCCCTGCTGGGAGGAGCATGGGGGCCGCTGTCCACGAGCACGACCTTCGTCGACATCGTCAAGTGCATCCCGTCGTACTGGTTGGTGCAGTCGGGCAAGGTCGCCCTCGGTGGCCCGGGCTGGCCCCCGCTCCAGGCATGGGTAGTCCTGGCGGTGTGGACAGCCGCCCTCGCCTGGCTGGCCGTGGCCGCCTTCAGGCGTGACACGGCACGGCTCACCTAGCGGCACGACAGGCAACCCTGGCCGTGTACGACGGACATTCGGCACCCCTCCCCTACCAGCCGGGCCGGAGGACCGAGTGCCCCGTGACGGACATGACGGGCACACGGGGCTAGCTTTGAGCGGCATGGCAACTGGCGCAGCCCCGGCTGGGCCGAACGACGCGGCGTGGCTCGAGGACCAGCGCAAGTGGGCGCGTGGATGGCGCGGGGTCGTGTTCCCGGTCGTCTTCCTGGCGTGGCTGGTCGAGCCGGCAGCCGCCATCCCTGCAGACGTGCACAGCCCGGCGGCACGTGCCGCCGGCTTCGCTGTCCTCGCCGCCTTCTGTGCCTGCTACATAGCCATGCTCGCCGGCCGTCGCAGCACCCGCCGGGTGCACCTTTTGCTGATGGCAACCTCGATTGCCCTCACTCTTGCCGAGCTCCCGTTCGCTCATGCCGACGCCATGGTCATGGCCGTCTTCGTCTGCGCCGCCGGCCTGATGCGCTATGCCGAGAAGGGAGCGTTCCTGGTCGTGTTCTTCACAGCGCTGGCGGTGTTGCTGCCCCCTTCGGTGCCCTCGTGGCACGATAGCTTCGGTACCTGCCTGCAAAACGGGACCATATTCGCCATCCCCCTCACCGGCCTGGCGATGTTCGGCTTCGGCCGGCTCCTGCGTGGCAACATCCTCCTCGCCGAGGCGAGGACAGAGCTGGCCCGCCTGGCCGCCGAGAACGAGCGCAGCCGGATAGCGCGAGACCTGCACGACCTCCTCGGGCACTCGCTGACGACCATCGCCGTGAAGGCGACCCTGGCCGACAGGCTGAGCGGCCAGGATCCCGCAGGCGCCGCCAACGAGATCCGCGAGGTGGCAGCACTGAGCCGGCGGGCCCTGGCCGACGTACGCGCCGCCGTGTCCAACTACCGGGAGGTGACGCTGGCCGGCGAGCTGGCGACGGGACGCGAGCTCCTGCGGGCGGCAGGCATCGTCGGGGAGCTGCCGCCGTCCGTCGACGTGGCGGACAACGCCAGGCAGGAGCTGTTCGGCTGGGTGGTCCGGGAGGGCCTGACGAACGTCGTGCGGCATTCTCATGCCCGCACCTGCCGGGTCCGGATCTCCGCCGATGCCATCGAGATCGTCGACGACGGCACCGGAGGCGCGGCCGCCTGCGGCAACGGTCTCACGGGCCTGCGCGACCGCGTCGCAGACCTGGGCGGGGCGATCGAGGCCGGCCGCATCGAGCCGCGCGGGTGGCGCCTGGCTGTGAACCTTCCAGGGGCGCAGTGACCATACGGTTGCTCCTTGCCGACGACCAGGAGCTCATACGCTCGGCGCTGGAGCGCTTGCTTGACATGGAGGAAGACTTCTCCGTGGTCGCCTCGGTCGGCAGGGGCGACCAGGTGGCGGACGCCGCCCGGCGCACCCAGCCCGACGTCGCGTTGCTCGACGTCGAGATGCCCGGTCTCGACGGTCTGGCGGCAGCAGCCCTCCTGGCCCAACACGCCCCCGGCTGCCGTACCCTCATCCTCACGACGTTCGGGCGACCGGGCTACCTGCGCCGGGCGATCGAGGCGGGAGCCGCCGGCTTCGTGGTGAAGGACTCGCCCGTGGACGAGCTGGCCGTGGCCATCCGCCGGGTGGCGGCGGGCGAGCGCGTCATAGACCCGGCCCTGGCAGCGGCGACGATTGCCCACGGCCGCTCCCCTCTCACCCAGCGTGAGCGCGACGTACTGGTGGCAGCCCGGTCGGGCACCACCGTGGCCGACATGGCCGGCCGTCTGTTCCTATCGGAGGGCACGGTGCGCAACCACCTTTCTGCGGTCATCGCCAAGACCGGGGCGAAGAACCGCTTCGACGCCCTACGGATCGCCGAGGAGCGGGGCTGGCTCTGACGACCGCCCGTCAGCCACCCCGCAGGCCGCCACGGCTGTGCAGGCGCCAGGCCACCGCACCCAGCAGCACGGCGACGACGGCGAGGGCGGCCAGCAGCAGGGTGTTGGTCCCGCCAGCGCCACCGTTGGCACCGCCTACCGCCCCGCGTCGGCCTTGGCCCGACGCCAGCGGTGCCGTCGTCTGGCTGCCCGGTGGGCTGCTGCCGGCCGGCGTGGTCGTGGGGGATGTAGCGGACGTGGTCGGCGTGGTGGTCGGCGTGGTGGTCGGCGTGGTGGTCGGCGTGGTGCTCGACGTTGGCGCACCGGCCACGGCGGAAGTGCTCGTCGGCGGGGTGGTGGTGCTGGCCCCGGCTCCCGTGCCGCTGGGACTACTTGCGGCAGCAATCACGCTCTCGGCCGTCAGCGCCGCGCCACAACCGGCGGTGGGCACTGCCACCACGACCGGAGGAAGCTGCGGCGCCTCGGGCAACCCGAAGAGCGTGGTAGGTATGGCGTTGGCCATAGCAGTCTGGCCTGCCACGTTGGGGTGCAGGTTGTCGGCGTTGAAATAGGGCGGGTAGGGGGCCCAGGGCTGGCACTGCCCGGCGTACACGTCCCCCATCACCGCCGCCAGGTTGATCACGCCGTCGAACCCGCTCCCGGGCGCAAGTGCCCACGCGTCCACGGCCTCGAGCGTCGCCTGCTCGGCTGGGCCCCATTCCTCCGCTCGGCAGTTGCCGGGCTGCGTGCAGGGTGGGGAAGTCAACCTGGGCAGCAGGGGAACGCCGTACACCTTGAGGCCGGCCGCGTGGACCTCGGCGATGAGCTGCTTCATCCCCCCGATGATCGAGGCTGCGCTGCCGTACGGCGGGTCGTTGTCCGTGTAGCCGAACCATATGTCGTTGGTGCCGAGGAGCACGACCACCGCCCTGACACCGGGGAGGTCGAGTGCGTCCCGGCCCAGCCGCTCCAGTCCCGGCGTGCCGCCCCCGGACGCCGCAAAGGTGTTGTCCTCGCCGCTCGAGTTGTGCCCGGGCGGGAACGCGGTGAGGGTGTTGCCCGCGATGCCCTCGTTGACGACAGCCACCTGTTGGTCGGCCGGCAGCTGGGCGATGCGCTGGTTGAGCGCCCCCACCCACGAGAAGCCTGCTGTCTGGTAGCCGAAGCCATCAGTGATCGAATCACCCAAAGCGACGACGGTGCCCTGTGCCTGGCTGCCACCAACCTCGACGGCCGAGAGCCAGCGGTCCCACCAGTCCTTGCCAGTGAAGACAGCCCCGCTCAACGACGCCGTCCGGTCGCCACCTCCGTTGCGGGTGTAGTAGGAGACGACCCGGCCCTGACAGCAATCGTGGACGCTCACAGGGGCCACCCCCGGCACCCAGATGCTGACGACAAGGGTCTCACCCGCCGTCACTGTGAGCGCAGCGGAGTCGCTCGTCACATCCTGGCCGGCTGGGACGGTGACCGATCGGCTCCCGCCGAAGGTCACCGGGACGAGAGTGCCCGGGACCGCCCCGGCGCCGGTGGTGCCGTCCCTCTCGGCCACGCTCACAGCGCCGACGGTGAGCGGCACCGGCCCCCAACCGTTGGACAGCCGCAGACGGACCGAGGTACCTCCCACGGCAACCGTGGCGATCTCCCTGACCGTCGTGTTGTCCGCCGACACTCGCGGGAACGGCTGCAGCAGCAGGTCCATCGGCGATGTCCAGGCTGTCATCTCCCCGCCCGTCGCGCCGCCGGCCGGAGGCCGGCTCCCGGACGCCGGGCCGGCCGAGACAACCGCAGTGGGGGTGCCGGTGCTGCGCGGCGTGGCCGATGCAGGCGCCCCGCCCGTTGCGACCACCAGCAGGCAGGCGGCCAGGGCACCGGCCCAGCACTGCCACAACCTGCTCATCGTCCTCGTCCGCTCCCCCGTCACCGGTGCACCTCTGCGCAAGCCTGCCTCCAAGCGGGCATGCGTCACCCCCCCGACGCGGCGCCGCCGGCGGGGACAGGCCCGGCTAGCCGAAGAGCTCCAGCTGGGCAGCCTCGGTACCGGGCGGGGCGGCCTCGCCCGCTGGGGCCGTCCGCGTCCGTGATCCTATGGGATGGCGCCGCCCGCCCAGGGGACGCTCTGGCCGCTCCCCCATCACCTCGGCAACGAGGGCGGTGAGGTGCCGCTGGACCTGCCTGGGCTGGTAGGCACGGTGCAGGAAGCGCCGCTCGTACATCTCCACGAGCTCGGGGCGGTTGGCGGCCAACCAGGACAGGTAGTGCTCCCTCACTCCTGGGCGCAGGTGCAGCGCGACCGGCGTCACGGACACGGCACCCGCCTCGCTGCAGGCTTGTGCCACCGCCCTGACCTGGTCGTCTCCGTCCGACAGGCCGGGCAGCACGGGCGCAAGCAGGGCCCCGCACGCAATGCCTGCCTCCCGCAGCCGCCTCAGGGCTTCGACCCTCTTCTCCGGGGGCGGCGTGCCCGGCTCCGTGAGGCGCCAGACATCACGGTCCAGGGTGCCGATCGACAGGTTGACCCTCACGAACCCGCGCCTGGAGGCTGCTGCAAGCAGGGGGAGGTCGCGTAGCACGAGGGTCGACTTGGTCAGGATGCTGAACGGGTTGCGCATCTCGGCAAGGACCTCGATGATCCCCCTGGTCAGGTGGTACTTGCCCTCGGCTGCCTGGTACGGGTCGGTGTTGGTCCCCATGGCGATCAGGTCGCAGGACCACCGTGGTGAGGACAGCTCCGCTCGCGCCCTCTCCACGGCGTTGACCTTGACCACCACCCGTCGCTCGAAGTCCTCGGCCGGGTTGAGACCGAGGAGCTCGTGAGTCGGCCGGGCGAAGCAGTACGTGCAGGCATGCGAGCAGCCTCGGTAGGCATTGATCGTGTACCTGAAGGGCATCCGAGACGCTGCGGGGGCCCGGTTGACGATCGTGCGTGCGTTGACGTGGAGGAACTCGAGGCCGCGGTACTCGCCTCGGCCGACATGGCGCTCGAAGGGCTGGTAGGCGAAGAGCCGCCCGGCGTCCTCCTCGTCCTCCAGCGGCCATCTGAACCCCTCCGGCGCCCTCCCAGCCACCGGTCCAGCTTACCTGGTTGGAGGAACATATGTTCGATCAACTAACCAAGCTGCAAATCCCGGCGCAGGAGGCCGCGCCAACCGACCAGTGCCATGAGGACGCCGGCTCCCACGACGATCCCGTCAGCCTTCCAGTCCACACCGACGGCCGGCGCCGCCGCCATGTGGTGGAAGAGCGAGGTGTCGAGCACCCAGTGGCTCTGGGGTGTGAAACCTGCCACCAGGTCGACCAGCGCCGACCACCCCAGCACGGCGTACATCACCGGAACAGTCGCGCGAGGGAGCACACCGAAGGCAAGGGTGCCGGCTCCCATGACGAAGATCGATGGGGCGAGCATGTTGACGCCTGCGGCCATGACCGACCAGAAGCCGGCTCGTGCACCCTGTAGCGCCACACCCGCCCAGGACGCTGCGCCGGCAACAAGGCAGCTGAGCACGAGGGAGCCGGTGGCCACGGCCAGCCACGCACCGAACCAGCCGGAGCGGGAGACCGGTCCGGCCAGCAGGTGCAGGGCACGGCCCTCCACCTCCTCCCGCCGGGCTGTGGCGACATGGGCCACCGCCTGGAAAGCCACGACCATGGCCAGGATGACGAAGGCCACCCCGAGGAAGGCGGCGGCACCGCTCCCCGTAGCACCCAGTCGCGAGAACACCTGGCGGACCGACGACCCCACGATGGTCGTGCCGGAAGCCTTGGCGACCGTGCCCAGGAGCACGCCCGACGCCGCTAGCACGCAGGCCCACCAGGTGACAGCCGGCCGTGCCAGCCGGAGCGTGAAAGCCAGCGGCCCGGAAAGCAGTCCCAGCCGTGGCACCCGGGACGAACGGTCGGCCAGGGTCGACCCTCCGACGTCGCGCCGGCCCGCCAAGCACACCGCCGCCCAGGCCGACAGCAGCGTTGCGCCCACGATGGGTGCGAAGGCCCAAGGTTGGGGTGCTGTAAGTGGCCTCAGCTGCTCGACCCAGCCCAGAGGCGAGAGCCATACGAGCCAGTGCAGCCCGCTGACGGCGTCGCCCACCATCCGCAGCCCATAGCTCACCCCGAGGACGACGCCGGCGTAGGAGGCCGCCTGGCGCCGGCTGGCAGCCAGCTGGCTCGTGAGGGCACCGAAGCCGAGGAAAAGGGCGGCCCCGGCCGTGAGCGCCGTGGCGAAGTACACCGCCGCGGGCGCGCCGACGTGCAGCGACCACCGTCCCACAGCGACCACCGCCACCGCGGTGAGCGCCCATACGACGCAAGCAGCTACGGCCAGGCCGCACAGCCCCTGCGTCGCGGCACCAGCCAGATCGGTCTCGCCGCTGGCGAGCAGCTCCCAGCGGCCGGCGTCCTCCTCCCCGCGCAGCAGACGCGTACTGGTGAGCAGGCCCCACACCGCACCTATGACCATGACTGTCATGGACGACTTGAACACCGTGAAACCGGCGACATCCTGCAGTTGCCGGGCAGGGCCGAACAGTGCGCCGGCGGCCAGGTTGTGGCCGAACGCCACCTCCAACTGACGGCGCTCGGCAGCCGTCTTGTAGATCCCGGCGTAGCTGACGGCGGAAGACACCACCGTGATGCCGAACACGTAACCCCAGAGCACGGCCGAGCGCACGGATTTGCGCACCGTCCTCCTGGCGATGACGGTACGGGCAATCAACCGGGCCCACGCCGGAGGCCCCGGTGCGAGCTCAGCCTGCACTGGCGGGCACCGCCTCGGGTTGCTGCGGGCTCTCGCCGTAGAGGGCGAGGAAGAGCTCCTCGAGCGACGGTTCCCTCACCACGAGGCGGGACACCCCGGCCTGGGCGATGACTGCCAAAAACGGCTCGATACGACCACTCACGCTGGCGCGCAGAACGCCGCCTTCGACCACGGCGCCATCCACCCCTTCCAGGCCGGACAGGTCGGGCACCCGGCCGGCGAAACGGGCTTCGACGGAAACGGCCGAGAGACGGCGCATCTGGTCCAGGGTGCCGCTCTCGACCAGCCGTCCCTGCCTCAGGATGGCGACACGGTCACACAGCGCCTCGACCTCGCTCAGGACGTGGGAGGACAGGAAGATGGTCTGGCCCCTGTCACGTGCCTCGGCCACGCTGGCCCGGAACGCCTGTTCCATCAGAGGGTCGAGGCCGCTCGTGGGCTCGTCGAGCACGAGCAGGTCCGCCCGGGTCGTCAACGCGGCCACCAAGAGCACCTTTTGCCGGTTCCCCTTGGAATAGGCCCTCACCTTCTTCGAAGTGTCGAGGTCGAAGCGCTCCACCAGCCGGTTGCGGTAGGCCTCGTCCACCCGGCCGTGGACCTGGCCCAGGACGTGAAGGGTCTCGGCTCCGGTCAGCTCCGGCCAGAGGTTGGCCTCTCCCGGCACGAACGCCAACCGCCGGTGCGCCTCGACGGGACGGCGCTGGCAGTCCACGCCGAACACCTCGGCCCGGCCCGCCGTAGCCCGGGCGAGCCCGAGCAGCAGGCGGATCGTTGTCGTCTTGCCGGCACCATTGGGGCCCAGGTAGCCCACGACCTCGCCCGGGGCGACGTCCAGGTCCAGGTCGACCAGGGCGCCCACGTCACCGTAGAACTTCGACAGGCCTTCGATGTGAACCGCGCTGAGCGATGTCCCGGTCAAGGTGCTCCGCCTCCTCTGCCTGCGCGCCCCTGCTCTGCGCGCCCCTTGACTGCACCCCCACTGGCCGGGCCCCCACTGGCCGCTCGCCCCGTGCCCGAACGCCGGCGCACCGAGTGCTCGCGCTCGAGCCTGTCCAGCGCCTTGTAGGCCAACTCGGCCGACCCCTCGTCCAGCAAGGGCTTGGAGTAGAACTCCAGCTTCGCCCGCGACAGCCGCAAGTGGCCATCCGGGCCGAGGATGTCGGCGCCGAGCTGGCGCGACACCTGAGCCCGCATCACCAGTAAGCCCACTTCGGTCGCCACCAGCAGTGAGGCGTACGCCCCGGGGTCGGCGACACGACCGCCATGGTGCTCCTGCACCCAGCGCTGGGACGAACCCACCAACTCGGCGAACATGGCGTCGGCGGCCGGGGAGCCGTCGGCAACAGAGCGGGCGAAATAGCGCAGCAGGAAAAGCACCACCGGGTGAGCTCCCGGCATCGGCCCGGCACCGGGCTGCCGGCCGTCGAGCAGGATCTCCTCCTTCAGGCGCATGAGGCGGTCCAGTACGTAGGCGTCGCACGCCGCCCGGAGGTCCTCCTTGGAGCCGAAGTGGTGCCGCACCAGACCCAGCGACACACCGGCCTCGGCGGCGATCTCACGCACCGAGGTGCCCTTTATCCCCCTCTCGGCGAAGAGGCTGACAGCGGCGTCGCGTATGCGCGCCCGAGCTGTCATGTCCTCACGGGAAGGCGCACCCAACGGACCGCTCACCCGAACGCCCCTTCACTCAGCTACCAGGCTGACTACACTGTAGCATCGTTGACTGTACGCGTGTATAGGGTCAGAGGTCAGCCCTGTTCAGCTGTCGTCGCCTGGCCGGACGATCCCCGACTCGTAAGCCAGGACGATGGCTTGGGCCCGGTCCCGCAGGCCCAGCTTGGCCAGGATGCGCCCGACATGGGTTTTGGTTGTCTGGTCGGCGATGTAGAGCCGGTGACCGATCTCCTGGTTGGACAAGCCCTTGGCCAGCAAGCGGAAGATTTCGTTCTCCCTGGGGGTGAGCTCGCCCAGGTCGGCAGCGGGACGCTCGTCGTGTGCCCGCAGCCGGGAGAAGTCGGCGATGAGCCGGCGAGTCACCGAAGGCGCCAGCAACGCGTCACCGGCCGCCACGACCCGGACGGCGCGCAACAGGTCGTCGGCTGGGGCGTCCTTGAGCAGGAAGCCGCTGGCGCCCGCCCGAAGCGCCTCGTACACGTACGCGTCCAGGTCGAAGGTGGTCAGCACCAGCACCCGGGCGTTGATGGCGGCTGGGTCCGCCAGGATCTGGCGGGTCGCCTCCAGGCCGTCCATCACCGGCATGCGCACGTCCATGAGCACGACATCGGGATGCAGTTGCCGCCACAGCCCGACCGCTTCGGCTCCGTTGGCCGCCTGGCCGACCACGGCCATGTCCCCTTGCGCCGCGAGCAGCGCGCCGAAGCCCTGGCGCACCATGGCTTGGTCGTCGGCGACCAAGCACGTGATGGTCACCGGGGGCCGCTGGCGACCGGCTCTTCCAGCGGCAAGGCGGCGCTCACGACGAACCCCCCGTCGAGAGTGAAAGTGGCCAGGGACCCGCCGAGCATGCTCACCCGCTCACGCATCCCGACGAGGCCATGACCAGGCCGCCCGGAGGCCAGCCCTGGGACGGGCCCGGCGGGAGCGCCGTTGGCCACCTGCAGCCGCAACTCTTGGGCGACCCGCTCCACCCGTACCTCGACGGCGGCGCCGGGGGCATGGCGTCCGGCGTTGGACAGCGCTTCCTGCAAGATGCGATAGGCACACACCCCCACGCTGGGCGGCACGGGACCGGTGTCGTCCGCCATGGCCAGGCTGACCGGCATCCCCGCCCGCCGGCTGGCCGACACCAAGGTGGCGACGTCGTGGAGCGCCGGCTGGGGGGCGCGGTCAACGGGAGCGTCGTTGCGCAGCACGCCAAGCAGCCGGCGCATGTCGGTGAGCGCCGTCCGGGCCTGAGCGCTGATCGAGCCCAGTTCGCCGAGCGCAGAGTCGGGTAGGTCACCGACGCGGTACCGAGCCGTTTCGGCTTGCACGGCTATGAGCGACAAGTGGTGTGCAACCACGTCGTGGAGCTCCCGGGCGATCCGGTTGCGCTCGGCCAGCACGGCGCCCCGGGCCTCCTCCTGCTCACGCCGCGCGGTCTGGGTGGCCAGCGCCAGCTGCGACCGGGCATGGACGTCGAGAGCGATGGTCACCGCCAGCAGCACCACGGCGAAGACGGTGAAACGGCCCAAGCCCGGTCCGGTCCATTGCCACAGCGGGTACAAGGTGGCAGCGGCCATTGTCCACCGGGCCGGCCGGCGCCGCCCCACCGCTGCCAGGAGGAACAACAGCGGCTCGACTGGGCCGAGGGACACCTGGGCTGGGAGGAACGGGACGAGCACGCACCACACGAGCCCGATCCGCCAGGCCATGAGGGGCCGCGCGGCGGCCAGGAGCAGGGCCCCCAATCCGACCAGCAGAGCGGGCAGGTCGAGGGCCACGAAGCCGGGCGAACCCATGACCAACGACGGCAGCCGGACCACGACCGGTTCGCTCGGTTGTAGGACCCCGAAGAGGCTCAGGGCCTCGCCGACGGTGAACAAGGCGGCCAGCACCAGCAGCGCGCCGCCTATCCCCACCGCCACGCGACGCAGACGCCGGATGGCCAGGGCGGGCCGCGGCCGCCCCGGCTCGGGGCGCACGAGGGTCTCGGCCAGGCCGTCGGCCACGACCCGGGCCAGCCGGAGGACCGGTGCCCGGGGGAAGACACGGTCCGCCGGAGCCGCGTCCAACCGGTCGCGCGCTCCCGGAACCTGGCGGCCGGGGCTCATCGCAGTGGCGTGGGACCGCCCAGTCGACATCGCCCCGATGGTACGCCCGGGTCGGCGGTCCCCGCTGTAGCCCAATGGGTTGAGGTACTTCGGTATGACGGGGCCCCGGGTGCGGCCAGTCGTCCACCTACGGTGGCAGGACGAAAATGGCTCCTCGTCGTGACGACGGCGACTGGAGACGGTCCCTAGCGTCGGCGCCATGGCACTGCACCCTCCAACCCGCCTCGGCGGGCTCCTGTCGACGCTCGGCCGCCGTCCCCTCAGAGCCGGGCATCGGTGCACCCTGATCGCCGCCGGCCTGCTGGTGGCCGGCGTTGTCAGTGGCTGCGGCGGAGGCGGCTCGACGCCCAAGGTGGCCAGCCTGGGCCGGCACGCCACGACGACCACCACGCAGGCGCCGGCCGTGCCTGGCCAGCCCAGCCCGGCCACCGAGTACGCCGACGGGCTCAGGTACGCCAAGTGCATGCGGGCCCATGGGGAACCGAGTTTCCCCGATCCGCAGAACCCGGGCGGGTTTTCCTCGGCCGAGCTCCAGAGCCTCCACCCCAGCGCCCCGCAATTTGCCGCGGCCAACTCCGCCTGCGCCCACCTGTTACCCAATGGCGGACAGTTCATGCCGTCCCAGATCCAGGTGTTCGAGCAACGGGGCCTGGCCCTGGCCCGTTGCATGCGGGCCCACGGGATCGTCAACTTCCCCGACCCGGGGATGCAGGCCAACGGACAGGCCACCTTCGACTTCAGCCACGTCGACATGGGCAGCCCCCAATACCTCAAAGCGATGAGCGAGTGCCAGTGAACGATCGAAGCGGCCCGTCCTCGGGCAACGAGGCGGTCGGCACGGCTCCCCCTCGCCGTGGTCGCCCGGTGGTGGTGGGCATTACTGCGGTTGCCCTGGTCGCGCTGGTCATCGCAGCCTGGTTGGCGGTGGCCTACCGCCACCCGAGGGTGGCCGCTGCCGGGCCACCCTCTGCCACCGGCCTGGCCAGGGTGCGCCGCCAGACCATCGTTGCCCAGACGGAGCTGAGTGCCACTCTCGGCTACGCCGGCAGCTACACCGTGGTCAACCACACCGTCGGCTCGGCCTACACCTCCCTGGCCTCCGTCGGCGCCACCGTCGCCGACGGCCAGGTCCTCTACCGGGTGGACAACATCCCGGTCGTTCTCCTGTACGGAGGCGTGCCCGCCTACCGCAGCCTCCAGGACGGGGCGCGCGGCCCCGACGTGGCCCAGCTCAACGCAGACCTGGTCGCCCTGGGCGACGCCGGGCCGGCGGCGGGCGCACTGGCCGGTTCGGACGACTTCGGCGCCGCAACCCGGACGGCGCTCCGGCGTCTGCAGGCAGCCGAAGGTCTGCCTGTCACGGGGACCTTGCCGCTCGGCTCGGTCGTTTTCCTGCCTTCCGCCGCTCGGGTCACGTCCGACCGGGCCACCCTGGGCGCCCCAGCCAACGTCGGCGACCCGGTGCTGTCCGCCACCTCGACAGCCCGGGAGGTGACCATCGCCCTCGACGCCTCCCAGGAAGCGGAGCTCCGGACCGGCAACGCCGTCACCATCACCCTGCCGGACGGTACGACGACACCGGGAACGGTCGTCTCGGTCGGGACGGTAGCAACCTCGGGCGGGACCTCGGCGACGGTGCCCGTGCTCGTCCGGCCGACTGATCCGGCCGCCACGGGCAAGTGGGACCAGGCCCCGGTGCAAGTGGCGGTCACCACAGCCACGGCCACGAACGCCACGGTGGTGCCCGTCGACGCCTTGCTCGCTCTGGCCGGAGGCGGGTACGGCGTCGAAGTGGCTCAGGGCAGAGGTCGACGCAAGTTGGTCGGTGTGAGCCTGGGCCTCTTCGACGACGCCGCCGGCCTGGTCCAGGTGAGGCGGTCAAGGCTGCGGCCGGGCCAGCGCGTGGTGGTCCCGGGGGCGTGAGCACGGCGGAGCCTGCGGCTTGGACTGCGGCGTCGGTCGAGCCGGTCCTGGAACTCGAGGGGGTGACCAAGGTGTACCCCGGCGCTCCCCCGGTGGTGGCGCTCGACAACGTGAGCTACACCATTGGGGCCGGCGAACTGGTAGCCATCGTCGGGCCGTCCGGATCAGGCAAGACGACCCTGCTTCATGTCATGGGCACCCTGGACCGGCCGACGGCGGGACGGGTACGCCTGGGTGGCATCGACGTGGGGGGTATGACCGACCGGGAGCTCGCCGCCGTGCGCGCGACCTCGGTCGGGTTCGTGTTCCAGGAGTTCTTCCTGGCCGAGCACCGCAGCGCACTGGACAACGTGGCTGACGGCCTCCTCTACGCAGGTGTGGCTCGGGCGGAGCGGCGCCACCGGGCCATGGAGGCACTGGATCGCGTGGGCCTGTCCGACAGGGCATCGGCCCGGCCCACGCAGCTCTCCGGCGGCCAGCGCCAGCGGGTGGCGGTGGCTCGAGCGCTGGTGGCCCGGCCGGCGCTCCTGCTGGCCGACGAGCCGACGGGCAACCTCGACACCGCTACCGGCCTTTCCATCCTGTCGCTGTTCGAGGAGCTCCACGGCGAGGGCGCCACCATCCTCGTGGTCACCCACGACCAGGCCCTCGCCGGCCGCCTCCCCCGGCGCATCGTGATGCTCGACGGCCGCGCCATCCTCGACACCGGAGACGGCCGGTGAGAGGCCGGCGGGCGCCGGCACTGCGCCTGCTGCCAGCGGACCTGCTCCGGCTGTCCGGATTGGGCCTGGGCACCCGCCGGCTGCGCTCGGCGCTGTCCACCCTGGGCATCGCCATCGGGGTGGGGGCCATCGTGGCAGTGCTCGGCCTGTCCCAGTCGTCGTCGGCCGGGCTGCGCCGAGAGATCAGCGCGCTGGGCACCAACCTGCTGACCGTCGGCCCGGGACAAACCCCTGAGGGCACCCAGGGCCAGCTGCCGGAGACAGCGCCGGCCATGATCGGGCGCATCGCTCCCGTCCGCACAGTGGAGGACACCGGACAGGTGCCCGTCGACGTGTACCGCAACCCGTTCATCCCCACCGTCGAGTCCAACGCCCTGGCTGTGGAAGCCACCAGCCTGGGCCTGCTCTCCACGGTCGGGACCGGTATGGCTTTCGGCGCCTGGCTCAACCGTGCCACGGCCCAGGAGCCGGTGGTGGTGCTGGGCGCCGCCGCCGCTACGCGCCTGGGCATCGACCGGGTGTTCCCCGGGGAGCGGGTGTGGCTGGGTGACCATTGGTTCTACGTGAGCGGCGCCCTGCGGCCGGCGCCGCTCACCCCCGAGATCGACAGCTCGGTGCTGATCGGTTATCCGGCGGCCGAGCGGTACCTCGGCTTCAACGGTCATCCCACCGAGGTGTACGTCCGGACGGCGCCGAGCCAGGTCAACGCCGTAGACGGGGTGCTGGCCGCCACGGCCAATCCCCACCACCCCGACGAGGTGGCGGTAAGTCAGCCGTCCGCCGCCCTGGTGGCGGAGGCGGACGCCAGCGCCACCCTGGACAGCCTGCTCCTCGGGCTGGGTGGCGTGGCGCTGCTGGTGGGTGCCATCGGGGTGGCCAACGTCATGGCCATCGCCGTGCTGGAACGCCGCTCCGAGATCGGGCTGCGACGGGCCCTCGGGGCGACCCGGGCCGACATCGCAGCGCAATTCCTGGCTGAGTCGGTGCTGCTGTCGCTGGTCGGCGGCGCCGCCGGCATCGTGCTCGGTGCCGGAGCGACAGCCGTCTATGCCAGCACCCGGGGCTGGCCGGTGGTGGTCCCGGCCACGGCCTGGGCGGGCTCAATCGGCCTCACACTGGTCGTGGGCGTGGTCGCCGGCATCCTGCCCGCTGTCCGAGCAGCCCGGATGTCGCCGACCAGGGCCCTGTGGAGCATCTAGTCCCAGTGACCCCCGTGCTCCCCTGCGGGCCGGGTCACCTTCCTCGTAGCAGCCGGTCGTCCACCTTGCGGCTCAGAAGGCACTTGCAGGGGCGCTAGAGCCGTTGCGATCACCGTGCGGCGAGGCAGTCGCCCATCGCACTGGCGACATCCATGTCGGCCCTTCAGCGGACCGCCTGGCCGGCACCAAAAAAGAGCAGGCCCCCAATGGCCTGTAGCTCACCGGCACCGGAAAAACCAGCCCGCAGGCCTTCACCCACCAACTCGTAGCCAGCCTCGACGGCTGCGCCGACCAGGTTGGCAGACAGAGCCAGGTGAGTGACTTCCAGTGTGTTTGACATCGCCACGACACGAGGGCTGTCCGCCCATCGACCGACCACCGAGCCGAGGCACAGCTCGAGGGCCTCTTCGTCGGTCGCCACCACGAGTGGCAGGCGTGCCCCCGAGAGCACCTTCGAAGCCCGCGCATTGGCGTACGTGTAGGCCCAGTCGACCTTGTCCCTCAACCTGGCGGTGACGACGTCCGCCGCCCCAACCCCGATGGCGTTGCCCCCTGCGTCCGTGCGCAGGTCCAGCACCGCGAGGTGACCGACGCGGGTGGCCGGCGCCAACAGGGGGTCCGGGAACCGTCCCGTGACATTGGGGTCCATGCCCGATCCGGAGACCGTCTTGCCCATCTCCCTGATCAGCAGCACGTCCACATCGCTGAACGGGAGCCGGCCGAAATGCCCCCAGGCCTCCTGGAGCAGGCGTCGGTCGCCTGCGACGATGGCGTCTCCAGGCACCACTTCGGCCCGGACAAGGCGGTGCCAGGTGTCCTCGACCAGGGCGACGCCGAAGGGGACCCGCAGGGTGCTGAGCACCAGTGCCGCCGCTTCGGGCAGGACCTCACCGAACGCACGGAAGCCGGCACTGTGCAATGCGGACGCCCCGACCTCCTTGCCCAACCCGATGGTGAGCATCTTCGTGAGGCCGCTCTCGACATCGCCTCTGAAGTCGGTATGAGGCTTCACCCGGTTGACCGGGACCACGGCATCACACTCGAGCGCAGCCGTGGACAGGTAGACAGGCAGGCCGCTTCGTAGCCGGCCCACGAGGCGCACGTCCATGGAAGCGTCCACCTCCGCCCCCATCTCTTCCGGCCGGATCCCGAGACCCCGCAGCACGTCCGCCTGCCCGGCGCTCGTCGCCCCACCGTGAGAACCCATGGCGGGCACCAGTACCGGGCGGGCCCCTGCCTCCCGGAGGACGCCCACGACCGCCCCGACCACCTCAGCCAGGCGGGCTATCCCGCGGCTCCCGACCGCGACCCCCACCCTCGCCCCAGGTCGGAGCTGTCGCGCCGCTTCAGCCAGCGACCGGCTCAGCTCGGCCGCCGAGAAGTGGTCCTCCGGCGGCCGAACGAGCACCTCCGACCACTCGAAGTCCCCTGCAGCTGTCATTGGCGTCTCGTCAACCTAGCCGGAAAGGCGCTCGTCCAGGCTGGCGTCGGCGCATGGGCGTATTCTGCTCCTGGCGGGGGGTGACCCACAGACAACCCGTCGCTCGGTCCTCCACCGGCCCCAAAGGCCGCGGACGGCGAGGGCGCGGTCGGGACGTCGTCGTCGGCGCGCTCAGCGGACGTGCTGCTCTAGCAGGTGAAACAGGCTTAGGGACCGCTGCCCGGCCGTGCCAACGTGAACCCGCCTAAGGTTGGACCAGAGGCTGACCTCATACCGGCCGGTGAAGGACCCGATAATGTACGAGTGGGCAGATTGACGACCGCGGTGGTAAAGCTCTACCGGACTGCAACCTTGTCCCAGCGCCTGGCCCTCATAGTCGTTGTCTCCGTCGTAGGCTCGGCAGCCTTCTGCTACACGGGCTACGCCGTGATCGGCCTGCCTGTCCTGTCAGGGGGCGTCGGGGGCATGGTCGCCTTCTGGGCCCCCATCGTGACCCCGGCCGTGGTGGCCCCGATGGTCATGCGCCCGCTCGAACGGGCCAACCGCCGGGCGCTGGTACTGCTGGGCCAGGTCGAGCAGGCACGCGCGACGCTTGCCGCCGAGATGGTCGAGCGCCAACGGGCGCAGGAGCGCCTCGAGCACGAGGTCAGCCACGATCACCTCACAGGTGTCCTCAACCGGCGCGGCTTCTTCCAAGCCTGCCAGTCCAGGCCCGCAGTCCCGATGACCCTGTGCACGGTTGACGTGGACCAGTTCAAGGCGATCAACGACAGCCTCGGCCACATGGCGGGGGACATGGTGCTCTGTGCGCTTGCAGAAGCGTTGCTGGCGTGTGCCGGCGAAGGCGCCTGGGTAGGCCGCCTAGGAGGGGACGAGTTCGTCGTCCTCGATCCCGACCCGTCGGCGGGCCGCATTGTCGCCCAGTGCATGGCCGGATGGCAGGTGGTACTGGGGGAGGGTGTCTCATGCTGGGTCGGGGCGTCGGTGGGCACCAGCTTCCTCGAGGCAGGGGCGTCGGTCGACCAGGCGCTCAGTGCTGCTGACCGGGCGATGTTCCGGCACAAGAGGGCGCGTGCCACGGACCGCGACCTGTTGGCCTCCCCGGCTCCCAGGCTCGCGGAAGCCGAGATCGCCACCTGAGCTAAACCGCTCTCACGGTCTGCACTGGCCCCGGGCGGCCGGTCGCTAGCGCTTCAGGGGCCCAGGCTCTCGACCGGAGGGCAGGCCGACGCCTCACGCTCGAGCCAGGAACGCAGGGCGGCGGTCGCCTCGACGTCGTTGCGGTTGTAGGTGAGCAGCCACTCCCGGGCTGCGGCCGCAGCGGCGCCGTCCTGGCCCACGGCCTCGTCGTAGCGCAGCATCGACAGCTCACCGCCGGGATCGTCGACCTCCCAGGAAAAGCCCGAAAGAGGGGCGGCCTTCTTCAGGCCGACCGACGTCCCGGTGAGCAACTGGGAGTCGAAACTGGCCAGCAGGTCCACCCACTGGTCCGAAGCGATGAGCGCTTCGACCTCTTGGCGCAGGCCCAGACGATCGGCGATCCGTCGCATCTGGGTGTCCTCGGCCGCCTCGTTGTAGCAGTACGCGCACAGGCTGAGCCTGCGCGCGGCCGCCTCGGTGCGCAGCGCCTCGAACCAGGCCCAGAACCGCCCGAACAAGCGGGCCTCGGCAGCCGCGTCGAGGCTGTCCCAGGTGACGAAGGCCCGGTAGCCGGTGGGCAGCCCGCCGGCGGCTGACCGGTCGCTCACGAGCACCCCCCACAGGTAGACACCGTCTTCGACGTTCTCCATGTCGACGTCCACCTCGACGTCGGCACGGCGCACCTCGACCCGCCCGACGCCGCGGCGGCGGTACGCGGGGTCTGGCCCGAGACGGGCACGGGCCATGTCCACCTGCTCGGCCAGTCCGGCCATCGGCTCGTCACAGTAGGAGGCCGTACGGGCGCACAGCCCTCGGGCGTCTGCCAGGACGGTGACACCGGCTTCGGCGAGCCGGGCCAGCTGGGCCTTCTTCTTGTCCCCGATGACAGCCCCGACCGGCGTCGAGCCTGGGAGCTCGCCGACCGCTGCCAGCAGGGGGCGCAGGTCGACCTTGGCCGCGACCAGGCCGGCGGTGCGGTAGTCGAGCCCGGCCAGGTCGGCAAGGTCGGCCACCCCGTGGTCGCGGTGGGCGCGGAAGACCTTCCAGCCACTGCGGGGCAACAGGCTGACATTGCCGGCACCCGCGCTCAGCTCGGTGCTGCAGTGCCCGTCCCACGGGCAGGTGGCGCACTCGACGGTCCTGACCGGCACCACCACCAGGTCCACCGAGGCCTCTGCCAGGTGACGGGCCGCCACGACCATGATGTCGAGGCGGAAGTCGAACTCGAAGTCGTACACCTCCAGGGTCGAGCGGAGCTTGGTCCTGGCACTGGCAGACGGGGTCGTCCAGAGCGGTGCCTCCAGGTCGTACCAGGCGACATCGCCCTCGGTCCCGATGACCCCGCCGGACGCGGGCCCAGGCGCACCGAAGCCGCAGGCCTCCAGCATTCGCTGGTAGTGGGCGAGCTGGAGCATGTCGCTGCGCCGCTTACGTGCCGATGTGCCCGGGCGCTCCTCGGCGTCCTCCCACCTCGGAGAGGAGAGCCTTGACCAGACCGCGGCGAAGCCGGCAGCGGCGGGGCCCTGGACCGAGTGGGCCTTGACCTCGACAGCGCGGTAGGTGGGCCTCGCTTCGCGGGACTGCGACCCGGCCCGTACGAGCAGGTCAGGCTCCCCGGCCCTCCGGCCTGCCAGATCCACCGGCAGCCTGCCACCGGCGATCAGGGGCACGCCGGCGCTCATGGCGAGCAGGGTGAGCCGCTCGCGCTCGGTTGGGCTGTCAGCGCTGACCACCGCCGTGCCAGGGTGCAGGGCGAGGATGCTCTCCAACGCCATGGCCTGGAAGGCAATGCCCCGCTCGGTGCGCCGTTGCGCCGACGGCGAGGAGCCCAGCGGCTCGCAGGGCCGCAGCACGTCGAGCTGGGCCCGCACCGGGCAACGGGACGCCAGGTAGGCGCCCTGGGGACGGACCTCCGACACGTCGTAGCGGGTGACCACGTCAGCCGATCGTAGCCAGGGCATACGACGGTGCTTCCGGCGCCGGGTACAGGTCGTTGTCGGGCACGCCCAACAGCTGCGCCCGTGACACAACACGCCGGTCCGCCATCCCATCATGCCGTCCTCGCACGGCACAGGAGTGCCCGGCAACCGGGCTTTGGCAGGTAACGACAGACCCTCCCTCGGCGCCCAATCGGGCCGTACCGTGGAACCAATGGACAGCCGGAGCGAGGGAGAGGAGTTCCGGGCGTGCCGCCGGGCTCGGACCACTCCCGAGCAGGTGGGCCTGCCCGCCTATGGCGGCAGTCACCCGGTGAAGGGGCTGCGCCGCGAGGCATCTTGGACCTGGTGGCGGTCCCGGCGTGGGTGCGCAACGCCCGCCACGCTCCGGACCTGCCGGCCGGCTGGGCCACCACCCTCGACCAAGAGAAGGCGCGGATTGCTGAGCCCATCGACCGCTAGCCGCTGCCCGTAACGGGCGAGGCACACAGCGAGAAAGGAATTCCGATATGCGAGCAACGATCATCCACGGCGCCGGCGACATCCGCGTCGAGACCGTCCCCGACCCCGAGATCCTCGAGCCGACCGACGCACTGGTCCGGGTCGTCACCGCCTGCATCTGCGGCAGCGACCTGTGGCCGTACCGGTCCATGGCCCCCTCCGAGGAGGGCAACCGCATCGGCCACGAGTTCATCGGCATCATCGAAGACATCGGCGCGGACGTGGCGGGGTTCGAAGCCGGTGACCTGGTGGTCGCCCCGTTCGTGTGGTCTGACGGCACCTGCGACTTCTGCGAGGAGGGCCTGCAGACCTCGTGCCGTCACGGCGGGATGTGGGCCCGCAACGGCATCGACGGCGGCCAGGGAGAAGCGGTGCGGGTGCCCCAGGCGCAGGGCACCCTGGTCAAGCTCCCCGTCGGGGCCGACTCGGCCCTCATGCCGTCGCTGCTCAGTCTGTCGGACGTGTTCCCCACCGGCTACCACTGCGCCCGCACGGCCGGGGTCAGCCCCCGGACCACCGTGACCGTGATCGGCGACGGTGCCGTCGGCCTGTCCGCCGTGCTGTCAGCCAAGCGGCTCGGCGCCGAGCGGATCATCTTGATGGGCCATCACAAGGACCGCACCGACCTCGGACGGGAGCTCGGCGCCACCGACGTGGTCGCTGAACGCGGCGAGGAGGGCATCGAGCGGGCCCGGGAGCTCACCGGCGGCGACGGCACCCACACCGTCCTCGAGTGCGTCGGCCTGGTCGAGGCGATCGAGACCGCCTTCGCCGTCGTGCGCGACGGCGGGACTGTCAGCCGGGTCGGCGCCCCGCAGTATGGCGACGTCCCCATGCCGTTCCCGGTCTTCCTGCGCAATGTCACCCTGACCGGAGGTGTCGCCCCGGCCCGGGCCTACATCCCCGAGCTGCTGCCCGACGTGCTCGAAGGCAGGACCGAGCCCGGCAAGGTGTTCGACCTGACCGTCGGCCTCGACGACATCGCCGACGGGTACCGGGCCATGGCCGACCGGACCGCCCTGAAGGTCCTCGTCCGGCCCTGAGCGAGCCATCACGAAGACGAACACGAACACGGAGAGGAGATCGTTCGATGGAGATTTCAGCCAAGCCGCCCACGGCCAAAGGCCCGGCCGCGACTTTCACCGGCGAAGTCTGGGTGGACCCGATCACCCGGGGACTGCCGGCGTCACAGCTCAACGTTGCCGCGGTGCGCTTCACCCCAGGGGCGCACAGCGCCTGGCACTCCCATGACGGCGGCCAGACCCTGTACGTGACCGAAGGCAGAGGCCTGGTCCAGGTGCGGGGCGAGGAGGCGGTCGAGCTTCACGCCGGGGACGTCGTGCACGCCCCTGGCGGCGAAGAGCACTGGCATGGAGCCACCCCCGATGACTTCATGACGCACCTGTCCATCACCGAGGGCGCCCCCCGCTGGGGTGACCACGTCACCGACGAGGAGTACGCAGCCGCCCGCCCGAAGCAGCAGCGCTAGGTGCCCGGCTCCACGGCTGCGGCCTGGAGCGCAGAGGACCTGGACAGGACCGGCGGTGCCGAGGAGCTACGGCCCGCCTCCCCCCGCCCGGACGGTCTGCTCAGGCCGTGTACGACCGGCACGGCCCCCGCATCGCCGGTCACGCGGTCGGGACCGACACCCACCCGGTCACCGTCCGGCTCGTGCCGGTGACCAACAGCCGAGGAGGAACCCATGGCCATCAGTGACACCGCCCGCAAGAACCACGACGAGCTCTTCCCCGACCGCGTACCCACCCTTGCCGCCACCGACCCGGAGCTGGTCGAGGTCTTCGACAACTTCGCCTTCGACGAGGTACTGGCCCACAGCCGGCTCGACACCCGGACCAGGCTCATGGTCCAGCTCGCTGCCCTGATCGCGTGCGGGGCGCCGGCCGAGTACCGGGTCATGCTCGGTGCCGCCCTCACCGCCGGCGTCACGCCGGTCGAGGCCAAGGAGATCGTCTACCAGGCCGTCCCCTACGTAGGCATGGGACGGGTCTTCGACTTCGTCCACGCAACCAACGACGTCCTCACCGACCGCGGCATCGAACTGCCCCTGCCCGGGCAGTCCAACACCGCCCCGGGAACACGCGCCGACAAGGGCCGGGCGGTGCAGGAGCAGATCGCCGGCGCCGACCGGGTCCAAGCGATGTACGAGAACGCAGGCGAAGACGAGCTGCACTTCCAGCAGTTCCTCTCGGCAAACTGCTTCGGCGACTACCTGGCCCGCTCCGGGATCGACATCGTCACCCGCGAGCTGATCACCTTCGCACTGCTGGTCTCCCTCGGAGGAGCCGACCCGCAAGCCAGGGGGCACGTCGCCGCCAACCTCAACGTGGGCAACACCCGCCAGCAGCTCCTCGACGTCATCACGGTCCTCGTCCCGTTCATCGGCTACCCCCGCTCGCTCAACGCCCTGGGAGCCGTGAACGGCATCACCCGGTCATGACCACGACTGGCCCATCCGCCAATCCGGCGCCAGTCGGTCACGTGCCGCCCACGTGGCCGGCACGGCGCCAGGGCATGCCCATTGGGAAACCCACCGTCGAAGAAGGGCGCGCGCTGTCGTAACGGTACCACCGGCATTTTCCACCCAGGGCGACGCTGCGGCGCTCGGGGTGCGAAGGCGCCGGTCCGGTGACTTGCCAGGCTACGTCGGGGCCCGCCCGTCGGGCCTGCGACGCAAGCACGGCTCCGACGTCGTGTGCCAAGCTCGCCTCCGGTTACGGTGTGACGAGGCTCGAGAACGACCTGCTGCGCGTGGCACTGGACGACGACGGCCACCTGGTCTCCCTGTTCGACAAGAGGGCGGCCCGCGAGGTCGTACCGGCCGGGTTTGTGGCCAAGGTGCTGCAGCTGCACCCCGACTACCCCAACAACTGGCCCGCTTGGGATATCGACCCCTTCTACAACCACTCCCACCTCGATATCGGCCGGCCCCGGAGCATCGCCGTGCGCAGTTCCGGGCCCGAGGAGGCAGTGCTCGAGCTGGAGTACGAGTTCAGTTCCTCCCGCGTGACCGAGACCCTGCGCCTGGAAGCCGGCAGTGAGGCCCTCGTAGTCGAGCTCGAGGTGGAATGGCACGAGCACGAGCGCCTGCTGAAGCTGGCCCTGCCTCTCGATGTGCATGCGGACGAGTCGGTAGCCGAGATCCAGTTCGGGCATCTTCGCCGGCCCACCCACAACAACACCTCATGGGACAACGCCCGGTTCGAGACCGTGGCTCACCGCTACCTCTACCTGGGAGAGGCGGGTTACGGCGTGGCGCTGGTCAACTCGGGCACCTACGGCCACGACGTCTCGTCCCTGCCCCGACAGGGTGGCGGTAAAGCAGCACAGGCCCGGATGACGGTAATACGCAGTGCCAACTTCCCCGACCCGAGAGGGGAGAGCGGGCTCCATCGGTTCGGCTACGCCATCGTGCCCGGGGCCACGGTCGAGGACGCGGTGCGCCATGGGTACTGGTTCAACCTACCCGCACGTCGGGCAAATGGTGCGGCGCCTGTGGCACCCCTGGTGGCTCTGAGCAATGACGCCATCGTCGTGGAGGCCGTCAAGGCCGCGGACGACCGCAGCGGTGATGTGGTCGTACGCTGCTACGAGGCGCTCGGGGGCCGGGCCGACGGGGTGCTCACCACCTCGTTCTCCCTGGCAGGCGCGGAAGTGACAGATCTGCTCGAGCGCCGTTTGGAGGAACTGTCCGTGGCTGCGGGCAACCAGGTCCACCTCCAGCTCCGTCCGTTCCAGATCCTTACGCTGCGCCTGCGTCCGGAGCAGTGACGGTCCTCCCGTGCCGTCGCGTGGCCGGTCCCGAGAGGGCGGCCGAGCGGGACAGGGATGACCCGTGCCGTGCCACCTAGACTGCACCTGGCCTCTCGGGCATGGGCGACGACCCGGCCTGGCGACGGCCGCAGGCCGGTTACATCGGCCCCGACAACCAAGGAGAAGACATGCGTTTTCGCACACTAGGCAACAGCGGCTGCTCGGTTTCGACACTGTGCCTGGGCACCATGACCTTTGGCTCGGAGTCCGACGAGAAGACCAGTCACGCTCAGCTCGACCGGTACATCGCTGCCGGGGGCAACTTCATCGACACAGCTGACGTCTACAGCGGCACGGAGTCAGAATCGATCATCGGGCGGTGGTTGGCGAGGCAGTCAGCTGGGACCAGGGAGTCGGTCGTGATCGCCACGAAGGGCCGCTTCCCGACAGGTGACAGCACCAACGAGGTCGGCCTGTCCCGTCGCCACCTGTGGCGGGCCATCGACGCCTCCCTCAGTCGCTTGGGAGTGGAGTGCATCGACCTCTACCAGGTGCATGCCTGGGACCCCCTGACCCCGCTCGAGGAGACCTTGCGGGTGCTCGACGACGCCGTGCGGGCGGGGAAGATCCACTACGTCGGCCTGTCGAACTTCACCGGCTGGCAGCTCCAGCGGGCCGTCGACGTCTCCGCTGCCCGGGGCTACACGCCCCTGGTCAGTCTCCAGCCTCAGTACAACCTGCTGGCCCGAGAAGTGGAGTGGGAGATGGTCCCGGCGTGCGCCGCCAACGGGCTTGGCCTCCTGCCCTGGTCGCCGCTCGGGGGCGGGTGGCTGACGGGCAAGTACAAGCAGGAGGAGGTGCCCACGGGCGCCACCCGTCTTGGCGAGAACCCTGACCGCGGTGTGGAGTCGTACTACAGGCGCAGCCGCCAGCAGAGGACCTGGGAAGTTCTGGACGCCGTCGGTGCCGTGGCCAAGCAGACGGGGGCCTCCATGGCGCAGGTGGCCCTGACCTGGCTGCGTGAGAGGCCCACCGTCACCTCGGTGATCCTCGGCTGCCGGACCATCGAACAGTTGGAGGACAACCTGGGGGCAGCGGAGCTCGACCTCGGGGCTGAGCACGTCGCCGCACTGGACAGCGCCAGCGACCCAGGTGCGGCCGACTACCCGTACGGCGAGCCGGGCCAGAACCAGCGCAGCCGCAAGATCGCCGGGGGGCGTTGACCTTGCAAGCCACCTCGGCCAGCTCCACGTACTGTCTCAGTCGACGTTGCGGGCCGCCCGGCGCAGATGGCAAGGGTTGTCGTAGCCTACGGCCCCGAGGACGCCGACGTCTCCGTCGAAGTGCACGGGCCCGGGCAGAGCCCGGGCGGTGCCTGAGAGGGGCAGCTGAGCCCATTGCCGTCCGGGGTGCCCGGTCGTCGATCGTGATGCCCGTCCAAAGGCCCCGGGCTGGCAGGCCCCGGGCATAACACGCCGGGGCCGCCCCTGCCCGAGGAGTGGTCGTTGGACGTCGGCTCCTGTCACCGTGGCGGCGACCTCGGCTCGCTGGTCGTCACCTGTCGCTCCCGGTACCACCCATCGACACCTGAGTAGCGGCGCGTGGCCCCTGTTGCAACCAGTTGCGCTAGGCACTGACCAGGTCGGCCGTGCTCGGGGAGTAGGCGGCGTGTAGTACAAGGGACGCAGCGCCCAGAGCGGCCCCCGCATCGGCCATGTCCGAGATGACCACGCGCATGGTGTGGGTCTTGCGGGCCAAGGGTCGGGAGCTGACGAGCTCGCTCACCCGCTGCTGGTAGATCTGGGCGACGTGGTTGACGCTCTTGCCTCCGATGACGAGCAGGTCGGGGTCCAGCGCATTGGCGATGACGACGGCGCAGGCCCCGATATAGTCGGCCACCCGGTCCACCACCTGGCGTGCCACGGGGTCTTCGGCCACCGCAGCCAGGCAGATGGACTGATGGTCCAACAGCTCAGGGTCCCGGTCGAAGACACGGGACAGCGAGCTCCTCTTCCCGAGGGCCAGTTCGGCTCGGACGGCGCGGACGATGGCGGCCGGGCTGCACATGGACTCGAGGCAGCCTGTGTTGCCGCAGTAACAGAGATTCCCACTGGGCTCGACGACTATGTGGCCGAACTCGCCTGCGTTGCGTGAGGCGCCGCGGTAGATCTCGTTGGAGAGGAACATGGCGCCACCGATACCGGTGCCGAGGTACAGGAACGCGAAGTCGGAGGTGGTGCGCCCGTGGCCGCACCAACGTTCACCGATGGCCGCCGCGTTGGCGTCGTTGTCTATGATGACGTCGAAGTCCATGTACCTCTTGAGCAGGTTCTTGATGGGCACCTGGGTCCAGCGGTCCTGTCGGGGCGGCGAGATAACGAGGCCCTGGTCCTGGTCGATTGGCCCAGGACATGCGGCACCCACGCCCAGGATCCGGGAGCCTGGGATGCCAAGCTGCTCCAACTGTCTGTGCGCGATGTCCGCCGTCTCGGCGATGATCTCCTCCGGCTCCAGTTCGGGTGAGATCGTCTTGCGGGAGTGCGCCAACTTGCGGCCCATCAGGTCCACCACGACAACGGAGACCTCTATGGGGTCGAAGTGGATGCCGACGGCGTAGGACGCATTGGCGTTTACCCGGAGCGCCGTGCGGGGCTTGCCACCACCGGAGGGGACCGGCCCGCCCTCCTCCACGATCCCCTGGTCGATCAGACGGCGCACGATCACCGACACGGTCTGGGCGGTGAGGCCTGTCTGCTTGGCGATCTCGACCCGGCTGATACCCTCACCGGCCTGGATCGCACTGAGCACGACGTTCATGTTGTAGCTGCCGATACGAGGCAGGTTGGTGCCGCTGAACATAAGCCCACCTTTCCGTACCGCATCGTAGGTCCCAGGCTGCCCCAACTCAAAGACCGGGCGAGAGCGTCCCGGAGCCCAGGGCGCTTCAGGTCGCCGGCCTGGGCCGAGTGACGCAGGTAGCGGTAGCTTGGCGCGCCGCCGTGTGGGGCACGGCCTTGGGCCAGAACAGCTCTGGGACGCGCCGTGCCACGGCCCGGTCCGCCACCTGTTCTGTTGGGCGCCCCGTCGGGGCCAACAGGCTCCGCGCACACGTCGATGAGCGCCACCGGGGTGGCGCACTTGTAGGTGGCGCAGAAGCGGCCGCCGTCGAGCAGCTTGTCGGCGAAGCGCAGGGGACCGTCCGAAACAGACGGGCCGCTGTGCACGGCCTGGCGTCTGACGTTCTGTGCTGGACGTCGGTGTGCACTGGCTTGCTCAGGGTTCCTGGACACTGAGCGACCGTCCGGTTGCGGTTGCGATGGCCTCCAGGTCGCCGCGGTCGGAGCTGATGACCAAGTCTACGCGGCGCAAGGCTCCCTCAACGACGCTGGCGTCGACGATATCCGTGGTGGCCGCCTTGGCTACCACCGACCCGACTCTTCGCGCCTGGTCATCATCGAGCGCTTCAACGTCGCAGCCGACGAGGAGCCTCGAGAGCAACGCCTGGCGGCTACCACCTCGCCAGGTCTGGGCGACTACACCAGCCGGGACGGTAGGGAGCGTTCGGTTGGCCAGGAGCGCACCGTGCCGAGCCCACATCCGCCGTTCGCCGCGCTCAGCAGCGATGAGCGCTCCCGAGTCGTAGGTCACTCCCATCAGGCGCTGCGCGTACCCCGGGGCCGGTCGGGACGCAACTGCCCGACGACTTCACGAGCCCAATGCTCAGCCTCGGCGATCTCTTCGGAACTGAAACGGCCGTATTCGCGTTCGAACTCGGCGACGGCTTCCAGGCCGGCTCTTATCTTGAACTCCTTCAGCGCCGTGGCCGCCAACCAGGCGCTGTAGCTGACCCCGGCCTCAGTAGCAGCCGCTTCGATCTGCGCGTCGAGGTCCGGTGGGATCGACACCGATCGCTTCTTCCTGACAGCCATGCCCGTACAGTAGCACAAGAGTAGTACAGCCGGGCGACGGCGCCACCGCGATAGGGCTACCTGCGTGGGCCCCGGTCGAGAGGCGCAGCCGAAAGCGATAATCCGCTGGCAGGACATAGCAGTTGTGCGCTTAGCTGACCAGGTGAGCGCCGTAGCCCCTGCCCAGTCGCACCTGATCTGTGGCACCCCGAGGACCGGCAGCACCTTGCTGTGCGGCTTATTGGCCGCTACGGGCGTCGCCGGCAAGCCCGAGTCGTACTTCCGGCTCCCCGACGAGCCTTCCTATGCGGAGGCATGGGGTGTCCGGCGCGGCCCAGATGGCCCCCTTGACTACCGGGAGTACGTTGGTGCTGCGATCGTGGCCGGCAGTACGTCCAACGGTGTTTTCGGAGCACGAGTCATGTGGGGAACCATGGACGAGGTGGTCGCCAAGCTTCGTGCCGCCCACGGGCACCAGGTCGGCACCGACCTGGAAGTCATCCAGCCCGAACTCGGCGAGACGCGTTTTGTGCACCTGTACCGACGTGACGTGGTGGCCCAGGCTGTGTCTTGGGCCAAGGCGGAGCAAACGGGGTGCTGGCAGGACGGTGACAGTGTCGTCCCCGGCCGACGCCCCATGATCGACATCGACGACATTGACCGTTACGTAGGGACGATCAGGGAACACAACCTGGCCTGGCGTGAATGGTTCGACACGACCGCTGTCGTCCCGCTTGTCGTCTCCTATGAGGACTTGGTCGCGGACATGGCCGGTACCGTCGGCCGCATTACGCACTTCCTGGGCCTCGAGCTACCAGCTGGCCATGTAGCGGAACCGCTCACTCACCGGCAGGCTGATGGGGCCAACCGGTATTGGGCGGAACGATACCGTGCCCAGAGGCCTCTTGAGTTTTAGCCCCAGAGTGGTCGTTCCGCGCCGCCGGAACACTAACGGATCACCAGGGTAACCAGCCCATATGGACGGGCATGGAGGGCGGAGCGGAGCAGAGCGCGGCGACCGAGCGCGGCTGAAAACAGGGCCGCTGCGGGCCCACTGTCGGTCACCAGTCTCCTTGCCCGCTCTCAGAGTTCCGGCCCGCACCCGCTGCTCGGCTGGTTGTCGCTCCAGGGGTCGCTTCCGGCGGGTTCGTGGACCCGTCTGAGGACAGCTGCTCGACGAGCTGTAGCACCGGTGCCTGACGAACCCGGACGAGTCCGGGGGTCTTGGTCTCGCCCACCGATCCCGCTCGTGTGGGATCGGGTGCCAGCCTTGGCGTCCCGGATCTTCCTGGCCAGCTCGGCGAGGTGGTCGGTGGCTTCGGTGTGGGCTCGGAGCCACGCTTGGCGGGCGGCTTGGGCTGTCTCAAGCTCGTGGAGCGCCCGGCGGGGACAAGGTCCCGCTCGGCGTAGTAGCTGTCGTCCCGTTCGGGGTGGGCGCGCTCTCGTCAGGCGACATCGACCAGCCCAGTGGCGCTCCGGGGTGGGGTACGGGATGCCCGGAGTCGCGCAAGTCGTCCAGGTAGGCGCCGATCGCTTCGACGATCAGGGTCTCGAGCTCGGCCCGGGTGGCTCCCACGGCGACACACCCGGGAAGGTCGGGGACGTAGGCGCCCCAACTGGTGTCTCCCTGCTCGTAGACGACGCTGTAGCGCATCAGGGCCTCCTCATCGCCGTCCGGGAGGGTCGATCCCGGCTTGGCGGTAGATCGCTGCCAGGGTACCAGCGGGCATGTCGGTCCCCTCGTTGCCGGCGATCACTACCCGGCGGTCAGGGTGGTCGGGGTGGCGGTAGACACGGTGGCTCCCCCGTCCGCATGGGCGTCTTTGCGGCCTTGGACTAGCGCATCGCCAGCCGCTACCACATAAAGGCCCTGGACCTCGGCACCGCCGCGGCGTCCTCAATCAACGTTGCCGCCAACATGTGTCAGGCCTGGAAGGGCTGGGAGTTGTGCGCGGTTGGTGATCCCAAGCTTCTGGTAGGCGCGGGTGAGGTGCCCTTCGACGGTTCGAGTGGTTATGAACAGGTTTTGGGCGATGTCGCGGTTGGTAAGGCCGACGGCGGCTAGCCGGACGACGCGACGCTCGCTTGGGGTCAGCGAGTCGGGTCCCGTGAGGAGGAGTCGTCGGGGTCGCCCGCCGGCGGCGATGAGCTCGGTGCGAGCCCGTTCTGCCAAAGCGAGCGCCCCGCAGCGATGGGCGAGGTCAAGCGCCGGGCGCAGCACCTCGCGGCTCTCCGTTCGCTGCCCGGCGCGCCGCAGCGCTGCTCCAAGGTCGGTCATGGCGCGGGCGTGCTCGAGTCGCGCCCCGGAACCCTCGAGCACCCGTACCGCCTGGCCGAGCAGTTCGATGCCACGCCTGCCGTCCTCCGCGAGGCCGGTTGCCCGCAGCGCCATGCCGAGAACACGCCGGGCGTTGTAGGCCTGGGCGAGCGCGAGCTCTTCGGCCGCGAGCGCCCTCGCTTCGTCCTGTTGGCCGAGCGCCAGGTGGGCAAGGGCGGCGTCGGAGCGCCACGGCGTGGTCGGCGGGCTCGGGTTGTGGATGCGAGTGAAGAGGTCACCGGCGGCCAGGAGGTCTTTGAGCGCCGCCGCCGGACGATGCTTGGCGAGGCTGAGCCGGCCTCGGGCCGCCAGCACATAGCCGCCGTAGACCATAGACGGGTACTGCTCGGCGAGCCGGTAGCGCTGATTGGCCGCTTCGGCCGCCTCGAGTTCACCGCGCTCCGCAAGCGACTCGAGCAGCACCACGAGGGCGTGGGCGGCAGGGGGCCCGGGCGGGCGGGGGGCAGTCTCGAGCGCGGCGCGGGCGTCCGCTTCGGCTTCGGCGAGGTTGCCGAGGCGGAAATGAGCAAGGGCGCGGTAGCACGAAACGACGAGCACGTGCCGCAACGAGCCGAGCCGGCGGGCGTCCGCTAGAGCTTCGTCGAAACGCGGCAGCGCCTCGTCGTAGCGCTCCGCGAGGACAAGCGCGGCGCAGGGATAGTAGAAGAACTGGGGTCGCTCGCGCACCACCGACAGGAACTTCGGGGCCTCCTCGAGCGCGCGGAGCGCGAGTCGCACGACCGTCTCCGCCGGCTCGATCGCCATGGAAGCGGCGAGCGCCAGCGTGCCGAATACGTTCGACGGAACGTCTTTCTCGTCCAACCCGCGCAGGTGCGCGATCCGCGTTGCGGCCGCGTCCGCGGTGTCAGCGTCGAGCTGGGCCACGCCGAGGGCGGCAGCCTCGAGCGTCAGGGCCGCAGTACGGTCGAGACCGCTGAGACGGGCGCCTGTTTTCTCGAGCACCGCTAGCGCCTCGCGGGTGCGGCCATCGACCTGAAGCAGGGCTGCCAGTTCGAGCGCGATCGTGACCTGGGCGCTCGCGTCGGTTGCTGCCTCGAGTGCAGCCTCGAGATCGGTCACCGCTAGCGGGTCCTCCGCGTAGGACTCGGCGAAGCCCAGCTGGCGCAGGAGATCGGGGCGAACGGGCTCGGGCGGGGGCTCGGCCAACGCCCGCCGCAGATGCGCGACGGCCGAGCTTGGAGCGCCGTTCGCGATCGCGGTCTTGGCGGCCGCGCAGAGTGAATCGACGACCCAATCGTCCCGGGCGGGATCGGTCGCCAACAGGTGGGCCGCGACGAGCTGCGCGGACGCGCCCTCGTTCGCCAGGGCGCGCGCCGCCGCCGCGTGCAGGGCTGCCCGCTCACCGGGGTTGAGGTCCGCCTCCACCGCCGCCCGTACCAGCGGGTGCACGAAGCGCAGCGGCCGACCCTCCTCCAGGAGCCCGGCGACGGCCAGCTCGTCGAGCCCGGCACCGGCTCTCCTTAGGTCCAACCCGGCGAGGGAGGCAGCCAGTCGAAGCTCGGCCTCACCTAGAACGGCGGCCGCTCCTGCCAGCCCGCGGGCGACGGCTGACAGGCGGCTCAGCCGCCGCACGACCCACTGCGAAACCGCGCGGGGGGCGAGCATCTCGAGGCGCGGACTGGCCGCCGCCGTCGGCTCGATGCCCTCCTCACCAATGGCGCGTACGAGCTCCCGCACGAGAAATGGAACGCCGCCGGTGACCTGATGGCAGGCGTTCCCGAAAGCCGGCTCCACGTCGGAGCCGAGACCCAGCCCCACCAGCTCGGCCACCGCCCGCGCGGTCAACGGCGCAAGCGCAACCACCTCCGTGGGAGGTTCGCCGGAGAGGGCGGCCAGAACCGGCGGATCATCAGGCGACCGAGCGGGCCGTGCCGCAGCCACGACCGCGATCGGCAGCTCGTCAACCCTTCGCCCGAGGTAGTGCAAGAAGCGCAGCGACGCCTGGTCAGCCCAGTGGACGTCGTCGATGCACAGCAGCAGCGGGGAGAGCCGGCCCAGGTTCGCGCACAGCCAGTAGAGGCCGTGCAGGATCGCGAACGAAGGGTCGGGCAGCGCCTCGGTGACCTCACCCTCAGGTGGCGCGACGCCGAGCAGGGCCGCCGCGTGCCCGGCCGCGCCCGCAAGCAGCTCCGCTCGCTCCGAGGGCGACGCCGCGACCAACAGAGCCTCGAACAGCTGGCGCACCAGCCCGTACGCGAACTCCCGCTCTAGTTCCGATCCCCTGGCGCTCAGGGTCGTGAGGCCAAGCTTGCGACCACGTAGGCCTGCCTCCAGGATCAACCGCGACTTGCCGATCCCCGCCGGCCCCTCGAGCAGCAGCAGCGAACCGCGGCCCGCGATCGCGTCACCCAGGCGCTGATCGATCCGGGCTAGAGGCGCGTCTCGCTCCAGAAGCACTGGCGCGACTACAACCGTGGTCACCGGTGCCGATCATACCCCGCCAAAACTCCTCGGTCGGCCCCCGCAAATACAGGTGGTCTCCCACGTCGCGAACCCGACCCGGCTCCGCTACCGTCCGACCTGTTGACCCAAACGCGGCGAGGCCCACACCATGATCCGTCCCTACATTGCCAGGAACACCGAGTGTCCGTTCCGGCCGCGGCCCCAGGGGCAGCAGGGGCCGCCTGCTTTGGGCCGAGGCTCAACCTACGAATTTGTCGCACACCCCCTACGGGTTGCATTTACGCCATTGGCTAGGTGCATCGGGTTGAGGGGCGCATCACATCGAAGTCCGACCTGCTGTGGGTCGGTAGCGTACCGAGAGGGGTTCCGCGTTGCGTTGGCATCGGCAGTCACGTGTCTTTTCGAAGGGCGAGGCGGTAGCTCCGTCCCTCAGCGGCGACGGAACAGCTGAGCTGCATCGGCGGAGAATGCGCCGTGGCCGCCTCCCGCGGCTCTTCGCGTGGCCTCGAGGGGGCAAGGCGCGCTGGGCTGTGGCGGCGCTCGCACCGGTCGTCGCCTCCGGGCTGGCCTTCGTGGCTCCGGCGTCGGCGACCCCGACCGGCTCGCCCACTGCCACCATCCCCGTCGGGAGCAATCCGACAGCCGTGGCGGTGAATCCCACGACTCAGATGGTCTATGTGGTCAACAACAGCTCCAACAGTGTGTCGGTGATCGACGAGGCGACGAACCAGGTGACCGCCACGATCGATCTTACCGCCGCCGCCGGTTCTTTTCCAGGGCCTGGCCATGACTCCATCGCAGTGAACCCCGCCACCAACACCATCTATGCGGCGTATGAGACGACCGTGTCGTTGACGATCGGCGGCTCCACTTTGAGCGTGTTCCAGGGCCAGGTGGCGGTGATCGACGGGGCTACGAACCAGATCGCGACCACGATCACCCTGCCCTTAGATCCAGCCGGCGCCCGCATGCTTCCCCAAGCCATGGCAGTGAACCCCGTCACCAACACCATCTATGTGGCAAGTTATCCAACCGCAGACGCAGATGACGCGGTCGCGGTGATCAACGGCTCGACCAACCAGGTCGCCACCTCGATCGATTTGCCCGACTTGGAAATCCCGACCGGTGTCGCGGTGAACTCGCTCACCGACCGGGTCTATGTGACGACGCAGGACAATCTCTGGATCATCGACGGTTCGACCAACACGCCTTCGCCGTCCACCGGGATGGCCGGCGACCTGCTCATGGGCGTGGCGGTGGACGAGAGCACCGACATGGTCTACGCGACTGCCGGGCTTAGCGCATTGGTGCCGCTAAACGGGGCAAACAACGTAACCGGGTACATTCCGGCCAACCTGGCTGGCGCCGAGGGCGTCACGGTGGACGCCGACACCTCGTACGCCTATGTGACCAGCGATAACAACACCGTGACGGTGGTCAACCTGGCGACAAGTCAGATCACGGCCAGTTTCGCAGTGGGGAGCGGTCCGACCGGCGTGGCGGTCGACCCCGGCACCGACAGGGTCTACGTGGCCAACTCCGGCTCGAACACCGTGTCGGCGATCGCGATCGCGCCGCCAACCGTTTCGGCCGGTGGCGGGTACAGCGGGCAGGGAGGTTCGCCGATCGCCGTCAGCGGTACGGCCTCGGACAACTACCAGTCGGCTCCCGCCACGGCCTGGAGCGCCACCGCCAACAGTGGCGCCTATGGCACCTGCTCCTTCGCCGACGCGGCTGCACTGACCACGACCGTCACCTGCAACGGTCCGGGCACCTACACCTTGACCCTGACCGCCGACGACGGGCTCACCGTCCCGGCGACGAGCACGGCGCAGCTGACGGTCACCCCGGCCCCCATCACCGTCTTCGACACGGCGGTCGTCGACCAGTACACGCTGACGACTGCGAGCCCCGTCACCGTCGACGCCAACTGGTCCGACCCCGACACCGCTGACGTAGAGAGCGCCACCGTCGACTGGGGCGACGGCACGATTTCAACACCGCTCCCCGGCGTCGTTACCCCCGGGTTTGGTTTCGTGTCTGCTACCCACACCTATGCCAAGGCGGGTACCTTTACGGCGACGGTGACGGTGCGCAATGGCCTCAACCCGCCGGTCACCGCTTCCCAGTCGATCCAGATCACCGTCGTGGCCAACACGCCCCCGACCGTGAGCGCTGGAGGGCCCCTCTATAGGGGAACCGAAGGCAGCCCGGTCACGTTGGACGGTTCCGCCGTCGACCCGGACGGTGACACCCTGACGAGCCAGTGGAGCATCCCTCTAGGCGCCGAGTCCGGCAACGGCACATGCACCTTCGCCAACCCGGCCGCCCTGGACACCACGGTGACCTGCACCGACGAAGGACACTACGAGCTGAGCCTGACCGTCAGCGACGGGGTCAACAACTGGACGACCTACTTCTCGACGGCAGGGCTCACGCTGGCCAACGCCCCGATCACGGTCGGAGCGATCACCGGACTACCCGCTCTCGGCGCCTCGGTGAACACCCCCGTCACCGCCAACGCCACCTTCAGCGACCCCGGCACCGTCGGCGCTCACACTGCGACCATCGACTGGGGTGACGGCACCACCACAACGGGAACCGTGACCGAGACGGTGGGCTCGGGGGCAGGTTCAGTGAGCGGCAGCCACTCCTACGCCACCCCAGGCACTTACGCGGTGTCGGTGTCGGTGTCGGACCAGGCAGAGTGCGTGCCCGACGGGTTCTATGGGGGGATGTGCCTCCCCGGCAACACCCTCTTAGCGGCGGTGACCGGGACCAACTCTGCACAGGTCGTCGTCAACGCGCCCATCACCGCGAGCGCCGACGGGCCGTACAACGGCGCCGAGGGCTCGGCGATCAACGTCAGCGGCACCGCAACCGACAACGTCGGGGCAACCGTCACGACCGCTTGGAGTGCGGCCCCGAGCAGCGGCACCGACGGCACGTGCACCTTCGCCAACCCGGCCGCGCTTGCCACCACCGTCACCTGCACCGGCGACGGCACATACACCCTCACGCTCGCCGCCAACGACGGCATCAACCCCACGGTGACGAGCACGACCCAGTTGACGGTCGGCAACGCGCCGATCGCGGTTGGGACCGTCACCGCATCACCGTCTGCCGCGGTGCCGATCAACAGTCCCGTTACGGTCAGCGCCAACTTCACCGATCCCGGCACCGCCGACGCCCACACCGCGACCATCAACTGGGGCGACGGCACGACCACAACGGGAACCGTGACAGAGACCGTCGGCTCAGGCACGGGTTCGGTGAGCGGGAACCACGCCTACGCGGCAGGTGGCTCCTACAGCGTGACGGTGACGGTAAGCGATGGCGATGTCCAGCCCGGGACCGGTAGCGGCTCGACGCAGGTCATCGTCAACGCGCCCCCGACCGTCGACGTCGGCGGACCGTACAACGGCGCCGAAGGCTCGGCGATCAACCTGAGCGGCACCGCCACCGACAGCGACGGGGACACCGTCACGACCGCCTGGACCGCTACCGCCAACAGCGGCACCGACGGCACCTGCACCTTCGCCAACCCGGCCGCGCTCGACACCACCGTCACCTGCACCGACCAGGGCAGCTACACCCTCACCCTGACCGGCAGCGACGGCGTCAACCCCACGGTGACGAGCACCGCGCAGTTGACCGTGAGCAACGCCCCGATCACGGTCTCCGCCCCCGCTGGACAGCCGAAGAGCACCTCGCTTGTGGTCAGCACCAACTTCACCGACCCTGGCACCACGGACGCCCACACCGCGACCATCAACTGGGGTGACGGCACCACCACACCGGGGACGGTGACCGAGACCGTGGGCTCGGGCACGGGTTCGGTGAGCGGCAGCCACATCTACGCCCAGCCGAGTACCTACACCGTGACGGTCACCGTGAGCGACGGGGATTCACCGGCGGGAACCGGGACCAACTCGGCGCCGTTCACTCTGAACACGCCGCCAGTCGTGAGTGCGGGCGGGGGCACCGGCGGATACAGCGGCGCCGAAGGCTCGGCGATCAACCTGAGCGGCACCGCCACCGACAGCGACGGGGACACCGTCACGACCGCCTGGACCGCTACCGCCAACAGCGGCACCGACGGCACCTGCACCTTCGCCAACCCGGCCGCGCTCGACACCACCGTCACCTGCACCGACCAGGGCAGCTACACCCTCACCCTGACCGGCAGCGACGGCGTCAACCCCACGGTGACGAGCACCGCGCAGTTGACGGCGTCCAACGCCCCGATCACGGTCGGCACTGTGACCGGACCGTCTGCTCCGGTGGCGATCAACACCTCCGTCGCGGTCAGTGCCAGCTTCACCGACCCTGGCAGTGCCGACGGCCACACCGCCACCATCGACTGGGGTGACGGCACCACCTCGGCGGCGACCGTGAGCGAAACCGCGGGCACCGGCACTGGCACTGCGAGCGGCAGCCACACCTACACCGCGGCCGGCGTGTACACCGTGACCGTCACAGTCAGCGACGGCAATTCCCCGGCAGCCACCGGCAGCAGCACCTACCAGTACGCGGTCGTCTACGACCCCGAGGCCGGCTTCGTCACCGGCGGCGGCACGATCAACTCCCCCGCCGGCGCCTTCCCCGCCGACCCGACCCTAACCGGTCCCGCCCACTTCGGGTTCGTCTCCAAGTACCAGGTGGGCAGCAACACGCCCGTCGGGCAGACCGAGTTCCAGTTCTACGCCGGCGACGTGAACTTCCACTCCAGCAACTACGACTCCGGGTCGCTAGTGATCTCGGGCCCGCTCGCCCGCTATACCGGCACCGGCACCATCAAGGGCTCAACCGACAGCTACACCTTCCTTGTGGAGGCCTACGACTGCGACGTGACCGGCAGCTGCGCCACCAGTCCGGACGGCTTCAGGATCCAGATCACCGACACCACGACCCACACCCTGATCTATGACAACGTGGCGGGCGGCAGCGGGGCGCTGAGCCAAGCGAACACCGAGCCGATCGCCTCGGGGGACATCGTGATCCACAAGTCGTCGTAGCGGCCCGGGACGAGGAGACAACGAGTGCGGTGTGCCGGGGCCGACCCGGCCCCCACACTTTGTGACCCTCGGTGAAGGGTGCATGGCGCCCCACAAAGGCAGATGGCCAGAGTTCTCGCACCGGCCCTGACCTGCTCGTTCGTTGGTCGCGGGGGCGGACGTCGAAGTTGCGACCGCCGAGGTGTTAGAACACCGGGTCGGGCGTCCCATACCACCCAGCGAGATGGAACTGGGGCATGCCCACTAAGTGCCGCTCGGGGATGGTCGTCCGGGTGATCGCGGATATGACCTCCGGGCTGCCCTATATCCCGGTCGTGATCGCGTCCCCGCCCACCGTCACCCTCGCCAGGTAGAGGTGTCTGCCGAGGCCGGATAGAAGACGGGCGATGGGAGACGAAGCGGGAGGATGAGCGGCTGGGGATGGGACGGCTGAGAGGGAGGCGAGGATGGGGAAAGCCAGGACAGGGAGGGAGGGAGAGAGTGACGGTCTTGGGAGGGGACGGGGCGGGCATCGTCAACGACGTGGTGCGCGGCCGGTGCGCGGCCGGTCGCCGGGGCCGGCTGTCTGGTGGTGGTTGCCGGCATCGCCTACAGCTCCGGGCCGCCGGGATCGACTCGGTTCGGCTCGCATATCCGAACGCCTTCTGGCCGGCCAGGGTCTGCTCGTAGAGCCGCCGGGCGGCAGGCGCTTCCATCCCGGCCGCGGCGGCGATCTCCGCCCAGCTTGCACCGGCCTTGCGGGCGGTCTCCATCGCCAGCCACCGGTGCCGGCGCATCCGGTCCTCCAACTCCCGGCGCGCCGCCAACGCCAACAGTGCCTCATCCTTCGACGGGACACGGCGCAGCAGCACGGTGATCTCCACATCGACCACCGCCCCCAGCACATCCGTCGACGCCCACCGATCCAACGGCAGGCCCGGCCCGGCGGTCACCCCGCGTCTCCCGGAGAGACAGCCATCCGCTCGATCGCCGAGCGAGGCACCCGCAAGAGACGGCCCAGCCGCTGCACCGGCAGTCCGCTCTGCCCGCTGGTGTGCCGCCACCGCTGGGTGAGCAGATAGGCCGAGGTGCGTCCGATGCGCAACACACGAGCCGCCTCCTCCACCGTCAAGAACTCCGGTAAGTCGTCGAGTGCCATCTACACCTCCACCTCTATGGACAGCCGGGCGTCACGTAGCCGCTGGCGCTTCCCGCCATGAGGGCCGCCTGGCCGCCAGCTGTCCGTGATGAGTCGAGTGACCATGACAAGACCTCCTCCTCACCCCCCACCGAAGCCACCGACTCAAGGTCGCCTTCGCCGATGGCACGGTACGCACGGTCGACCTAGAGGCGAAGCTCTCCGGACCGGTCGGACCCGTCTTCGAACCCCCACGCGAGGTCGAGTTCTTCGCCCAAGCCACGATCGATCCGGAGACCCGCACGGTCGTGTGGCCCAACGGAGCCGACCTGGCACCCGACGCCCTCCACGACGGCGCCTTTGACTCCATCGGCGCGGCCTGAACCCACCCCGCACCCGGCAGAGAACCCACGCGCAACTCCACGCCGCCCCAAACCGTTCGCGCACGAATCGCGCACGCCAGCCCCAAGACACGACGAAAGCGCCCCCCGAGGAGGGCGCTTTATAGGCCTTGACCAGGACTTTTTCGAGAGAGCGAGCGACGGGAATCGAACCCGCGTTCTCAGCTTGGGAAGCTGATGTACTGCCTCTGTACGACGCTCGCAAGACGGTTGTCCGGGCGCTCAGCCTACCAAACCAGGTCCGGCCGGATGCTGTCCCAGCCTCTTCCCGGGCCCTCGGCCTAGTGGCCCGTCGGCGGTGCGCCCACGCCTTGGAGGGTATCTGCCACGCCTTCTGTCAGCTCGGCATCGTCCTCGGCCGGTCCCGGCCGCAGCCAGTGACCCCCCGGGAGGCCGGCCCGGGGAGCGGTCCGGGCCCTCGGCAATGGCACTGGGGCATCCTGCTCCCCTGGAGTGGCCGCGGTCTCGGCGTCGAGAGCCGGTGCGCCATCGACAGCCGGTAGAGGGTCGGCTGACGGTGTGGCTGTGCCCGCCGCATCGCCCACCACGTCGGCCGCCACCTCGCCTGGTTCGCCTGGGCTCGCCATGGCCTCGGTGAACGCGCTGGCGGAGGTGGCCTCATGGGCGGCGAGCGGGCGGAGACGGGCTCGTCTGGAGGACTGGGCGTCGGTCGGCTCCGCTCCCGGCAGCTCGTGCCCCGTCCGCCGGGGCAACCCGCCCTTCATGTCCAGCAAGGCCTCGACCGGGCCGGGCCGCCCGAAGTGGTAGCCCTGCCCGAGGTTGCACCCGTTGTCGAAGAGGACCCGGGCCTGCTGCGGCGTCTCGATCCCTTCCGCCACCACCATGATGCCCGTGGCCCGGGCGAGCGTGCACACGGCCGAGATGATGGGCGCCTCGGTGGCCTCCTCCGTTATGGCGGACACGAAAGACCGGTCGATCTTCACGTAGTCGATGGGCAGGTTGGACAGGCGGCTGAGCGAGGAGTACCCCGTGCCGAAGTCGTCCAGGGCGATCCGCACGCCGTAGCGGCGCAACTGGTTGAGGTTGGCCAGCATCACGCTGGAGTCGTTCTCCAGGCGGGACTCGGTCACCTCGATGACCAGGCGCTTGGGGCTGAGCCCGGTATGCGACAGCGAGTGCAGCAGGTCCAGCGCGAACTCGGGCCGGTCGAGCTCGGGGCCGGAGGCGTTCACCGACACCCGGATACCCCAGGGCCAGCTCGACATCGCCAGTGCCGACTGGCGCAGGACCTCACGGCCCAGCTCGACGATGAGGCCCGTCTCCTCTGCCACAGGGATGAACTTGTCCGGTGGCACCATGCCGTGCTCGGGGTGCTGCCAACGCACGAGGGCCTCGCAGCCGACAAGCTCGCCGGTCGGCAGCGACACGATCGGTTGGTACAGGACGCGCAGTTGGCCGTCGGTGATCGCAGTAGCCAGTTCGTCGGCCTGACGCCAGTCGTTCACGCGCACGGTGGAACGGTCCCGCCCGGGCTGCTTGGCCTCGAACAGGGCACTGCGGGCACGGCCCAGCATCAACAGGGCGCTGTCGTTGGGAGCCACCTGTGTCAAGCCGACGCTGCAGCTGAGCTCGCCGTCCACCGATGCGTGCAACCGTTCCGATGCTGCTTTGGCCTCCTGGACATCCAGGCCCTCGAAGACGACGGCGAAACTGCCACCCCCGTAGCGTGCAACGAGAACTCGCTGCGACAAGGCGCCTCTCAGGATCCGGGCGACGCGGCGGAGCAGGTCGTCGGCTGCGTCCTGGCCCATGCGCCGGTTGACCAGGTCGAGGCGGTCGACGTCGATGAGGGCGAGGGAGAGCGCCTGTCCGGTGCGGCTCGCGTTCACGACAGCGAGCTGCAGGCGCGCTTCGAGAGCGGACCGGTTCGGTAACCCAGTCAGCTGGTCGGTCACAGCTGTCTGCTGGGCCGAGCGGACCAGCGAGGCGATGACGGTCGACAGGGCAACCGTAGCCGTGACGAGGGTGACCGCCTCGGCCCCGGGTATACGCCCCGTCGAACCCTCCACGGCGATGCACGCGGCGGCGACCATCTCGGTGAGGGCAGCAGCCCACAGCCGGCAGAAGAGGAAACTGGAGACCGGTATGTAGACGTACACGACGGCAGCGGCGCCGGACATCTCGCGCTGTCCCGAAAAGAGCACGAAACACGTGAGCAAGACCAGGCCACCGAAGTTGATGGCGCGGTGGGCCCAGCGCGGGAACGAGGCCCGCCTGGCAAAGGACAGGACCGAGACCGCGGCGGCGACAACCGCGACATCTGCCAGTAGCAGCCGGGCCTCATAGCCACGGTCGGCCCAGGGATAGGCGATGTCGAGCGCTGCCGCTCCCAGGGCGACGGACGCGGTGAAGAGCGCCGTCGTCGTGGCCACGGCGACGGGCGTAGCCAGTGCCGGCATGGGCTCGCCGGCCAGGAGACGCTTCGGCTCCTTGTTCACCATGTGCTCAACCGGCCGCCCGCTCCTCGCGCCCGCCACGGTCGCCACCGGCAGCGATGCCGTGCTGCCGACCGTGTTACGTCGTCCGAGCTCCTATCGACCGGGAAATCGACCTGCTTAGCCAATGGCGCCGGCGGGGTGGGGCGATCGACATGTGCAGCGGAGCCATGCCCCACCCTCGCGACCGGACCGCATGTCATCCGACTGGCAGGTGGTACACGACGGTGCCGTCCGTCGGCATGGGAACGAGGTCGGGACAGAGCCCGCTGGGGGTCTCGGCAGTACCGAGGAGCATGTAGCCGCCCCGCGCCATCTGCTTGACCACACGGCAGAGCACCTCGGTTTTCACCTTGGTGTCGAAGTAGATGAGCACGTTGCGCAGCAGGACCACGTCGAAGGTAGGCATCGGAGGCCACTTGCCCACCAGGTTGAGCTTGACGAAGCGCGAACGGTCGCGGACGGTCTCCCTCGCTCTCCAGTGAGCCCCCTCCTTCTCGAAGTAGCGCACCAGAAGGTTGGCCGGCATGCCTCGGTTGACTTCGAGGTTGCTGTAAAGGCCCTCCGTCGCGCGGCGGACCATCTCGGTGTTGAGATCGGTGCCCACCAGCTCCACCTGCCAGCCGCGGCGCAGCTGAGGGAACTTCTCCTCCAGCAGGATCGCCAGGCTGTACAGCTCCTGACCAGTGGAGCAGGCGGCGCTCCAGACCCTCAGCACCCGCGACGCCCGCTTGCGCTCGATCAACGCGGGTAGCACGAGGTGCTCGAGGGCGTGGAACGGCCTGGTGTCGCGGAACCACGAAGTCTCGTTTGTCGTCAGCGCCTCCACGATGCGCTGCTCCAACGCCGGGTCACGCCGCGAGCGGGCGTGGTCCACGACCCCGTTCACGTCGGCGACGCCGATGGCGCGGGCGAGCGGCGCCAGGCGGGCGTCGACCAGGTACGACTTGTCCTCGGTCAGCACGATCGCCGAACGCTCCATTACCAGTTGCTGCACGTAGCGGAAGTGTTCTGCTGCTACGGTCACCGGCGCTCCTCCCTGAGCCCTGTGGTCACAGGCTCAGGCGCTGAGGAAACCGGCACGCCCCGAGAGGTAGCCGGGGACCCGCACCTCGACCGGTCCCCGCCACCAACCCGGCTGCGCCGCCAGTACTTCCTCGTGCTCGGACAGCAGGGAGAAGACCTTCATCCCCTCCAGGAGCCACCGTTGCCCGTAACCGGGCACGGCCTTGGACAGCACGTTCACCACCTCGTAAACGTTGGCCTCGACGGTCTCGGGGAGCTCGGCGTCCGCCACCATTTCCTGTACGGCACCGGCAGGCACCCTCGACAGCGCCGCTCCGAGGCTCGCAGCCACCTCGAGCTCGGCGACGAACAGGGCCCGCTGCGACTCGCCGTCGCCGCGGTAGCGGGCCACCACACCTGCCTTCTGGGGGCGCGGGGGCTCGGACGGCGACGTCGTCACGTCGCAACCGAGGAGACCGCAGAGGACGGAGGCAACCGTCTCGGGGCCGTTGGAGACCGCCGCGCCCAGGCCGTCAGCCTGACGATGGCCACCCAGCGCCAGCTCCACCTGGTCGGCCAGGTCGTTGCCCGAGAAAGGCTTGGTCACGACGAAGTCGGCCCCGGCGTCGAGGGCATCGCGGTGCATCAGGGGCGTGGACTCGGAGGTCACGAACCCGAAGGGCACCTGGTTGCCTTCCTTGCGCAACACCTCGAGCAAGTTCATGCCGGTCATTTCGGGCATGTTCCAATCGGAGAGCACAAGGGCGACGCCGCCGTCACGGATGCGCTCGAGAGCCTGTCGCCCATTTTCCGCTTCCATCACATCGCGCGTTTCGTAGCCGGCCTTGCGCAGCTCGCGCATCACTATCATGCGCATCGCCCTGCTGTCGTCCACGACCAGGATCGCCACAGACGCCTCTCCTTCCTCCACCCGCCAGGTCCCCGAGACGGCCTCGCAACCAGGTTGTTCCTCTTTCGGCATCGGCGGAGTGGGCATTAGGCCGTCTGGTCGGACCAGGGCCGTTGGTCCCTGACGGGGCGGGCTGCAAAATAGGAGCAGCGGCGTCCGCGCAGGGCTCTGACCAGCCGTGACGCGTCCGGTGCCGGCCACTGTGCGTGGTGGGGGCGGTGCCGCAAAAGTGGTACCAAACTCGCGAAATGCCCATCGAAATCGGAACCGCTCCCACCTTTGGCCTGCCTTCGTCGCGCACACTTGGCAACGGCGTTCGTGACGTGTAATCTCACACCCGGAGCGGGAACCCGCCGCCTGCTCCGCAGAGCGGATCCGAGATCCGCCGCTCGATCTGCTCCGTCAGTGGCGCCCTTCGGGGCGCCACTGGTGTGTCCGGAGTACGCCGGCGGTCGGCCCTGTGCCACCTGCACCCACGTTGCGGGTACCGTCGGCGCTCACTTCCCGCGGCCCTCGTGCCGATGAAGATGAGGCGGAGTTCGCACCCTCAGCCGGGAGGTGGTCGTGAGCGGGTCGGCCGTAGCGGTCTCAGGGACCGCGACCAGGGGCGTCGACGGCAGCCCTCCCCGTGCTGCTAGTAACGGACCGCGTGAGGAGCCATACCGCCCATGTTGAGCAGCACTCTCGGCGGGACCGGGCCCCTGCCCGGTCTGAGCACTGACGCGGCAGTGGCCCAGCCTGGCGGCACCGGCGGGCCCAGGCCACAGGGCGCCGCGCCGGTGACGCACGAGGCGTCCCTGGCCCGGCTGTGGGCCGAGCGCGAACACCTGGAGGCCGAGAACAACCGCCTCAGTGCCGATGTCGCCCGCCTGGAAGCAGTCCTCTGTCGGCTCGGGACGCTCACATCGCAGGTCGATGCCGAGGATCTGGCTTACGGCGTCACCGAGGTGGCGCGAGACGTGACGGGTGCGCCTCTTGCCATGTTCGTGCCGGCCGAGGCCGCGGGCCCGCACGGCCCCTCGGTCGCGTGCGACGACGGCTTCCTGGCCGAGGCGCCCGAGCCCGCACGGGTCCCGCTGCTGGCGGGAGCGCTGTGGCGGGTCACGCCGCTGCGCATAGACGACGCCGCCGAATGGGACGCCGGGCAGCTCAACTACGGCCGCCTCTCGGACGGGCGCGCCCTGCGAAGCTGGGTGGGGGCCCCCGTGCGGTCCCGCTACGGTGACGCGCTGGGCGTCCTCTTCGTCGCCCACCCCGAGCCCAACGCCTTCACCAGCAGGGAGGAGGACCTGGCCCAGGGCCTGGCCGCCCACCTTGGCGGCACTCTGGACAACCTGGCGCTGTTCCAGGAGCGCGCCCGCGTCGCCGGTGCACTGCAGCAGACCCTGCTCCCACCGGTGCTGCCCGACGTGCCCGGCTTGGAGGTGGCCGCCCGCTACCGTCCGGCCAAGGCGCTGGCGCAGGTGGGTGGGGACTTCTACGACCTGTTCGAGGTCCGGCCCGGCGTGTGGGGCCTGCTGCTCGGCGACGTGTGCGGCGTCGGCCCCGAGGCGGCGGCGCTCACGGGCATCGCCCGGTACGCGACCAGGGCGCTGGCAACCCAGGAGCGCTCTCCCGGGCGGGTGCTCCTGCAGCTGAACGACACCCTGTTCCGCTTCGACCTGCAGGACAAGTTCTGTACTGCCATCTACGCCGAACTGAGGCCCAAGGACGGCGACATCCATGTGACCATCGCCAACGGCGGCCATCCCTACCCCTTCCTCATGAGGTCCGACGGCCACGTCGAGGAGCTGATGGTCCAGGGGACCCTGCTCGGCCTCGTGCCCCAGATCACCGTCGACGAGCACGAGATCATCCTCGGCCCCGGCGACATAATGGTCGCCTACACCGATGGGATCATCGAGGCTCGCGATCCAGACGGCAACATGTTCGCCTCCGAAGGCGTCGCCGGGGTGCTCCCCCAGTGCGCCGGTGGCCACGCGTCCTCGATCGCCCGCCGCCTCGAGCTCGCGGTGCTCGAGCACCAGGCCGGCGGGACTTCCGACGACATGGCCATCGTCGTCCTGCAGAACACCGGGCAGGGGCAGGGCGCTGGCCGGGCCGGGGGGCGGCGCAGGAAGGGCTGAAGGTCGGCGGCGTGGCTGAGCGGTGGCGCCAGCCGTTCGCCTCCAGCGAGGCGGTGCGCCGACGGATGAGCGCGCAGCGCCGCGAGGGCACCGGGCCCGAGGTCGCCCTGCGCCACGAACTGCACGCTCTCGGCCTGCGCTACCGGCTCCACGTGGCGCCGGTGCCGTCGCTACGGCGCAAGGTCGACGTGGTCTTCAGCCGCGCCCGCCTAGCCGTCTTCGTCGACGGGTGCTTCTGGCACGGCTGCCCCGAGCACGGGCGGCGACATCATGGCGTCAACGGCTGGTACTGGCCTGACAAGATCGCGCGCAACCGGACGCGCGACCTCGACACCACGGCGCGCCTCGAGGCGGAGGGCTGGCGGGTCGTGCGGGTCTGGGAGCACGACCTCTCGTCCCCCGCCGGCACCCGCGCCGTCGCCTTGGAGATCAGGGCACTCTGGCAACGGGCTACCGGAGGCGGCGCCCCACCGTCCGGGCAACTATGACGGGGGCCCGCTCGCCAGGGTGACCGTGCCGGTGTGCGACGCGCCCTGGGCGTCGGTCCAGGTGATCGACGCCTTCTGGCCGGGATGGTAGGGCACCAGTAGGCGTGTCAACTGCGCGCCACTGGTCAGCGGCCGCCCGCCGAAACTGGTGATCGTCGAGCCACTGGTGACGCCTGCGGCACTGGCGGGGGAACCGCCGATGACCTGGGACACCGGCACCCCTCTGACTGGCACGGTCGTGGTGGCACCCACACCACCCAAGGGGTTGGTGGACGCACTGGACAACCCGATCATCACCCCCAGAAAGGCCGTCGGGCCCACATGGACGACGCTGTTGCCGCTGCCCGACCGGATGACCCCGGCGATGGCGCTGGCCTGGGAAATGGGTATGGCGTAGCCCTGGTTGCCCTGCGCCGAGAAACTGAAGCTGTCGGAAGCGGCCGTGTCCATGCCGATGACCTGGCCCTGGCTGTCGACGAGCGGCCCGCCCGAGTCCCCCGACTGGATGTTGGCGTTGACCTCGATCAGCCCCGAGAGGCTCTCCGACCCGCCCGTCAGAGCGTCGGACGCATTGATCGACTGGTCGAGGGCCGTCACCGAGCCGCCGGCGCTGGTCGGGGTGCCGCCCGTCCCGCCGGCGTTGCCGATGGCCACCACGGCCTCGCCCGTTGAGGGCGGGCCCGTCGCCAGTGTCGCCGCAGCCAGGCCAGATGCCCCCTCGAGCTGCACCAGGGCGACGTCGTGGGTGTCGTCGTAGCCGACGACGGTGGCGGTGTAGGTCTGGCCATTGCCGACGTCGGTGGCCGTCAGCTTGGTCGACTCGGCTATCACGTGGTTGTTGGTCAACACCAGCCCGTCCGAGCTGAGCACGATGCCCGTACCTGCGCCCGACTCGCCCTGGTAGTTGAAGGTCGAATTGATGTCGACGACGGCCGGGTCCACCTTTGCCGCTATGGCCGACACATCGGAAGGGGCACCGGCTCCCTCGGTCGGCGTGGCCCCGCTACCCGCACCGGTCCCCCCGCCACCGAAGGACGGGAACAGGCCGCCGCTGCCATTGCCGCCCCCGACCGGGCTGGTGGTCGGCGTTGTCACCGGCGGCGACGCCTGGTTGGCGTTCGTTCCCGTGTTGCCGGGCCACACGGCGCGGCTCACGCCCGCGCCGGCGACAGCCGCAGCCACGACGACCAGTACAGCGGCGGCAACCCTCAGAGCACGCGCTCCCTGGGCGGGGGTGCCCGGCGCGCGCTGCCCGCTGTAAGGGTACGAATTGGTGGGTGGCCCGGGCGACCACGAGCAAGGCGCCTGCGGGGTGCCCGGCCCCGGGGTGCCCGGCCCCGGGCTGCCCGGCTGCGGGCTCCCGGCTTCGGGGTAGGCGTAGGGCGCCGCAGGTGCGGTCGGGTACCCGTAGGGCGCCTGAGCATGGACCGGAGCCTGCGGGGTGCCCGGCCTCGGGGAGCCATGGGGCCCGCCCTCTGCGCCGTGACCGGTGCCCGGGTACGTGCCAAGACTGGGCCCGGGGTGCCCGAAGGTACCCTGCGGCCACACCGGGCCGTGGTCGTGCCCCTCCACCGGGCCGGTGGGGGCGTCTGGACGCGCCGAAGCTTCACCCTCGCTCCGAGCCCACTCGGGGTGCTCGCTCATCATCCCCTCCACTCTTACCTGGATCGTCCTCCTACAGCGATCAGTGAAGGCCCTGGGCCTGTGACGTCGCTGAGCGGGCGCTGAAGCCCCCTCGAGCGCGGGCGCCGGCGCGTCCCGCTGCCGGCGAGCGCAGGCCCCCTGCTACTCGCTCTCCGTGATGGTCACGGACTCGATGACCACCTGCTCGCGGGGCTTGCCCGAACCGGTGCCGATCGCGTCGATGGCCGCCACCACGTCAAGGCCGTTGACGACCTTGCCGAACAGAGAGTACTGGGGTGGTAGCCGCATGCCGTTGGGCCCGCTGATGACGAAGAACTGGCTGCCGTTGGTGTCAGGACCTGCGTTGGCCATGGCGAGCGAGCCCAGTTCGTAGCGGCCGGGCTTGGGCAGCTCGTCCTCGAAGCGGTACCCCGGGTTGCCCGTGCCCGTGCCCGTCGGGTCGCCGCCCTGGAGCACGAAGCCGGGTATGACCCGGTGGAAGACGATGCCCTCGAAGTAGTGGTAACGGGCCAGGAAGACGAAGTTGTTGACCGTCCTGGGGGCGCCCAGAGCGTCCAGGGCTATGACCATCTTGCCCTTGGAGGTGCTCATCTCGGCCCCGTAGCGCCGGGCGGTGTCGATGCACATAGGTGGCGGGCCGTCGAAGCGCTGGGTCTTGGGGCTCGATCCGTCGGGGGCTGGGCACGCTGTGGGCATGCCGCCCTGTCTAGCCGCCGACGGCGGCTACAGGTGGACCGCTACCGGTGCACGGCTGCGGGTGCACGGCTACGGGTGCACGGCCTGCGAACCTAAAGATCGCCGGTACGGGCGGGCCGGGTGACGCCCCCCTCCGCCATCTGCTGGTGCTCCAGGCAAAACCTGGCCGAGGGTACCGCCTCGAGCCTTTCCTCGCCGATGGGACCTCCGCAGGCCTCACACAGCCCGTAGGTGCCCTGCTCCAGCCGGGTGAGCGCCGAGTCCACGTCGTCGAGGTCGGAGCGGATCTGCTCGAGCAGCGACTGATCGCGCTCCATTGTGAAGGTCTCCGTGCCGATGTCCGCCGGGTGCTGGTCGACGCTCGACAGCTCCCCGATGGCGACCCCCTCCGCCTGACCGACGAACCCGCCCGTGACCAGCGACTCCCGGGCGTCTATCAGGCGCTCGTGCTCCACGTCCAACCTCGACCTGATCTCCTGTTCGGTCATACCTCTGGCTTACCCGCCCCGCCGCCCCTGAAAGCCGGCGGGCGGCTGCCTGTCAACGACCCTACCGCGCTCCAGCGTGGATAGCCCGGCTGCGGCGTCCCGTCCACGGCCGCGGGCGCCGCGGGGCTCAGTCGCAGCTGCCTGGCTCGGGCTCCTCAGCTGCTCGGCCTCGCTGCCGATCGAAGCCCCGGGTTGCCGAGCGGCCGTAACGGACCGCGGGCCGCCGGCTAGAGGACCGAACAACCAACAGCCCGGGCCCCCTCAGGAGGGTTGAACCGCGATGAACAGCCAGGGACGGCGCACCAGTGCGATGAGCGGGCGAGCAGGGGTACCTGCACGGGCGCGACACTGGGCGCACCTGCTCCTGAGCGTGCTCACGACAGCCGGCGGCCTGTACGCCGTCACCGCTGCGGTCGCGCCCGGCACGGCCTCGGCCACGGCTCCGAGCCTGGCCATGAGCATGCGCCAGGAGGACTTCCGCCAGTCCCAGCTGGACCAGCCCGGCGCCTGGCAACTACCCGCCCTCGCCTCGGGGGGAACCAACGTCGCCTGCCTCACCGCCTCCTCGTCCAGCGCACAGGCGCCTGTTCCCGGCTGCTCCGCCACGCCAGACTCGTCCGGCACCGGAGCGCTGCGCCTGACCGGGCCGGGCACCGGGCTGGAGGGAGGCATCGTCTCCTCCTCCCCCCTGCCGACAGGCTCGGGCCTGGACTTCACGTTCGACACCTACCAGTACGCCGGGCCGAGCACAACCGACCAGGGCGACGGCCTCTCGTTCTTCCTGGCCGCCGCCAACCCGACAGGCAGCGGCAGGCCCCCCGCCCTCGGACAACCCGGTGCCGGCCTCGGGTACTCCTCGACGTCCACCGGCGCAGGCATGAGCGACGCGTACCTCGGGGTCGGTCTCGACGTCTACGGCAACTACACGACCCGCTCCGCTGACGGCAGCGGCTGCTCAGACCCCTCCTGGGCGGGGACCTCATCGCCCGTGCCCGACCAGGTGACCGTGCGTGGGCCAGGCTTCGGCCGCTCGGGGTACTGCCTGCTCTCGTCGAGCTCGGCCGACGGCGGGCTCAACGGGGCTCTCGCCTCGGGGACATCGCAGTCGCGGGCCGCGTCGCTGGTGCCCGTGGAGGTCGCCGTCAACCCGACGGGCTCTCCCGAGGGCACCCTCAGCGGGCTGCCTGTGCCGGCCTACTCCTACGTCGTAGCCGTTACGCCGCTGGGATCGGCCACCCAGGTCTTCTCCGGCACCCTGCCGTACGACACCTACCTGCCTGTCGGGGACGAGGCCTGGGCCTCGCCCACCACAGGGGTGCCTTACCAGGCCTACTTCGGCTTCGCCGCCTCCACGGGGGCCGCCTTCGACACCCACGAGATCAGCAACCTGGAGGTGGCCCCTCTCACCTCCACCTCCGCGCCGGTGCTCGGCCTGTCGCTCTCGGACGACGCCGCCCACGTGCTGGTGAAGGGCGCCACCGTGAACTACACGGCGAGCGGGCTGCTCTCGGGCACAGGCGGTGACGAGGCGGGCGCGCCCGTACTGCAATTGAGCTTCCCGGCCGGTCTCACCCCGGGGAACGCCGCCGGCACGGCATGGTCGTGCTCGACCTACGCCACCACGGCCACCTGCGAATACAAGGGCCCGCTGCCCGTGAGCGCCGGGACCACCCTGCCACCCGTCACGTTGCCGGCAGTGGTGGCCACGAACGCGAGCGGGCCCCAGGTGGTGTCCGGCACACTGAGCGAGCCCGGGTCCGTCGGCGCGACAGCGACCGACGCCGGCGCGCTCGCGGCCACGGCCCCGTCCTCCCCTGTGCTCGGGCTCTCCCTCTACGACAGCGATGCGGGGCGCCTGGCGCAGGGCGGACAGGTCACCTACACCGTCGCCGCCAGGGCGTCGAGCGCCGCACCCGCTCCGGGGCCCAGCCCCGAGATCACCGTCGACCTGGGCACGGGTACGCAGGCCACCTCGGTCAGCGGGACGGGTTGGGCCTGTGGGTCGCTGCCCGCCACGACGCTCAGCTGCTCGTGGACCGGGGCTGCTCCGTCGCCCGGTACCGCTCTGGCGCCCCTACAGGTTTCGGCCGACGTCGGTGCCGGCGCATCGGGGATCTCGGTCACGACGGCCGCGCTCACCGACGGCACAACCAGTGCCACGGCCTCCGACCCGGGCATCGTCGCGTCGCTGCCAGAGCTCCGCCTCTCCGTCTCGGACAGCTCGTCCGGGAAGCTCTCACCCCGCTCCGGTGTCGTGTACACCGTTGCAGCCAACGAGGTGGGGACGTCGGCGGCAGAGACCTCGGCACCCGTGGTCACGGTCCAGTTCCCACCGGCGCTGACGGCTGTCTCGCAGGACACCTCCACCAGCAACGAGTGGGCCTGTACCGCAACCGCCACCGCTCCGGCACTGAGCGAAACCTGCACCTACCAGGGCGCTCTGCCTATATCGGGGAGCGCGCTGCAACCGGTCGTCTTCGACACCACCGTCAAGGGCCTCGCCACCGGTTACACGGCCGACGTCGCCGCCTCGGTGGTCAGCCCCGAGACGGGGCCTGCCACAGCGGACGACTACGCCCGGGTCAACGCCCCTCCGGCGCCCAACTTCTCAATCAGCACGTCGGCGCCCCCGACGACGCGGGGCTCCTACCAACTGTCCGTCGACGGCTTCGTCCTCTCGAGCGGGGGCACGGACTCGGCCGGCGCCGCCCTGGAGGTGACACTGCCTGGCGACGAGGTCTTCGCCGGCACCCCCAGCGCCGCCGGCTGGTCCTGCTCCCTGCCTGCTGCGGCCCGCCTCGCCTGCACCACAACCGGGCCGTTCGGGAGCGGGACGCCGCTGCCGGCCCTCGCCGCCGACGTCCAGCCGCGTGGTACCGGCCTGCACACAGCCCAGCTGGTCCTGAGCGACACCGGGGACGGGGCCTTCAGCGTTTCCACGTCGTCCACGACGGTGTCAGTGCCCCCGGTGCTGGGCCTGAGCACGGCCGGCGCGCCTACCAAGGGCTCGGCCGGCAGCACCTTCCAACTGCCGGTCACGGCCTCGACCGAGAGCTCGGGCGGCGAGGCGTACAACGACCTGTCACTGCGCGCCGACCTGTCCGGGCCGGCCACGATCACATCGGTGCCGGCAGCCACGGGGTGGGCCTGCTCGCTCGGCGGTGGCTCGCAACACCTCACCTGCACCTACGCCGTCACCGCCACAAGTCCCCTACCGCCGGGCTATCACCCGGCCCCGCTGTCGCTGCCCGTGCGCGCGTCAGCCAATGCCACGGGGACTCTGATGGCCACCTTCACGCTGAGCGACGCCGGTGACGGTGCCACGGCGGTCACCCAGGCCGTGCCCGTGGCCTTCAGCACCACGCCCACCATGGCCCTCTCGGCCACCGCCCCGGCCGGGGTCTCGGCTGGGACGACCTACGCCCTTGCGGTGTCTCCCGGCGTCGGGACCGCCGGAGGGCCCGCCTACTCCGAGCCCGCCCTCATGGTGACGCTGCCGCCCGGTCAGACGGTCACCCCGGCCGGGCTGGACGCTCCGGGGTGGCAGTGCACGGTGGCACCCGGCGGAGGAAGCTTCGCCTGCGTCTCGACCGCCTCGCTGCCCGTCGGCGGGGGCTCGTCCCTGGGCGACGTCGCCGCCACCGTGGCCGTGGCGCCCAGGGCACGCGGCCTGTCCACGGTGCAGGCCAGCCTGTCAGATACGCCCGACGGGGCCCTGAGCGCCCTCGCCGCCGTGCCCGTCGACGTGACCCCCCCTCCGGCTCTGGCACTGGCCATGTCCGGAGCCCCGGCCAACGCCTACATCGGCACCACCTACCAACTGCACCTGAGCCCCGGCACGACCTCCGCCGGGGGGCCGGCCTACCACGCCGCCCGACTGACGGTCGCACTACCCGATGGCGAAACCCTCGCTCCGGTACCTTCGCCGGCCGGCTGGTCCTGCTCGGCACCCTCGGCAGGACAGCTCACCTGCACCTCGACGGCGCCCACACCGACCGGCCCCGGCAGTCTGGGGGCCTTCAGCGCCCAGGTCGCGGTCGGCCCCGGCACCCCGGCTGCCGTTACGGTCACGGCCACCCTCTCCGACGCCCTCGACGCTGCGGCACCGCAAACCGTGACCAGCAGCGGGTCCGCCTCAGCCCTCCCTCAGCTCAGCCTGCAGGCCGGCGGCACGCCGCAGGAGGCGCCCGAAGGAAGCAGCTACGAGCTGTCACTCACTGCGGCACTACTGGGCACGGGAGGGCCGGCGCACAGCCCGCTCTCGCTGTCGGTGACCCTGCCCGGCGGTGAGACGTTCGGCACGGTGCCTGCAACTCCCGGATGGTCCTGCATGCTGGCGGCGGCCGGCGCCGCCCTCGACTGCACCCCGACCTCCGCTCCACCGCTGTCCGCACCGTCCAACCTGCCCACACTGGACGTGCCCGTGCAGGTCGGGGCCAAGGCGTGGGGCACTCTCACCACTGTCGCGACCCTTTCCGACGGAGGCGACGGGGCCACCCCGGTGACGGTCACGCCCGCCGTGGCCGTCACCTCCAGCGGCCCCAGCGTGATGCCCCTCCCCGTGGTCACCGTCTCCACCACGACCACCACGACGCTGCCCACAACCACGACGCTGCCCACAACCACGACGACGGCTCCGGGCAGCGCCACGACTGTCCCGGGCACGCCAACGTCGACCACCACGCCGGCCTACGGCACCACGACGACGACGGCTCCGGCAACGTCCACCACGACCGTTTCGTCGACGACCACCACCGTGACCGGTGGGGGCAGGGCAGGCACAGGCCCGCAACAGCCGACCGTCCTGCCTGCGGTCCTGCAGCTGTCGCTGACAGCGCCCAGGAGCGCGCCGGCCGGTGGCCACTTCACCCTGGCTGTGGCCGCCACGCTGGCGGCCAAGGGCGGCCCGGCGTACCACGGAGCAAGCTTCAGCCTCGACCTGCCAGTCGGCCTGCGCTTCGCCGGGGCTCCCACACAGGCGGGTTGGTCCTGCGGTACCTCCGCCGCCGGCACCGTGCTCGTGTGCACCTGGAGCGGCCACGTACCCGTGGCCGCCGGGAGCGGCATGGGGACCGTGCGCGCCATGGTGGACGTGGCCAAGTCGGCAGCGGGCACCGCCATCGTGAAGGGCACCCTCACGGACACGCCGGATGCCGCCCGCCCGACGACCGCCTCCGCTGCCATACGGATAGCCCAACCCCGGCAGCGGAAATCGCGCAAGAAGAAGCCGGCGCACCCGAAGAAGAGCCACGGCAAGAAGCCGGCGCACCCCAAGAAGGGCCACGGCAAGAAGGGCCACGGCAAGAAGGGCCACGGCAAGAAGCCGGCGCACCCCAAGAAGGGCCACGGCAAGAAGGGCCACGGCGAGGGCAAGGGCGCCAAGAGCACGCCGGCGAAGCTCTTCGGGTACCGCCTGGCCGCCTCGGACGGGGGTGTGTTCGCCTTCGGGAACGCACGCTTCTCGGGCTCCTGCGACGTGAAGCGCAAGCCCTGCGGCGCCTTCAAGGTCCCGCGGGTCACCGGCACCGCCAATGCCCCGGGGACACGCGGCTACTGGCTGGTCGCCACCACCGGAGGCGTGTTCAGCTTCGGAGGTGCCCACTTCCACGGCTCCTGTCCCGAGGTGCGCGAGCCGTGCGGCCGGCTGTCGTCGCCCGTCGTGGGAATGGCGGCGACCCCTGACGGGGGCGGCTACTGGCTGGCGTCGGCCTCCGGCTCGGTGTACGCCTTCGGCAACGCTCGCAACTTCGGGTCCTGTGCCCGCGACACCCGCGTGTGCCGGGCCCAGCACTCCCGCGTCGTCGGGATCGCCTCGACCCCGGACGGCCGCGGGTACTGGCTGGCCGCAGCCAACGGCAGCGTCTGGGCGTTCGGCGATGCCAGCCGGACGCTGCCCTGCCACACCTCGGCCAAAGCGTGCGGCCGGGTGATCGGCCACGTCGTCGCCATCACGGCCACCAGGTCGGGCCGGGGCTACTGGCTCACAGGGTCGACCGGTCGTGTGCTGGCCTTTGGCAACGCCAGGTTCCTGGGCGACGCCTACAGCACCGGCCTGGTGGCCAGGCACCGGCTGAAGGCGGCGGTGGTGGCCATGAGCGCCATGGCGAACGGCAAGGGCTACTGGCTGGCCTGTGCCAACGGGGTGGTCGTGGCGCTGAAGGCGGCCCGCTTCGTCGGCGACATACAGACCACCAGGATCGAACACCTGCGAGGCCCGATAGTGGCTTTGGCCGCCACCTGAGCATCATCAGGCAGGCGCGGGCCCGGCGCAGGAGCTCTCCCGACCACGGGCCCGGGCGGCCCGCCACCCTGGCGGGCCCGCGGGCCTACTGACGGTAGTTCTCGACCACGGACTCCGGGCGGGTCGCCACCTCCTCCGGATCCTGGCCGGCGGCCCGGCGGGCCCGGCGTTGGCGCAGGAGGTCCCAGCACTGGTCGAGTGTGACTTCGATCCGGCGCAGCTCTTCTACCTGCTCCGGCGTGCGGCTCTCCCCTTCGTGCGCCCGCTCCAGCAGGTGCTCCTTGTCCGCCAGCTCCCCGATGCGGCGCACGATCTCGGCGTCGTCCACGACTGTCCTCCTTGTCCTCGGCTGTGCCCACCATAATGATGGGTGACGATGGCTTCGCGACCCGCCGGCCTCCTGTGCCCGGGGCGGGTGCGCCGCGGAGTTCTCGCCTGTTGGCCTCGAGCGCGACCATCATCGGTCGGATGGCACGAACCACCCTGACGGCACGCACCCGGCCAACCAGCAGGGCCCGCCGCCGCCTCGTGGCAGCGACGGGTGTATGCACCCTCGGGCTCTTCCTGTCCCTCACGGCCAAGCTCTTCGTTTGGCCGGCGCTGGACCCCGTCGAGGGCACGAGCGCCGATGCCGTCCTGGTCCTGGGTGGGCCGGGGCCCCGCTTGGCCGTGGCCGCCGCGCTGGCCCGGCGGCACGCCGCCCCGTGGATGCTGGTCTCGGTGCCCTCGGTGAAGTGGAACTGCCCCCACTTCGGCGTGGAGGGTGTCAGAGTCGTCTGCTTCCGCCCCGATCCTTTCTCGACCCAGGGAGAGGCCCGCTATTTCGGCGAGCAGGCGCAGCTCCACGGATGGCGCAGTGTCGTCGTGGTGAGCTCGGTGGCCCAGGCGACCCGGGCCAGGTTGAGGGTACGGCGCTGCTTCCCGGGGACGGTCAAGGTGGTCGGTGCTCCCCTGTCGCCCGTCGTGTTCGCCTACGGCGTGGTGTACGAATGGGGTGCCCTGGCCAAGGCGCTGCTCTGGCAGACTGGCTGCTGAGCCTCCCGGCCGGGGACAGTGGTCATGGTGTGTTCGCCGCCAGCCGCGCTGCGGCGGCATCGTCGGGCGCCTCGACGGCTCTGGCCAGCAGCTCGGCACCCTCGCGGTAACGACGGATCTCTTCGGCCACGGTTGCCGGGCCCCACTGGAGAGGCGGGGCCATGAGAGACGCCACCTCCGCAGCGAGGTACACGGCACCGTCGGGCTCCTCGATGGCGAGGCGGGCCCGGCGCGCCATGACGTCGTCGAGGTGCAGAGCCCCCTCGTGGGTCACGGCGTGCACGACCTCCGCCCGCAGGTACCGGGTCGGCCGCCCGCAGGCGGCGCCGAGCGGCGCCCCCAGAGAGGGGTTCTCCGAGATCGGGCCGAGGACCTCGCCCACCTGACCTCCGTAGCGGTGCAGGAGGTGCTCGGCACCGGCAGCGTCCTGGCCCTGCTGGCCCGGGGCGGAATGGCCGTCTGCCAGGACCTGGGCGAAATGGCGGGCACCCAGCAGCGGGATGGCGCGGGTGCGCGACGCCGGCGCCGTCAGGCCCGCTTCTCGCACCGCGGCGTCCACGGCATCGGCGGCCATGACGCGGTAGGTCGTGTACTTGCCCCCCGAGACGACGACGAACCCCGGCGCAGGGCACCCCACGGCGTGCTCACGTGACAACTTCGCCGTGGGCCCGCTCCTCTCGCTGTCCGCGCCGCTCTCACCAGGCCCGCGCACCACGCCCTCCCCGGCGACCAGGGGCCGCAACCCGGCGAAGGCACCCGTCACGTCGCCGCGTCCCAGAGGACGGCGCAGGACGCCGTTGACCCGGGCCAGGATGTAGTCGACGTCGGCGGCCGTCGGCAGGGGCCGGGACTTGTCGTACGGCCAGTCGGTGTCGGTGGTCCCGATCACCCACCGGCCCTGCCACGGCAGTACGAAGAGCACGCTGGTCTCGGTCCGCAGGATGAGGCCCGCCCTGCTGTCCACGCGGTCAGCGGGCAGCACCAGATGAACCCCTTTGGAGGGTCGCACCCGGACTGCCCTGCCCTGTCCGGCCAGGTCCTCGGTGTCCTCCGACCAGACGCCGGTGGCGGACACGACGACGCGGGCTGCCAACTCGTGCTCCCGACCGGATTCGGTGTCGACGACCCGGGCGCCGACGACCCGGCCCTGCCGGGTCAGCAGGCCCGTCGCCCGGGCCCGGTTGACGACCACGGCACCGTAGAGGGCTGCCGTGCGTACCAGTTCGGTCACGAACCTGGCGTCGTCGACCTGCCCATCGTGGTAGAGCACAGCACCGCAGAGCGCCGAAGGCCGCAGCGCCGGTGCCGTCGCCAGGGCCTGTCCCCGGCTCAGGTGGCGGTGCCGGGGGAGCGAACCGTTGCCCCCGGAGCGAGCCACGGCCCCGCCCATCAGGTCGTAGAGGCCGACGCCGGCCCCGACAGCGAGGCGCTCGAGCACGGGCGTGTGCAGCGGGTAGAGGATGGGCACCGGCGTGACCAGGTGCGGGGCCAGTCGCCCGAGCAGCAGGGACCGCTCCCGCAGGCCTTCGTGCACCAGGTGGAAATCGAGCATCTGCAGGTAGCGCAAACCGCCGTGCACGAGCTTGCTCGACCGGCTCGAGGTCCCGGCAGCCCAGTCCACGGCCTCGACCAGGCCGGTCCGCAGGCCCCTTGACGCCGCGTCGAGGGCGACGCCGGCACCGGTGACGCCTCCGCCTATCACGAGGACGTCCAACACCTCATCTGTGATGCGCCTCAGCTGCTGCACACGGGCGGCGGGGCTCAGCTCGCTTGCGGGGTACCTAATCACCTGACGCCCGAAGCCTAGCCTTGGGGGGATCGGAAGGGAGGCCCGTGGTGCCTGAGCTCGTGGGTGCACTGGACCAGGGGACAACGAGCACGCGTTTCATGGTCTTCGACGGCGAGGGCCGCGAGGTGGCCAGGCACCAGCTCGAGCACGCGCAGATCTTTCCCAGGGCGGGTTGGGTCGAGCACGACCCCGTCGAGCTGCTCGAGCGCGCGCGCACAGTGATCGGCGCCGCGCTGCGCTCCGCCGGGCTGACCTCGGCCGACCTGGCCGCCCTGGGCATCGCCAACCAGCGCGAGACGACGGTCGTATGGGACAGGCGCACCGGGCGCCCCTATGCCAACGCGATCGTCTGGCAGGACACCCGTTCGGCGCCCCTCATGGCCGCGATGGCTGCCGACGGGCGTGGGGACCTCGTACGCGAGCGCAGCGGGCTCCCGCCGGCCACGTACTTCTCAGCCGGGAAACTGGCATGGGCGCTCGACAACGTCGACGGCCTGAGGGCTGCGGCCGAGGCGGGCGACGCGTGCGCAGGGACAGTCGACAGCTGGCTGGTGTGGAACCTCACCGGTGGCCCTAGAGGGGGGCTCCACCTGACCGACGTGACCAACGCCAGCCGCACGATGCTCATGGACCTGGGGACCAGGCAATGGGACGACCAGCTGCTCGGGGCCTTCGGCGTTCCCAGGCGCATGCTCCCCGAGATCGTCGCCTCTTCGGGGGAGCTGGCCGAGGTCCACCTGGCCGAAGCGGGCAGCGCCCCCCTCGCGTTGGGCGCCCTGCTCGGCGACCAGCAGGCGGCGATGGTAGGCCAGGTCTGCCTCTCGCAGGGCGACTCCAAGAACACGTACGGCACGGGCAACTTCCTCCTGATGAACACCGGCCCGCGCATAGTGCGGTCACGCCACGGGCTTGTCACCACCGTGTGCTACCAGGTGGCCGGCGAGGAGCCCAGCTACGCCCTCGAAGGCTCCATAGCCGTCACCGGCTCGGCGGTGCAGTGGCTGAGAGACCAGCTCGGACTGATCACAGATGCAGCCGATACCGAGGCACTGGCCGCCAGGGTGCCCGACACCGCCGGTGTGTACTTCGTGCCGGCGTTCTCCGGGCTGTTCGCTCCCTATTGGCGCCCGGACGCCCGCGGCGCCATCGTCGGGCTCACCCGAGCGGCCACGCGGGCCCACCTTGCCCGGGCCACCCTCGAAGCCATCTGCTTCCAAACTCGCGACGTGCTGGATGCCATGCGGCGGGACACCGGCACGGGGCCCGAGGTCCTCAAAGTGGACGGAGGTGTCACCGCCAACGCCTTTTGCATGCAACTGCAAGCGGACGTGCTCGGCGTCCCGGTTTCACGTCCTGTGGTCTCCGAGACGACGGCTCTCGGCGCCGCGTACGCGGCAGGTTGCGCCGTCGGCTTCTGGTCGGGCACCGACGCGCTCCGGCAAGACTGGAAAGAGGGTCGGCGGTGGGAACCGGGCTGGGACGCCGAGCGGCGCGAGGCCGCCTACGCAGGCTGGCAGCGGGCGGTTGAACGGGCGCTCGGTTGGGAGGCCCTCACGCCTTGAGCAAAGGAACCAACGTTTACGACGGGAGGGCGTCGGGAGGCGGCGCCGGCAGGGCACCGGCCGGCCGCGGGTGGCACAGCCCGGCTACGTGTGCAACGCTCAGGGGCGCCGCGCGGGGCCCGGACGCCGGCGGGTAGGTAGCCGGGGGAAGAGGTGGCAACCGTGAGGGTCCTCGAAGCGAGGCTGTGGCAGGAGGCCCACGCCGTACTGGGCGAGGGCCCGAGCTGGGACTCGCGCACCAACCGCTTGTCGTGGATCGACATCCTCTCCTCGGCCGTGCACGTGGCCGGCGCCGAGGGCGACCCCATCACGAGCTACCAGCTCCCCGGCCATGTCGGGGCGGCCCTTCCGGCCGCCGAGGGAGGCTGGCTGGTGGCGCTGGCGGACCGGCTGGCGCACCTGGACGAGGCGGGCACGCTCTCGGACATCGCTCCGCTCGAGGCACACCTGCGCGAAAATCGTGCCAACGACGCCAAGTGCGACCCTGAGGGCCGCGCCTGGGTGGGGACGATGAGCTACGACGAGAGCCTGGTGAGAGGCACGTTGTACCGGGTCGGGCCGGGCGGTCAACCGGCAGCGGTGATCGAGGGGGTCGGCATCGCCAACGGGCTCGGGTGGAGCCCCGACGGGCGCACGATGTACTTCATCGACACCGTGACACACGAGATCCGGGCCCACGACTACGACCTCGGCACGGGCCGTGTCGGCAAACCGAGGGCCCTGGTCCGGGTCGACCCCGCTGACGGCCATCCCGACGGCATGTGCACGGACGACGACGGCTGCCTGTGGGTCGCGCTCTTCGCCGGAGGCAGTGTCCGGCGCTACACCCCTGACGGTGAGCTCGACACGGTCGTCCGCGTGCCCGCCACCTACACGACGAGCTGCTGCTTCGGGGGCACCGGGCGCGACCGGTTGCTCATAACGACCGCCACGCGGGACCTGGACGAGAGCGGGAAACTGCGCGAGCCCCTGGCCGGCAGCGTCTGGGCGGCCGAGCCCGGCACAACCGGCCCGGCCGCCACCCCATGGGTTAGGACGACCGCCGGCTGACGCCGGGCCGCCAGTTGGCCATACCCGACCGGTAGCTTTGGCCGATGGACACACAGCGAGGGCTCCCGTTCCCTCTCGGCGCCACCCCGGCTGAGGGCGGCACCAACTTCGCCGTCTCCTCCGAGATAGCCGAGGCAGTAGAAGTCTGCCTGTTCGACGCGGACGGCAACGAGGAGCGGGTCGAATTGCCCGAGCACACTGCCCATATATGGCATGGTTTCCTTGCCGGCATCGGCCCGGGCCAGCGCTACGGCTTGCGCGTGCACGGGCCCTGGTCGCCTGCCGACGGCCTGCGCTGCAACCCGGCCAAGCTCCTGCTCGACCCCCACGCCACCGCCATCGAAGGTGAAGTTGCATGGGGACAGGAGGTTTTCGGGCACGATTTCGACAACGCCGAAGTGGCCAACCCTCTCGATTCGGCAGGCAGCATGCCCAAGTGCCTCGTTACGGACCGCCACTTCGACTGGGGCGACGACAGCCCGCCGAACGTCCCGCTGGACGAGACGATCATCTACGAGACCCACGTGAAGGGCCTGACCCAGCGGCACCCCGAGGTACCCGAGGCGATCAGGGGCACGTACGCCGCCGTTGGCCATCCGGCGCTCACGGGCTACCTGACCGACCTCGGCGTGACAGCAGTCGAACTGCTCCCCGTGCACCAGTTCGTACAGGACTCGCACCTGCTCGAAAAGGGCCTGCGAAACTACTGGGGTTACAACAGCATCGGGTTCCTGGCCCCCCACAACCGCTACAGCTCGTCAGGCGACGGCGGCGGCCAGGTCGGCGAGTTCAAGCAGATGGTCAAAGACCTGCATGCGGCAGGGCTCGAAGTCATCCTGGACGTGGTTTACAACCACACCGCCGAGGGCAACCACCTCGGGCCCACCCTGGCCATGAAAGGGATCGACAACCCCGCTTACTACCGCCTGGTCGAGGACGACCGGGCCCACTATTTCGATACGACAGGTACCGGCAACAGCTTCAACGTGCGCCACCCGGCGGCCCTGCGCCTCATCCTCGACTCGCTGCGCTACTGGGTGAGCGAGATGCACGTCGACGGTTTCCGCTTCGACCTGGCCACCACGCTGACGCGCCAGAGCGGCACCGAGGACATACACAGCGCCTTCCTCACGCTGGTGCACCAGGACCCGGTTCTCGCCTCTGTGAAACTCATCGCCGAGCCCTGGGACATCGCCGGCTACCAACTCGGCGGCTTCCCCGCCCGCTGGTCGGAGTGGAACGGCAAGTACCGGGACTGCGTGAGGGACTTCTGGCGAGGAGCGGACAGCACCCTCGGAGAGCTGGCTCTGCGCCTCACCGGCAGCGGGGACATCTACTCGTCCGACCGCAGGGCACCGACCGCCAGTATCAACTTCGTCACGGCGCACGACGGCTTCACCCTGGCGGACCTCACCTCGTACAACGAAAAGCACAACGAGGACAACGGCGAGGACAACCAGGACGGCGAGAGCCACAACCGTTCGTGGAACTGCGGCGTCGAGGGCCCGACCGACGACGCCGACGTCAACGACCTGCGCGAGAGGCAGCGGCGCAACCTTCTCGGCACCCTCCTGCTGTCGGCGGGGGTGCCCATGATCCTTGGCGGCGACGAGATGGGCCGGTCCCAGGGCGGCAACAACAACGCCTACTGCCAGGACAACGAGATCTCCTGGTACGACTGGGAAAATCTCGACAAAGACCTGCTGGCCTTCACCCGCGAGGCAATCGCCTTACGGCGTGCCAACCATGCCCTCCGACCGCACGAGTACCTGCGCGGCTCCGAGGGCGGGCCGGCTCAGATGGTGCTCTACCGCCCGGACGGCAAACAGATGTCGGCCGGCGACTGGCAGGACCCCATGGCGCGCGCCCTCATGGTCGCCCTCGACGGGCGCCAGATCGAGGACGCCGAGGGCGAGACCTCGAGCGACCGCTTCCTGTTGCTCCTGAACGCCCACTACGGGCCCGTGCGCTTCAACATCCCTCCCGGCAGGGCGAGGTGGGCACCGGTGCTCACCACCGGCCCGGTCGAAAGGACGCCCAGGATGACGACGCGCCGTACCATCACCATCGGGCCCAGGTCGTTCCTCCTGATGCACAGCACCTGACACGGGCACCGGCAGGTGCAGGCTGAGGGGTCAGTGGCCGGTCGGGCCGTGCACCAGCTTGTCGGGTGCTTTCACCACAACCACCGCGCAGTGGGCATGGGACACGCAGTACTCGCTGACCGACCCGAGCAGTACTCCCACCAGCTCGCCGTGACCCCTGCTCCCCACCACCAGCAACGAGGCGTCCTTCGCCGCCTCTACGAGGGCCTGGGCGGCATAGCCGTGGACCACCCGCTCGCGGATCTCCACGGCCGGGTGCGCCTGAGCCACGGGGGCGACCACGCCTGACAGCGTGCGGGTGGCGTCGGCGCCGGGATCGTAGTCGCTCACGGGGACAAGGGGGGCACCGTAGTTGGCCGGCCACTGCCAGACGCTCACAGCCTCCACCGGGCTCCCCGTCAGCTCGGCCTGTACGACGGCCCACTCGAGTGCCGCCCTCGAAGCAGGCGAGCCGTCCACCCCCACGACTATGAGGCTCTGCCGGTCCATCGTGCTCATGGCAACCTCCTACGCGGTGGGCCCGGTGACGTCCCACCTCGTCCGTACCAGCTTGGCCCCACCAGGAGCACCTGCTCCAGGGTCGTAGGTCCCTCGGGTTGCGCCAGGCAAGAGGGCTCACCCGGCAGCGCCCAGCCCGGCGGCGCCCGGCCCGGCGGCGCCCAGTCCGGCGGCTCGCCGTCACCCGGCAGCTAGCTTGGGCCGATGACCAGGCTGCCCTCCAGCACCGGGCGCAGGCGATGACGGCCGACGGTGGCCCTGAGGACGCCGGGAACGGCCCTCTGGCCCTGGTGGGCTCGGGCGAGTACCTGGCAGAGATGGCGCCGCTCGAAGCCTCCCTCCTGAGGGGGCGCCCGAGCCGCTACGTCCAGCTGGCGACGGCCGCCGTGCCGGACGGCGAGCAGGTCGTGCGCAAGTGGGAGCGCATGGGCCGCGAGCAGGCAGAGCGCCTCGGCGTCGAGGCGGTAACCGTGCAAGTGCGTACGCGCCGGGACGCCGACGATGCCGGCCTGGCCCGGGCCGTGCAGGGCGCCGGGCTCGTCTACATGTCGGGAGGCCATCCCGCCTACCTGGCACAGACGCTCAGGGGCACGGCGGTGTGGCAGGCCATCGTCGAGGCCTGGCAGGCAGGCGCTGCGCTGGCGGGTTGCAGCGCCGGCGCCATGGTCATGGCCCGCCACGTGCCGGCGGTGCGCGGCGGAGCCGGGGACGGGGTGCCAGGTCTGGCCCTGCTCCCCCACGTGCAGGTCGTGCCCCACTTCGACGCCTTCACCCGGCGTATGCCCGATCTGGTGGACCGGCTCCTTGGCGGTATCGGGGAGGGGGTGGCCCTGGTCGGTGTGGACGAACTGACTGCGATCGTGGGCGGACCGGAGCACTGGAGGGTCGAGGGCGCGGGATCCGCGTGGTTGCTGGGGCCTGACCGGCGGTTGGCCTTCCGGGCCGGTAGCTCGCTGTCGACGCCGGTCGGCGGCTCCAGTGCTCGCGTGCCCCATGCCGGGGAGGGGATGTAGCAAGAGATGAACAGCCGGCCGTCGTAAGTGCTGGTCATGCCCGACGGCGTCAGCCGACGGCCTCGGAGCCCCTGGAGTGGCACCGGGGCCATCCGGGTAGGTCCGTACGCAGAGGGATTGGACGTGATGGGCTGGAGGGCAACCCCTTTGACAGTGCAGGAGCGAGACGAGACGGGCCAGGAGCTCGTGATCGTGTCCTTCGACGGAGAGTTGGACGCGGGCGACCCGAGCTGCGAGGACGAGCTGCAGTCCATAGTCGCTGCTGGAGCGCGCAACGTCGTCGTGGACATGTCCCAGGTCTGCTTCATCGATTCTTCGATAGTGCGCGCCCTGCTGCTGACCCACGAGGCGGTGGAGGGGACAGGGGGTTGGCTGCGCCTGGTGTACACCCACCACATGGTCCGCAGGGTGATCGAAATCTGCGGGCTGGGCGATGTGCTGCCCCAGTACTCCTCGCTCCAGTCGGCACGCCGCGGGGTGCAGGCAACAGCGCCCCCGGGCGACATCGGGCAGGAGGGGCGCCGGTGACGGTGCGTTCCGCCCTCGCGATCAGCCTGCCCTGCGACCTCGCCAGCGTCACCGTCGGCCGCCACTTCGTGCGCGACGTGCTCAACGCCTGGCACCTGCCCCGCCTCGTCGACGACGCTCAACTGGCCACCAGCGAGCTGGTGGCCAACGCCGTGCGCCACGCTGGCACGGGTCTCGTGCTCAGCGTGAGCCTCGAGGAGGGGGTGGTCATCGCCATCGAGGACTCGCGCCCGGAGATTCGCCACCCGGTCCTGGTGGGCCCGGGCTCGATGGCCGAAAGCGGCCGCGGGCTGCACATAGTGGCCGCGGTGAGCAGCGACTGGGGCATCAGGGCAACACCCACGGGCAAGGCGGTGTGGTTCGCCCTGGCCCTACCCGACAGCGCCTCACCGGACGCCGAGATGCTCCAGTTGCGCCGTCCCGGGCCGAGCAGGGACGCCAGGGGCATCGGCCCGCGAGCCAACCTTCGCTCGGAGGACCTCAGGGACCAGGCGGGCCGCCTCGGCTGAGGATCGCGGTCTCGAGATGCTGCTCGTGCACACCGGCGTGCCAGCGCACATGAGCGGCCAGCCAGCGCAACGCCGCAACGGGGACCCCCCAACCTCCTCGAGCCTGAGCCCCGAAAACGCCGCCACCGGCCACATTGCGCGGCCGGTGGCAACGAGCGACGGGGGCGGGGGGACGACCCTCAGGGCTATGAGAACGCTAACATCAGCGGCCGCGCGCCGTCAAGGCTTCGCGCGCACAACCAGGGCAGCGCTGCCCCTGCGAACACGTGGCTCCACGTAGGCAGGCCAACTCTACACCCGCGCCCCGGGGCGTAGCGGTCATTTCGGGCACCCCCGCCAAGCGGGTCGCAGTCCCGACGGGGGCCCTTGCAACGTTGGATTGTGAGCGATAACGTTCCGGCGGTATGAAGCGGCGACGCCAACCTGCGGCTCCACATCCGTCCGCTGCGCGTCGCCGCCTTAGGGTGGCGCGTCTGCGCCGGGCCCGGCCAGACCCCGGGGAAAGGTAGGTCAGACAAAAATGGGTACGGAACCCTACGAGGTCGACCCGAAGAAGTACGAGGCATCCAGACGCCGCTTCCTGCGCAACGCAGGCGTGGCGGCAGCTTCCGTGCCCTTCCTGGGCACGTTCATGGATGTGCTGGGTGAGCGTGGTGCGAGCGCCCAGACCTTCAGCGACAGCAACATCCCGATGTTCACGAAGCATCCGGGCTACAGGTTCACCTTCGTGAACCACGTAACGACGAACACCTTCTTCACGGCCACCATCTACGGCCTCCAAGACGCCGCCCACCTGCTGGGCATACCGGTGCCACAATGGACCGGCTCGCAGAACTCGATCGTGTCGGAGATGGTGGCGGCCATGGACACGTCCATCGCCGCCAACGTCAACGGCATTGCCGTCGCCCTGATCGACCCGAAGGCCTTCAACACGCCTACCATCAATGCCCTCAACAAGGGCATCCCGGTGGTTTCCTACAATGCCGACGAGCCGGGCAACAAGCGCATGGCCTACATCGGCCAGAACAACATCACGGCCGGTGCGGCGGCAGCCAAGCGGATCGTCGACTCCGGGCTCGTCCACAAGGGCCAGCTCGTCGGCATGATCATCGCCACTCCCGGTACGGGCAACATCCAGCCCCGTATCGACGGCGCCAATCCGATCTTCAAGGCGGCCGGTTACCAGACCGTCGAAGTCGCCGGTGGCGCGGCCCAGACCGCCGAGCTCGCCGCCGTCGAGGCGTGGTACCTCGGCCACAAGGACGTCAAGTTCATGTACTCGGTCGACTCCGGCGACTCCATCGCCGTCGCCACCACGATCAAGAAGCACAATCTGCAGGGCAAAGTCGGGGGCTCGGGCTGGGACGTCGGCGTCCCGGTGCTGCAGGAGGTGGCTTCCGGGGGCTTGTCCTTCTCCATCGACCAGCAGGCCTACCTGCAGGGCTTCATCCCCACGGTCCAGATGTTCCTCTACAACATCTCGGCCGGCCTCATGAAGCCGTGCGACACCGACACCGGCCTGGGGTACGTGGACCGTTCCACGGTGGGCGCATACCTGCAGCACAAGACGCGTTGGGAAGGCAGCGGCTCAGCCCAGACCGCTTTCGCTCCTCCCAAAGCCATCAGCTAACCGATGGACCAGGCGGCTGTCAGCACCCCTGAGGGCCGTTCGCCGAAGGCTCCCGTCCTGCCACTCGACAGGGCAGGGCGGGAGTCGGCGCCACTGTCGCTACTGAAGACAGCGATACAGCGGCGTGAGGTGACGGTCGTGGTCGTGACGGTGGGCGTAGTGCTCTACTTCGCCTTCCGGACCGGAGCGTTCTACTCGGTGGCGAACATCATCGTCATCGCGCAGTACACGGCCCCCATTGTCGTGATAGGCGCGGGAGAAGTCCTGCTCCTCGTCCTGGCGGAGATAGACCTCTCCGCCGGGCAGACCTACCTGACGGCGCCATGGTTCGCCTACTGGTTCTGGTCGGCGGGGATCCCTGTCGGGATTGCGATCCTCATAGCTCTGGCCCTTTCGCTACTGATCGGTTTCGTGAACGGCTTCTTCACCGTCCGTCTGGGAGTGCCCTCGCTCATCGTCACCCTGGGCACCCTTTACACCCTGTTCGGGCTCGTGCTCGTCAAGTCCAACTACCAGCAGGTCGACATGCCCGGTGGCACCGGGACAGCCGGCAAGATCTTCGGGATCGGGGCGTGGTCGACGATCCTGTGGGCTCTGCTCATCATGGCGATCATCTGGGTCCTGCTCAAGAAGACACGCTTCGGCGTGCACACCACGGCAGCCGGTGGCAACCTGCTCGGAGCAGCCGAGGCCGGTATCCCCGTTGGCCGGGTCAAGATCTGGTGCTTCATGATCATCGCCCTGGTCTCCGGCTACGCAGGCATCCTCGACGCCGTCAGGATCGGGAGCATGAACCCGGGCAACACCGGCCTGGACATCGTCCTCGCCCCGATCGTGGCAGCGGTCATCGGCGGTACAGCCCTCACCGGGGGCCGGGGTACCGTGCTCGGCACGGTCATAGGCGCCTTCTTCCTCGGCGTCCTAGAGGACGGCTTCAACATCATCGGCGTCAACGCCCAGTGGTTCTACTTCGCCGAAGGCGTTGTGATCCTGGTGGCCATGGCCATCAACGTCCAGCTCAGCCGGGCAACAGCAAGGATGAAGAGATGACGGCGCCCCAGGCTCCCGGCGGGGCCGTCCCGGCCGGCGGCCAGGGAGGCCCCGAAGCCGACACCGCCATCCTCCGGGCTGTCGGGATCACCAAGCGGTTCGGTGCCGTGGCTGCCCTCCGTGGCATCGACATGCACCTCAACCGGGGTGAGGTCCTCGGCCTGGTGGGAGACAACGGCACTGGCAAGAGCACCTTCGTCAAGGTCCTGTGCGGCTTCCACAGGCCCGACTCCGGTCAGCTCTACCTCGACGGCAAGCAGGTCAACTTCCACTCCGTGCAGGATGCCCGGGCGCACGGCATCGAGGCCGTGTACCAGGACCTGGCTCTGGTGCCACAGCTGCCCGTGTACCAGAACATGTTCCTGAACAGGGAGGAGACCCGGCTGGGCAGACTGGGCTTTCTCTCCAACCGGAAGATGCGCAAGCTGGCAAAGGACTACCTGTCCAACATCAAGGTCGACATCCCCGACATCGACGCCGAGGTGGAAATGCTCTCCGGCGGCCAGCGCCAAGCCATCGCGGTGGCCCGGGCGACCCGCCAGAACGCCAAGATCCTGCTTCTCGACGAGCCTTTGGCAGCCATGGGCGCACGCGAGTCCGCCCTCATCATCGACCTGGTCCGCGACCTGTCGCAGCGGGGCGTGTCGATGATCGTGATCGACCACAACTACACCCACCTCTTCGAACTGTGCGACAGGCTCAACATCATCCAGAGGGGGCGGGTCGTCTTCGACAAACTGGTCAGCACGACCAGCGTGGAAGAGCTCACGGAGCTCATGGTGTCGGAGTACAAGCGCCAGCTCCTCGCCGGCCACAGCGACCTCGAGAGCGCCTGATGCACGGGGGCGGCCCCAACCCGCCCCCGTAACTCCTTGACTCCGGTCGCCTGTCAGGCTTATCCTGACAGTAGAGTCAGGTTTATCCTGACAGGTATGGCCACGAGGAGGAGACGGATGACCAGTCCCGCTGCGAAGAAGTCCCCAAGGTGCTCTTTCTGTGGCAAGGACGCCAGCTCCGTCCAGAGGCTCGTGGCCGGCCCGGGTGTGTACATCTGCGATGAGTGCGTCGGCCTCTGCAACCGGATCATCGCCGAGGAGCTGGCGAGACCGGCGCCTTCCGGCCTGCACGAGCAGGGCGGCCCCGCCAGGATCAAGGCCTGGGAGCGCCTGTCGGACGAGGAGCTGCTGGAGGAGATGGTCAGGGCGCACGCCGCCCACGACAACGTCGACAGGGCCGTCGCCCATCACGTCGCAGTGCTACGTCAGAGAGGCACCAGTTGGGCACGCATCGGCGAGGCCCTGGGCATGACCAGGCAGTCAGCGTGGGAGCGGTTCTCCGGTGAGGAGTAGGCCCGCTGAGCGGCCCTCACGACGTCCCAGGCTTCACTGACGAGGTAGCGGACCAGCGCTCCCACCTGACCTGAGGACCGGAGGGCTCCAGCAACTCCGGTCCCGCCTCAGCGCCGCCGGGGCCGGCCGCTATTTGAGGCAAAGGCAGAAAGGGTGGCCGGCGGGGTCCAGCATCACCCGGAAAGTCGTGCCGGGCTGGTAGTCGTGCTTGGTCGCCCCGAGGTCGACGGCCGCTGCCTCGGTGGTGTCGAGGTCGTCGACCAGCACGTCGATGTGCATCTGCTGAGGCGTCCGCTGCGACGGCCACTCCGGGGCCACGTAGCCCTCCACCTGCTGGAAGCTGATGCATTGCCCGTCGTCGGCACGTACCTCGCCCCACCCGGGGGAGATCTCGACTTTCCAGTCCAACAACGCCCCGTAGAAGCGGGCCAGGGCAGCGGCGTCGGGGCAGTCGACCACGATGCCGGGAGAGCGCGCAATAGCCATGGCCGCAGGTTAACCGAGCCGTCGCCCTCATCAACACCAACACCTCCTCCAGCGAGACTGTCACCTTGCGGTCGTCCCTCGGCGAAGGCCACCAGCTGAAGACCTGGACCTACAGCGCCGGGGACCAGAACGCGTCCAACTCCCAGATCGTGCAGGGCACGATGGACGCCTCGGCCCTGCGCACCGGGGTAGTCCTCCCGCCCGAGCCCATGGTCGTACTGGAGCGCTGTGGACAGGCCGGCGGCGCCGCGACCCACTTGCTCCCCCGGTGGGGCCGGCGCCGCTTGTGTTCGCCTCGATGCTGCGCCGTGGGTGCCGAGGGGTGCCTTGGCCCGCTTCGCTGCCCGGCGACGTCGTCGCCGGGCCGGTGGCCTACTTGTAGCCGGAGCTGGCCGACGTCGTGGTGGTGGCTTTCGAGGCAGGCGCTGTCGGAGGAGCCACCAGCGCGGCGGGACGCAACAGTTCCCAGGTCCCGCCGAAGGCGACGATGCCCTCACCGTGGCTCTGGCCCGGCCCCGTGTCCTTCACGAACGTGTAGACGGGGTAACCGTCGAAGGTGACCTCCTTGCTGGTCTTGCTGAAAGGCAGGAAGCCGACTTCGCCGGTGACGCCTGGGCCCAGGGTCACGTGCGTAGTGGACTTGCCAACGATTAGAGGTGGCCAGAAACCGAGGCATTTGCCGGTGCAGACCATCTTGCCGGCCGAGTCCGCGAGTGTGTACAAGCTGAGGCCGTGCGAATCGACCAGGACAGCACCGAAGCGGCCGGCGTGCCCGGCGTCGAGCACGCCGCTGAGCCCCGCCTGCGCCGGTGCGGCCGATGCAACTTGGGCGGCGAGGCCAGCGCCTGCGAGGCTGAGCGCCGCCGCGCCAGTGGCGACCGCTACCAAGCGAAAGTGCCTCGCACGCGGCCGCGCCGTCGCTCGGGAGGAGTAGGCCGTAGTTGTCCGGGTGTCTCTGCCCATCGGGGTCTCCTTTGTTCGTCGCCGCTCTGACGCTTGGCCCGCAGGCGCGGGGCTGTCCGGCGCCTCGGTCGGCTGCCCCCGAACGGCACGGCGGACCAGCCGACGGGTAATACGGTCGCAACGCTCGCATGGATGCCTCCGCCACGTCCCGGTTACTACGTGCGGGCGCCGCCGGGTAGCGCAAGGCGCGCCATCGCTTTTGCCCGGCACTGCGTATTACCCCATCGACGTCGACGGCCGCGCCGGCACGAGCGCACGGGTGGCCGTGGCAGGCGCTTGAAGGAGGGCGCACGATGCCGTCGCACATGACCGTGCAGGTGCGACCCGGGGCCAGCGCCGGTCAGCCACGGTGCAAGGCCGGCAGGCACCGGCTCCTTGCTGTGGCCGGCGCCACGCTATTGCTGGCCAGCGGCTTGGTGCACTTGTACCTCTACTTCAACGGGTACGGGCCGGTGCCAACGATCGGCACTTTGTTCTTGGTGCAGTTCGGGGCCTGCGTCCTCATCGCTCCCGCCATCCTGGCGACGGGGGGTGTCGTGGCCCCGGCAGCGGGTGCCCTGTTCGCCCTGGCAACGCTCGGCGGTTACCTGCTCAGCCTGACCGTCGAGCTCTTCGGCTTCAAGGAGGTCCCGACGTCGTACGGGGCCCTGGCCGGCGCCTTGGAGGTCGCAACCTTCGCCGCCCTCTCCACCGTGGCTCTCTCCAGGCTGGCTCTTGACGCGCGGGCCCAGGGCGCAGCAGCGGCCATCGTGCGGCGCGCCCAGGGGACGCTCGTCGCCGGGTTGGCGCTTGCTGCCGCTCTGGCCCTGGCTCTCGAGCTGCTCCTCGTCAGCCCTGTCGCCGGCGCCGGTGCAGCCGGCGCGCGGTCCACCGCGGGAGCAGCCACGGTGGTGCAGCTGCGCCTTGCCCACTACGGCGAGGTGCTGGCCACCCCGGGCCACGTGACGCTCTACCTGCTTTCTGACGAGAGCCCAGGCCACATCACCTGTAACTCCGGGTGCCTGTCGATCTGGCCGCCGTTGCTCCTGCCCCCCGACCGGGCAGTACCCCGGGGAGCGCCTGGCGTGAGGGGGAGGCTCGGGACAGTGGACCGGGGCAACGCACGCCAGGTCACCTACAACGGGTTCCCCTTGTACACCTACGCCGGTGACCCGGGGCCCGCCGGCTCGGCCGGCCAGGGCATCGCGTCCTACGGGGGGACGTGGTACATGGTGCGGGCCGCGGCCATGGCGCACTCGTCGACACCGGTCAAAACCGGCTGAGCTCGCGCACCCGCCCGGCGAGCACCGGCTCCGCCGCCTCGAAGTCTGCCCAAGCCGCCGTCACGGCCGGCTGGGCACGCTCGGGGCCGAGTGGGCTGCCGGCTCCGGTGCCGCCCTCCCCCCGGCCGGGCGGCGGAGCACGGCACCAAGCACCGTCGGCTCCACGGCGTCCACCACCGAGTACGCGAGCGGCCGCAGCAGCGTGAAGGCCAGCACCACCGCCGAAGACAGGAGGTAACCCGCCACCACGTCACCGGGGTAGTGCGCACCCACGTAGACCCGGGCGAAACACAGCAGGAGCCCGAACACCACGTTGGCCCCGACGAGCGCCGGGACGGCTCTCGGAAGGGTGCGCCGGCGTTGGGCGGCTCCGGCGAGCGCGTGAGCCATGTGCTGGCGGCGGCTCCAAAGCTCGCCACCCAGCACCAGGAGGACCGAGAGGGTCAGCCCGCCGGCGACGATCGAGTGGTCGGAGGGGAAGGCGTAGTCGTTGGCCTTGGGCACGAGCACCAGGACGTGGGGATGGGCCACGTACGGGCGCACTTCCCGGGCTGCGTGGGCGATGAGCAGGTTGAAGCCCAGAGCGACAACGGTGCCGGCGCCGCCGAGGACGAGCAGTGCTGCCGCTCTGGCCGCCCCCCTCCACCACGCAATGGCGTAGACGGCAACGAAGACGAGCGCCAGCAGGACCGGACCGAGCCAGAGCGCATAGGTCTGCATGAAGCCGTGGGCCCAGGCGGTTTGCCGGGAGAGGCGGTTGACGTCCAGGTAGAGCGACGTGTTGGCCCCCTGGGGCCACAGCACCCGGACGCCGTGGGTGTCCGGGCCTGTCGGGTTGTAAGAGGTCACAAGCGGCGCCAGGACGGTTCGCGTCATGCGGGCACCTCCGTACGGGACGGCGAACGGCAAGTGAACGGAGCTTGAACCGGGCTCACGGGTGGCAAGCTAGCCTCCTCCGGCATGCTTTGCGGGCCGGCCCTGGTGGGCCGCTGCGGTGCCTGTAGCGACCACGGCTTGGCGAGCGGTCCAAGCAGTCCTGGCGGCCGGGACCGCCGGGCGGTACCACGGCCCGGGCGGCCCTCTCAGGTGGCGGGGCTCACCCCGGCCGCGGCCTGCCTGCCTGGCCGCACCGGGACCTTGGTCCCCATTTCCGCGCCGGCGATATGGACCGGTCCCCGGCCGGCGTTGTCAGTTTGCACAACCCCTACCCAGAGGAGGCGGCCGGTGAGCGACACAACTCGGCACACGTCCACGGTGCACCTCGAACTCGAGGACGGGTACCGGATCAGAGCCGACTTCGGGGACGGGCGCGGGACGCTCGTCATGGACGAGCCGGCACCGCTCGGGGACGGGTCGGGCCCCAACGCCTCGGCCGTACTGGCCGCAGCCGTCGCCAACTGCCTCAGCGCCAGCCTCGTCTTCTGCCTGCGCAAGGCCCACGTCGAGGTGGCGTCTCTCGGCGCCGACGTCGAGGTGACCACGGCTCGCAACGACCGCGGCCGCCTACGGGTGACCGGCGTCCATGTCAGCCTGCACCCGGTGGTGGCGCCGGGACAGGAGGGGCGCATCGAGCGCTGCCTCGGGCTGTTCGAGGACTTCTGCGTGGTGACCGAGGCGGTGCGGGGTGGCATCGATGTCGACGTGACGGTTGACGGGCTGCCCGGCCGGGTGACGTGACACTTGGCCGGGGGCGGCGCTTCCTCCGAGCTCCTGAGAGCGGCACCACCAGGGCTCACCGGGCCGCACGGGGCCGCACGCCCGGTCGTGGTCGGCCAAGGACTCAGATGAAGCCCGGCTCCCCGCGTTCGTCCTCGGCGAGCGCCCTCTCGCATGTGGGGCAGTACCAACGTGCCTCGAGGACAGTCCCACACAATTGGTGGACCGGGCCGTCGTCGGGGATCCCGGCTTGCACGGATCCCCACCTCGCCAGTAGGCGCGTGGCACCGGCAAGCTCGCGGCCCGAAGCCGTCAGGGCGTAGCTGTAGCGAGGCGGGCGGGCCGAGTAGGGAGTGGCGACCAGGAGGCGCAGCCCGCCGAGGTGGCGCAGGCGCTGAGTGAGCACGCTGGACGTGATGGCACCGAGCGCCTCTTGGAGCTCGTTGAAGCGCATAGCCCCGCCGAGCAGGGCGTTCACGATCAGGAGGGACCAGCGGTCTCCTATCCGGGCCAGCGCCGCATCGAGCCCGTCCGCGGGATGGTCCTGCATCCGGGCCATTTTTGCTCGGCCCCCGCAGTAACGCCAATTCCATAGTAGCTTGCGAGTCGCAAGTTACAAGTGACTAGCGGAGAGGAGCCGGCAATGGCACCCGTCGACAGCATCGAAGAGGCAGTGCAGCGGGTCAGCAGCACACTGGCAGGCAGCGTCGTCCGGATCGGCCGGGGCCCCGGGCGCGGTGGCGGCGTAGTGGTGGCCGAGGGAGCCGTGCTCACCAATGCCCACAACCTCCGGGGCAGCCAGACGACGGTCACCTTCACGGACGGGCGGGTCGAGCAAGGTCGGGTCGCTGGTGCCGACGTGGACGGCGACCTGGCGGTGGTGCTGGTCCCGACGGCCGGCGCAACGCCTGCCGAGTGGCGCAGCGAGGCGCCACCCGTCGGGAGTGCCCTGTTCGCGCTGACAGCCCCGGCGGGCGGGGGCCTCCGGGTCACCGTTGGCAGGGTCTCGGCGGCCGGCCGCGCCTTCCGGGGACCCAGGGGCCATCTCATCACCGGGGGCCTCGAGCACACTGCGCCCCTGCCCCACGGGTCGTCCGGCAGCCCGGTGGTGGACAGTGCGGGCATGCTCGTGGGCGTGAGCACCCACCGCCTCGGAGAGGGCTTCTACCTCGCGGTGCCGGCCGAGGCCGACCTGCGCACCAGGGTGGGGGCGCTCGCCAGGGGCGAGAGCCCACGACGCCGCTACCTCGGGGTTGCCCTCCTACCGGCCCCGGCGGCGCGGCGCCTGAGGGCGGCGGTCGGCCTGCCAGAACGCGACGGGTTGCTGGTGCGGGCACTCGAAGACGACGGGCCGGCTGCCCGGGCCGGGGTACGCGCAGGTGACCTGCTCGTCTCGGCCGGGGGGCAGGCCCTGGCCTCCCACGACGACCTGCTGCGCGTGCTGGCCGGGCTGGCGGACGGTGACGACCTGGGGCTCGGGGTGGTGCGGGGCGCCGACCAGCTCGAGATCCTGGTCAGCTTCGCCGAGACCGGCGAGGGCCAGGCGACGGCCTGAACCCGGGCGCGGCACAGGCCGGTGCTGCTGGCCGCAAGTCACCCGGCCCCCTCCTGCTCCCGTATGGGACAATGTTGAGGTGCCGCGGGAAACTGGCTCGGCAGGTAGGCTCGACGAGGTGGCGGCGCTCGTCACCCACGGTGCCGAGGCGGACGAGGTGCGGGTGGCTCTGCTGCTGGCGTCGGTCCTTCGCCCGCTGGTCAGGCGCAGCGTGCCGCCCCGTCTCGTCGAGGCCGGACCGGCGGTTCGCTCCGCCCGCCTGCATTTTGCCGACGGGACCACGGTCCTGGTCCGCAGCCTGCGCCCAGGGGACTTGACGGCGCTCGCAGTTGTCATGCGCAGGTGCTCTGCCAAGCCGGTGTCATGCACCATGGCACCGGACGGCAGCACGCAGCTCCGACTGGTCTGGCCGGGCGGCCAGCGTCCCCTCGCCTTGCAGGTGCTCGGCCTCGACCAGCCCGACTGAACGCCCCGGACGGTTGCACCCTGCGCCAGGGTGGAGATGCGGCCGGTGGGCGACTACTACGTCGCAGGGAGGCGGTGAGGCCCCGTCAGCCAGGTCGGGCCTGCGCTCAGACCACGCCCGGGAGCCTGGCGGCCGGCCCCGGGTGGACCGGCGCCGTGCCCCCGGTCAGAGGCAGGCCCGGGCGGCCGCAGCGGAGGGCGATCATCTCGGCGCATATGGACACGGCCGTCTCCTCGGGCGAGGAGGCACCCAGGTCGAGGCCGAGCGGACCGCGCAACCGGTCCAGCTCGGCGGGGCCCAACCCGGCCTCCTCCAGGCGCCTGCGCCTGTCGGCTTGCGTCCGCCGGGACCCCATCACCCCGATGTAGCCGGCCCGGGTCCGCACGGCGGCACGAATGGTGGGGACGTCGAACTTGGGGTCGTGGGTGAGCACGCAGATGGCATCACGCGGCCCGAACCCGTCGCCGGACACCGCCAGGTAGCGCTCGGCCCGGTCCACGACCACCTCGTCGGCCATGGGGAACCGGGCGGCGGAAGCGAACACAGAGCGGGCGTCGCAGACAGTCACCCGGTAGCCGAGCAGCTTGGCCTGCGAAGCCAACGCCGCCGTGAAACTGGCGGCACCGACGATGAGCATCTTCGGGGGGGCCGGGTAGGTGTCTACGAAAACACCCAGCTGCCCGGCCTCGCCCGTCGGGCCGAAGGGGTAGTAGTGCAGGGCGCTTCGCTCGGCCGCCAGGTCGGCGAGGGCGTCATCTGCCACCTCCGACCCGAACACCTCCGGCCGCAACGGACCGGCCGGAGCACCACCTGCCGCCGCATGCAGCTGCGGGCTGGTTGCCAGCGCCTTCGCACCCAGCAGCCCAGGCGGGCCCTCCACCACCTCCAGCAGCGCCGCCCCCGCTCCTGCCCGCGCGCACTCGGCCAGCTCCGCGACCCAGGCCGACTGCGAGGGCTCCAGGCGCTCCAGCAGTGCCCGGACCTTTCCGCCACAGGTCAGGCCGACGTCGAAGGCCTCGTCGTCGGAACACCCGAAGACGACCATCTCGGGCCGGCCACCGGAGGCCAGGACCTCGCGCGCCGCATGGACCAGGGCCCCCTCCACGCAACCGCCCGAAGCGGAGCCGGCGACTTCGCCGCTGCCATCCAGGGCGATGGCTGCTCCGGCCGTCCTGACTCCCGAGCCCACCACCTCTACGACCCTGGCCAACGCCACGGGCTTGCCCTCGTCCAACCACTGGGCCACCCGCTCCAGCACTTCTCTCACGGCACCGCCCCGCCCTCCCCGCTGCCCGGGCCACGGGGCTCCGGCACCCCTCCGGTGAGGTCGTGGGCCCCTCCGGCCCGACCGCCTGTGCCGGCCGCACCGTCGGCGCCATCCGTGCCGCCCGCAGCCTCGCCCAGGCCGACGATGTCCTGGGGACGCAGCGGGACACGGGGCAGCCGCCGCCCCGTGGCCGCCCGCACCGCTGCCACGATCGCCGGCGTTGAGGAGATCGTCGGCGCCTCCCCGACGCCGCGCAGCCCGTAGGGGGCGTGGGGATCCGCCAGCTCCAGCACCTGCACGCGCATCGGCGGTACGTCCAGGATGGTTGGGATGAGGTAGTCCGTGAAGGACGGGTTCTTGACCCTGCCCGCTTCGACCTGGATCTCCTCCATCAGTGCCAGGCCGAGGCCCTGGGTCGTCCCCCCGTGGATCTGGCCCAGCACCGCCCCCGGGTTGATGGCCTTGCCCACGTCCTGGGCCGTGTCGATCTGGACCACCTTCACCAGCCCGAGCTCGGTGTCGACGTCCACCACGGCGCGGTGGGCGGCGAAGGAGTACTGGACGTGGGCGTCCCCCTGACCCGTCTCGGGGTCGACCTCCTGGGTGGGCCTGTGCCGCCACTCGACGGTCCGCTCCAGCGGGCCAGGCTCCAAGAGCTCGGGGAGGCCGAGGACGTCGCCGCCCGGGCCGAGCACCTCGCCGTGCGCCCAGCTCAGGTCGGCCTCCGGTACGCCCAGGCGAGCGGCGGCCCGGGCCAGCATCTCGGCCCGCAACTGCCCGCACGCCTCCCTCAGCGCCCCCGCCGTCATGTACGTCTGGCGCGACGCCGACGACGACCCGGCGCTCCCCACCCGGGTGTCGGCCGTCTCGACCACGACCTCGCGCACACCCAGCTCGCTCCGGGCGATCTGGGCCTGCACGGTCACCAGGCCCTGGCCCAGCTCGCACCCGGCGCTGTGAACGGTCGCTACCGGGCCGTCCGGCCCTGCAGCCAGGACGACCCGCACCGTCGTGTAGTCGTCGTAGCCCTCCGAGAACCCGACGTTCTTGAAGCCGACTGCGTACCCGGTGCCCCGTACCACTCCCTCGCCGTGGGTCGTGTTTGCCATCCCTCCAGGCAACAAGCCCTCGGTGGCCACGTCGGCAACGGTTGGGCCCGGGGGTGGCAGGGGGGCCTGCGCCACCCGCCGCAGAAGGTCGGCCACTGGCGCCGGGCTGTCCACCACCTGGCCGGTGGGCATGAGCGAGCCCTGCGACATGGCGTTGAGCGACCGGAGCTCGACCGGGTGCATGCCCAGCTCCTCGGCCAGGCGGTCCATCTGCGCCTCGTAGGCGAAACAAGCCTGCACGGCGCCGAAACCGCGCATGGCGCCACAGGGCGGGTTGTTGGTGTAGAGACCGTAGGCGTCCACGGACACATTGGGCACGACGTACGGCCCGACACTGAGGGTGCCGGCGTTGCCGATCACCGCCCGGGTGCTCGACATGTAGGCACCCCCGTCGAAGACCATCTCCGCCTTGACGAAGACCAGCCGGCCGTCCCGTGCGGCGCCGTGCACGTACCTCAGCCGGGCGGGGTGGCGGTGGACGTGCCCGAAAAACGACTCCTCCCGGGAGTAGACCATCTTGACCGGCCTCCCCGTCCGCAGCGCCAGCAGGCACAGGTGGATCTGCAACGAGACGTCCTCGCGGGCGCCGAACGCCCCGCCCACCCCGGCCAGGGCCAACCTGACCTTGGCCTCGGGGAGCCCCAGGGCGGCTGCCACCTGGCGCCGGTCCGCGTGCAGCCACTGCGTGGCCACCTGGAGGTCGACCCCACCGTCGTCGGCAGGCACGGCCAGCCCGGACTCCGGCCCGAGGAAAGCCTGGTCCTGCATCCCCACCTCGTACTCACCGCTCACGACGACGGGGGCCTCGCCGAACGGGTCGCCGCGGCGCAGCTTGAAGTGGCGGACGATGTTGCCTGAAGGATGGACCTTCTCGGCCGTGGGCAGCATGGCCTCCATGGGGTCCACCACCGCCACGAGGGGCTGGTACTCCACGCGCACAGCGGCCACCGCCCGGCGTGCGGTCTCCGGGCTGTCCGCCGCCACCAGGGCCACCGCTTCCCCCTGGTAGCGGACCTCGCCCACCGCCAGTACGGGCTGGTCGGCCACCTCCAGGCCGAAGGTCTTCTTGCCCGGGACGTCCTCGTGGGTCAGCACGCAGTGGACACCGGGGAGGCGCAGGGCCTCCGACGGGTCGACCGAAACAAGGCGGGCGCGGGGGTGCGGGCTGCGCACCGTAGCGCCCCAGACCATCCCGTCGGCCCACAGGTCGGACGAAAAAGCGAAGCGGCCCGCCACTTTCTGTGCGCCGTCGGGACGGCGGGCATCGTCGCCTACGCCGTCGCAGGTGTGCGCACCCGCGCCGGCCGACTCACGGGTCGGGCCTGTCAGTGTGCTCACCGGCTCGTCCCCGCCGCAGCGCGAACGGCATCGAGCACCTTCTCGTAGCCGGTGCACCGGCACAGGTTGCCGGCCAGGGCCTCGCGGATCTCCACATCTGAGGGTGCCGGGTTGTGGCGCAGGAGGTCCTCGGTGGCCACCACCAGGCCCGGGGTGCAGAACCCGCACTGCACTGCGCCGGCCTCGAGAAAAGCCTCCTGCACGGCACTCATCCGGCCGTCGCGCCCCAGCCCCTCCACCGTGACCACGTGACGGCCCTGGGCCTGGCCGGCGGCCACCAGGCACGAGCACACCAGCTCGCCGTCCAGCAGCACGCTGCAGCTGCCGCATTCCCCCTGTTCGCAGGCGTTCTTGGAACCCCACAGTCCCAGGCGCTCACGCAGCACGTAGAGCAGGCTCTCGCCCTCCCAGACATCGTCTGTCTCGTAGGGCACCCCGTTGACCTCGAGCCTCAGTTGCATGGAGCGTTCCCGTTCCTCATCAGGTCGGCCCAGGCCCACGACAGGGCCCGGCGCGCCATTATGGCCAGGGCGTGGCGGCGGTAGGCGGCGCTGCCCCTCACGTCGTCGATGGGAGAAGCAGCCGAGGTGACCAGCTCGGCAAAACGGTGGAGCAGCCCGTCCGGCAGCGGCCTCGGCCGCTCCCACATCCCCGCTGCGGAGAGCTCGGCCTCCAGGAGCTCCTCGGCGCCGGCGGCCCGCCGGGGGGTCGGTGCCGCCGAACCGATGCCCGTGCCCACCCGGCCGTGCTCGGGGTCCAGGGATATGGCGAACGACGCCACGGCGATGACCATGGCGTTGCGTGTCCCGACCTTGCAGAACTGCTCAGGCCCCGGCGCCGGGCGTACCACGAACGCCGAGATGAGCTCGTCCGCAGCCAGGACGCTGCGCTTGGGCCCGGTGAAGAACTCCTCCACGGGCACGAGGCGCGTCCCGCGCACCGAGGCCAGCTCGACGCTCGCCCGCCCGGCCAGCAACGGCGGGTGGGCGTCCCCCGCCGGCGAGGCCGAACCCAGGTTGCCTCCCACCGTCCCCCGGTTGCGGATCTGCGGCGATCCGACGGTGCGCGCCGCCATGGCCAGGCCCGGTAGCCGGGGACCGAGCTCACGGACCAGGCGGGTGTAGCTGACCCCCGCCCCGACGCGCAGGTGGCCGTCTGCACGGTCCCACTGCGCCAGCTCGGGCACGGCGGAGATGTCGATCAGCGCAGGTGGCCGGTGGCGGTTGAAGTTGAGCTCGACCATCACGTCGGTCCCACCGGCGATGGGCACGGCCTCGGGGTGCTCGGCCTTCAGCGCCAGGGCGTCGGCCCACGTGCGAGGAGAGTGGAAGTCCACTACAGGACCTCGAGGCCGAGGATGCTGCGCCAACCGACCGGGTCGGTGACCCCCTCGGTGCACAGCAGGAGCACGCTTGCACCGGCGCCCGGGCCGCGGCCTTGTCCGTGGAGCGCCTCCAGGCCCGCCAGGGCGGCGGCGCCGGTCTCGCCCACCGCCAGGCCGAGGGCGGCCAGTTCCCTCACGGCCCGGCGTGCGTCGTCGTCGGTGACAGCCACCAGGGTCGAGAGCCCCGTCGCCAGGAGCGGCCACGCCACCTGGGAGGGGGTGGCGCAGTTGAGCCCGGCCATGATCGAGTGGTGGGGCCCGGGCACGCTCACCATCCGCCCGGCCTCGACCGAGGCCATGACGCAGTTGGCGTCGACCGGCTCGACACCCACCACGCTCGGGCCGTCGGCCCCGCGGCGGAAGTGGTTTACGGCCGCGGCCGCCAGGGCGCCCACGCCCACGGGGACCACTACCACGTCCCCGGCGGCCAGCGGGCTGGCCAGGTCGTCGAGGCGGTCGGCGATCTCCCAGAACATCGTCGAGTACCCCTCGATCACCCAGCGGGGCACCTGCTCGTAGCCGGGCCAGCTGGTGTCGGAGATCACGAGGCAGGACGGCCCGGCCTCCTGTGCCGACCGGGCCACCGCGTCGTCGTAGCTCCCTGCCACGACCTCGACGCCGGCTCCCTCCGACGCGAGGGCGTCGACACGGGCCTGCGCCGTGCCCTCGGGTACGAAGATCCGCGAGGCGAAGCCGAGCAGGCGGGCCATGTGGGCCACCGCGCGCCCGTGGTTGCCGTCGGTGGCCGCTGCGAAGGTGAAGGGGCGCAAGCCGGCGAGCAGGCCGGCCAGCTCGTCGATGTCGGCCCAGGGACCAGGCTCGGTGCCCAGGTGCTCCGTCAAGGCCCGGTAGCAGGCCCAGGAGGCACCCAGCAGCTTGAACGAGGGCAGCCCGAAGCGCGACGTCTCCTCTTTCAGCAGGACCCGGCGCACCCCCGCTTTCTCGGCCAGGGCCGGCGCGCTGAGCAGCCGGCTGGGTGCGTACTCCGGCAGCTTGCGGTGCAGCTCCTGAGGTGCCCTGCCGTACGGGGACCATACGGGCACCGTCCCGGCCCCGGGGTTGGCCACGGCGTGCGCCGTGAGATGTACGGGCGTGCTCAAGGCTGCCACCCGGCGAAGGCGTCGATCATGGCCTTCACGTCTCCCAGGGGGTAGAGGACAGGACATGTGCAGCCGTGGGCCATGTAGTCGGCCACCCTGGCCCTTACCTGGTCAGGCGTCCCGGCCGCTGTGAGCATCCGCACCACCTCGTCCGGGACCAGCTTGGAGGCGGCTTCGACCTGCTCGTGGGTGGCGGGCCAGGTGAGCACCTCGCCCACGGCGTCGAGGAGCGACCTCGGCACGCCCGACGCGGCCATGATGTGGGGCTGCTGGCCCAGGTACTGGGTGACCATGAGCCGGGCCATGTCGAGGGCGGTGGCCTCGTCCTCGTGCACCGAGCACACCACGAGCTGGGGGCGGTCGATGTCCGCTAGGCGGCGGCCGGAGCGGTCGAGGCCGGCTTGGAGGTGCTCCATGGCCCTGTCGTTGTAGTCGGGGGACACGAGGTAGTTGAGCACGACCCCGTCGGCTATCTCACCGGCCAGCTCGAGCATCTGCATGCCCGTCGCCCCGATGTAGACGGGCACCTGCTTGGGCCGGCGCTCCTGGTACACGTAGTCGAGCTCGACCCCGTCGAGGTGCACCCAGTAGCCGTCGAAAGTGACGGTCTCGTTGTTGAGCAGCGCCCGCACGGCGGTCACCACCTCGCGCATCACCGTCAGCGGCCGGGCCCTGTCGATGCCGACCTTGCGGGCCAACGGGTCCCACCAGGCGCCGAGCCCCATGAGCACCCGGCCAGGGGCCAGGTCGTCGAGGGTCGAGAAGGTCGCCGCCAGCCGCGCCGGGTTGCGCGACCAGCAGTCGGCCACCCCCGAGCCCACCTTCAAGAGCCGGGTCACGGCGGCGTAGGCGGCCAGGGGCACCGTCGCCTCGCGCACCAGGCGGGACTCCGCCTGCCATACGGCGTCGAAACCCCTGGCTTCGGCGTAGGCGGCGAACTCCATGCCGTCACGGATGCTGTGGGCGTCCTGGAGGTAGAGGGCGGCGGGCATCTTCAGCTCCTTTCGGCCTTCATGGGCAAGGTGTCACGCCACTGGCCGTCCGCTGCGTGGAGGGCGGCGGCCACTGCGCCTGCTGTGGGAACGAGCCCGATCTCGCCAACACCTTTTATCCCGTAGGGCGAGCGGGGTTGGGGCACCTCGACCAGCACGACCTCGATGGGGGGCACGTCCTTGGCCCGCAGGACGCCGAGCGCCCTCAAGGTCATCTTGGTCGGGAAACCCCGTTCGTCACTGGGGAACTCCTCGGTGAGGGCATAGCCGAGGCCCATGTGCACCGCCCCCTCGACCTGGCCCTCGCACAGCGTGGGGTTGACGGCCCGGCCGACGTCGTGGGCGGCGACCACCCTCTCGATCCTGCCGGTGCCGGGCTCCGCCACCACCAGCTGGGCGGCGTACCCGAAGGCAGAGTGGATCACCGGCTTGTCCACCTGCCCGATGTGCTGGGTCCAGTCCACCCGGTGCTCGCCGTAGTAGTCGACCTCCGGCCGGCACCCGCCGGCCAGGGCGGCACGGCAGGCGTCACGGACGGCCCCGGCGCCCATCAGGGTCCCGCGGCTGCCGGTGGTCTGGCCCTGGCCGAGCTCCCGGCTGGTGTCCACCATCACCACCACCCGTTCGGCGTCTATACCGAGCTCCTCCACCGCCACCTGGCGGGCCACGGTGTGGACACCCTGGCCCATCTCCGTCCAGCCGTGGCGGACCTCGACCCGCCCGTCGGGACGGAAACGAACGACGGCCTTGCTGATCTCCAGGAACCCGTTGCCCAGTCCCGAGTTCTTCAGGGCAAGGCCGATCCCGACCGCCTTGCCGGCGGCCATGGCGGCCTCGTAGGGCGCCCGCAGCTCGTCGAGGCACTTCTCGGCCCCGGCACAGCCCTCGTCCATCTCCTGGCCGGGGCCCCAGACGTCACCGGGGTGGAACACGTTGCGCTTGCGCATCTCCCAGCCCGTCAGGCCAGCCTTGTCGGCCAGGCGGTCCATCACGCCCTCCATGGCGAACTGGGCCTGGTTGGCACCGAAACCACGGAACGCCCCGCAGACGGGGTTGTTGGTCCTCACGGCAACCGACTCGACGTCGACGGCCGGGATGCGGTAGGGCCCGGTGGCGTGACCGGCCGCCCGCTCCAGCACCTTCATGCCCACGCTCGCGTACGCTCCCGAGTCGCCCACCATGCGGGCCTTCACAGCCGTAAGGTGCCCCTCGGCGTCGCAGCCGGCCCAGTACTCGAGGCGGACAGGGTGGCGCTTGGGGTGCACCAGGAGGCTCTCCTCGCGCGACAGCGTGCACTTGACCGGGCGTCCCAGGAGCCACGCCGCCAGCGCCGTCTGGGCCTGGTTGGACATGTCCTCCTTGCCACCGAAAGCCCCCCCGTTGGAGACCAGCTCGACACTGACACGGTCCGCCCCCACCCCCAGGACCGCGGCCACCTGGTCCCGGTCGTCCCAGATGCCCTGGCCTCCCGAGTACACGTGCAGGCCGCCGTCGGGGCGGGGTACGGCCAGGGTCGACTCCGGCTCGAGGAAGGCGTGCTCCACCCTCTGGGTCTGGAACACCTCGTGGACGGTGTGCGCGCTCTGCGCCAGTGCGGCGCCGACGTCGCCCCGCGAGTACACGCTGCGGGACAGGACATTGTCCTGCGTGCCCCACACGGCGACCTCAGCCGACGCCATCGCAACGAGCGGGTCGGTGAGAGGCTCGAGGACCTCGTAGTCCACCTCGACCATGGCTGCGCCGGCGCGCGCCGCCCGGCGGCTCTCGGCGACAACGACGGCCAGCACGTCCCCTGCGTAGGAAGTGCGCCCCCCCTCGGGCACCAGGACCGGCCAGTCCTTGTCGATGATCCCTACCCGCAGGTCCCCTGGCACGTCCGCCGCGCTGAACACGGCAACGACGCCCGGAGCCCCCAGCGCCGGCCCGGTGCGGATGCGCTTCACGTCGGCGCGGGCATGGTCGGTCAGGCGCAGGGCGGCATGGAGCATGCCCGGCATGCGGATGTCGTCGATGTAGCCGCGGTCGCCAAGGGCCAGCTCCTGCGCCTCGTACTTGGCGCCACGGCTGCCGACTCCCGCCGACGGCGGCAGCCGGACCTCGCTGCCGGAAGCGAAGAGCTCGATGGCATCGAGCATCTTGACGTACCCGGTGCACCGGCACAGATGGGCCCCGAGGTGGCGCGCCATGTCGTCGCGTGCCAGGCCGGCACCCTTGCGGTCGACCTGGGCTTTGGCCCTCATCACTACGCCGGGTATGCAGAACCCGCACTGTAGGCCGCCGCTGGCGGCGAAGGCGTTGGCCCAGCGCTCCCTCTCGGCGTCCTCGAGCCCCTCGAGAGTGGTGACCGCCCGGCCCTCCACCTTGGACAGGGGTGTCTGGCAGGCCACCTGTGCCTTGCCGTCGAGCAGCACGGTGCAGCAACCGCACTGGCCGCTCGGGGAGCAGCCGTCCTTCGCTGAGGTGACGTCGAGCTCCTCGCGCAACGCCGCGAGCAGGTGGGGATGGGCTGCGTCGACGGCGACCTCACGACCGTTGAGGCTGAAGTTCACCCGCGGTTGGACGACGGTGTTCACGGCTGCACCCCCTTCTGGGCGGTTATACGCGTGTACAGCTCCGGGCGGCGGTACCGGTCGAAATCGAACAGAGTGCCCTTGTACCGCTTGCACCATTCGAGGTCGCACGCAGCCGCAACCACCTCGTCGTCCTGGGTGTAGGCCTGAGCCACGACCTGGCCCGACGGGGCGACGATACAGCTCTGGCTCAGCGAGTCGACGCCCTCTTCGACGCCCCCCTTGGCCGCTGCCACCACCCAGGTGCCGTTCTGGTAGGCCCCCGCCTGCATGACCAGCTGGTTGTGGAAGCCGGCCAGCACGTCCTGGGACGGGTCCGGAGCGTAGTGGACGGGCGTGTTGTAGCCGCAACAGATGAGCTCGACGCCCTGGAGGCCCATGACCCGGTAGGTCTCGGGCCAGCGCCGGTCGTTGCAGATCATCATCCCCACCCGGGCGCCTAGGGCGTCCCACACGCCGAACTCGTCCGGGCCGGGCTCGAAGTACCGGCGCTCCAGGTGCTGGAAAGGCCGCCACGGCTCGTTGCTGTCGTGCCCGGGTATGTGCACCTTGCGGAAGCGCGCCAGCCGGCGGCCGTCCTTGCCCACCAGTACCTGGGTGTTGTAATGGTGCCCGTCGGGGGTCAGCTCGGCGTAGCCGAGGCAGAAGGCGACTCCCAACGATGCCGCCTCGTCGAAAAGGGCCTGGGTCTGTGGGCCGGGCATCTCGGTCTCGAACCAGGCGTCCACTGCCGCCTGGTCGTCTTCCCACCACCTGGGGAAAAAGGTGGTCAGCGCCAGCTCGGGGAACACCACCAGGTCGGCTCCCCTGGCGTGAGCGGCTCGTAGCAGCTTGGTGAGCCGGCCGACGACATGCGCCCTCGGCTCGTCCCGGGCGACCGGGCCCATCTGGGCGGCGGCCACCGTCAGCTCTCTCATCGGAGGCCTCCCTGCGGGCTCATCGGGGGCTTCCCTGCCCGGGCGCCGGCTCTGGGATCCGGTCCTCCTCGGCCAGGCGGACCAGGGTGTGCAGCAGGACATTGGCCCCTGCCACCAGGTGCTCGGGCTCGGTGTGCTCGGCCGGGTTGTGGCTCACCCCGCCGACACTCGGCACGAAGACCATGCCAGCCGGGCAGACACGGGCCAGCATCTGGGCATCGTGGCCGGCGCCGGCAGGCAGGCGGCGGGCCTCGTGACCGAAACCGGCCGCCGTGGCCTCGACCAGGGCGATTATCCGGGGGTCGAACTCGACCGGCTCGAAGCGTGCCAGCCGGCGCGTGCTCACGCTCACCCCCTCGGAGCGCGCCACCTCCTCGACATGTTGCGCCAGCTGCTTTTCGGCCGCCTGGAGCACCTGCTCGTCGGTGTTGCGCAGGTCCACCGTCATCGTGGCCCGGGCCGCCACCACGTTGACGAGGTCGGGGTGCAGGTCGAAGCGGCCCACCGTGCCCACCTGCGGGGGCCCGATCTCGCTCACGAGCCGGCGCACGAAGGCGGCAGTCGCTGCAGCCGCGTAGCCGGCGTCGTGGCGGTAGGCCATGGGAGTCGTCCCGGCGTGGTTGGCCTGGCCCTCGAAGGTGAGCTCCTGCCACGAGATGCCCTGGATCCCCGTCACGGCACCGATCACCTCGCCCGCCCGGTCCAGGACCGGTCCCTGCTCGATGTGCAGCTCTACGTAGGCATGGGGCACGAGCCCGGGGCACGGCGCCGGGCCCAGGTAGCCGATGCGGGCCAGCTCGTCGCCCAACCGGGCGCCGTCTATGGAGACGATGTCGTGGGCCGTCTCCACGCCCATGCCGCCGGCGTAGACCAGGCTGCCGAGCATGTCCGGGGCGAAACGGGCACCCTCCTCGTCGGTGAAGAAGCCCACCGCCAGTGGCCGGCGAGTGGTCAGGCCGGCATCGTTGAGGGTCTCCATCACCTCGAGCCCGGCAAGGACTCCCAGGTTGCCGTCGTAGGCCCCGCCCGTGGCCACCGTGTCGACGTGGGACCCGCACATGACGGCGGGACCGGGCCCCCGCCCCTTGCGGGTGGCGACCACGTTGCCGATCGCGTCGACGGTCACGTCCAGGCCCGCGTCGCGCATCCACATCACGACCAGGTCGCGTCCGGCCCGGTCCTCGTCAGACAGAGCCAGGCGGGCACAGCCACCGTCCGGGGTGGCGCCGATCTCGGCCAGGTCCCTCAGCCGTCGGAGGAGACGGTCACCGTCCACCCTCAGTGACGACCACACGGTGGCAGTGCTCATGTCCACAGGATCACGACCATTGGAGCCCCTGTCAACCGACCAGTTGTGCCCGGCTGCCCTCCCACCGGTCGAGCTCGTCCAAGAGCTCGGCCCGGCGGGCGGGGCCGACGAAGGCGGCCATGATCGCGTTGCGCGCCAACTGCGCGAGGGCCGCCCGGTCGAGGCCGAAGGTTGCGGCCACGCGGGCGTAGTTTTCTCCGATGTAGCCGCCGAAATATGCCGGGTCGTCGGAGTTGACGGTTACATGAAGGCCGGCGCTCAGCATGGCGGCGACCGGGTGCCCCGACAGGGTCGCGAAGCCACCCAGCACCACGTTGGACAGGGGGCACACCGTGAGAGGGGTGCCCTCGTCGCGGAGCCTGTCGACCAACGCCGGGTCCTCCATGCTCCTTACCCCGTGGTCGACACGTTGGACCCGCAGCACGTCGAGGGCCTCCCAGACGTAGCTCGCAGGGCCCTCCTCCCCAGCGTGGGCCACGCCGTGCAGGCCGCTGGCGCGGGCCAGGTCGAAGAGCGCGGCGAACCTGGCAGGCGGGTTGCCCACCTCGGCCGAGTCGAGGCCTACGGCCACGATGGGCGCGTCGGAGCCCAGCAGGCCCGACAGCATCGACATCGCCTCCTCGAGCGGGCGGTCGCGCAGGAAATTCGGTATCAACGCGCTGCTGACACCGAAGTCCCGTTGGCTGGCGCGGGCAGCTTCGCCCAGCCCGGCCAGGACGACCTCCAGCGGTACCCCGCGAGCGGTGTGGGCTTGGGGGTCGAAGAAGATCTCGACATGGCGGAGCCCCTCGGACCGGGCCCTGGCCAGGTAGGCCCGGGTGAGGTCGTAGAAGTCGGCCTCGCTGACGAGGACCGCCATGTTGTCGTAGTAGAGCGCCAGGAAATCGGACAGGCTGGAGAACTTGTACCTGGACCTCAGCTCGTCAACGTCGCTGTAGCGCATCGGTACCCGGTTGCGCTCCGCCAGGTGGAAGATCAGCTCCGGCTCGAGGGTCCCCTCGATGTGCAGGTGGAGCTCGGCCTTGGGCAGGAGGGAGAGGTCGGGTGCGGCGGCGGCGGTCATACTTCGAGCGGCTCCCTGTCGGGTTGACCGTCCTCGGGGTGACCACCGGCCATGCGCATCGCGATCTCCTCGAGGCTCCCGCGGTCGGCGACCTCCGAGAGACGACCTTCGTACATTACGGCGATACGGTCGTTCAAGGCCATGACCTCGCCGAGATCCTCGCTCAACAGCAGGACGGCGGCCCCGGAGGCGGCGGCTTCGAGCAGGTAGGAGTGCACCATTGCCACAGCAGCGACATCCAGCCCGCGCGTGGGTGAGGCCGCGACCAGGACCTTGAGGTCGCCGGCGAACTCGCGGGCTATGACAACCTTTTGCACGTTGCCGCCGGAGAGGTGGGCCGCCTGCGTCTCGGGGGCGGCGGCCCTGATGTCGAACTCGGCAATGGCCTTCTGCGCACCCTCCCGCATACGCCGCAGGCGCAGCAGGGGCCCGAACGAGGTGCGGCGGAACGAACGCAGCTCGAGGTTCATCGCCACCGAGAGGTTTGGGGACACGCCGGTGCCAAGGCGGTCTTCCGGTATGTAACGGACGCCCGCGGCAAACGCCGACCTCGGGTCCCCTCCCTTCAGGACGGCGGCCCCGACCCGGACCTCGCCCTTGGTCGGTGGGCGTACACCGGCGATCGTCTCGGCAAGCTCGCGCTGACCGTTGCCGGCGACACCGGCGACCGCCACGACCTCACCCGCTCGGACCTGGAGCGACACCCCCTTGAGGGCCGGGAAACCCCTGTCGCCCTCGGCCCACAGCCCGGAGATGTCGAGCAGCACCTCGCCCCTGGCCCGCTCTCGGGCCGGCGTGCGCGGGCCCTCCAGCTCGCGGCCCACCATGAGGGTGGCCAGCGAGCGGGGAGTCACGTCCTTGGCTCGCACGGTGCCCACGTTGCGGCCCCCGCGCAGGACCGTGACCCGGTCCGAGACGGCCTTGACCTCGTTGAGCTTGTGGGAGATGAAGATCACCGTCCTGCCTTCGCCGGCGATGTCACGCAGCGTGACGAAGAGACCGTCGGCCTCCTCCGGCGTGAGCACCGCCGTGGGCTCGTCGAGGATGAGGACGCGCGCGTCCTGGTACAGCGCCTTCAGGATCTCGACACGCTGCTGCTCGCCGACCGAGAGCTGCCAGACGCGCGCACGCGGGTCGACGGGTAGGCGGTAACGCTCGCCCAGCCGGCGTACCTGGCTGTCCACCGCGTCCGGGTGGATGCGGAAACGCCGGCCGGCCCCCCTGCGGTCACCCAGCACCAGGTTTTCGGCCACGGTGAACCGGCCCACCAGGTGGAAATGCTGGTGGACCATGCAGACGCCGGCGTCGATGGCATCGCGCGGCGAGCCGAAGGCCGCCGGGCGGCCCAGCACCGAGATCTCACCCTCGTCGGCACGGTAGAGGCCGGACAGCACCTGGCAGAGGGTGGTCTTGCCTGCGCCGTTCTCGCCGAGCAACGCGTGCACCTCCCCTGGTGACGCTTCGAAGTCGACGTGGTCGTTGGCGACAACGCCAGGGAAGCGCTTGGTGATACCTCGCATCACGACGGCCGGGCCGGCTGCGGGCACCGACGGGCCGGTTGTAGGCACTGTCACCGTGCCTCGCGTACATAGGCCGTGCCGAGCGCCCCGGGAGCACCGAGGCGCCTCCGGGCCGTGCCGGAAGCGGCGACCACCAGGACGAGGACTGTCATGAGGTAGGGCAGCGAGTTCGTCCACAGGACCGTTGGCCCGAGGCTGATGCTACGGGCCTGGAGCTCGGGGGCGACGGCCTGGAGGGCCCCGAAGAAGTATGCCCCCACCAGGCACAGGCCGGGCCTCCAGAAGGCGAAGATCACCAGCGCCACCGCTATCCACCCGCTTCCCCCCGTGATCCCGCTCACCCACTGCGGAGTGAGCGCCAGGGTGATGGTGGCTCCTCCCACACCGGCGAGCGCCCCACCCACGAGCGTGTGAGCATATCGGTACGCAGTGACGTTGATCCCCATGGTGTCGGCGGCCGAGGGAGCCTCGCCGACGGCCCGCACGTTGAGACCGGGCCTGGTGCGCGTCAGGTAGAGCCCGATACCTACGACCAAGATCCAGGAGATGTAGACGAGGATGTTCTGGCCCAGGAGGATGGGGCCCACGACGGGCAGGTTTTGGAGCGCCTTGGGCAGCAGCGGGCCGAAGGCGTGGCGCGCCGGTTTGTCGGAGAGCTGCAGGTCGTTGCCGAGGTAGGAGGACAGCCCGGCGGCCCCGGCGAAGATGGTGAGAGCCAGACCGGACACGATCTGGTTGGCACGCAAGGTGATGACCAGGAAGGCGTGCACCGCGGCCATGACCGCTCCGGCCAGGGCGGCGACGACGATGGCCAGGGCCAGGGCGATCCCGGTGGGCACGTGGAAGCTCTCGTCGGCCCAGAAGCCCATGACGGCGCCTACCAGCATCATCCCCTCGACGCCCAGGTTGAGCACGCCGGAGCGCTCCGCCAGCAACTCACCGAGTGCGGCGAAGAGCAGCGGCGTCCCGTAGGCGACACCCGACGCGATCAGGACGACGGCCAGGGAGTTGTTCACGCCGCCGCCTCCGGCGCGGGGGCGGGCTTGGGGGCGTGCTGACGCCAGGTGACCCGCAGGCGGTAGCGGGTCAAAAGCTCACCGCCCAGCACCGAGAACAGGATTATTCCCTGGACCACACCGACGAGCCCGGCTGGGAAGTCCACCCCCTGCAGCGTGTTGCCTGCGTTTTCGAGCCCGCCCAGCAAGAAGGCGATCACCACCACGGCCACGGGGTTGTAGCGGCCGAGGGCCGCCACGACGATCCCCGTATAGCCGTAGCCAAGCTTCTGCAGGCCGTTGGGATCGCCGTCGAGGGCGTGGCTGAAGTCGCCGACGTAGCTGGCCCCGCCCGCGCCGGCGATGGCGCCGGACAGCGCCATCACGGCCAGCACCTTGCGCCGGAGGCGCACGCCGGCGTAGCGGGCGGCGCGCTCCGAGTCCCCGGCGACCTGCACCTCGAAACCGAAGCGGGTCCGCCGGTAGGCGACCCAGAGCAGAGCCGCGCACAGTACGGCAAGGAAGGCACCGAGCGGGACCGTGAGCCCTCCTTGCAAGCCGAGCACCCACTTCGGCCAGATGGCCGAACCCGGCAGGGGCTTACTGGTGGGGAACACGGTGGCGTTGAAGCCGGTCGTCTGGCGCCAGTACGACTCGCTCTCGAAGATCAGATAGGTGAGCAGCAGGCCGGCGACATAGTTGAGCAGGAGCGAGGTGAGGATCTCGCTCGCATTGAAAAAGGCGCGCAGCACGCCCGGTATCAGTGCCCAGCCGGCCCCTCCCAGGCACCCGCCTATGACCATGGCCCCGATGACGAACACGGAGGGGCCGCCCCGGCCCCCGAAGTAGAGGCCGGCGCCGGCGCCCACGATCGTGCCCATGTACATCTGCCCTTCGGCGCCGATGTTGTAGAGCTTCATGCGGAACGCCGCCGCGGCAGCCAACCCCGTGAAGGCCAGGGGGGTGGCCACCGTCAGCGTCTGGGTCAACGAGCCCTGCTGGAGGAACCCGGCCTCGAACAACTGCTTGTAAGTCGAGACCGGGTTGTGCCCTGTGACCGCCAGGACGATGGCAGCCAATACGAACGCGGCTACGACGGAGCCGACCGGCACCGCCACGACCAGCCAGCGAGGCCGGTCGAGGCGCTGTTCAATGCCGACGCGCAACCACGTCCCCCAGCGAAGTCCCCTTGGCGGCGGTATTACCCATTAGGGCTGCCGATGACGCCCTTCACGAACCAGTTCATCCCGTAGAGGCTGTTGGTCCCACCCTGGAGCACCTGCATGCGCACTCCCTTGCGGACACGCAGCTTGCCCTGCTGATCGTAAAGCGGGCCCGTGAACTCGTAGTAGGTCCCGTTTTCGATCTTCTGCTCGTACTTTAGGATGAGCGCGCGCGTCTTGGCCGAGACACGCTTGCCGAAGGGTGCCAGCTTGGTGAAGCCGTCCTTGATACTGCCGTAGTAGAAGCCGGACTTCCAGGTGCCGGCGATGGCATCTTTGATCTGGGTCAGCTCGTAGGGGCCCCAGTTGTACACCGAGGCGGTGAGCCAGGACTTCGGCCCGAAATTGGAGGAGTTGGAGTCGTAGCCGACCCAGGGTATGCCCACCGACTCGGCGAACTCACCGGTCGCCGGTGAGTCGACGTTCTGGCCGAGGACGTCCACACCTGCGGAGTAAAGACTTTGAGCGGCCTTGCGCTCCGCTGCGGGGTCGTACCAGGAGTGCGTCCACACGACGCGCACAGTGGCGCCCGGGTGTGTCAACTGGGCGCCGAGGGTGAAGGCGTTGGTGTGCCTGATCACCTCGGGGATGGGATAGGCGACGACGAAGCCGATCTTTCCCGTCTTGGACGCCGCGCCGGCTGCCATGCCCGACAGGAAGATCGTGTCCTCGGCCGCACCGAAGTACTCCGAGACGTTCTTGGCCACCAGGGTGCCCGTCGCCTGCTCGAACTTGATGTTGGGGTACTGGGCAGCCAGTTGGGGCGTCACGTAGCCGTACGACGTGGCGAAGATCATCTTGTAGCCCTGGGCGGAGAGGCTGGCCACCGTCTGGCTGAACTGGGTCCCTACGGCGATGTTCTCCTTGTAGGTCGTCTCGACGCGGCTCCCGAGCGCCTTCTGCACGTACAGCCGGCCGTCGTTTTGCGCCTGCGACCAGCCACCGTCGTTGTGCGGCCCCACATAGATCCATGCGGCCTTGTACGGGGTCGCAGCGCTTGCTGGCGTTGGCGTCGCACCGATGAGAAGCGATGCGATCATCGCCGTCAATGGCGCCGCGGCGACCAGAGAAAGCTTGGCCCTCTTCATTCGTCCTCCTCTTGAGAATCTCGGGCTTCGAAAATCCGGGCTTGGAGAAGTGGTGGGCGGTACGCCCGGGATCTCCACTTTCGGACCGTCGTGCCCCCGAGCGATGCGGGGGTGCTCTGCTGCCCGCTCACCAGTGTGCAGGCACGGCTCACCGACCGAGCGACCGCTCCTGTGAGGGCGCCCGCCTCTCCCGGGGTGGGGGACAACGGGTGGGTAGCGGTGCCACGGGTCCATCTTGCCCACCGGCTGGGACGGTGTCAACCACCTGAGCAGCGCTGATGGTTACGGGTGTGTGAACATGGCCGAAGCCGGTCGGCCCGGACGGCGAGGGCGCCGCCGCTGCCCCCTTTTCCGGTCGACAACCGCGCTTACCGCCGTCCGTAATGTCCGGAACTGCCCGGAACCGCCCGGAACCGCCCGATGTGACCATGGGAGTTGACCCTGCGACCGGGCGGGCCCAAGATGTGGGCGTGGGTGCCACGACCCCCGGAATGGTGTGCGGTCACCATCACCTCTACTCGACGTTGGCGCGGGGCATGCCCGCCCCGCCCATGACCCCCACCAACTTCCTCGAAGTGCTACAGCAGATCTGGTGGCGGCTCGACGTGGCGCTCGACCTGGAAATGCTGCGCTGGTCGGCCATGCTCGGCGCCCTCGAGGCCATCGAGTGCGGGACGACCGCCATCGTCGACCACCACGAGAGCCCGTCGGCGATCGAGGGGAGCCTGGACGTGATCGCAGATGCCTGTGCCGAGGTGGGCGCCCGGGTGCTCTGCGCCTACGGGGTCACCGACCGCCACGGCCCGGACGGCGCCAGGCGCGGGCTGGAGGAGAACGAGCGGTTCCTGCGCTCGGGCGGGCGCGGCCTGGTCGGCGTGCACGCCGCTTTCACGTGCCGGCAGGAGACGCTGGAGGGGGCGGCGGCCCTGGCCGAGGACCTGGGCGTCGGGGTGCACGTGCACGTGGCCGAGGGCGACGTGGACGTGGCAGCGGGCGAGCGGCTGGCGCCCTTGGTGAGGGAGGATTGGCTCGTCGTCCATGGCGTTCACCTCGACAGGCAACTGCCCGCCACCCTCGCCCACAACCCTCGCTCCAACATGAACAACGCCGTCGGCTACGCCCGGCCGCGCGCCTGGCAGGGCCGGGTCGTCCTCGGCACCGACGGCATCGGGGCGGACATGCTCGAAGAGTTCCGCCTTGCCTACGCCCGGGCGCGGGAGGCGGACATCAGCACGACACCCGAGCAGGCCTGGGAGTGGGTACGGGCGGGATGGGACCTGGTACCGGAGGCGGCCGGCGACCGGGTCCGCTGGGACTACGACGGAGCGGACGACCCCTGGCGGCTGGCGTTCACGCCTGGGGTGCGGGCCCTCGACGTCTGGGTCGGCGACGAGCAGGTCCTGGCCGGTGGCCGGGCGACCCGGGTCGACGCGTACGAGGTCCGTGCCAAGGCTGCCGAGCAGGCGCGACGCCTCTTCGAGAGGCTCTGAGGGCACCGGCCCGCCCGGGTGCCGGGACCGGACGGCATATAGTCGGCGCTGAGATGCCGGCGTGCCCGACGTCGGCCCCGGTCGCTGCAGTCATTCTCGTGGTGCGGCACCGGCGACAGCCGCATGGGAGAGGGCCGCTAGCGATGCCAACGTTGGGACTCGAAGACCGCATCGTCGACGACGCCGCGTACCGCCGCACCCTGGAGCGCCTGACGCAGGCGCGGGTGCTGCTGCCGACCTTCGCCGAACTGGCGGAGCCGTCACGGATCCCGCCGCCGGTGCGCGAGGCCCTGGCCGGCGTAGGCCCGGACGAGGCCCACCCCCTCAACCTGTTCCGCATGCACTGGTACAACGGCCCTGACCGCACGTCCCAGACGCCCGTCCCGGCCCACGTCGTGCTTGGCAGCGAGCTGACCGGCGTGGACGCCAAGATAGTCGTGGCCCTCGGCGACCGCTTCCCCATGATCCGTGCGCACAAGGTGCTCGCCGCGTACGCCTGCCTCGCACCAAGGATCGCCACCGGCCAGTTCGACCCCACTTCACACCGGGCCATCTGGCCGTCCACAGGCAACTACTGCCGGGGTGGCGTGGCGATCTCGAAACTGCTCGGCTGCCGTGGCGTGGCCGTCCTGCCCGAGGGCATGAGCCAGGAGCGCTTCGACTGGCTCTCCGAGTGGGTCGGCAACCCGGCCGAGGACATCATCAGGACGCCCGGTGTAGAGAGCAACGTAAAGGAAATCTACGACAAGTGCGCCGAGCTGTCCGCCGACCCGGCCAACGTCGTGTTCAACCAGTTCTCCGAGTTCGGCAACCATCTCGCGCACTACCTGGCCACGGGGGCGGCGCTGGCCGACGTGTTCGAGCACATGCGCCGCGACAGGCCCGAGCTCGTGCTGAGGGCCTTCGTCAGCGCCTCCGGCTCTGCAGGCACGCTCGGTGCCGGCGACCGGCTCAAAGAGCTCTACGGCGCCCGCATCGTGGCCGTCGAGGCGCTCGAATGCCCCACGCTTCTCTACAACGGCTTCGGCGAGCACAATATCCAGGGCATCGGTGACAAGCACGTCCCCTTGGTGCACAACGTGCACAACACAGACATAGTCACTGCTGTCAGCGACGCCGCAACAGACCACCTTGCGGTGCTGTTCTCCTCGGACGCCGGCCGCAACTACCTGGCCGGCCGGCGCAACGCACCCAGCGCCGTCCTGCAAGCGCTGCCGTCGCTCGGGCTGTCCAGCATCTGCAACGTCCTGGCTGCCGTGAAGACGGCCAAGTACCTGGACCTCGGACCTGACGACGTGATCGTCACAGTGGCCACCGACGGGGCCGAGATGTACCGCAGCGAGCGGGCCAAGGTGCTCGCGCGCGACTTCCACGGGGAGCTCGACGCCGTGGCGGCCGGCGAGGCGTTCGGCCGTTGGATGCTCGGCGCCGGGACGGACCACCTGCTCGAGACCACCGAGCGCGACCGCGACCGCATATTCAACCTGGGCTATTTCACCTGGGTCGAGCAGCAGGGCGTACCCGTCCCCGATTTCGTCGCCCGTAGGGACCAGTCCTTCTGGTCGGGCCTGCGCCAGAAACTGCCGGCGTGGGACGAGCTGATCGGCGAGCTCAACGAGCGAAGCGGCGCCAGGGCGGCCTGGGCCTGACACCACCGGCCCCGCCGGATCCCAAGACCTGCCTCACCAGGTTCAGGTCCTCGGGCGTGTCCACGTCGAGAGGGTCGCCGTCGCATGGCACCTCGTGCACCAGTTCGGGCCGACGCCTCATCACGGCGCGGGCACCCTCGTCCCCTGTCGAAGGCAGCTCGTCCCATACCGGCCGGGCCAGCTTGACGGGGTTGTGGCGCCTGCCGCCGTAGGTGGCCACTGCCAGCGCACCGGGTGCCGAAGCCACCTCACGCCACGCCTCCGGCCCGACCAGCGGCTGGTCGCCCAAACCCACCACCATGGCATCGAAACCGTGCCGGCGCGCCCAGCCAACCGCCACGGCGAGCGATGTCGCCATCCCTTCCGCCCACGCCGGATTGGCCAGCAGGACCACGTCCGGAGGGGCGATATCGGCCAGGTCGACCGCCCCCGTCACCGCCACGGTGGCGTCGAGGCCGGCCCCGACGGAGTGGTCCAGGGCCCAACTGACCAACGGCCGCCCTCCCAGAGGCTGGAGCAGCTTCGGGCCCAGCCCTGAGACAGCGAACCGGCTACCGGCCCCGGCGCACAGCACGACGGCGACGGTGGAGGGCTGGGTGGGCTCAGCCACCGGGGCACCCCAGAAGGGGCCCGGTCACCTGCGCTCCCGCGCCGGCCTCCAGGCGGCGTGGAGCGGCCGAGGTTACGCTTGGCGCGATGCTCATCGCCAACGGTTCGGTGCTGGACGCGCAAGGTAACCGCCCGGCCGACCTGCGGGTGGGCCCCGACGGGAGGGTGGCGGAGGTGGCGCCCGGGCTGGCGCCGGCGCCCGGTGAGGAGACACTCGATGCCGCCGGCTGCCTCGTCGTGGCCGGAGGAGTCGAGGTCCATACCCACCTCAACCTGCCCGTGGGGCAGGTGCGGGTCAGCGACGACTTCGCCAGTGGCACGGTCGCTGCGGCAATGGGTGGCACCACGACCATTATCGACTACGTCACCACGGCCCGTGGCCAGGACCCGATGGAGGCGCTGGCGACGTGGCGCAACTGGGGGGAGCAGGCAGCGGTTGACTTCGGCCTGCACATGACCTTTACCGGCCCCGCCACCGAGCAGACGGTGGCAGCCTGCGTCGAGCAGGGAGTGACCTCTTTCAAGGTCTACATGGCCTACCCGGCGTCCCTCCAAGTGGACGACGGGGTGCTGCTCGAAGTGCTGAGCGCAGTCGGTCGCCACGGCGGCCTGGTCACCACCCATGCAGAGAACGGTCCCGCCATCGAGGCCCTGCGCCGTCGGGCCCTGGCCGAGGGCCGCACCGCGATCATCGAGCACGCCCACACCCGGCCGGCCGAGCTGGAGGCCGAGGCGGTGGCCAGGGTCGCCACGCTGGCCGAACTGGCCCACGCGCCCGTCTACATCGTCCATGTCTCCTCGGGCCGCGCCCTGGACGCGGTACGCGCCGCCAAGCAGCGGGGCGCCGAAATGCTCGGCGAGACGTGCCCCCAGTACCTCTACCTCACGCAGGACAATCTCGAGGGCCCCGATGCACCCGACTTCGTCTGCACGCCGCCCCTGCGCCGGCGTGAGGACCAGGACAAGCTGTGGGTGGGCCTCGCCGACGGCACGATCGACACGGTGGCGACGGACCACTGCCCGTTCTGGCGGGCGGACCGCCGCAAGGCGGCGGAGAGCCGCGGCAGCGGCTCACCGGACTTCACCGAAGTGCCAGGTGGCTTACCGGGGATCGAGACCCGCATGGCCCTGATGTGGCAGGGCGTCAGCGACGGGCGGATAACCGCAGCGGACTGGGCCCGGCTGTGCTCGGAAGCACCTGCCAAGGTGTTCGGCCTTTGGCCGCGCAAGGGCAGCCTGGCGGTGGGTGCGGACGCCGACGTCGTGGTCTGGGACCCCGAGCTCGAGCAGAGCCTCGGCGCCGAGCACCTGCACATGCGGGTGGACCACTCGCCCTACGAGGACAAGGTGGTCAGGGGTTGGCCACGGGCCGTCGTGTCGAGGGGCCGGGTTGTGGCCAAGGACGGCATGTTCGTGGGCGAGCCCGGATGGGGGCGGTACCTCGTCCGCCAGCCCCGCAGCGGGGCAGTCGGCTAGCCGCTAGCACGAGCACGGGCGGCCCCGGCAGGGAGGCGGCTCAGGCTGGGGAGCGGCCCCCAGTGCGGGCACCTCGCAGGCCCGGTCCACAGCCGGGCGCTTCGGTGGGCGCCGGGGCCGCTAGATGCCCGGGTTCACAGCCCCTGGACGCGGCCGGCCGCCACCGCATGACGGCGCAACCGGTCCTCCACGTCCTCGCTGACCAGCGCTCCGTCCTGCACGACTGCCCGGCCCGCTACCACGGTGTGGTGGGCGGCCACCGGCCCGCAGCGCAGCCACGCCTCGACGGGGTCGCTCAGCGCCCCGGCAAAGCGCGGCCCGTCCAGCTTCCAGCACACGAGGTCGGCCGCCGCACCCCCAGCCAGCACCCCGAGCTCGCCCTGCCGGCCCAGGCAGGCGGCGCCACCCAGCGTCGCCATCTCCAGGGCGCGGCGTGCACCGGTCGACGCGGCACCCGAACGCAGGCGGGCAAGCAGCAGGGCGGTGCGGGCCTCCAGCCACATGGAGGCCGAGTCGGTCGAAGAGGAGCCGTCGCAACCCAGCCCGACGGGCGAACCTGCGGCGCTCAGTTCGGCCACGGGAGCCAGGCCGACGCCCAGCAGCAGGTTGGAGCTGGGGCAGTGGGCGACGCCCACACCGGCACGGCCGAGGCGCTGCACCTCTCCGGCATCGGGGTGCACGCAGTGGGCGACCCATGACCTCGACGACAGCCAGCCCACCTCCTCGAAGTAGTCGACAGGCCTGCACCCGTACATGTCCTGGCAGTAACGGTCCTCGTCGGGGTCCTCGGCCAGGTGGGTGTGCAGGCGTACGTCCAAGCGTTCGGCAAGCTCGGCCGTGGCGCTCATGAGGTGCCTGCTCACGCTGAAAGGCGAGCAGGGCGCCAGCGCTATGCGGACCATCGCACCCACCGACCGGTCGTGGTAGGCGTCGACCGCCGCCTGCGAAGCGGCCAGGATGGCGTCCTCGTCCTCACAGACCGAGCGCGGCGGCAACCCTCCCTCGTCCTCGGAGAGGCTCATCGAGCCCCGGGTCGGGTGGAAGCGCAGCCCGACCTCCCGTGCCGCCGCCACCTCCGCACCGAGCATGTCCCCGGCCCCCCGTGGGTGGACGTACAGGTGGTCGCTCGTCGTCGTGCAGCCGCCCAGGGCCAGTTCGGCCAGGCCGACCCACGTGGACAGGTAGACGGCTTCCTCGTCGATCAGGGCCCAACGTGGGTAGAGGGCCCGGAGCCAGTCGAAGAGCCCGCTCTGAGTTGCCGGCCGATAGGCGCGGGTCAGGTTCTGGTAGATGTGATGGTGGACGTTGACGAGCCCGGGCGTCACCAGACAACCGTCGGCGCGCAAGGTGCGCTCGGCCGGCGGCTCCGATCCCGGTCGCCCAACGCCGGCAACCAGGCCGTCGTGCACCGCCACCCAGCCACCGGGGATCTCCTCGTCGCCGTTCATGGTCTTGACGAGCACTGCTCCGGCAACGACCAGGTCGACCTTGGAGCCCGGCTCCCTTCCCGGCGGCCCGACTGAGGGATCGCTCGGCATTGGCCAACACTACAGGTGGCCCCGGTGCCCGCACGCCTCGCATGCCGGCCGCCTCCGGGGGCGACCCCTGCCGTCACCGGGGAGATCCGTCGTGGCCGGTGACAACGGCGGTCCTTGTCGCGCCATCGACGGCGCTGGCGGCGCTGCCCGCTCGCCGTACCTCAGTCCCCCTCCTCAGGGCGTAGCCTGAGGCCCATGGTCGAACCTCTCGAGGACACCTTCACCCGAGCCGAGCGCGCACGCGACGAGCTCGTTCAGGTGCTCGGCCAGCTCAGCGCTGAGCGTGAGGCTCTGAGAGCGGCCACGACCGAGGCTCACGAGGCGGTCCAGGGACTGAGGACAGCCATCAAGGACGCCAAGGAGGAGATGCGCCAGGTCTCGAAGGCGGAGGCCCGCAAGCACCTTGCCCGCCAGATGCGGGCGGCGGCGGACATCCTGGCCCGCGACACCTGAGCCTGCGAGCGTAGGCGTCGCCGGCCGCCGGCCGCCGGCCCAAGATTCGGCCTGGGTTGGGTGGAGGCTTTTCCGGTTGGCGTTCCCAGGTGTTGTGACCCGAGATCTTCGGAGGGTAGTGGATCGTGGGACTGGGTGGCCGGCACCGGTCGGGGTCGACAGGCCACTGACCTGGCCCCTGCGGGGCGGTATCGATCTTCGTGGCTCGTGACGGCGGCTAGATCAGGCGGCCCGGTGCTGGCCGGGAGAACCGTTTCTGGGCGGCTTGGCGGCTCACCCCCAACGCTGCAGCGATGATGGCCCAGGGGATCTGGGCTTGGCGGGCGTGGCCGACCGCATCATGAAGAGCCGCCTCTGCTGTGGTGGTGGCGCGCGCCGCGGAGAGGACTTGGTCCATCAGCTCCTGGCCTGTTTCGCTCAGCACGCTTCTCGGTCTCACCATTACGTCAACCATACTATGACCGAACTGGGCGATGCTGCCCGCTGATCAACTGGCTCTGCGATCGTTGTCGAGGGCCGGAGAGATCGCAGGGTTGAACGCGTAGTAGGCGGTCTCGGCCTCCTCGGGGGTGAGATCATCGAGTTCGCCGTGGATGCGTTCGGTATTGAACCAGCCCACCGACCCGCAGGTCTCGACTTCGAGGTCATCCAGGCCTTTCCAGTGGCCGCCGACACGGGCGAGCACGGCTGGGTTGCGGTACAGCTCGGTCTTGAACAAGGCGTTCACCGACTCGGCCATCGCATCGTCATAGCTGTCAGCGATAGTGCCGATAGAGGGGGCGGCACCGATGTCGTCGAGGCGGTCGGTGTAGGCGATCGAGGTGTATCGCTTCCCGCGTCTGAGTGGCATACGAGACCGTCCAGGGCGCTGTGGCGGCGGGTCCAGGCGGCCATGTTCAACGCGTCGATCACCAGGTTGGCTGCCATCGAGCATGCCGCTTTCCAGCCCACGATCCGCCGCGAGAACACGTCGATGACGAAGGCCATAGACGATGCCTGACCACGTCGAGCAGTACGTGAAATCCGCGACCCAAAGCTGGTCGGGCCTGGTGGCGACGAAGTTGCGTTTCACGAGGTCCGGTGCCCGCAGCGCGGCGGGATCGGCCTTGGTGGTGAAGCGATTCTTGGCCCTACTGACGCCCCGGATCTCAGCGGCGGCCATGAGCCGGGCCACCTGATCCCGCCCGAGGTCATATCCGGCCTTACGGGCCGCTTTGGTCAGCTTCCGCTGCCCGTACACCGAGTAGCTGTGGGTCCAGATCGCCACCGGGACCGGGATCAACACCGCGTCACGAACCGCCCGCACTGATGGCGGGCGGGACTTGGAGTCGTAGCAGGTGGAGGGGGCGACCTGCAGGACCTCACAGATCGGCTCGACCCCCCATCGACACCCACCGGTGGTGTTGTCCCGGTGGGCGTCGATGAAAGCGACCACCTGCTGCGTCGGCGGTCGAGCTCATCGTTCGATGCTCGCTTTGATGTGCTCCAGCCCGCTCGCCATACCGGTCTCCAGTTCGTCATCGTGGCCGCCTTGCCCGCCGAGCAGTGCTCGGGTGAACCAGCGAGCGAAGCGCCCGACCCCCTTCGGGGTGTCGCGGGACTCGGTGAGGCGGGCGCCGTCTTCGGTCGCCTCGATCCTGTAGGTCCATATGGCGCCGTTGGTGCGCACGGCCCAAGCGATCTCGTGGTCCGGCTCGTAGCGGACGACGCGTGACACGGTGGGCCAGCGGACGGCTCCGCGACGGTTCAACCCCAACATCCACGACCCCTCACGGACGGCCCCGATCGGTACGACCCTGGTGCACTCAGGTGACCATTGGGGGGTGCGGCGGACGTCGGAGACGACGCGCCACACCTCGGCGGGCCGCGCTGCGATGTCGATGGACGCGCGAAGTGGGCGGGTGGGAGGCTGTGTGGCCATCTTGGCGGTGCTCCTCTCGGTGGTTGTTGTCATGGCGGTGGACTGGGCCATCCTGGGTGCGGTCGCTACCCGAAGAGGGACCGCGCCGTGGTCGCGACCAGCTCGGGGCGCTCCTCAGGTATGAGTTGACCGACGCCCGGCACGATCTCGACCGTGAGCCGGTCGGCGTGGGCCCCGCCGCCGGCGAGGAGCTTGGGAGAAACGGAGAAGTCCTTGGCTCCGGCGAGGATGTGGGTTGGGACTTCGAGCCGCTGGCTGCGGTAACGGGCGGTAGCCAGGCGGGGTATGTCATGAAGCACGAACTGCCAGTGGAGGGCTTGGCCGGCCCTGGCTCGGGCCGGGTCACCGAAGGGGGTGACGAAGCACTCGAGGTCCGCCGCTGACCAGATCGCGGGGTCGGTCACGCCCCGACGGAGCAGGTAGCGGACCACCTCAGGCCTGGTCCTGAGCACCCAGGCCCCGAGCCCGGGGTACTCGATGAGAGCCGTGTACCATTGCCGCCAGGCGCTGAGCACCAGGGCGGATCGCCTGGGCCAGGGGTGCGTGGTGGCGATGGCCAGGAGGTGGCTGAAACGCTCGGGAGCCCGCAGACAGGCGTGCAGGGCCACCCAGGCGCCCAACTGGTGGCCCATGAGGCGCACCTTGTCGAGGCTCAAGGCGTCCATGAGGCTGAGCACGTCGTCGACCAGGCTGTAGGTGTCAAAGCCGCGCCGGGGGGCGTCGCTCCATCCTGCGCCTCGGCGATCGGGGCAGATGAGCTGGTAGCTGTCGGCCAGGAGCGGGGCCACGCGGCGCCAGGCGTACCAGTGCTGGGGGAAGCCGTGGAGTGCCAGGACGGGCTCACCGGCCCCGACCTCGGCCACGTGGACGTTGATGCCCCGCACCCGCACGGAGCGATGCCGGGCTCCCTCGACGTCCGGGACCGGCCCTGGTCGGGCCACCTCCAGGGGGCACTGGTGAACGGTGGCCATCGGTGAGCACCTCCTCGCTCGAGATACCTGTCGGTGGGTAGAGCGGGCCGCAACGGACTTGGTTCCCTTCAAGTTGGCCGTGAGAGGCTCGAGGCGATGAGGAGCGGCCTGCGGTGACCAGAGGAACCAAACCGGTCCCCCACCCCTCTTCGTCCGTGTGGTGGTCCGGGTCGTGAGCCCTGCGAGCGATCAGACGTCGGCCCTGGTCGTGGCGGCCCAGAGCGGCGACGCCATGGCCATGCACGACCTGCTGGACCACCTCGCCCCCTACGTGGGAAGGATCTGTGGCTCGATCGCCCTGGTCGAGGGGCCCGACGCCGCCCAGGAGACCCTCGTGGCAGTGTTCCGGCACTTGGGCAGCCTCCGGGATCCCGCCGCGCTTCACGGCTGGGTCAGGCGGATCGCCGTGAGGGAGGCCGTGCACCTGGCCCGAGCCCGCCAGCGGACCGGGCCGGTACCGGACCTGTCCGAGCTGCCAACCCCAGGCGACGTGGAGCAGGCCACTGACATTGCTGACCTGTTGACCCGGCTGGCTCCGGAGCACCGGGCCATGCTCATCCTGAGAGACCGAGAGGGCCTGAGCGAGGCCGAGGCGGCGTCGCTCCTAGACCTGCCACCGGGAACCGTCAAGTCCAGGCTCCACCGAGCCAGGAAGAGCTTTCGGAGGGCGTGGGAAGCATGAACCAGCCTTGGCCAACGACCGACATCGACCCCATCCGGCGGCTTCGGGCCCTGGCTGCCGGGATCTCCGGGGCAGTCGTGGCGGAGGGCTTCGTGCCCGAGGCCTACGAGGAGGTGTGGGGGCGCTTGAGCGACCTGGAGCGCGAGCTACCGCGTCTGGTCCCTGACCTGCGGTGGCTTCGCATCACCCATCGAGAAGGGGACCGCCTGGAGGTCGTCGCCCGGGGTCACTCGGGCCTGCGGGCTCGCTTCGACGCCGTCCTCAGGCCGGGGTGGTGCTTCATGCAGTCGCGGTTCTTGATCATCGGCATGGCCGCCGCTCCGGCGCCGGGCGGCACCGCTCTTGCCACCCTGGCTGCCGTCCGGGCCCCCGGGTGCCGGGCTATCGCCGCCCTGGGTGCCCCACTGTTCCACCGGGGCGTGCTCAAGGCCACGGCCCGTCTCCGACGCGGGCTACGAGAGAGGGCCACGTGCCACGGGTCGACCGCCGATGCGGGCTCGCCGGGCTAACCGGGAACGAGTGGGCGAGTCGCCGCCGATCTCTTGACAGCAGCGTCAGTATGTGTGGACTTACGGTCGCCGACCAGCGTTCAGCACTCGGTCGTCGTCGCCGTTCCGATCGACAAGGCGTTCAAGGCGTTCACCGAGGACTTCGGCCTGCACCGGGACGGTACGGGTTGGCGACCGGGTCCGCGATCAGACCTTATCAAGTCGCATAACGGGTCTTCTTATACGGCCTGATAACGCCTGATAGACCCAGGCGGTCCACCCCGTTGCCAGTAGGCGCCCCAGTCCAGGGTGGTGGATGTCGTGTCGAACGGCACCACCACCTACGAGCCTCCTCACCGGCTCGTCGTCAGTTGGGACATCAGCCCCACCTGGCAGATCGAGACCGAACCCGACAAGACGAGCGAGCTCGAGGTGCGATTCATCGCAGCGGCTCTCGGGCAGACCCGGGTAGAACTGGAGCACCGCAACCTGGACCGGCACGGCCAAGGCCGGGAAGGGGCCGGTGACGGTGTGGGACGGAGACCAAGGCTGGCCGCTCTACCGCCGCGCTACGCCGAGCTCTTCGGCGCAAAGAGATGACTATGACCATCTCGACCACTACCCGAGGTCAACCGCCCAGCGGGTCGGCAAAGCGGGCGAGGTGCGCACTGACCCGCGGTTTGAGGATGCGCGGGGCCCGAACGTCCGCGAGCTGCGTTGCGTGCAGCGGCGCCTGTCGCCGGCCGAGGTGAAGGCTTTGCTAGGCGCTACTCTGGAACCACAACCGGAAGTGAGTGCGGCAGATAACTAGGAATGGAGGGCATCTGCTTGACGGACATACTGAACCTGGAACGAGCAGTCGAAGCGAACGAGATCGTACGTGCCCTGAAGCGCTACGGCGTCTCCCAGACCGAGGTAGGCACCGTCGCGGGCGTTTCAGACCGCGCCGTCCGCAACTGGGCATCGGCTGGGATCCGCCCGCAACGCTACGACCGGCTCTCCGAGCTCCGGGACCTTGTGCTGCTGCTTTCCGACTCATTGACGCCGCGAGGGATCGGACAGTGGCTCCATGCTCGGAACCGGCTCCTCGGCGGGGCGCGCCCGCTCGAGCTCTTGGCTTCGGGCCGGGCCGAAGAGGTGCGCCGTGCTGCTCAGGCTTTCGTAGACGGCTCCTACGTCTGAGGGCGAAGCTCGCCGCGCTAACCGTCGCTGGGTCCTTCCGACGGCCCCTTGGGCGTAGGGACGCCCCATGACGATGCCCCCGGCGAGCGGCTCCTTACCTCGGCGGGAGCTAGATGGCCGTTTTTGGCACCAAGGGCCGACGCGCTACCCGCTTGGCTCGGTCGCCGACCCGGCCCAGACTGAAGGGCGCTATCACCGCCTAGGGGAAGCGGGAGTGTGGTACGCCTCCGACCGGGAGCAGACGGCCTGGGCGGAACTCTTCCGCCACTTCACAAGTGCCGGTGTGGACCCATTTGAGGTCCGCCGCCGGGTCGGCGCAGCAGAGGTCCACGGCCTGCAAGTCCTGGACTTGTGCGAGGCGTCCGTCAGAACCGCGCTCGGGGTCGGTTACAACGACCTGGTTGGCGACGACCACGCGAAGTCCCAGGAGGTGGCCCAGTGGGCGCGTTCGGAGCACTACGAAGGCTTGCTCGCACCTTCCGCCGCCGTTCACGGGGGCAAGACATTGGTCGTCTTCGCCGCCGGCATGCACCGGCTTGAGCTCGGCGAGTCGAGGGTCCGCCGGCCACCGCCGCGTCTCGCCGACCTACTCAGAGTCGTAAGGCTCCGCGGTGACATCCCTGCTGCGGTCCGGAGTTACCTCGAAGGCCTCGCCAATCTCGGCGCGGAAAAAGTGAGAGCCGCACGTCGCAGGCGTTAGGGCTCAACTCTCACCCGCACAGTCCCGCCACACTTCTGCCAAATCTGGTCGCCGGCTCACGCTCGCAGGGTACTTCGCGGCTCCGGTGACTGTTGAGCACGCTGAACCCGATCACCGGCTTCCGCTCTCTTCTCGTCCGCAGGATCTGGACGCTCAATCTGGTCATTGCAATGCGCCGGAGGCTCACTTATTCGGCCGATCTGATCGCGGACGCGTCCGGCCATCAGGCCGCTCGCCGGAATGTGGCCACGAAGTCGACAGTCGGCGTTCGTTGGATCAGGCTCGTCCGTGAGCATTGGAAGAGAACAGGAGGCGGTGGTGCAGTGCCTTTCGAGCCAAGCGCGAGAGCCTTCCCTCCGAGACTTCCGTGCTCGGAGAACTTCGAGTAGTTCGCCCGCACGAACATAAGTGTTGTGCCGACGATCTCGTCTGTGTACAAGATCGTGCCGCGTAGGACAAGGACGTACCGCATGCCATCGACGGCGCCAACCAGAGGCGCAGCGCGGGAGTAGTTGACGCTCTCGTGACCGTTTGCAGCAAACGTGAGTACACGACCGGCGTCTCCGTTGACGAGAAAACGTCTCTCGGAGCTTCCAACCTTGACCGCGAGCAGCTCTCTTTCGCCAGTCTCCACCCAACGTCCAACGAGGCATGCATTGAAGCGAGTGTCCGGACCTCGATACGACAAGAAGTGCGCTGCGACCCGACTCGACGAGGTCACCCTCGCCACCGCGGTCCCGATCACGTCGACCTGGCAGTAGTCCTCGGAGTCAGTGCTGGATCGACTCCAAGAAAAGCGAATCGCTGCGCTCTTGCCATTTCTGGCGAAGCGCCCAACAACATCCGCCTTTATGGAGTAGCGCGTACCGGCGGGCGCGCCCGGTACAAACACTCCCGTGCTGGTCGTCTGCGCTGGCCCGGGTGAGTTGAACGAGCCACTCGCAGCGACCGGAACGCGTGCAAACGTCGTCGTATCTCCCACGACGCCGCAGGGCAAGGTGACGTGCACGCGAAGGTCGAGGAGCACGGAGCCGGTCTTCGTCGTGCGAAAGGTGATCGTCGCCCGGTTCTTGGTGTCCGCCTGTGGATGACCTGGATGAAAGTAGTCGATCTCCCGTCCCGATCCGCGGTAGGCGACACTGCCGAGCGGCCGGGTCGAGGCGCGACTACGGGGTCGCTGCAAGGTCGTGGCAAGCGCAGGGCCTCCGCCAACGATCATCGACGCAGTGCACGCCAGGACAACCACGGCGAGACAGCGCAGGTTCGTTCTTCGGTGGGTGGCGACGCGCAACAAAAAAGCACGGGGGCTGTTGGCCGAATTCAAGTCACGAGGGCGATCAGCTCCTCGTTGTTTCGTTGTCAACCTGAGCCTCCTCTTCGCGCGCCTCGCCCCCCTTGACGTGGTTCGGCGCGTCGCGCCTACCAGCGTCGCTGGGTGGCGAGCGAGTTACATGGTATGCTAACACCGCGCGTTACCTGGACCGCTGTGATGATGAGACCCGTGAGGTTGCAGTCGGAGCGTGACCCTCGTCGACCGCTGGCTTGGTGCCCTTGTCTTGACCTGTCCGCTCCGGCTGCAGCTGATCTTGTAGACGCTCGCCGGTCGTGCTC
>JAJZIY010000013.1 GCA_021828475.1 Actinomycetes bacterium
GTGCCCGCAATACAGGTCTGGCCGGCTGCCACGAAGCCTGCGAACATCGCGCCCGCCACCGCGTCGTCGATGGGCGTGTCGTCGAAGACGATCACCGGAGTCTTGCCGCCCACCTCGATGGTTGCCTTGGCGAAGCGGGCGGCTGCTGCCGTTGCCACCGCCCTGCCGGCCTTGGTGCCGCCGGTGAACGTCACCTTGGCGATACCCGGATGCGCAGCCAAGGCCTGTCCGGCCACCGGCCCCAGCCCGACTACTACGTTGAGCACGCCAGGCGGCAACCCCGCGCCCAGCGCGATCTCGGCCAACCTGAAGCTCGTCAGCGGTGTCAGCTCCGACGGCTTGCAGGCGAACAGCCGCTCCCCGTCGGTAAGTGTGGCGAAACGCACGGGGTCCCCCCCTTTGCATGCAATATGCAACATCTCGCATGCAGTGTCAAGGGTCACAGAACATCGGCCATGAGGAGGACCTATGGCCGCAGGCCCGAGCCGCCGGCGCCCGCGCAGCGGCTTCCCCCCGGTCGGCCAACGCGTGCCGGGGCCCAGGTGTCCCTGGGGGCTCCCCGCCGCCCGCGATGCCCGCGAAACCAGTGCTATGGTGTTAGCGCTCTCATTCGGGGACATCAGGGGGTCCAAAGATGCTGGTCAGGAGGAGGGGCGTACCTAACCACACCGATGGCTTTTCTCTCGCATCGCTTGGACCGCCAGGACCTGCAGGCCTTGATGGCAGCGCTCACACAGATCCCTCCCTTCTAGGCCAGGCCGAGATGAGCCCGGGCCCGCGCACGGACCGGCGGCAGCCTGCGGGGCCGCACTACGAGGGCCGTTCGATCTCCAAGGCGTTCGACGGCGCGCCGGTCCTCTCAGGCATCACGGTCTCGTTCGCGCCGGGCGAGATCCACTCCGTGCTGGGTGAGAACGGTGCAGGCAAGTCGACCTTGCTGAAGATCCTCGCCGGCGTCTACCAGCCTGATTCGGGTGAACTGATCCTCGGTGGCCAGCGTCTGCCCGCCCTGTCGCCTCGGTCCGCCCAGGCCAGGGGCATATACCTCGTGCCCCAGGAACCAGCGCTGATGGGCTCACTCTCTGTCACCGAAAACCTGTTCGTCGGCATCCTGAAGCGTGGCAGGCTCCGTTTCAACGTCGACTGGGCCGGCATGCACCGGGAGGCATCCTCGTACCTCAACCGGGTCGGCCTGCACATCGACCCGGAAGCGAGGGCCGAGGATCTCTCGATCGCCCAGCAACAGCTCGTCGAGTGCGCACGCGCTCTCGTGCACCGCTGCACCGTGATCTTCTTCGACGAGCCCACGTCGCCCCTCACGGCAAACGAGGCAGCGACTTTGTTCGAGGTGATGGCCAAGCTCCGCCGGGACGGTTACAGCCAGGGCTTCATCAGTCACCGCCTCGACGAGGTCCTCACCGTGAGCGACCGCGTGAGCGTTCTACGTGACGGCGACAAGGTGCTGAGCGCCCACGTTTCCGAGGTGGACAGGTCGGCACTTGTGAAAGCCATGGTCGGACGCGATGTCGCCAGCAGGCGAAGAGTGCGCCCCCCCGTCGACGCCACCGGGAGGGAGGAGGTCCTCCACGTGGAGGACCTCAGCTCCGCGCCGGCCTTCGAGGGTGTCACGTTCGGCGTCCGGGCCGGAGAGGTGGTGGGCCTGGCCGGCCTCGTGGGCAGCGGTCGCACCGAGATCGCCGAGACGATCTTCGGCCTGCGAGCCGCTGACAGGGGGACGGTCCACGTGCGCGGCGAGCTGCTGGCTCACCGCACACCCCGATCGTGCATCGACGCCGGGCTCGTCTACCTGCCCGAGGACCGGGCGAGGCACGGGATATTCGCAGAAGTGGAGGTGCAGCGCAACGTGACCGCCGGCGTCGTACCGCGCCTGGAGCGCTTCGGGCCCCTGCTGAAAACCTCCGCCGAACGGAGGATGGCCGGCGAAGCCACGGCGAGGACAGCCGTGCGCATGACATCGCTCGACACTCTCGTCAAGGCTCTCTCAGGGGGCAACCAACAACGTGCGATGCTGGCGCGTTGGCTGCTGGCCGAACCCCGGGTGGCCATTTTCGACGAGCCCACCCGGGGCGTCGACGTAGCGGCCAAGGACGACATCTACCGCATAGTGGCCCACCTGGCCGACGAGGGGCTCGGCTGCGTGCTGATCTCCTCCGAGCTGAGCGAGCTCGCCATAGTGTGCGACCGCGCACTCGCCATCTACGAAGGCCGGGTCGTGGGCGAGCTGTCCGGCGCCGAGCTGACGGACGACCGCCTGGGGGCGATGGTCGTGGGCGGGCACGCCTCGTGAGCGCGCTCCCCGCCCCCCTCGACGCAAGTCCGCCGGCGCTGGTCGGGGCCCGGGCCAGGTTCGCATCCAACGCGCTCAGGCACCGGGAGGTGCAGCTACTGCTGGCGATACTCCTGGTCGGCGGGGTGAGCACCGCCCTTCACCCAAACTTCGGCTCCGCCAGCAATATCTCGTTCATGCTGGCGGACTCCGTGACGACCATGGTCCTAGCCGTCAGCCAGACCGTCGTCATCCTCGGACGGGGCATCGACCTGTCGGTTGCCCCAGTGCTCGGCATCGCAGCGATCGGCGTCGGCTTCCCGGCGCAGGACCACCACCTCAACATCCTCCTGGCGTTGCTGTTCGTACTGCTCATAGGCGCGGCCCTCGGCGTCGGCAACGGCTTCCTGGTGGCCGTCGTAGGGATACCGCCGATCATCACCACGCTCGCCACCCTCACCATCTACGGAGGGCTGCAGTTCATCTTCACCTCCGGCCAGGAGGTGATCAGCATCCCCACCAGTTACGGCAACCTTGGCAGCGCCGACGTCGTGCCCGGCGTCCCCTGGCTGCTCGTCATAGGAGCTGCAGTGGTGGCGGGCGCCTACTTCATGCTCACCCGGACGGTACCAGGGCGCTCCATCTATGCGATCGGCAACAATTCGGATGCCGCCTTCAGGGCCGGCCTCCCGGTGCGGCGAGTCATTTTCGCCACCTATGTGATCTCCGGGACGCTCGCCGGGTTGGCCGGCCTCATCTACCTGTGCCACACCGGCTCGGCCGACGCCACCAGCGGCACCGACAGCAACCTCAACCTGACCTCTATCGCAGCCGCCCTCATCGGGGGTACAACCCTGCGGGGCGGCCGGGGCAACCCGGTCGGAGGGGCGCTGGGCGCTGTCTTCCTGTCGGTTGCTCTCACGGCCATGGTCTTCGCCAGGATCCCGCCGATCTGGGAGCCTGCCGGCGTAGGCGTCCTCATTCTCCTCGCGGTCATCGCTGGAGGCGAAGGCACGCACGTCCGCAAGATGCTCCAGTCGGCCGGCGGAGCGCGTCGATGAGCCTCCTGGCGGGAGCTGCACCGGCCGCACCGCCCCGGCCAGGACGGGCCGTCCGCCGGCTCACGGCCGGTTCCCAGGACAGGACCTGGGTCAGCGCCCTCGCCTTCCTGCTCGTCGCCGAAGTTGTCTACTTCTCGGTCACCGTGAGCGGCTTCTGGGGCGGAGGCACGGGCATGCTCTCGCTGTCGGAGCAGTTCCTGGACATCGGGTTGATAGCGCTGGGCGAGACGCTGGTCATCCTGGCAGGTGAGATAGACCTGTCCGCTGGGGCAATGTCGAGCCTCGTCGGCATCGTAATGGCCGAGCTCTGGCAGCAGGGCTTGAACATTTGGGTGGCGACGGCGCTCGCGCTGCTCGTGGGTGCCCTCGGAGGAGCGCTCAACGGCCTGCTCGTCACCCGCTTCGGGATCGACTCCCTGCTCGTCACCCTGGCGACGCAGTTCATCCTGAGCAGCGTGGCCACAGCCCTCGGGGGAGGATCCCCGCCGTACGGCTTCCCCAAGTCCTTCGTCAACCTGGCCGGGACCGGGACCATCGGCCCCGTCCCTTACCAACTGATCGCTTTCGCCGTCATCGCCACCGTCACCGGCCTCGGGGTATCGCGTACGCGCTACGGCCGTGGCCTCGTATTGACGGGTTACAACCGGGCCGCCGCCCGCTACAGCGGGACAAACGTGCGCCGTACCCTCCTGTGGTCCTTCATCGCGTCCGGCTTCCTGGCCGGGCTGTCAGGGGTCATGGTCTCGGGGTTCTACAACGCGGCGCGCGACGACATCGGCGACTCTCTACTGCTCCCAGCGATCACCGTCGTGGTACTCGGGGGCGTAGACATCTTCGGCGGCAGAGGTCGCGTGCTCGGCGTGGTGGTGGCCACGTTCGTGCTCGGCCTGCTGACTCAAGGCCTGCTGGTCGCCGGCGACAGCTCGCTGACGGCCACCATGGTCACCGGGATCGTCCTGGTGATGTGCCTCGTGCTCAAGATCATGCTGAACCGCCGTAGCGGAGCGAGCCTGCGCCAGCTGCTCGCCCGCCGGTTCGGCCCGATGACCCGCCCGCCGCCGACCCGGTTGGGCGGGGAAACCACCTCTTGAAGAAGGACCGAGGACGCACGAGGTTAGCGCGCGACCGCGGACCGGTCGCGTCAGGGTCGGCGGGCAACACAAATGCCTCGTAGACGAGGCTCTAAGAAGGAGGGAACCAGAAGTGCAGCTGTCCACTACAAAAGCCCGGCTCCGGGCCCGGCGCAGGCTTGCCGCCATGGCGGCAGCGTTCGCCATGGCCGGCACCGCTGCGTTCGCTGTCGCGCCGGCAACGTCCAGCGCCAGCGGCTTGATCAAAGTAGCCATCGTGCCCAAGCTGCTCGGGCTACCCGTGTTCGAAGCCAACGTGAAGGGGGCGCGCGAGGTGGCCGGCAAGCTCGGCATCGCGCTCAAGTACACGGCGCCGGCCACCGCCTCGGCCGAGGGCCAGGTGTCGATCTTCAACAGCCTGATAGCCCAGCACTACAACGTCATAACGCTGTCCGCCGATGACCCGACGGTCCCGGCTCCCGTGCTCGAAAAGGCAATGAAGGCCGGTATCCAGGTCGTCAGCTTCGACTCCGACGTACTGCCTGCGGCTCGTAACTTCTTCGTCCAGGACACTGCCTACAACACCATCGCCCAGGGAGTCATAAACGCAACAGAGAAGTTCACGGGGCCCAAGGCGGACATCGCCATAATGTCCTCGACTCCCGACGCCACCATCCAGCTGGCATGGATCGCGGCCATGAAGTCGTACATCAAGACGAAGTTCCCCCACCTCAACATCGTCACCATCGGGTACGGCCAGTCCAACCAGGCGACGTCGTTGACCCAGGCCGAGGACATCATCCACTCCTACTCCAACGTCAAGGCCATCCTGCCCATCGACGGCGCTGCCGTCGTCGGCACCGCACAAGCAGTCGCCGCACTGCACGAGGCAGGCAAGATCGGCGTCTTCGGCATCGGCGACCCGCTGCCCAACAGGACCTACTTCGCCAACGGGTCGCTCCAGGCGCTGTTCCTGTGGAACGAGGTCAACCAGGGCAAGCTGGTAATGCTGGTCGCCAAGCTGGCCTACGAGCACAAGATCCACGCTGGTAGCACGTTCAGCGGTGCTCCCGTCGGCCTGCCCGGCACCTTCAGCGTCGCCGCGGCGGCCAGCAAGATCACCGGTGCCACCAGGAACACGATCATCTTCTCGAAGCCTCTCGAGTTCACCAAGGCCAACTACAAGAACTTCGACTTCTAGCCCGGGCTGGGAGCGGATCCCCCTACAGGGTACGGGCGGCCGGCCGGCCGCCCGTACCCCTCTGTGCCGGCGTCATACCGTCACTGCGACACTACGGGGCGCCGGTAGCATGACCGCCGCCGGGCCGGGTTCGGGCATCGGCGGGAGGGAGCAGAGTGCGGATAGGCATCCTGGGGATGGGGCGCATGGGCCAGGCGCTGGCCGGCCGGCTGCTCGAGCAGGGCCACGACGTGACCATCTGGAACCGCTCTCCGGGAAGGGCTCCCGACCTGCTAGCTCGGGGCGCCGCAGAGGCCAACGACGTCAGGGCGGCCACTTCGGGCGCCAAGGTGGTCATGACAAGCCTCGCCAACGACGACGCCGTCCGGGAAGTGGCGCTCGGCGGGCAAGGTGTGCTCGCCTCGCTCGAAGCCGGCGCCGTCTACGCCGACACCTCCACTGTGTCAGTCGCCCTGGCGGAGGAGCTCGCCAGGGCTTCCAAGTGGTACGTCGCCATGCCGGTGCTCGGCCCTCCATCAGCCGTGCGCAGTGGCCAGGCGACATATCTGGTGGGGGGCGCCGACCAACCCGCCGGCGCGCTGGAGCCGCTCTTCCCAGGCCTCTCGTCCAGGCACATACGGTACCCGGCACCCGCCAAGGCCAGCGCGGCCAAGCTGACGGTCAACCTCCTTCTCCTCGACGGGCTCGCTGCATTGGCAGAAGCCTTCGCCACAGGTCGGGCTGGAGGGCTCGACGACGACGACCTGCGCCGGCTCCTCGGCGACAGCCCGATGGTCGCGCGCGGCCTCCAGAACCGTTTCGAGGGAGTCCTCGGCGGTGACCAGAGCCCGTGGTGGACGGCCGCGTTGGGAGCCAAGGACGCACGCCTGGCCGTCGAGCTGGCAGCCGCTGGGGGTACCGACCTGCCCGTGACGAGCACGGTCCGGGCGAGGTACGACCAGGCGGCCGGCGCCTACCCGGAGGCGGACATCGCCGCCATCGGGCGCCTCTACCGCCACTGAGCTCCTCCTACAACCGGAGCCGCCAAGCGCCGGAAGTCCAGCCCTAGAGTGACGACCGTGCAAGAGACAGCGGTTTTCAGGGGAGTCGGCGTCGCGCTGCTCACCATCTTCGAGGACAACGGGGACCTGGCGGTAGGAGCGACCGCCGAGTTGGCCGCCCGGCTCGTCGATCTGGGCGTCACGGCCGTCATCGTGGCCGGCACGACCGGCGAAGCGGCAGCCCTGGATCTGGACGAGCGCGGCGCCCTCCTGGCGGCGGTCAGAGCCGCCGTCGGCAATGCACCGGTGATCGCCGGCACCGGGGCGCCCTCGGCACGCCAGGCCGTCCGGTACACGGCCCAGGCCCGCGACCACGGCGCCGACGCCGTGCTGGTCCTGTCGCCCCCCGGCGCAGCCACCGACCTGCGGACCTACTACGAGCAGGTGGCGGCGGCGGCCGGGGGCCTGCCGGTGCTCGCCTACCACTTCCCCCAGGTGTCGATGCCGGGCATACCCGTCCCGGCCCTGGACGGCCTGCCCGTGTCGGGGCTGAAGGACTCGAGCGGTGACCCGGGCCGCCTCCTCGAGACGCGCCGCACATGGCCGCTACCCCTCTACGTCGGCTCCTCGGCGCTGGTCGGGATGGCCGGCGACATCGGCTGCGCCGGCGCCATCCTCGGCCTCGCCAACGCCGAGCCCGAGTTGTGCGTCGACGCCTTCGCAGGCGAGCCCGGCGCGCAGCTGAAGCTGGCCGGCCCGCGCAAGGCGGAGGAGCGGTTTCCCGGCGGCATCAAAGAGCTCGTCAGGGCCCGCTTCGGCTACCCCGCCACGTGCCGGGTCAGCTGAGCCGCTACTGAGCTGAGCGGCTCGAGCGTCAGCCTCCTGAGAGCCCGGCACCCGGGCCCGGTCCACCGGAGCGCGCCAGCCACTGCTCGAGGCCCTCGGCGTTGCTATGGATACCGTTGAGCGCCTCGACGCGCTCACGCTGCTGAGCGGGGAGTGCCTCGATCCCGGGACCGAACCTGGCACGCAGCGCCTCCTCGACATCTCTGCCGGCAGCCCACGCCGCCGCGGCCACGGAGGCCCACTCTCGCAGGCCGTCGCCGGCTTCGTCGAGGGCTTCCGCCGGGCTCTCCGCCAACACCCCGTAGTGCGCCAGCGCGAGGGCGGAAGGGGACCGGGCGGCGAAACGCTCGAGGCTGTCGAGCGCGAGGGCCAGGTCGAAGTCGGCGGGTGGCGTGGCCGGCCGGACCGGCCCGGCGCCGGGCAGCTTCACCCCCACGGCGTCGCCCACGAAGAGGGTGCCCGAGCCGCTGTCGTGCAGGGCCATGTGGTGCTTGGCGTGACCGGGCGAATGCACCGCCGCCAGGGTCCGACCCCCGCCCAGGACCACCTCCTCCCCGTCCTCGAGCGCTCGCACGCGGGCTGCGTCCGTCGGTAGGAGCCGGCCGTACAGCCCGTCGAGGGCGTCTCCGTAGACGGTGGCCGCCGATGCAACCAGCCTGGCCGGGTCCACCAGGTGCCTGGCCCCGCGGGGGTGGACGTACACAGTGGCGTTGGGGAAGGCGCGGGCCACGTCTCCGACGCCGCCGGCATGGTCGAGGTGCACGTGGGTCACAACGATCCCGGCCAGGTCGCCGGGGCCCAGGCCCTGCGCCGCCAGGGCGTCCAGCAGGACCGGTACGGAGCTCTGGCTGCCTGTCTCGATCAGGACCGGCGCAGCTCCCTCGATCAGGTAACCGGCTGTGACGTGGTGCCAGCCGCCCAGGCGTGTGTCTATCTCCACCACGCCGGGCATCACGTACCGACCGTCCACACCTGCAAGCTACCCGCGCCGAGCCGCTCCGCCCGCCGGGGGCGCGACGGCAACTGGACCGCCGCACCCTCGCCGGGGCCCGGGCAGCGCCCCGGCATCACGCTCCACAAGCTCCGGCGTGGCATGCCTGACCTGATACCCCTGCCCTGTTGGACAACACCGTCCACGTCGACAAACAGGGGACCGGTGGTGGCGAGTTGCCCCACCTCACCCTCACGGGCCCATTGGGCAGGTATGTCTGCACATGCTTAGGCCGGGCACCGTCGGGGTAGCAAAGAGGTGGAGCAGGCGGCGGGAGCCTCACGACCGGGTGGCCCACCCACGGGTGCCCGGCCGGAGGCGCGTCCATGGCCGCTCATCTCTTCGACGCCAGCGGGCGTGGCGGCTGACCGCCGGTTGAGGGCCCGGGCTGCCTCCCGGTCATGCCACCTCGGCCGGCTCACCCCCGGTCATGGCCACCAGCTGCTCGTAGGTGGTGGCGAACACGGCATGTGGGGTGCCGGCTGCCGCCCAGACGGTGGTGTGGGCCGCCAGGTCCACGTCGACCAGCGCCCGCAGCGGCGACGGGTGCCCGACGGGGGCTACCCCGCCTATGGGCTGACCGGTGGCCGCTCGGACCTCGTCGCCGCTCGCCCGCCGCAAAGGCCCGAGGCCCAGCCTGGCTTCGACCTTGGCGGTGTCCACCCTGTGGGCGCCACTGGTCATCACGAGCACGGGCGTCGTGCCTGCGATGAAGACCAGGCTGTTGGCGATCGCCCCGACCTGGCAACCCAACGCTGCCGCCGCCTCAACCGCGGTCCGGGCCGAGGCCTCCAGTTCGACGACCTCCAGCGCCGGAGCGACCCGGGAGAGGACGTCGGCGACCGCTCTGGCGTTTGGGTGCACGGGCCGATCCTGCCACGAGCGGCCGGCGCTGTGCACCCAAGGCCGGGAGCGGCCCCTCAGGGCGTGATGCCTGCAGCCGTGCAGGCCGCCGCGCTGGCATAGGGCGCGGCACACAGCTGGGTGACCGGGACGAACTTGTCGGCGATCACGGTGCTGTTCATGTTGGAGGTGCTGACCCACTCCGGCTTCAGGAGCACGGAAGGGACCGCGACGTGAGCCGTGGTGTCCTCGGTGCTGCCGTTGACGAGCGCGGCCGGCGGGGTCAGGCCGGCGCGGGCGTACACGGCCACGGCGGCGGCGGCCTGCGCCTCGAGGTAGATGGGCTTGTAGACGGTGCCGCACTGGTAGCCGTCCAGGATGTTGCCCAGGCCGGTCAGGGTGGCGTCCTGGCCGGTGACGGGGAACGACTTCGCCTTTATGCCCTTGGTCTGGAGGTACTTGATGATCGGCGCCCCGTTCTCGTCGTTGGGCATCAGCACCGCGTTGATCCCAGGGTGGGCCGTGTACTGCTGCTCGAACTCCGTGAGCGCCACGCTCGGTGTCCAGGTCCCTGCCGGCTGGCCGGCGTTGGTGTACTTGCCCGACTTGAACAGCGGGGCCAGCACCGACCAGTACCCGTTGTAGAACAGGGTGGCGTTGTTGTCGGTCGGAGCGCCGCGCATAACGAGGACGTTGGGCTTGGAAACGTGCCACTGGTCGATGCAGCTGACCAGGCCCCGGCCCAGCAGGCGCCCGACCTGGACGTTGTCGAAGCTGACGTAGTAGGCGCGGCTGCCGCCCAGGGTGAGCCGGTCGTAGTCGACGACGGCCACGCCGTGAGCCTTGGCGTACGACTCGACCTTGGCCCCGACCCCGGAGTCGAGGGGGCACAGGATGATGACCCGGTCGCCGTCGGTGATGTCGGCCTGGGCGTCCGCGTACATTGTGGAGTCGCTGCCGTGGGCGTTGACGACCGAGAACTTGGTTATCCCGGCCTTCTGCAGTGCCTCGGTGAGGTACGGCGCGTCGAACTCGACCCAGCGGGTCGACGAGATGGTGTCCGGCATGATGACCCCGACGCCCCCGGTGCCTTTGGCTGCGATCTTGTGCAACAGGCTCATGGTGCTGAAGTTGAGGTTGAACGAGCTGGCAGAAATACCGCCGGCCGAGCCGGACGGCGTCGTCGACGCCGCAGCGGTGGTGGCCGGGGCGGTCGTAGTGGCTGCGCTCGCTGTCGTAGTGGATGCGGCCGCTGTGGTGCTCGTGCTCGCTGCCGCCGTCGTAGCCGTGCTCCCCGTGGCCGTGGTGCTCTTGCCTCCACCGCAACCGGCCGCTACCAGGGCTATGACAGCACTGGACACCACGGCCAAGGCTCTGCGCCTACTGGTGCTCCGCATATGTCGCCTCACTTTCGTCGGGCCTGCAGCCCGCTCGTCCGTTATCCCTTGTGGCTGCGGCCGCGCCTGGTGCGCACGGCCCGGGCGTCGGCCGCAGTGCTGTTACGAACGGCCCGTTAGGCCGCAGTATGGTTGGGCTCCGGCACCACGCGAGGGTCGGTGGCAGCGCCGGAGCCAACCGTCGCCGGCCGGGCAAGGCCGCTGGCCTCGGCGGGTACCAAGCGAGAACACCCGTGGCTGGCCAACTGAGGGGGCCATCAGTGGAACGGCCATGCCCGCAGTCCGGACGCTGTGCCCACCGCAGAGCGGCGGGCCAGATCGAGGTGACGCCGTCGCGCCGCTCAGGCGGTGGCCGCCCGTCGGTGGGTTACGGCATCCACCGTCACCGCCACCATCAGCACGAGGCCGGTGATGACGAACTGGAGGTAGGCGCTCAGTTCCAGCAGTGCCATTCCATTGACGATGCCGGCTATGACCAGTCCGCCCACCACCCCGTGTATGACCCTGCCTCGACCACCGAAGAGGCTCGTGCCCCCGATGACGGCGGCGGCAATGGAGTAGAGCACCAACTGACCGCCGTCGACGCTGGTTGCGACCCCGCGGAACTGCCCGGCAATGAGCAGGCCGGCTATCCCGCCGTTGAGCGAGCAAAGGGTGAAAGCCAGGGTGCGCACCCACCTCGTGCTGATGCCCGCCCGGCGCGCGCCCTCGGTGTTGCCGCCGATGGCGTAGACGTAACGGCCCACCTTGGTCCGGTTGAGCAGCAGGCTCCAAACGAGCAGGATGCCGAGGACTTCCAGGACAAACCATGGCATCCCCCGGATGGGCGCCACCGCCAGCACTCCACGGTTGGCGTTGACGAGCAGGGCGAGCAGTGCACCGGCGGCCGCGACGGCGGCGATCTTCATCGCCGTGAGCCCGGCCGGCGGCGCCACCAGGCCACTCGCCCGCCGGCGGTTGTCGCGCCGCCAGAGGAAGAGGCTGTAGGCAAGCACCAGGACCCCCACGATGACCCAGGTGAGGGCCAGGTTGGTGATGTAGCCGGTGGCGAAGTCGTTGAACAGGTTGTCGTTGATCGGTACCGTCCCACCGTTGCCCAGCACCAGCAGGAGGATGCCCTGCCAAGTGAGGAACCCGGCCAGGGTCACCACGAACGACGGCAGGCCCAGGCCGGTGATGAGGAGGCCCTGCACGAAACCGATGGCAGCGGTGGTGGCAAGCGCGGCGACGATGACGACAGCCAGCGGCAGCGGGTGGGTCGCGGCCAGCATCTCGGCCGCCACTGCGCCCCCGAGCAGGCCGACGTAGCCCACCGACAGGTCGATCTCGCCGAGCAACAGCACGAACACGATGCCCATGGCCATGACCATGTAGATCGAACCCTGCTGGAGGAGGTTGACGAGGTTCTGAGCGGTGAGGAAGTGGCCGTTGTTGACCTCGAAGATGGTCGAGATGATGACGAGACCGGCCACCACCGGCAGGAGGCCGCTGTCACCACCGCGGACGCGCGCCACATAGGAGCGCAGGTATGCGGGTAGTGAGACGACGCCCGAGGCCTGGGTCGCCCGGAGCGTCCCTGCTGCCTGCCCGGCACCCGCTGCGTGGTCCTGCGGCTCTTCTGTGGCCTCAGCACCGGCAGACGACGGACCTGCTGCCCCGTAAGACGTTCCCTGCGACAACGTCATGCCCCCTGTCCTTGTGCGAGGGTCGGGACAGGCCGGGTGGTCGTACCGGTTGTAACGAGGTCGACGACCATCTGGCGGTCGAGGTGGGCGGCGGGTATCGAGGCCACCATCCGTCCCAGGTAAAGGACGGCGATCTGGTCGCACACGGCGAAGACGTCGTTGAAGTTGTGCGATACGAAGATGACCGCCAAGCCGCGTTCGGCCAGCCGCCGGGTCAGGTTGAGCACCATCGCAGTCTGCGCGACCCCGAGCGCGGCTGTCGGCTCGTCCATGATCACAAGCTTCGAGTTCCACATGACGGCTTTCGCGACTGCCACCGCCTGGCGCTGGCCTCCGGAGAGCGACGCAACGGCCTGGCGCACCGAACGCACGGTGGTTACGTTGAGGCTGGCGAGGGTCTCGACAGCTGCCGACTCCATGGCGTTCTCGTCCAGAAGGAAGCGGCGCGTCACCTCGCGTCCGAGGAACATGTTCTGAACGATGTCGAGGTTGTTGCACAGGGCGAGGTCCTGGTAGACGGTCTCGATCCCCAGGCCCGCCGAGTCACGCGGGCTACGGATGTGGACAGGTCGGCCCTCCCAGTAGATCTGCCCTGAGTCCGGAGGGTGTATCCCGGCGATCGTCTTCAGCGTCACCGACTTACCGGCACCGTTGTCGCCCACCAGGGCGGTCACCTTGCCGGCGTGGACTTCGAGGTTGACCTCGCTCAGCGCCTGGACGGCGCCGAAATGCTTCGACATGTGGCGCAGCTCGAGCAGCGGCGCCGCACGGGACGGGTCTGTCCCGCCCGGCGCGGCCCCCGTGCTCGGAGCGCCGAGTACTTCGGTGTTCACTTGCCCCCTATTCGTACGGATGTGACGGACCGCCGGCCTGGCCGGCGGGGACCGTGCCTACCGGGCCTGTGCGACGGAGCGCAGGCCGCGCCCTACCCGACAAAGCGGGCGCGGCCTGAGGTACTCGCTCCACCTGCCCTTAGGCAGGAGCACCGGCACCCAGAAGATCAGTGGATGCCGAACTGCTTGCAGGCAGCCTGGATGCCATTGCAGATCGCTTGGGCCGAGTCGAAGCCGTCGGCGACGACCGTCGACTCCATGTTGTGGACCGTTACCCACTCGGGGGTCTCGAGCACGGAGGGGACCATGTGGGGCTTGTCCCTGCCAGGGTTGGCGCTGTTGTCGAGGCTGCCGTTGGCGAGCGAGGCGGGCAGCGCGATGTGGGCCCTCAGGTAGAGGGCCGCGGCGGCGGCGGCCTGCGCCTCCAGGTAGATCGGCTTGTACACCGAACCGCACTGGTAGCCGGTCAGGATGTTCTGCATACCCTGGACAGTGCCGTCCTGGCCCGTGGTCGGGAAGGTGAACGGCTTGATGTTGTCTTCCTTGAGGGCGGCCACGACCGAGTTGTCCAGGCCGTCGTTGGCGACGAGGGCGGCGTTGATGTCGGGGTGCGCCGTCAGGGCCTCTGAGAAGATGCGGCCACCCTGGAGGTTGTCCCAGTTGGGGGTCTTCTGCTCACCGACCTTCACGTACTTGTGGCTCTTGTACATCGGGTCGAGCACGGAGTTGTAGCCCTGAGCGAAGAGCGTGGCGTTGTTGTCCGTAGGCGACCCGTCGAGCTCGAAGACGTGCGGGGACTTGACGTGCCAGGCGTTTATGCAGCTGACGAGGCCATGGCCCTGCAGCGCGCCCACACGGACGTTGTTGAAGCTCACGTACAGGCTGGCCGAGCCGCCGAGGTTGAGCCTGTCGTAGTCGATGGTGGCGACGCCGGCGGCCTTGGCCGAGGCCTCGATCGAAGCACCCGTGGTCGAATCGAGCGACGTGAGCCCGATGACCTTGGCCCCCTGGGTGATCGCCGCCTGTGCCTGCGTGCGCTGGGTGGTGTCGCTACCGAGGGCGTTCTCGATGATGATGTCGCTCGCCGGCAGGCCGGCTGTCATGAGCGCCTTCTTCAGGTACGGCGCATCGAAGTCGGCCCAGCGGACCGAGGAGACGGTGTCGGGCAGCAGGAAGGCGACCTTGCCCGTGCCCGCTGCGGTGATGGGCTTGAGCTGCGCCATCGTGCTGAAGTTCTTGTTGAATTTGAACGCACCAACACCGACGGTGGGTGTGGCTCCGGCGACGCTGGTCCCTGCGATCCCAACGATCATGGTCAGGCTCGCTGCAGCGGTGCCGACGGCTGTCAATCTGCGTGCTCTAGCTGTCATGGTCCCCCTCTGGTTTAAGGCGAGTTAGCGCCAACCTCAGACGTTTAGCGCCCCAGCCCGTTATGTGTTGCAGGACACTAATCTGAGATTAGGCGGAAGTCAAGCCTCGTGATGCCACATCGTCGTAAGATTAAGTCTGAAAGCGGACATTCTCGACAACCCGGCACCTCCGTGGCGGGGAGGGGCGGTAGCGTGGGCACCCGATGAGCCGCCCGGAGACCCACACCGGCCCCGGCCCGACCGGGCGGAGACGCCCCAGAGCAGCCCTGCTCGGGGGCGCCGCCCAAGCCGAGATCCTCAACGGGGACGCTGCTGCCGCCGTCCGGCCGCTCAGCCTGCGCGACGAAGGCCGTAGCCGCATGTTGAGGGCGCTCCAGGAGCAGGGGATGGCCAGCAGGCCGCAGCTGGCCACCATGACGGGGCTGTCGCGGGCGACGGTCGCGGCACTGGCCACGGACCTCATCGCCTCCGGGACCGTCGAGGAGTTGGGCACGGTTGACGAGGCCGGCGCACCCCGCAGCGGGCGGCCGGCTCAGTTGCTCGCCATCCACCCGCTGGCGGCCCTCGCAGTCGGCGTCGACATCGGCCACGGCCACACCCGCGTGATGCTGTGCGATGCGAGGGGCGAGCCTCTGTGGGACGAGACCGTGCCCCAGGACGTCGACCACAGGCCCGAGGACGCCCTTTCGGCGGCCCACGACATGGTCAGCTCCGCCATCTCCGCCACCCCTGGTGGACGCGAACGGATGCTCGGCATCGCCATCGGGATCGCCTCCCCTGTCGACGCGTCCCAGGGCACCATGAGCTCGGCCAGCATCATGAAGGAGTGGACGAGCCTGAGGCCCGCCGAGGAGTTCGCCGCCCGGACCGGGCTGCCCACGCGCCTGGTCAACGACGCCAACGCCGGCGCCCTGGCCGAGCACCTCTACGGCGCAGCCCGGGGGTGGCGAGACGTGGTCTACGTGCGCCTCTCGGCAGGCATAGGAGCGGGGATACTGGCCGGAGGCCGGCTCCTGTCGGGTGCCAACGGGCTGGCCGGCGAGCTCGGCCACGTGCAGGTGTACCCGAGCGGCCATATCTGCCGCTGCGGCGGGCGTGGTTGCCTGGAGACGGTGGCCAGCCCCGTGGCGCTCGCCGCCCTGCTTTCGGAGAGCCGCCACGAACAACTCGGGACGACGGACCTGTTCCGCCTGCTCATGGAGGGCGATGTCGGAGCCACCCGGGCCGTCGAGGACGCTGGCGAAGCGGTCGGCCGCTGCATCGGCACCCTGGCCACCCTCCTCGACCCGGAGCTGGTCGTCGTGGGCGGCGAGCTCAGCGCCGCGGGCGATGCTCTCTTCCTCCCGATGATGCGGGCCGTACGCCACTACCGGTTACCCTCACGTGCCCCCGAGCTGAGGGTCGTGGCCGGCGAGCTGGGCGACAGCGCGGCCGTGAGGGGTGCGGCGGGGGTGGTGCTCGCCACGTTGCCCGATGCCCTGGCCCAGTCGGCCAGCGGCTGAAGCGGGACAGGCAGGGGCGCTCAGTCCGGGGCGCTCAGTCCGGGGTGACCACGGGGACCGGAGCGGCTCGGCGCGACCGCCCGGTCAGCGCGTTGCCCAGGTTGGCCCCGGCCACGAGCACCAGTGCGGCCCATTCCTTGGCCGTGAGGCGCTGGCCGAGCACGACGAACCCGGCGGCGGTGGCCAGCCCGGGGTCGAGGCTCATCATCACGCCGAACGCCCTGGCCGTTGCCCGCCGCAGCGCCATCAGCTCCAGGCTGTAGGGGACGACGGACGACAGGACGGCGACGGTGGCACCCAGCCCCAGGACGTACGGCTGCACCAGTGCCGTTCCACCGTCCGCCACGCCGAGGGGCACGACCGCCAGCGCGGCCACGACCATGGCCACTGCCAGGCCGGAAAGCGACTCGAACCTCCGGCCGGTCTCTCGGCTCAGCAGGATGTAGCCGGCCCAGAAGAGCCCGGCCAACAGCGCGTACCCTACCCCGGCCAGATCGAGACTTTGCCCGGCACCGGCGGCGAGCAGAGCCACCCCGGCACCGGCGCCCGCAGCCCACAGACCGTCCGCCACCCGCCGCGAACCGGCCAGGGCGACTCCGAGAGGGCCCACGAACTCGATGGTGACGGCAACTCCGAGCGGGATCCTGTCGATGGCTTCGTAGAAGCTGAGGTTCATGGCGGCCAGCACGAGCCCGAAACCCACGGCAACGGCCAGGTCCAGCCAGGCGCGCCGGGCCTGCCCCTGGGGGGCTCCTCCGGCCCGGGCGTAGCGCCGGGCGCTGCCGCGCCCTGGAGCGGCGGGGCCGGCCCGGCGCCGCATGACGACGGTGCCCGCAACGAGCACCGCTGCCGCCAGGACGAGGCGCAGGGCTACGGCGCCGGCCGGCCCGACGCGGGCGAACAGCTTGGTGGCAAGCGCTGCACCGAACTGGACGGACACCGCACCCGCACCCACCAGGCCGATGGCAGGGGAGCGCTGCAGGGCACGGTTGAGCAGCACCCGGGCGATGCTATGCGACCCCGGCGCCGCCGATTACCCCTACGGGCGGCCCGGCACCGAGCAACGCAGTCGCCGCGTGGAGGGCCGCCGCTAGCGGCGGCGCGGCGGCGCGGCGGCGGCCGGCCGCACGTACAGCATCCCGGCAGGCCCCTGGTCGGGGGCACCGACCACGACAGAGCCAGGCATGAAGGCCACCGAGGTACCGAAGCCGTCGTAGGAGGCGAGCTTCGCCGTCATGCCGGCTCCTCTCAGCTCGACGGCGGACCATTCCCTCGCCGGTGGCGTGGAACCTGGCACGAACACGAAGGCCTGGCCGGGACCGAAACCCTGCGGGGCACCGACCGCCAGGCGCCCACCCGCCACCGCGACGGACTGGCCGAACGACTGCGGGTGGTCGGTGCCGCTCAGCACCACCGACCGCACCCACCGCCGCCCCGACCGGCTGAAGATCACTACGCGGCCCGAATGGTCCCGGCCGGCCTGGGGCGCTCCCGCTGCGACCCGGGCCCCCCACCATGCAACCGACGTGCCGAGCCTGCCGTCGGCCCGCTCCGGGCCCGGGGCCAGCCCCAGGACGGCACCAGTCGACCAGCCCTCGCCGGTAAGCGAGAAAAGGTGCACGGCGCCACTCCCTGCGTACTCGTACGGGGCGCCGACCGCCAGGTGGCCCCCCTCCAGGGCCACCGACGTCCCGAAAGCCGACGTGCCCGCCCCCGGGCCCGGGGCCAGCTCGGCAACCCGGTGCCACCTGCCGCCTGCGTCCCGGAAGACGTAGGCCGCTCCGACACCCGAGGCATGGCCCGGTGCCCCGACCACGGCAGTGGCACCGGCGAGGGCGGCCGACGCTCCGAAGGCGTCGCCCGGCGAGCCGTCGCCAGCGCGCAGGGTCTGGCCGAGGGACCACCCCCTCGGGCCGCTCAGGAACATGTAGGCCTCTCCAGGCACGTTGCCATTGGCGCCCACCTGGTCGGCGCCTACCAGGATGACGCCGTCGCCGACCGCGACACTGGACCCGAACCCCTGGTGAGGCGACGGCCCGGGCGGCTGCAGGACGGCCTGCAACCTCAGGCGCCCAGCCGAGAGGGCGAAGACATCCACCAACCCGGCCTGGCCCGGGCCACCCAGATGGTCCCCGACAGCCAGGAGGCCCCCCTCCGCCGACATGGCCCCGCCGAGGTCCCCGGTGGCGGGACCGGCCAGCAGCTGCGCGTAGTGGGGGGCCGGGGTACGGAAGTGGACAACGAGCGGAGGCGGCCCGGCCGGGCCACCACAGCCACCGGCCAGGGCGGCACCCCCCGCCGTGGCCGCCCCGAGCACCCCCGCTCGCCTGAGCCGGGCCCTGAGGGCTCCCGGCTCGGGGTGCCTCAACGCAGCAGCGCCTCCGGCGCCAGGGCGACGATGCCACTGGCACCCGCCGCCCGGACCTCACCGAGACGGCTCCAGAAAGTGGAGGCCTCCACGACCAGGTGGACCGCAACCAGGTCGTCGCGCCCGGCGAGAGGCAGCACCGTCGGTGACGCCAGGCCGGGGAATATGCCGACAAGCTCGTCCAACTTGGCACGGGGGATGTGGAGCATCACGTAGCGCTGGCGGCGGGCGTCGATGGCGGCTCCGAGCCGCAGCGCGAGATCGCTCAGCGCGCCGTGCTCGGAGTGGACGAACAGGGCTTCGCACGGGGCGATCGTCGCCAGCGCCCGCAGGCGGTTCTGGCTCAGGCTGGTGCCCGTCTGGCGCAGGTCGACGATGGCGTCGGCCATCCCGGCGGCGCACACACCCTCCAGAGCGCCCCCCATGGCGACAACGGCCACCTCCACACCCCTGGCGGCGAACCAGGCGGCGGTCGCTCTTGGCAGGTGTGTGGCGACTACCGCGCCGGCCAGATCCTCGACCGAGACCCGCCCGTCGTCGTCACGGCTGGCGACCACGAGGTCGGACTGGGAGACTCCGAGGGGTAGGGCAGCGTAGGCCTCCAGCCCCTCCTCCAGGACGATGTCGGTGGACAGGAAGGCTGCGTCCACCCGGCCGGCCCACAGCCAAGCAGCCGCGTCACGTGGCCGCATCTCGATGAACTCCACCCCGTCGAGCACGGCGCGCGCCCCGGTGCCACGGAACGCCGACATCCGGTAGCCGGCCAGGTCGAGCAGGGCCATCACGTCGTCGCGCAGGCGCCCGCGGGACGGTACAGCCACCCGGACCACCGTCACCGCCGCCTCCCGGCCAGCTCGGCCACGACATCGTCGAAGTCCACGCCAGCGTCGACGAGCCCCACGAGCAGGTGGAACACCAGGTCGGCAGCTTCTGCTGCCACCCGGGCGGCGTCCGGTTCGTAGCGGCCCAGCTCCAGGCACACCTCGAAGGACTCCTCCATGATCTTGCGCAGGATGCGCTCGGGGTTGTCGAACAGCGCTGAGGAATACGAACCGGACGGGCGGTTGACACGGCGGTCGCGAAGCAGGTCCTGGAGCTCGTGGATGGTCGACGGCACCCACACATCTTCGCCGATGGCACCGCAGGCGGGCGAGCCGGCCCCAAGGCGGGCGAGCCGGCCCCATGGCGGGCTGGCGCCAGGGCGGCCCACGAGCCGGGCCCCTCAGGGAAGGGCCTGTCCGCAGCACGAAGTCGTCCTCGGCTTTGGCAACGATGTCAGTCCCGACGAAGCTCTCACCGCCTAGCCGTCCGACGGTCGCTGCACGTGTTGGGCGATGCGAGGCCGGTAGGCAGACCTTTCCGTACCTGTCGTTCTTCTCGGGACCACCTGCCGTGGCGTTTCCCGATGCCCCGGCCATACTTGACATGCCGCCGGAGGTCTGTTAAAAACAGGCCGTGTCGATAGACAACGTTGTCACTCGGACCGGTGTGGCCTCTGGCCCGCGAACAGGCCCGGGACGGCTCGGGCCGGTGGCGACGCCAACCATCGGACGTTCAACGACTACGTTGTCACCAAGGGGGGTGCTGCGGCAGCGTCCGCAGGCATCGAGGGGGAACGGAGGAGGATGACGAGCGATCAGTCCGCACCCGACCATGGCCACCCGGGTACGCGAGCCGGCATCACCGAGAGCGGCGACGGCAAGGTGCCGGTTATCTCCGTCGAGGGCATCAGCAAGCACTTCGGGAGCGTGCAGGCGCTGCGCGGCGTCGACCTGGAGGTGCATGCGGGTGAGGTGGTCGGGCTGGTAGGCGACAATGGGGCTGGCAAGTCCACCCTGGTCAACATCCTCTCCGGAGGCCTTCAACCGAACTCGGGGGTCATCCGGATCGACGGGAAGCAGGTTTCCTTCACCTCTTCCCTCGGTGCTCGGCGCATGGGCATCGAAACCGTCTACCAGGACCTGGCCCTGGCGCCCGATCTCAGTGTGTGGGCGAACATCTTCCTGGGCCGCGAGGAAGTGGTGAAGGGCCCACTGCGTGCGTTCGGCTGGCTCGACCGGCGGTCGATGATCGCGTCGGCCCAGACCGACCTCGAACGCACCCGGATCCGCATCGGTTCCGTGGGTTCTGCCGCAGGGCGCCTCTCGGGCGGCCAGCGCCAAGCGATCGCTGTGGGCAGGGCCGTTGCCTGGGGGTCGCGGGTGATCCTGATGGACGAGCCCACGGCGGCCCTCGGCGTCGAGCAGCAGGAAAGGGTGGGCGAGCTCGTGGCCAACGTCGCCTCACAGGGCGTGCCGGTCCTGTTGATCAGCCACAACCTCCCTCAGGTCTACCGGCTCTGCCACCGGGTGGCCGTGCTCTTCCAGGGCCAGGTAGTGGCCAACCTGCGCCCACGCGATTGCACCGTCGAAGACATCGTCAGCTGGATCACCGGCGCGGCCCTGGGGACCAAGCCGTGAGACACCACGCTCCTAGCGCTGAAAGCCGGTCCATCTAGGATGCCGACCCGCATACCTTCCGCCTTCTCGCCGCCAGGCACCTCAGGAGCCTCGCCGCTGCCACCGGGCTCGCCGACGGAGCCCACCGTCCGCGCGGGATGGTTACGGGTCGTCGACCAGGTCGGCGACTTCTGGATAGTCGGCGTGCTGGCCATCATGGTGGCGATCTTCGGCATCCTCGCGCCGGCGCTGTTCACACGGGGTGCGTGGCTGAGCATCTCGAACTACTCGGTGGAGTACCTGATCCTGGCTGTCGGCCAGATGTTCGTGATCCTGACCGGCGGCATCGACCTCTCCGACGGCGCCATACTCGGCCTGTCGGGGATGGTGTCGGGCGCTGTGATGCAGTCGATGCTCGCTGCGCACGACGGAAACGTGTTCACGACCATCGTCGGCTTCGTCGTCGCCCTCGTCGTGGGGGCAGCGGTCGGTTTTGCCAATGGTTTCCTCATCACCCGGCTCAAGCTCCCCCCCTTCATCGTGACCCTGGGGAGCCTCACAGCGATAGGGGCGGCTCCGTCGCTCATCAACGGAGGCACCGAAATCTCCAACCTGCCTCCACAGATCAGTACGTTGGGCACGATCGCCATCGGGGGCTGGATCTATGTCACGTTCCTCACCGCAGTAGTCGTCGCCGTGGGCTTCGGGCTGCTGCTCCACCGCACACGCTTCGGCCTGCGCACCTACGCCATAGGCAGCAGCGGCTTGAGCGCCCGCCGAGCAGGGATCAACGTCGACCGCCACCTCGTCTGGGTGTACACCCTGTCGGGTCTCCTGGCGGGACTTGCGGGCATGATGGTGATGGCCAACTTCAACGTGGCGAACCCCCTGTCCGGACAGAACGACGAGCTCGACGCCATAGCCGCGGTGGTCATCGGAGGGGCCAGCCTGTTCGGTGGCCGTGGCCACATGCTGGGCACCTTCGTGGGCACCATGATCATATCTCTGCTGGTGACAGGCCTGGTCCTGGTGAACGTCAACGGTTCATGGACCGAGGTTGCCACCGGCATAATCATCGTCGCCGCCGTGGCCATGGACCAGGTGCGGGTACGCCTGGCCGAACGTTAGCGAGCCGACGTAAAGGCCTGGGACGTCCCAGGCTGCACAAAAAAGGGAGGAACAAGACACATGAAACTCAACGCTCTGAAGAAGAGGACGAGGCGCTACCAGCTGACTGCTGCCGCGTCGGCGGTCGCCATGGTCTCGACCGCCTTGATGGCAGGCGTCCCCGGTGCCGGGGTCGCAGCCGCCAACGCGGCCAGCAAGTACACCGTCGTCCTGATCCCCGGCCTGACGACCGACCCGTTCTACATCACCATGGGGCTCGGCGCCAAGGCCGAGGCCAAGAAGCTCGGGGTCAACCTCGTCTGGCGGGGGGCGACGACATGGTCGACCACCCTGCAGGTCCCCATCGTCAACTCGACCCTGGCAACGCACCCATCGGCCCTCCTCATCGCCCCCACCGATACCGTCGCGCTGTTCAAGCCGATGGATGCGTTCGTGAAGGACCACATCCCGGTCATCTCCGTCGACACGACCCTCGCGAACCAATCCATACTGACAGCCGCGATAAGTTCGGACAACTTCCAGGGCGGGCAGGCAGCGGCTGAAGCCATCGCAGCGGCGGCACACTACAAGGGAGCAGTCGCTGTCATCAACACCGTCAAGGGCGTCTCGACCACCGACCTGCGCCAGCAGGGCTTCTTGGCCCAGATGAAGAAGTACAAGAACATGCAGGTCGTCGCGACCGAGTACGACAACGACAGTGCGACAACGGCCGAGTCGCAGGCACGCTCCCTCATCCTGGCCCACTCCAACCTCGTGGGCATATTCGGCACGAACCTCTTCTCGGCCCAGGGTGCAGCGCAGGGCGTTGTGGCCGCTGGGGACAAGGGCAAGATCTCCGTGGCCGGCTATGACGCCGAGCCGGCAGAGGTGAAACTGCTGAAGCAGGGCGTCATCAACATCCTCGTGGTGCAGGACCCCGCACAAGAGGGACGGCTGGCTGTACAGGACGCCTACTGGGCGCTCACCGGCCAAAAGTCCAAGATAAAGAAGAACGTACTGCTGCCCAACGTGATCGCCACCACCAAGACGGCGAACAACCCGAACGTCGCCAAGTTCTTCTACAAGACCCACCTGTAACAGCTCGCCGCACTTGCGGCTGACCACTCGCGGACAAGGGCGTGGCCACCGGCCACGCCCTTGTCACGCCGTAACGCTCGTGGCACCCACGCCTCACACGTGCTCAGGCGGTACGGGGAACGCCTCCGGACCGGGGTACAACCCTGCTGCGCAACTTCCGAAAAGAGCGGCGCCACGCGCTCCGGCCTCGGTCACAGCCGGCCAGCGCATCGTGGACGACAACCGTCGTCTGTCCTCCCGCAGGCCCTCCAGGTGGGACCACCCTCCACTGAGGACGATCTCGCGGACGGGGCCACCGACATGCTCCATCGCCGCCAGGACTTCTTGCGCTCCCGAGGCGGTGGCCTGGCGCACGGCGGCCCACAACGCCGCAGGAGAGGCGTCCCCGCCGACGCCCATGACCGTGGAAGTGCTCGAACGCTCGTCCGAGACGACTCGCAGCGTGCCCGGGAGCACGTTCGCGGAGTCCCGGTCGAGAGCCACCTGAGCCTCGCGCCCGCTGAGACCGAGCAACCGGAGCACGCGGTCGAGCACCAGGCCCAGGAGGTGCCCGGTCAGCAGGACATAGCTGTCGGGGACGTTGTGCCACCCCACGGCAAGACCGGACCTTACGATCTCGGAGACCGCCGGGCTTCCCATCGGTTTGACCCGGCGTGCAAAAGCCTCAGCTGTGCCACAGGAGTCCAGCACCTGGTCCTCTGCGGTTGCCCCCGTTCCGGCCGCCACGCAGAGATGGTCGTGCCCCGCCGACGCCAGTAGGGCACCGCTGAGGCGGTCCAGGGCCGGGCCAATGGACCGGCTCGCGGCGCTCAACGGGCGCAGCAGGTCGGGCAACGCCGTCAAGCGAGCCCGACCGCGGGGCCGGCCGGCCTGGTCGACAGGTGGGAACAGGTCGGTTGGCGCGCCGGCCCATTCGAGGGCCTCACCCCACCATTGCCGCCCCGACAGCGAGAGGGCACCCGTGCGCGACGCCAGGGAAGCCTCGGTCGCCTGCTCGCCGCCCAGGGCGTGCACCACCCAGTCGGCGACGGTCATCGCACGGCGCCCGCCTATTGCTCCGTGACGGGACATCCAGGCCAGTTTCGCCAGGGTGCACACGTGCGACGGGGGGAGCCCCGTACGGGCAGAGAACACCTCCGGCCCGAATACCGCCTCCAGCTCTCCGGCTTCACCCTCCCCGCGCGTGTCGTGCCACGCGATGCTGTTGCCAACGGGAAGGCCGTCGTCGCCGAGTAAAACGGCCGTCTCGGCCATGCTCGTAACTCCAACGGCGACCACGGCCCCCTGCGGTACGGCTTCGAGAGCAGCGGCCAAGGCCTCGAGGACACCCAACAATATGTCGGCGGGGGTGGTCTCGGCGCCCGTGGGCACGTTGCGCCAGCTCGTGGGCGCCATACCCCAGCCCAGCTCCCTCCCGTCCGCAGCCACGACAGCGGCCTTGGTCACCGTGGTCCCGATGTCGACCCCCACAAACAGCTCGGTCTTCATGCGCCACACCCGTCCTGCACCTGTTAGCTCTCCCTCCCTGCACTGGCAAGCCTCGCGCTCACATGCTGCACCGCGGCCCGCTCGGGCTCCTGCCCGAGCACAGATGTCCCCCGGACCACAGGAGCCGTGGCAAGGGTGGCCGACGGGCGTGCCGTGGCACGAACGGCGGAGACCGGGCTAGTCCAATACCGCCCTGACGGCAGCCAAGGCGCCCTGCCCGGCCAGTATCTCACATGCCTGGCGGTAGGCTCCCACGAAGCGCTGGTCGTCGGCAACCTGCAGCCCGGCGAACTTCGCGTGGCGCAATATGGCAATCGGGTCGCCCGAGCCGAGCGTGGCCTGCTCGTCGGGCGCCAGGTACGGCTCTGTCACCTCGAAGACCTGCCCCTTGTCGTCGGTCCCGCTCAAGTAGCGGCGGTAGGAGGCCAGCAACAGTGCCTCTCGACGCACATCCCGGCCTGCGCTCAGCATGCCCCGGACCAGCGAGGCATGGAAGGTCGGGATCTTCGAGGCTCCGTCCGTGGCGATGCGCAGCAACTGGTCCTCTATCGACGGGTTCCCGAAGCGCTCCAGGATGCTACGCATGTAGTCCTGGGCGACCAGGTCGGGCGGCAGCATGCCGTCGAGTTGGGGCAGCACGTCGGCGGCCATGAAGGTCTCGAGCAGGGCCCTCAGGTCAGGCTCGGCCACCGCGCTGTGGACGACGCGATGACCAGCGAGGACCGCCGGGTACGCCAGCAGCACGTGGGGCGCATTGAGCAGGCGCAATTTAGCCGTCTCGTAGGCCGAAACGTCCCGGACCATCTGCACGCCCACCTCCTCGAGCTCAGGACGCCCGTCGGCGAAGTCGTCCTCCAGCACCCACTGCAGGTAGGTCTCGGCCATTACGGCCAACCTGTCGTCGACACCAGCACGCTCGTTGAGGCTCTTCCTGGCCTCCTCGTCCACGTAGGGGACCACGCGGTCGACCATCGAGTTGGGGAACGCACCGTGCGCCGCGATCCAGGCCGCGAGCTCCTGGCTCACAAGCCCCGCGTAACCGACAACGGCGGCGCGCGCGACATCGCCGTTGTGGGGGAGGTTGTCGCACGAAACGACGGTGAACGGCCGCAACCCGGCCCGCCGGCGTCGCTCCAGGGCACGCACGATGTAGCCGAAGACCGTCCGGGGCTGTGGCCTCGCACTGTCCGCTCGCACCTCGGGGTCGTCGGGTGCGAACTCGTGGCTGGCCTGGTCGACGAAGTAGCCACCTTCGGTGATCGAGAGGGTGACGATGTGCAGTTGCGGGGAGCTGAGCAGGTCGAGCACACGCTCGGGCTCGGACGGGGCGTGCAGGTAGCCGACCATGGCCCCTATGACGCGCGCCGTCGAGGTACCGTCCGGGCTCAGCTCGGTCAGGGTGTACAAGCAGTCCTGCTCGGCGAACCTGCGTGCCTTCTGGCGCGCAGCTGCGCCGTCACCGATGCCGATCCCGACGATCCCCCAAGCGGGGCTCCCACCCTTCGCCAGGTACCGGTCGAGGTAGACAGCCTGATGGGCCCGGTGGAAGTTGCCCACGCCGAAGTGGGCTATGCCCGCCCTTAGCGCCGAGCGGTCGTAGCCGGGTACCTGCAACGTCGACAGCCCGCCGAGGGTCGCGGCCGTGACAGGCGCCAGCGGACGGTCCGTCACGCGACGAGCCCGGGGGAGATGGTCACCTTCACGTGCGCGCCGCCCGCCGAGGCGGCGAAAGCGGCGGCCGCCTCCTCGAGGGGGAACCGGCCGGTCACGAAGTCGTCCGGCGACACGTGCCCGGACATGATCATCCGGACCGAGGTGGCGTAGTCCTCGGGCATGTAGGTCGCACTGCCCTGCATGCGCACCTGCAGGTCCTGCAGCTCAGGCAGGGCGACCGTCACCGGCCGGACCGGCACGCCGACCACCGTTACGATGCCGCCCTTGCTCGCCAGGCGCACGGCTTGGTCCACCGTGCTCTGGACGGCGACGCAGTCGAAGACCACATCAGCGCTCTCACCCAACTCGGCTCTCACCGCCTCGACCATGTCGGCGCGGTTGGCGTCGACCACCGCGTCCGCACCCAGGCCGAGGGCCCGCTCACGCTTTTGGGGTAGCGGGTCGGTGACCACGACCCGGGCGGCACCGTCGAACTGCGCTGCCCGCAGCGTCAGCAGGCCGATGGTACCCACGCCAAGGACCACCACGGTCCTGTCCCTCACCCCACCGGACAGGCGCACGGCGTGCACTGGCGTCGACAGCGGCTCGATGAGCACCGCCTGCAGGTCTGCCATGGCCTCTGGGAGCGTGTGCAGGCGGGCGGCAGGGATGGTGAAGCGTTCCGCCATCCCGCCCTGCTCGTACCCGCAACCGAAGAAGCGCAGGTTCTCACAGATGTTCGAGCGCCCCGTGCGGCACATCTTGCAGTGCCAGCAGGGCAGGGTCGGCTCGACCGTGACGCGGTCCCCGACGCTCAGGGCGCTCACGTCGGCCGCCACTGCCCGGACGACACCCACGACCTCGTGGCCCGGGCGGTACGGGAGCGGCACGAAGGGGTGCTCCCCCGCTGCCGCGTGCGTGTCCGATCCACAGACCCCGACGACGGTTGTCTCGACGAGTGCCTCACCGGGCCGCAACTGCGGCTCGTCCACCTCGACGACCTCGACGCCACTGGCACGGGCCAAGACTGCTTTCATCGCTCTTCTACTCCTTGTCGACGCTCTGGCACCGGGCCCTGCCCGTCCCGCTCGATGCGGCCCTGCCTGGCGGCCTCATTGCGGGCCACCTGTACCTGGTCCCTCCACGATCGCTGCCACGGCGGCCCGGGCGCCGTGGCGGCACAGGATGGCACGAGCGGCGACGAAATCGGACCGCAGCCGGGCCACCTGGCCCAGGTCACCGAACACCGGCCCGTAGTCCAAGAAGGCGCCCGGCTGGCGGCCCTCGGCCGTCACAGCGCCGGCCAGCTCCTCGCGGCGGCGGTCGGTGACCGCCGCCAGACCGCCGCCGGCCAGGCGCTGCTCGATCAGCACGCTCCACGCCGCCAGCACGAGGACCGACCTACGGATGTCACCTCCGCTGTCGAGCCGGCTGCGCACGACGGGCAAGAGGAACTTGGGGATGCGGTCCGAGCTGTCCACCACCTGGCGGGCCAGGGTGTCCTGGATGGCCTCGCTGGCAAAGCGGGCGATCAGCTCGTCGCAGTAGCGGTCGAGGTCGATGCCGGGCACCGGCTCCAGGGTCGGGACGGCCTCCACGCTCATGTAACTGCGCAGGAAACGGGCGAACAGGGGATCCCTGCACACTTCGTGGACCCACGTCCACCCGCTCAGCAGGCCGAGGTGGCTCATCGCTTGGTGCGACGCGTTGAGCAGCCGTAGCTTCATCAGTTCGTACGGTCCGACATCGTCGACCATCTGGGCGCCCACCATCTCCAGAGGCGGCCGTCCGTTGACGAAACGGTCTTCGAGGACCCACTGGCAGAAGGACTCCGACCGTACCGGCCACAGGTCCTCGACGCCGAACTCAGCCGCCGTGCTCGCCCGTGTCTCGTCCGTGGTGGCCGGTGTTATCCGGTCGACCATCGAGCTCGGGAAGGCTACGGCGTCCTCGATCCACGACGCGGCCCGGGAGGCCCTGTGCCGCGCGACACCGAGCACGGCAGTGCGAGCCACTTCGCCGTTGCGGGGCACGTTGTCGCACGACACCACCGTGAACGGCATCGACCCGCTCTCGCGGCGCAACGCCAGGGCGGCCACGATGAGCCCGAACACGGTGGTGGGCTGGCTGTCCGGCTCCAGGTCCTCCAGCAGCAAGGGGTCACGGGGGGTGAACTCCCCCGTCGAGTCGTCGACAGCGTAACCCCCCTCGGTTATCGTCAGCGAGACGATCCTGGTCCTCTCGTCGACCAGTCTGTCGAGAACACGTTGCGGGCCCTCTGGCACGTACAGGTACTCGGTGATGGAGCCGATGACCCGTGCCTCGGCGCGCCCGTCGGGGGCAACTGTCACCAGGGTGTACAGGTTGTCCTGCCGGCGGAGGGCATCACGCACCGGCCGGTCTGCTTGCGTCGTGCCTACCCCACAGATAGACCACGTGGTCGACCCCAGAGCCAGAGCCCGGTCCATGAACATCGCCTCGTGCGACCGGTGGAACGCACCCACCCCGAAGTGGACCGTACCCACGGAGCACATCGAGCGCTCGTATGCGGGCACGCTCACTCGGGGGGGCAGGTGGCACAGGGTGCGGGCGTTGAGGACTGTCACTTCGCCTGTGCCTCCCATTCCTTTCCTGTCGTCACCGCGGCCTCGGACGGCTCCCTCGAAGTGGTCGGAACGCGAGGACGATGCCGTCGGGAACAAGCCCGGTGCGGCCGGGGCGACCACCTACATGGACGACCGTAGCCCTACATGGCACCGGAGTCAAGGTGCGGGCGAGCTGAATATGACATCGGAGTCATGCTATGCTCGGACATGCCGGTCGCGGTATACCCCGGTCGCGGTATGCCCCGGCCGCTGCACCCACCGGAGCCGGCGCTGCGCACTGATGAACAGAGAGGCAACCATGACGGGTTTCGAGGGCAAGACCGTACTTGTCAGCGGAGCGAGCGGAGGCATCGGTGGGGCAACAGTGCGCCAGCTGACTGCAGCCGGCGCGCAGGTGATCGCCGCCGGTCGCAACGAGGCGCGCCTGGACGAGCTGGCCAGAGCCACCGGTGCCCGTCCGCTTGCTTTCGACGTCACCGACGAGGCGAGCGTCCGCGGGGCCATAGAAGGGCTCGACCTGCACGGCGTAGTCAACAGCGCCGGCTGGGGCGGTGACATCGAGACGCCCCAGGACGCCGACGCGGATGTCTTCGACAGGGTCATGGCCGTGAATGCACGTGGCGTGCTGCTGGTCACGAAGTACGCGTCGCGCGAGATGGTGCGCCTCGGCCGGGGCGGTTCGATAGTCAATGTGTCAAGCCAGGCGTCGCTGGTGGCACTGAAGGGCCACATCGCATATGGCTCGTCCAAGGCCGCTGTGGACAACATCACCCGCGTCTGCGCGCTCGAGCTCGGGCAGTACGGGATCCGGGTCAATGCCGTCAACCCGACGGTTGTGATGACCCCGATGTCCGCCTGGTACTGGGGCAGGCCGGAGGTGGGAGAGCCGTTCCTCGAACAGATGCCGCTCCACCGCTGGGCCACAGTGGAAGACGTGGCCGCACCCATCGTGTTCCTCCTGAGCGACGGCGCGAGCATGATAAGCGGTGTCAGCCTGCCGGTCGACGGCGGCTACACCTGCCGCTGACCGGGGATGCTGCAGGTGCTGAAGGCCGCTTCTTGCGGCCGGAGGGCTCTCTGCCCGGAGCAGGTACCCGGCCAGCCCCCGGACGAACGTCCCCGGGACCGGCACCGCCACGCTGGAACGAGCCTCGTCGTGGGAGGGGCTCTGTGACGACAATGCGCGAAGTGGCCGTCGCAGCCGGCGTGAGCCAGAAGACGGTTTCGCGGGTCTACAACAGGGACCCGCATGTTCTGGCCCCTACCCGCGAGCGGGTCCTGCGAGCCATGTCCGACCTGAAGTACACGCCCAATGCCCTGGCAACCACGTTCAGAGCGGGCAGGGCCCCGGTGATCGGCGTGGCAGTGCCCGACATCGTCGACCCCTTCTTCGGCGCCATCGTCCGGGCAGTCGACCAGGAAGCGGCGCGCCACAACATGTCGGTCCTCGTCACCTCTATCGGTGAGGATCCCGAGAGAGAGGCCGAGATAGTCAACTCGCTGCTCACGCGCTCACCGAGCGGCCTCATCCTGGCCTCGGTGCGCCAAGAGCAGACCTACCTGAAGATATGGCTCGACAAGCTGCCGATCGTGTTCGTCGACCGAGCGCCGACGGGGGTGCAGGCAGACAGCTTCACCGACGACGACCTGGGCGGCGCCCACATGGCGACCACCGACCTGGTCCGTCATGGTCATCGACGGATCGGCTTCGTCGGCGACCGGCTCAGCCTGCCCACGACCAGCCTCCGCCTCGCAGGCTACCGCCGAGCGCTCGAAGAGGCCGGAGCGGGTTTCGACCAGCACCTGGTTGCCCTCGGCGTGCAGGACCACGACACTGCGCTGGCGGCGCTGTTGCGCCTGCGTGGGCTGGACGACCCGCCGAGCGCCGTCTTCTCCTCCAACGGGCGGGTGACGATGTTGCTCGTGCCGGCGCTCAAGAAAGTCCCCGTCGCCATCTCCTCGTTCGGCGACCTACCCTTGGCCGCTTCGCTGACCCCGCCCCTGACGGTGGTCGACCAGGACCCGGCATCGGTGGGCTCATTGGCAGCGCGCAGGGTCCTCGACCGCTTGGCCCACCCCTACCGTCGCTACCGGAGGAGGACGGTCCTGCAGGTGAGGCTGATCGAGCGTGAGTCGTGCCGGTCCTGACATCGTCACCGCGCCCCGCAGCCCAACCAACCCGTTCGCAGCCTCGGGCACGGGCATGGTCTCCTCGGGAGGGAGCTGCGGGCGCTCGTAACCCGAGCCTGCCGGCCCGGCGCCACCTTCGCGCGATTTGCACCAGCTGTCCCGGACCACGACCCCGGGCTCAAGACAAGTGGAGGCACCAGATGGAAAACAGGCCGGTCTCGGCAGCCCAGGCGGGCAAGGAGTACCGCATGGGCAGGATATTCGGCAACGACGGCAGGACCGTCGTCCTGCCTCTCGACCACGGGAGCATGCTCGGTCGGGTGAGCGGGCTCGAGGACCCGGTCGGGTCCCTGGCGCGGTTCGCGGCCACGCGCTGCGACGGCTTCCTGATCGGCCCCGGCGTTGCCGCCCACAGCGTGGCGACTTTCGCCCACCGCGGGTCTCCGGCGCGTCTGCTCACGATCGACTCGTACTGGAACGACGGCCCGGACGGCGCCACGGCCATGATCGCCAACCTCGAGCAGGCTGCGGCGCTCGGCGTGGACGCCGTCAAAGTGCTCATGCCATGGAACGTACCCATGCCTGGAAAGGCGCCGCTGGTCAGCATGATCAGCTCCGTCATCGAGGCGGCAGCCCCATTGGGAATGCCCGTCATGGTGGAACCCATCGCCTTCGAGATGCCCCGGGGGCCCGAGGCCGTGGCCATCGAGGAGCACGGGTGCCGGGTGGCGATGGAGCTCGGCGCGGACATCTTGAAAGTCGCCTACCCCGGCGACCCCGACACCCTGGCCGCTTGGTGCTCGGAGCTGCGCGTGCCCATGGTCATGCTCGGTGGTCCCAAGGGTGGCACCACAGAGGAACTGCTGGCCTTGGTGGAGGACGCCGTCAAGGGTGGTGCCAGTGGCATCGTGATCGGCCGGCGGGTGTGGCAGAGGCCCATCGACGAGGCCGCCCAACTGCTCGGGCAGCTCTACCAGATAGTCCACGGCGCCTGAGCGTCGCTGGTCCCCCGGCGAGCCCTCCTGCCCGCCGGGGGACCAGCGCGACGACACCCGCTCAGGCGCCAGCCCGGGCGGCCGCCGCACTGAGCACGATGGCGAGCATCGAGCAACCGGCATCAGGATGCCCGAGCGCCCGCTGCGGTGCCCAACTGGCCCGCCCTTTCTTGGGCTCCATCTCCGCCGTGGCCTGCGCCGTCGAGCGCGCCGCCTCGGCCGCCCTGGCGAGGGCCTCCTGCCAGGCGAGACCGTCGGCCGCGCTCGCCTCGAGGCTGGCGCTCACCGAGGCCAACCCGTCCACCAGGGTCCTGTCCCCGGGCTCGGCTTTACCGCGGGCGCGCACCCCGTCGAGCGCAGCTCCGAAACAGCGGGCCAGCACCTCGGTCGGCTCGCCGCCTTCGCCGCAGGCCCGCGAGGCACGAAGGAAGGCCGTCGCCACCAGGGTCCCGCTCGTGGACGGGGCGCCGCGAGCGATGCCGGCGCCGAGAGCGCTGAGCAGCTCCGGCACACCGGCCGCGCCGGCGGCGAGCACCTCCCTCGCTATCCGGGCCACTTCGGTCATTGTCACGCCCAGGTCGCCGTCACCGGCGACGGCGTCCAGGCGGTTGAGCTCGGGTGCGGCGTCTTCCAGTGCTCCGGCCGCAGCGGCGAGGAGGTCGGCCAGCAGGGCCTCGTTCACCGTGTCACCACCTGGCCAGCAGGGGCGAGCGGGCCGGGGCGTCGAGCAGACCGAGGATCTCCTCGTCCAAGCGCATCACCGAGACGGACGCCCCGGCCATTTCGAGCGATGTGGCGTACTCGCCGACCCAGGTACGGCGCACCTCGACGCCACGCGACACCAGGCCGGCGTGCACCGAACGGTAGAGGACGTAGAGCTCCTCCACCGGGGTCGCCCCCAACCCGTTGACGAGGACGGCCACATCGTCACCTCGCCCGCAGGACAGAGCGTCGACGATGTGGCCGACGAGCTCTGCCCCGATGTCGGCGGCGGGCCGGAGCGGACCTCTCGAGACACCGGGTTCGCCGTGTATGCCCATACCGATCTCCATCTGCCCTTCGGGCAGGCTGAACGTCGGCTCGCCCGCTGCAGGCAGCGTGCAGGGCGACAGGGCGACGCCCATCGAGCGCAGGCCTGCACCGGCCCGCTCTGTCACAGCTACGACCTCCGCCAGGCTCCTGCCCTGTTCGGCGCCGGCGCCCGCCACCTTGTAGAGCAGTGCGATCCCGGCGACGCCGCGGCGGCGCTCCGGCTCGGTCTCGGGTGCCGAGGCTACGTCGTCGGTACCGAGGACGGTGGCGACCTCCATGCCTTCGGCCATCGCCAGCTCGGCAGCGAGGTCGAAGTTCATTACGTCGCCCGAATAGTTGCCGTACAGGTAGAGGAGGCCGGCCCCTGCGTCGACGGCCCGGCTGGCCTCCAGCACCTGCTCGGCGCTAGGCGAGGCGAAGACGTCGCCTACGGCCACCCCGTCAGCGAGGCCGGCGCCCACGTAACCCATGAACAGCGGCAGGTGCCCCGACCCTCCACCCGTGACGATGCCGACCTTGCCCTGACGTGGTGCGTCGGCCCGTACGACCACCCTCCGGGCCGGCGAACGCAGGCTGCTGGGGTGGGCGAGAAGCACCCCCTCGAGCATCTCGTCGACAAAAGCCTTTGGATGGTTGATGATCTTGCGCATAAGCGGGTCGGACCCCCTGGATGGACAACGTTGTCAGGTCGAGCGGGCTACCACAGGCGACATTGTGCTCCTCGAGCCGGGCACCCCGAGCTCGGGAACACCCTAGGGCCCTGGTGTCGCAGGGTGGGGCCACCGGGGCAGACAAGGCAGACAAGGGTGGAGGGCGGGCCGTCAGCAAAAGGCCCTGCTGGCTGTGGCCTGCTGGCCCGCGGCCTGCTCGCTACGGCCGCTACGGCCCGCTGCAGCCCGGTTGGTGGCCCTCGCTCAGCACGGCGCCACAGGAGAGGCAGATGAGGTGGGCCATACAGGCCGGCTCACCGGCGACATCGGTCCCCTCCTCCCAGCTGCCGGAGCCCAGGGCCCCGACGGGCAGGCGAGCGCCCACAGGGTCACCGCCCCCCTTGGCGGGCACATCGCCCTCAGCGGTCTCCGCCGCCGGAGGCGCTGCCGGCCTGAGCCCGTCCACCATCAGACCTCCCGGACCTGGAGCCGGCATCCCGCCCGGTGCGGGTTCTTCGGCACGAGTCCCTCGACCTCGACACCGCCGGTACCCTCGGCCAGCCCTCTGGCCAACCCGAGGTGGAGCTCGCAAACGTCCTTGGCGTTGACAGCGGCAGCGCTCTCGAAGGGGCAGTTCTCGAGGACGAGCTCCGTCGCCGTACCCTTTCGACGGCGCGCCGGCCTGAACCCGGCTCTGGCCATCTCGTGCTCGATCACGCCCACGGCGTCCCTCCCCTGGGCCTCGTCCGTGCCCGGACGGGGGACCAGGCGCGCCCGGGCCACGCCCATGCGGTGCCCGACATCCTGGACCGGGAGACCGGTGCGCATCGCCTCCGCCAGCGCAGTGGCCAACTGCTCGTACGGACCGGGGGTGCCCCAGAGCCCGGCGGCGTCAGGGGCCACCTCGTACAGGAGCCGGGGACGGCCCGGCCGGGTGCGCTCCTCCTGGCCCTCGACGACCAGGCCCGCCGAGGTGAGCACGCTCAGGTGCTGGCGGACGGCGTTGTGGTTGAGCCGGGTGTAGCTCGTCAGCTCGGCCACGTCGACGGTGCGCGCTGCGTCGACGATGTAGCGGAAGATCCGGAACCGGGTCGGGTCGCCCAGAGCCCTCGCCTGGGCCTGGACCTCGTCGGGGACTGTACGGGCGGGGGTGGTGACTGGGCACATCTCTCTGGTACTTTACCACCGGATACCGCTCCAGGCAGCCAAAATGCACACTAGTTCTAGGCTTGTGTAGATCTTCTTCAGCGGGGGCACGGTACCGGTGTGAGCCGTCGACAGAGGAGGTTCACCTCCCCTAGGACCGTTGCCCTCCAGGACAGCGCCAGGTAGCGACCGCCAATTGAGCTCAGTGCCCCGCTGGCGCCAGGCCCGCCCGCGCCGGTCGGCCGACGGCCAGTAGGCGAACGGGCCGTACCGTGAGGTTCAGGGCTGTCACCAGGCCCGTCGCCGCGAACAGGGCCCCGGCGAGCACGGTGGCTATCGCCACGCCGGCCCCCAGCCCGAAGCAGAGCGCAGCGATGCCTGCCGTGACGAAGCCGTAGCTGAGAGCCGCCCAGGCATGCCCGTAGAGGTCGGCGAAGAGCAGGGGCCGGCCGCCAGTCCCCTTGTCGACCCCCCTCGCCCTCAGCACGGACCAACAGACGAACGGCACCACCTTGTAGCTGTGGCCGACCATAGCCTCGAGGATCCAACCGCCGAAAGCGGCCACCGAGGCCGCCACCAGGGCCACCCCGGCGTGGTGATGGGATGGCATCATGACCGCGGCGGCGAGGGCGAGCCCCGCCCCCACCGGCAGCCACCCAGCCGAGGTCAGCACGAAGGCCAGGTGCAGGTCAACCTTGCGCCTGCGGTTCCGGACGTGGGCCCGCAGGGATAGCAGGTGCGCTGCCAGCCCGGCCGCCAGGACCAGGGCGCCAGGGCCGGCGAGCAGCGGCACACCCAGCAGCAGGCCGGGGGACAGCAGAGCGACACCCGCCGGTACCGCTCGGACGGCGACCCGCCCGGCCAGGTGGCGCCCGGGCACGTGGGCCAGGAAGAACATCGGCCAGAGCTTCTCAGCAACCGCAATGTAGGTGAGGCCGAGCCAGCCGAACAGGCCTACGACGGCATGAGCCAGCACCACGTGGCCCGACAGGTCCCACCAGTTGCCCCGCCTGTCGGCTACATAGACCACGCCGAAGCAGCCGGTCACGACGAAACCGGCAAGTGCAAAGCGCAGGCCGGTCACCGGAGCACCCTTGCCCCTCGAGGCCAGGGGATGCCAAAGGTTGAGCACGAGCAGCGTGAGCGCGACCGCCGCCAGAGCTCCTCCGGCCTCGACGACGCCCTCCTGCCCGGTGGCGAACCCCGCAGGCAGGAGCCAGGCGCCACCGAGCCAGGCGGCGAACGTCGCCCACGCAAGCCGCACCGAGCGCAGTGGCCGCTGAGTGACCACGGGTACGAACTGGTGAGCCGCCCCGAGCACCCCCATTGAGAGCGTCGCCAGCATGCCCAGGTGGGCGGCAGCAACGACCCGGTCAGCCGTCGGGTCCAGGGTCGCCGTCCGGCTGGCCCAGACGAGGGCGGCACCGCATGCCACGAGGCCCGCCGCCGCGGCACCGAGATAGGCAAGCGGCACCGCCGGCGGCGGCACCGCCCCGGGCAGGCCGGCCGGCCTGGTAGGCCAGGCCCCCGCTCCGGCCGCCGGGGCCGCTGGCAGCCGGACGGGGCGGCCGGTAGGTTCGCTCATATTTCTAGCTTAGTCTAGATATACAGCCGGGGCCTCCTCTTCGCACTCACCAGCTGGTGACTTGCGGCGCTACGCTGGGGTGCAGCGATGAGGCCCGCACCCGGCGCCAGGATGGCTGATGGCTTCTACTTCTAAAACCGAAGTTGGGTAGGAGCCAGATGCCGGTTTCGATCCTGTACCCGGAGGGCGTCGACCCCTCCTCGTCCCTTCCCCTCGACGAAGGGCCTGCCGCCGACCTCGGCCTGACGCAGGTCTTCGACGCTCTGGAGCAGGGCCGCGAACAACTGGACCTGGAAAGCCTCCTTCGCACCCCGCTCGCCAGTACCGATCAGGTCGCCTACCGCCATCAGGTCATGGCCGACCTCGAGCGCCGGGATATTGCGGACGCGGTCAGGGCTTTCGGTGCCTCCATGGCGGCGGCCCGCGAGGTCCTGGGCACCTCCGCCAGGCTGCGCAGCTACTGGCAGCGGTCCCGCGTCTTCATAGATGCCGTATCGGCGTACTGCCGCTGCGTCGACGTGCTGGCAGCGGCCCTGGAGCGGTCACGGCCCGCGTCGAGAGGCCTGACCGGCTTCGGCGCTTACCTCGGCGCGTACCGCAGGAGCGAGATGTTCACGCAGCTCTCGGCAGGTGCGGAGGAAGTAGTGGCCGGGTTGGCCGCGGTGCGCTACGGCCTGCACATCAAAGGCACGCGCGTAACGGTGTCGGCTTTCCAGGGCGAGCCCGATTATGCGCAGGAGGTGGCCACGGTGTTCGACAAGTTCCGCGAGGGGGCTGTGGACGACTACCGGGCCAGCTTCCTGGCGCCTCTCGAGATGGAGGACGTCGAGGCGGAGGTGCTCAACCTGGTCGCGCGGCTCCACCCCGAGCCGTTCGGTGCACTGGACCGCTACTTCCAGGCCCACCAGGACTTCGTGGACGCCACGGTGGCTGCCTTCGAGCGTGAGGCCCACTTCTACCTCTCCTACCTCGACTACATCCAGCCGCTGCGCGCCGCCGGCCTACCGTTCTGCTACCCGAGCCTCTCGGACGAGCCAGGCGAAACCCGGCTTGTCGACGTCTTCGACCTCGCACTGGCCAGGAAGGCATCGGGTGATGCAGGTGCCTCCGGCGTCGTCACCAACGACCTCGCTCTGAGCCAGGACGAGCGCCGGGTCGTGGTCACCGGTCCCAACAGTGGAGGCAAGACGACCTTCGCCCGCGCCGTGGGACAGCTCCACCACCTGGCCAGCCTGGGCCTGCCGGTGCCGGCGAGCGAAGCCCGGCTCGTGCTGGTCGACAAGATATTCACCTCCTTCCAGCAGGCGGAGCCGCCCGATCTGGCCCGCAGCCACTTGGAGGACGAGTTGGTGCACCTGCGCGAGGTCATAGAGCGGGCCGGGCAGCGCAGCCTCGTCGTGCTCAACGAGAGCCTCTCGTCCACCACCCTGCGGGACGCGGCCGTGCTCGGGCGGGCCGTCCTTGACCGGCTACTGGCCCGTGGGCCGTTGTGCATATACGTCACCTTCGTCGACGAACTGGCGTCCACGGGCCCCGCCACCGTCAGCCTCGTCGCCACGGTGAGCCCGGACAACCCGGTGGTGCGCACCTACAAGCTGGAGAGAAGGCCTGCAGAAGGGCTCGCCTACGCTGCCGCTCTCGCCGAGCGCTACGGCCTCACTTACCATGCCGTCAGCTCGCGGCTCAACTGATGAAAGTCCTCCTGCTCCACCCCGACCGCGACCCCGCCATCGGCTCCGGACCCGGCCCGGGCGCGACTGATCTCGTCCGGGATCTCGGCCTGGACAGGCTCTTCGCCGCTATGGCGCGCCGCGACGACGCCATACTCGCCAGCGCCCGGACCTGCGTGCTGGCGCCTCTGGCCCACCCCGACGAGATCGTCTGGCGCCAGCACGCACTGGCCGACTGCACTGTGGACCCCAACCTCACCAGGGACCTGTACGACCTGGCCGGCCAGACCCTCGAGGAGCACCGGAAGCTGAACTTGTGGGGGGTCAACAGATCCCCCGAGAGCCTTCGGTACTCGTCCGTTCAGTCGCTCGAGATGCTCCTGGACCGCCTCGTCCGCCTCCGCCGCCTGATGGAGGAGCGCGGTGCCGCGATGGCTTCACCCGCATGGTCCAGGTTGCGCTCGATGCTGGTCGACGAGCTCGACGACGCCTACGTCAAGACCGTGAGGGAGCACCTCGGCGAGCTCGGGCTCGGCAGGGGGGTCTTCATGAGCGCTCAGCTGGGCAGGGCCAACCGGGGTACGGCCTACCTGCTCCACCGTTCGCACCAGGAGCGGTGGCGGGACCGGGTCGCCAACCGGGCCCAGCGCGGCCTCAGTTTCAGCGTCGCCACGGGCGATGACAACAGCCTGCACGCTCTGGCCCAAATGCAGGCACGCGGGGTCAACCTGGCAGCGAACGTGCTGGCACAGTCGGTCGATACAGTGTTGAGCTTCTTCACGGCCCTACGCGACCAGGTCGCCTTCTACGTGGGCTGCCTCAACCTCCGCGAGACCCTCAACGCCAAGGGGGAGCCTGTGTGCACCCCCACCGTCCTGCCGCCCGGCGAGAGCGGTTTCAGGGCGTCCGGGCTGTACGACCCGGACCTGAGCCTGGGTCTGGAAGGCAGGGCCGTCGGCAACGACATCAGCGCTCGAGGGCGCTGCCTGCTGATCGTCACCGGTGCCAACCGTGGAGGCAAGTCCACGCTGCTGCGCAGTATCGGTGCCGCTCAATTGATGCTGCAGAGCGGCATGTTCGTGGCCGCCACCTCGTTTGCGGCCGCGCCGGCCCCCCTCGTGCTCAGCCACTTCAAGCGGGAAGAGGGCGACGACATGTCTGGGGGCAAGCTCGAAGAGGAGCTCGGGCGCATGAGCGAGATCGTCTCGCGCATCACCCCAGGCTGCCTCCTCCTGTGCAACGAGCCCTTCGCATCGACGAACGAACGGGAGGGCTCGGACATCGGCCGCCAGGTCTTCCTCCCCCTGGCCGCGGCCGGCGTGAGGGTGTGCGTCGTCACCCATCTCTACGACCTGGCGGAGAGCATCTACCGGATGGGCGGGGATGGCACGCTCTTCCTGAGAGCTCCCCGTCAGTCGGGCGGAAGGCCTTTCGAGCTGGTCGAGGGCGCACCCGAGCCGAGCGCCTTCGGCGAGGACGTGTACGAGAAGGTCTTCGGTGAGCGGCCCGCATCGGCGTCACAGGCGGACCGAGGCCGGCCGTAGCCCCGGCGAGCCACTGGCAAGACCGGGGGGCGCGACGCCTGGAAGGGCGCGACACCTTGATGGTCGCCTACCACCGCGACCCGGTCGAGGTGCTCAACCGGGGGGCGCGTGCGGTGTGGGACCGGAGGACATCAGCGCCGACAAGGCCGCCGTAGTAGCTCTCGACTGCGCACTGGGCCTGGAGCCAGCGTTGGGCGGCCCCTGCCGTCCTGGCCGGCCTCGTGGCGGACTGGCCCGGTACCGAGGTGGGTGCCACCGTGCTCGAAGCGGTCCGGGCCGGGCTCGAAACGAGCGCTCCCGGCCACCCCGACCGGGACTGCGGAGCGGCCTACTGCCCGAACGGGGCCATCGAGGCGTGGCGGCGGCTGCGGAGGGCCGAGGAGGAGGGCCAGTGACGTTCTGCACGGCGAGCGCAGTACGGTGTGTCACATGGCTACGCTTACAATCCGCACTGATGCCGAGGTCGAGCGAGCGCTCGGGGTGCTGACCAGCGAGGGCCAGTCGCGCTCGGAGGCAGCTCGGTCCGCCATCTTGGAGGCCGAGCGGTCACACCGAAGGGCACGGCTGCGAGCCGAAGCCGAGGAGCTTCGTAACGACCCCGACGACGTGGCCGCCTCGCGTGCCCTGGCGGCTGAGATGGAGGGGCTGCGTGCGTGGTGACATCTACCGGCTAAAGCCACCCAAGGCCGCGCTGGGTCACGAGCAGGCCGGGGCCCGTTACGCCGTCGTCTTGCAGTCGGACGACCTTCCGTTGTCCACCTGGGTCGTCGCCCCAACTTCGACCGGGCGCCGGGCGGCGTCGTTCCGCCCGGAGATCGAGATCGGCACGACCAAGACCCGCGTCATGGTGGAGCAGCTCTTGGCTGTTGACCCTGAAGCCCGTCTCGGCGATTTTGCCGGGAGGCTAACCGCCCAAGACATGCAGCTCGTCGACGATGCGCTCCGGGCCGTCCTGGCCCTCGACTGAGCGCCCGACCAGGACCGCGGCGCGGCCTACTGCCTGTTCGAGGCGCGGTGGAGGGCCAGGCGGTCGGACGGGGGGGACCGCCGATGGGCTGAGCCGGCCCGCTCGTCGTGACTCCTCGCGATGTCCTGGTCGCCCAGGTCGAGGCGCCTCTTGGGGAGGACTAGAACAGATCCACTGCCGCTCGGTTCCCGGGTACGCACGATGGCGCCTTCTGTTCCGCCACACTCGACATTCTGCCTACACGTGGTAGTCGGGGTACCGCCCCAGCGTGCAGCCGAGCCCACTTGGACGGCATCGGGCCGCCCCGACGAGGACTGGGCCGCGCCACCTACTACCCGAACAGGCCATCCGGCAGATCAGCCCGGGGAGCACCAACCGTGTGCCGGGACACTCCTGCCGCCGAAGTCGCCTCCCTTGCCGCCGCCCGCCGCAAGCGCGACGAAGTCGAGGCCCTCATGGCCGAGGGGTGCGCCGCGGCCCTCGCCATGAGCGACGACGAGTTCTGGGGCGCGCTCCGGGCCGTCGATGAGCGCAGGTCGCCAGCCACAGACATTTGACAAACATCAGATATCAGGTACAGTGGACGCCGTGCTGCCCCGCGAGTACACCTTCACCGAGTTCCTGCGCTCGCCTCGCGAGGTCGCTGAGGCTGCCGATCGTTCGCCACGGCTGGTCATCCATCGCCGCAACGCCCCTGACCTGGTTCTCAGCCGGGCCGACAGACAGAGGGGAGAAGCCCTGGGCGCCGCTGGAGCGGCGGCGCTCCTGAGCCGTCTCTTAGGCCACGACAACCCCAAGACGGGGGCACTGATCGTCGAGGCGATGCCCTGGACCAGGTACCTCAGCGAGAAGGGCCGCTGCGAGTTCGCTCGCGAGTTCGCCGAGACCCTCGCCGTGAGCGCGGAACTGAACAGCTTCGCCCCTCTCGCCCAGATGCTCGACGAGTGGAAGGCCACAGCCGCTCTTCAGGCCGACCCGGAACTGGCGGACGAGCTCGCTCGTCCCATCTCTGAACCGGACGGTCGCCCTGTTCCGGCGCCGTGAGCTCTCGAAGCCCGCAGCGGCGCGGGGAGCGGGTAGCGCCACCTGCAGCGGCCGATGAGTGGGAGGTCCGCTTCGGCACAGGTGAAGCTGCCGACGGGTGGGAGCAGCTGTGCGCACACGCACCGGGGCCCACCAAGGTGTGCTGGGAACAGCTTCGCGCTGACCCGCGGCGCCGAGATCAGCGCCAAGGCCGGCTGAGAGACAAGCTGGCATCCCGGTCCGTAGCTGGGAGCAACCTCGAACAGTGGCAGTACGAGGTCACCGGCGGCGGCCGTGTCTGGTACTGCCCAGACGACGATCGTCACACCGTGTGGTTGGTCGCTTGCCGGGTCGGTCACCCACCTACCACTGGCCGCTGACGCCATCCGGCGCCCCGCATCCTCTCCCGGTGCGGGCGGCCGTCGGCTCCTCGGCGCTCATCGCAGAACGGGAGACCTGGGCGTTCCGCCGGGTCGAAGGCCCCGACCAGACCGGCAAGGAGCGCTGCGAGTGCCCCGCCCAGGCTGGCAAGCGTCGCTGCGAGCGCTGCCCCATCTCCCGGTTCCTGCCCGCCGGCACACCGAGCGTGGAGAACCCGCCGGCGGCCGGCACAGCACCGGCCGCCTGCTCGCAGCGCACCATCACCGTCCCCGGCAACGTGACTCCGAAGATCCGCCAGCGCCTCTACTGGGGCGGCCCCAAATGGATCGCCGCCTACAATCGCCGCTCCAGGGTGGAGGCCAGCTTCGGGAACATAAAGAGCTCCAAGAACGAAGACGTCCGGCGGGGCTGGATCCACGTCGTCGGCCTGGTCAAGACCGGGCTCATGGTCGTCGTCGCCCAAGCCGCCGCCAACCTGCGCTGCCTGCGTACCTGGGCCGAGCGCACCGGTGACCGCACCGACCGGCTCACCTGGGCAGACCCCGAAGACCACGGCTTCGAGGAAGTCGACCCCAGCAGCGCCCACCCGGCCACTGGGCCACCCCGAGCCGCCTGAGCCCAGCCGCCTGAGCCCAGCCGCCTGAGCCCTCTCAGCCAACTCTCGAGCCCGTCAGGCACCACGCTGTGCGGGCCCAAAGTGCTGCCCCGGCCGGGGGCGGAACACCCGCCGAGTGCCCCGCATGGCCTCACGAGGGGTCAGCGACGTCGGATGGACCTAGCCGCGGAAGCTGCACCAACAACGACGAACCCCTCGCCACAGGCCCGTGGAGGTCTGCGGCGAGGGATTTCGTTACCTGTGGGGCCTCACTTTCGTAAGGACCCCTTGGCGGAGAGGGTGGGATTTGAACCCACGGTGGGTTGCCCCACACACGATTTCCAATCGTGCCGATTCGGCCGCTCTCGCACCCCTCCAGCGTCGGGACAGGCTAGCCTGTGCTGACCGCCTACGCTGGCGGTAGCCGCACCCGGTGCCGGGCGCGGCGGTCGGGCCCTGCGCAACGGGGTGCCGCAAACCGGGTCAGGGCCTGACGGCAGCAGCCCTCAGCGGACCGCGCCGTGTGCCGTAGGAAGCCTGACCGTCGCGCCGGGCACCGGTACGGCCACCCGGCTCACCAGGCGCATGGGAAGCCCTCCCCTGGTGGGCGCTGTCCAGGTTGGCCTCCGGCGGACTTAGCCTGGCGCCATGGCTCCGGATCCCGTTACCGGTGGCGGCCGGCCGGCTGGCGGCGATGCACGCAGCCCCCTCGAGGTGCTCAAACGTGGCCGGCGCTGGCCGCGTCGCCTGCTCATCTCGACCAACGTCTTCGTCCTGGTGGTGCTCCTGGCCGGAGCGAGCGCCTACGGCTACGTCCAGTGGAGGCTCAGCCAGGTCAAGCGGATAAACGTGGCGGGCCTGGCCGCCGCCAAAGCGGGCCCGATTACCATCCTGATGGTGGGTAGTGATACCCGCAACCTGGGCAGTGGCGGGAGCGCCTCGTTCGGCAACGCCCAGCAGGTGACGGGCCAGCGCTCGGACACGATCGTCCTGGCCCACATCGTGCCGGCCACCTCCAGCATCGCGCTGCTCTCCATCCCCCGTGACCTCCTCGTCGACATCCCGGGCATGGGCACCACCCGCATCAACGCCGCCTTCAACAGTGGGCCGGCCCTGCTTGTCAAGACCATCGAGCAGGACATCGGCATCCCGGTCAACCACTTCGCTGTGGTCAACTTCGCCTCCTTCACCAAGCTGTCGGACGCCATCGGCGGCGTCTACCAGTACTTCCCGACGCCGGCCCGGGACCTCTTCTCCAACCTCAACGTCCCCAACGCCGGTTGCGTCCTGCTAAAGGGCGCGCAGGCCCTCGGCTTCGTACGCTCGCGTGAGTACCAGTACTTCCTCAACGGGACCTGGAACTACCAGCTCGTGCCTGAGAGCGACCTGGCCCGCATCCAGCGCCAGCAGGCCTTCATCAAGTTGGCCATCAAGAAGGCCGAGCACAGTGCGCTCTCCAACCCGCTGACCCTGAACAGCGTCCTGAGCGGCATCACCAGCAGCATCACCGTGGACAGCAGCTTCTCCAACTCGTTGATGATCAACCTGGCCCTGGCGATGCGGCACACCAACGCCGCCGGCATCCCAAACTGGACCTACCCGAACGTCAACTCGGCCTCGGTGCCCGGTGCCCTGGACCCCGTGCCCAGTGCCGACCACCAGATGGTGCACCAGTTCCTCACCTACGGCCTCCCCTCCGGAGCCACAACGGCGACCACCGGGGCTCCGGCTGCAGCTCACGCCACGAAGGCAACGCAAGTGGTGGTGGAGGTGCTCAACGGCTCAGGTCTGAGCGGCCAGGCGGCGCAGGCGGCCAACGCCCTCAAGGCCGCCGGCCTGCAGATCGGCTCCACCGGCAACGCGGCCAACTTCAACTATGTGCGCAGTGTCATCGAGTACGGCCCCAGCGGTGCGAGCGCAGCCCGCTCCCTCGCCGCCCGAGTGGGCGGGGGCGCCGCCCTTCAGGAAGTGCCCTCGCTGGCCGGCGGCAACCTGGTGCTGGTGACCGGACAGGACTACACGGGCATCTCCAAGGCGCAGGCCAGCACGGCCGCGGCGCCGCCGGCTCCGAGCACGACCGTCGCCAGTCCCTCGACCACCGCCCACGTGGTCACGGCGACTTCCTCTCCCACGAGTTCTCCCGGAGGCCTCACGGTGCCACCGAGCGGGGTCGACTCGTCGTCGTACTACCACGGTCAGTACGTGCCCCCGGGCCTCCAGCCCGGCCAGGTGCCCCGGACCTGCCCGTCCTGAGCCGGCTCACCGGGCCCGCCGGCCGCTCACCGGGCCCGCCGGCCGCTCGCCGGCCCGGCCGAGCGCCTGCTGCCTCACGGCCAACCGGCCAGCCCCCTCCGACCAGGCCGTACCACGCGTCACAGGGCACCGCGTAGGCTGCTCTACCGTGGCCGATACCCCTGAGCCGAGCACCCCGAGCGCGCCCGTCGGCGTACCTCACCAGCAAGGGGACCGGCCCTACCAGGCCCTTTACCGTCGCTACCGGCCGCAACGCTTCGCCGACGTGCGCGGCCAGGAGCACGTCACGCGGGCACTGTGCAACGCCGTCAGGGACAGCCGGGTCGCCCACGCGTACCTCTTCAGCGGCCCGCGCGGCACTGGCAAGACCTCGACGGCCCGCATCCTGGCCATGGCCCTCAACTGCGAGTCGCCTGTCGACGGCGAGCCCGACGGGACATGCCTGTCGTGCCAATCCGTACGCTCCGGCGCCTCCATGGACGTCTTCGAGCTGGACGCTGCCTCCAACCGCAAGCTCGAGGAGATGCGAGACCTGCTTTCCAGGGTCGCATTGGGCACGCCGGGCAGGTGGAAGGTCTACATCATCGACGAGGTGCACCAGCTGACCTCCGATGCATCCAGCGCACTGCTCAAGACCCTGGAGGAGCCCCCCGCCCACGTAGTGTTCGTCCTGGCGACGACCGATCCGCAAAAGGTGCTCGCCACCATCCGGTCGCGGACGCAGCACTTCGAGTTCAGGCTGCTGGACGGCACGCTGCTCGTAGACCTGCTGGGTGGTATCAACCAGGACGCGGGGCTGGGCCTGAGCGAGCAGGCCATACGCCTGGCGGTCGAGCGGGGCCGCGGGTCGGCGCGCGATGCGGAGTCGGCACTGGAGCAGCTCGCCGCCACCGGCGGGGAGGAGGGCCCCGCTTCGCCTGTGCCCGGGGTAGTGGCGGCACTGGCAGCCCGCGACATCGGTGGCGTCCTCGAAGCTGTCGCCGGCGCCATCGCCACTGGACGCGAGCCCCGCCGGCTCGGAGGCGAGATCGTGTCCTACCTGCGTGACGGCTTCCTGAGCCAGCAGGCCCCCTCCCTGGTCCTGTTGCCGGCCGGCGAGGTGGCCGTGATGGCGCAGCACGCCCAGTCGATGGGCCTGGCCCTGCTGGTCAGGAGCATGGAGGTCATCGGCCAGGCCCTGGTCGACATGCGGGACTCGGTCGACCCGAGGGTCACCCTCGAGGTCGCGCTCATGCGGCTCGCCGCGCCGGCCGCCAGCAACTCAGCGGAGCAGCTCGCCGAACGGCTGGAGCGCCTCGAGTCACTGGTGGCGGGCGGTGGGGCCACGCTGCCCGCCCAGGTAGCCAGGCCACCTGCCACAGGGACCGGCGCGACGAGCGGCTCGGGCCCGGACCGGGCCAGCCACGCCGGCGCTGGGGGCGGGGTCGAGCCAAGAGGCGTGAGCCCGCTGGCTGACACCGGAGCAAAGGCGGCTGTCGCCGGCGCAGGACCGGCGAGCGCTGAGCATCGACCGGTCCCGGCCTCTCAGGCGGCCGGCGCGCCGGACCGGGCCGGACGCGCCACCAAGGAACAGCCTGGGGACAGCGCGCGTCCTGAGGGGCAGCAGGCGAGTGCCACCCCCGGCCCGACCGCGGCCCATCCGACGGGGCCAGCCCAGGCCAGGGTGGCCCTGGGAGCGATCCTGCGCGCAGGCGGCCAGTCCCCTGCCGCTCCGCCTCGCCAGGCGGCGGCTACCCCCGGCCCTGCGGCGGCTACCCCCGGCCCGACTGGGGCTCCCCCCGCTCCAGGGACGCCGGCAGCGACCGGCGCCAGGCCGGTCGAGACCCCGGCGGTGGGCCGGCCCGCGCCAGGGGGGGACGCTGGACGTCCACCCGGTGAGGACAGCGGCAGCTCCGGCCAGGCGCCCCGCAGCGGGGAGCGGCCGGCCGGAGCGGGACTGCCGGCCGGCGGGCTGCCGACGAGGGACCAGCTGACCAAGGCGTGGGGCGACCAGGTGCTGGGCTCGCTGCACCGGCGCGCACAGGTGTACATGGCCAGCGGCAGGTTCACCCAGGTCGACAACGGCACAGCCGTCTTCGCCCTGCCTGATGCCGGCTTGGTGTCGCGCGCCCAGGAGTTCGTCGGTGATGCCGAAAGGGCCCTGGAGGCACACTTCGGCGCGCGTGTGGCGCTGAAGCTCACCATCGACAAGGGAGCGGGTGCCCCCCAACCCGTGGAGGAGACCCCCGCCGCCCCCGCCGAGGAGCGCTACGACCTCGATGACCTCGAGGGTCTCACCGACGCCGGGCCGGCAGCCAGCGTCCCCGCCGAACAACGCATACTCGATGCCTTCCCGGGCGCCGTCGTCGAGGAGTGACGCGTGTACGCCGCTCCTGTGCAGGAGTTGATCGACGAGCTGGGCCGCCTGCCCGGCATCGGCCCGAAATCGGCGCAACGGATCGCCTTCTACATCCTGAAGGCCCCAGCCGAGGACGCCGCCCGCCTTGCCAGCTCCATCAACGCGGCCAAGAGCCGGGTCACGTGGTGCCACCGGTGCTTCAACGTCGCCGAAGGGGCAGAGGGTGCCGAGTGCTCCATCTGCACCGACCCGCGCCGCGACCAGTCCCTCGTCTGCGTCGTGGAGGAGCCCCGTGACGTGGTAGCGGTAGAGAAGACGGGCGAGTTCCGCGGGCGCTACCACGTCCTGCTCGGAGCTCTCAGCCCCATCGACGGCATCGGTCCGGCGCAACTGCGCATCCGCGAGCTGTTGGCCCGCATCGAGCCGGAAGGCGTCAAGGAGATCATCCTCTGCACCAACCCGAACATCGAGGGTGACGCCACGGCTCTGTACCTGGCCGGACTGCTCAAGGACCTACCGGTCAGGGTGACGAGGATCGCAAGCGGCCTGCCGGTCGGCGGCGACCTGGAGTACGCCGACGAGCTGACACTCGGTCGCGCCCTGGACGGGCGCCGGGAGGTCAACTGACATGGCTCCGTACAAGTTCGCCGTCATCGGCAATGCCTGGAGGGCCCGGCTCATCGCCGACATCGCCAGGCGGTTACCGGACGAGCTCGAAGTGGTCGGCGTAGTCGTGCGACGGCCCGAGGCGGCAACGGAAGCGGCACAGGCCATGGGCACCCGGGCCTTCCTCTCCGTCGAGGAGATGGTCGAAGCAGCTGGCCCTGACTTCGTCGTGACGGCCGTCCCGCGCAGCATCAACCCCGGCCTGGTGGAGGCGATAGTGGACCTCGGTTGCCCGGTGCTGACCGAGACCCCACCGGCCGGCCCGCTCGACGAGCTGAGAGCACTCTGGGCCAAGGTGGGCGACCGTCGGATGGTCCAGGTGGCCGAGCAGTACCTCCTCTACCCCAACCATGCCGCACGCCTGCAGCTGGTGCGCCAGGGCGTCATCGGGCGCCCGACATCGGTCCAGGTCAGCTCGACCCACGGCTACCACGCCGTGTCGATCATGCGCGGCTTCCTCGGCGCCGGAGGGGGCCCTGCGACGGTCAGGGCGTCGGTCTTCGAGGCGCCGCTGGTGGGCCCGCTCACCCGTGAGGGATGGACGGACGACGACACCGCCACACCGGCGCGCACCACCCTGGCCACCATCGACTTCGGCGACGGCTCCGGCCTCTACGACTTCACAGACAACCAGTGGCACAACCAGTTGCGCATGCGGCGCCTGGTCGTACGGGGCAGCCTCGGCGAGATCGTGGACGACTCGGTTGTGCGCCTCGCCGGCCCACGCGCCATCGTGCACTCGTCGCTGCACCGCTACCAGCTCGGCTACGACCTCAACCTGGACGGCTACGACACCGAGCACATCAGCTTCGATGGCGAGGTTGTGTACCGCAACCCCTTCCTGAGCCACCGCTTCATGGACGAGGACATCGCCATAGCCGGGAGCCTCGTGGCCACCGGTGCCTGGTCCCGGGACGAGGGCCCGCCCCCCTACCCGCTCGCCGACGGCTGCCAGGACCAGCTCGTGTCGCTGGCGATCGAGGAGGCGGCTGCCTCAGGTCTCAGCGTCACGACCTCGGCCGAGGCCTGGTCGGGCCAGCTCTAGCTGGCCCTCGGCCGGCGAGCCCACCCTGCACCTGCGGACAGCGAGGTGGGCCGCCCGAGCGCCGCTCGGCAAAGCCCATCGCACCGGCCGCGCGCCCTACCGGGACCGCACCGGCCCGCCTGGCGGCCGAAAAGTCACCCCCGGGCCGGCCCCTGGCCCACATGCGTACGTGCCGAAATGACATGGCGACGATGCAGGTCCAAGTACACGCGCACAGCCCACATGGCACCGGCAATTTGCCCAATGTTATGGGAATATTTACGGAGATGAACAACCTCTAAATAGATCGCCGAGCCGGCTGCAGGGCCTGTACGATAACTACAGGTGTACGGCACTGCGAAAATGTGCTGTGACATCCGCTACAAGGACGGCCTGCTCAGGTGGGGCGTCCGTCAACCGAGAAACCCACACATGCCTACCGACACGGAGCGAAGATGATCTCGACAGTACTTGGACTTCTGACTAAATGGCAGGCCAGCGTGCACGTGGCCCTGTGGCACAATGCACTGGTGGACCAGCACAACACGCCCTGCGATATCTGCAGGGTCAACCGCTAATACCGGTCCTGGTCGCCACCCGCCCTTAGCTCCTCCCGGCTCGGGCCATGACCGTTCGTCGAGAAGGACGCCGGGAGGGGAATAGCTGACGGTGCCCAGCCGTTTGCTGGTGGTACCCGCAGCGGGCGTGCGCCCGGGAGGCGGGTGAGGAGCGGCAGTGAACGACCCAACCAACGAGCCGACCGCTACGGCGGCGGCCGACGCCCGGCTACCCCAGGACCATCCCTTCGTCACCCACCTCTCGCGCGTCGCCGAAGACGAGGCCGGCCGCGCCCACCGGGCATGGGAGCCGGGCGACGCGCCCCTGCCCAGCTTGTACGTGAGCCACGGGGCCCCTCCCCTCTTCGAGGACCTGGCCTGGATGGCCGAGCTGCGCAACTGGGCCCGTGCCATGGCGAAGCCGCGAGGCATAGTCATCGTCTCGGCCCACTGGGAGTCGGCTCCCGCCGCCATGACCTCCACGGTGGCCGGCACGCCGCTCGTGTACGACTTCTGGGGCTTCGCGCCGCTGTACTACGAGATGCAGTACTCCACTCCGGACGCCTCCGAGCTCGGGCGCCGCCTGGTGGGGGCCCTTTCCCGGGCGGAGCGGCCCCACGAGCACCAGCGCGGACTGGACCACGGCGCCTGGGTGCCGCTCAAGGTCATGTACCCAGAGGCTGACATCCCGGTCGTACAGGTCAGCCTCCCCTCCCAGCAACCCGACCGGCTGCTGGAGCTCGGCCGGAGGCTGGCCGAGCTCAGGTCGGAGGGCATCCTGGTCATCGGGTCCGGCTTCATGACCCACGGCCTGCGCTACGTGCGGCCGGACCACGCCGAGCAGCCTCCATCATGGTCGGTCGAGTTCGACGCCTGGGCCGCCCACGCACTGGCCACCGGCGACCTCGACGAACTGGTCGACTTCGCCAAGCGCGCGCCCGGGCTGCCCTACGCCCACCCGACAGTGGAGCACTTCACCCCGCTCTTCGTGACAATGGGGGCTGCCACCGATCCGTCGGCGCCGGTCACCACCGTCATCGAGGGCTACATGATCGGCCTGTCCAGGCGGTCCTTCCAGGCCGCCTGAGATACGTGCACGGCGGCGGGCTCCCGTCACGCTGAGCACGCAGGGCTTTGCCTTGCGCCTGCCAGGCAACCGGGGCTCTCGCCCTCGCAGAGCGGGCGGACGTTGCCTGACGAGGCCCTGGGCCCTGCGCGGGTGTTGTGGTGTGCTCGGCCAGCTGGGCGAGCTCCGCCGCTGCCCAGGCTCCCCACGCCTGTGCCGACGCCGGCTAGGGCTGGGCTAGACTTGGGCACGGCGATGGAGTCCGCCGGAACCGCCCTCCGGGGCTGATGACCCCTACAGCAACCCTGTGCTGCCGTAGTTCTGGAGGGCCCGTCATCGCTTGCAAAGCAGGTCCCAGCCGGCGTCAGCGGCCGCTCCACGTTCGGCCGGCCTCTTTGGCGTTGGTGCTCTGTGGGGGCGCCGTTGGCGCCGCCTCCCGCGAAGCCGTCAGCCAGGCCATCCCCACGGCGCAGGGCGCGTTCCCTGTTGCGACGATGGTCGTCAACCTCACCGGGGCCTTCGTCCTCGGGCTGCTGCTCGAGATCCTGGTCCGTTCGGGCGACGACATGGGTTGGAGGCACAAGGCGCGCCTGCTGGGTGGCACCGGGTTCTGCGGGGCGTTCACCACCTACAGCACGCTCGCGGTAGAGACCGTCCAGCTGGCACGGCACTCGGCGGCACCAACCGCCCTCGTCTACCTGGCTGCGTCCGTCACAGGCGGGCTACTTGCGACCGCGGCAGGCATAGCGGTGGGCGCCGCCCGCTATCGAGCCGGCGCCGCGGCACTGCCCGTGGACGCGGACCTCGAGCGCGTGGAGGCGCCGTGATGAACGTGGCCGACCTGGTCTGGGTCGGCCTTGCCGGCAGCGTGGGCGCCGCCGCCCGCTTCGTCCTTGACGGCGCCGTAAGGTCACGGACCACCAGCAGGTGGCCCGTTGGCACGCTGCTCATAAACGTCTCAGGTTCGCTGCTGCTGGGCCTTCTCACCGGCGTGGTTGTCTTCGACCACGCCTCAGCCACCCTCACCCTGGTGGCGGGGAGCGGCTTCTGCGGCGGCTTCACCACGTTCTCGACTGCGAGCTTCGAAACCGTCCGCCTGGTGCAGCAGGGCGAGCTGGCAGCCGCAGGGACCAACCTCGCCGCCACCGTCGGGGGGACACTGCTGGCGGCAGCGGCGGGCCTCGCTCTGGCCTCCCTCTGAGCCCTCAGCCGGGTTTGGGGCAACCGACGACCAGGACGGGGCAGGGACATCGCTCGACGAGGCGCTGAGCCACCGAGTGCCCGCCCATGTGCCCGAGGCGGTGCCACCGGCCAGGGTGGGCTCCCACGACCACCATCAGGGCTTCGAAGCGCCGCGATGCTGCAGCCAGGGCTACGGCCGGATCAGCTCTCACGACGATGAACGACCACGCACCTGGATAGGTGGCCAGGGCCTCGGACACCGCAGACCGTTCGCTCTCCAGGGACGAGCGCGCCTGCTCCTCCCAGTCGTCTCCGTCAGGGTCGACCGGGTAGTCCGAGAGATCCACGGCGTGCACGACGCGTAGCCCGGACCCGAGCAGGGCGGCAATCTCTGCTCCCTTGTGCAGGGCGGTCATCGACACGGGCGACCGGTCCACGCCTACGACGACGTTGCTCGTCAGCTTGGCCCTCTGCCCGCCGCGGGCCAGCTCCACCACCGAGGACGGCAGCGCCCTCTCGCCGGCAAGAGCCCCCGTAGCGCACACGAGCCCCCTCCCTTCAGGGTTGCTGCCGTCCAGCGTACGCGTGCCGGGACCGCCCGGCGCAAGAAGTCCTCGGCCTCGTCGGCGTGGCCGGGCACGTGCACCTGCCAATCGCGCTCCCGGTAGTGACGGCCAGCAGCGCTGTGCACAGAGCCCCGCAAAGCCCCGCCTGAACTCCACCTGGCCTCCACCGGCGCTCCGCACGCCGGCCATGTCGCCGACCTCTCATGGCGGCTGCGCGACTTCGAGGGAAAAGGGGCGCAAGCGTGGCCCGGACAACCGACGACCTGGCACTCGGCACCCGACGCCACCTTGGGCCCCGCGGCGGGACGACGCCGACGGCAGCGGCCCTCAGCAGAGCAGCCCGGAATTGACCTCGACGTCTGCCTTCCCGGGCCTGAGCGCAGCGGAGGTGGCGGAGCGCGTCGCTCAGGGGCGTGTCAACCGTGCCCCCCGCCGCGCCGGCCGGAGCACGGGTCAGATCCTCTCAGCCAACGTCTTCACCCCATTCACGGCGGTGCTCGGAGCCCTGGTCGCCGTCATAGCCGTCGTCGGCCCTCCCCAGGACGGGCTCTTCGGGCTGGTGCTGGGCGTGAACATCGCAATCGGCACTGTCCAGGAAGTGCGGGCCAAGCGGGCACTGGACCGCCTCGCCGTCCTGACGGCGCCCGTGGCGACGGTGGCACGCGACGGCGAACTGTTACCCGTACCCACCGACCAGGTGGTCGCCGACGACGTGATGCTCCTGAGGGCAGGGGACCAGGTGGTCGCCGACGGAGAGGTCCTCAGCTCCTCCGGGCTCGAACTGGACGAGTCGCTCCTGTCGGGAGAGAGCGGGCCAGTGGCCAGGACAGTAGGGTCGGAGGTGCTCTCGGGCAGCATCGTTGTCGCCGGTGCCGGTTACGCACGGGTGGTCTGCGTGGGCGAGGAGGCGTTCGCCCAGAGGCTCCAGGCCGAAGCAAGGCGCACGACGGTGCCCTACTCCGAGCTCCAACGAGGCGCCAACACCATCCTTCGGGGCATCGGCGTGGCGATGGTGCCGGTGGGTGCGCTCCTGGTCACGAGCCAGGTCCTGCGCGCCCACCTGCACCTGCCGGAGGCGCTGCGCGGCGCCGTCGCCGGGGTGTCCGCCATGGTCCCCGAAGGCCTTGTCCTGCTCACGACGATCGCCTTCGCCGTCGGTGCGCTGAGGTTGGCCAGGCGGCGGGTGCTGGTGCAGTCGCTCCCCGCCATCGAGAGCCTGGCCCGGGTCGACGTCCTGTGCATCGACAAGACGGGCACCATCACGCTGCCGGGTATGGGTGTTAGCAGCTTGCGCCCTCTCGACGCCGGCAGCGCCACCCCCCTCGCTGCCCAGGCGCTCGGGGCGATGGCCGGCTCCGACCCCGCCCCCAACACAACCATGCGCGCCATCCATGCCGAGTTCCCCGAACCTGCCGGCTGGCAGCTGCGGACGAGCGTCGCCTTCTCGTCGGCCCGCAAATGGAGCGCGGCCCAGTTCGAGGGGCGGGGCACGTACGTGTTGGGCGGGCCCGACATGGTGTTTGCCGACGCCGACGAGCGCCTCGCCGGGGTGCTGGGGCCTGCCGACACGGGCCAGAGGGCGCTGGTGCTGGCCAGGACCGAGGCGCCGCTCGAGGGTGATCGGCTGCCGGCGGGCCTGTACCCGCTGGCCGTGGTGATGCTGGCCGAGCACGTGCGGCCCGACGCAGCCCGGACGCTGGCCTACCTTGCGGACCAGGGTGTCGAGGTCAAGGTCATCTCCGGAGACGACCCGGCGACGGTGGGCTCGATAGCCGAGCGAGCAGGGGTCCGCCTCGCCGCCCCCCCCTGCGACGCACGCACCCTGCCCGACGACCCCGACGAGCTGCGAGACGCCATCGGGCGGTCAAACGTGTTCGGCCGCGTGACCCCCGCCCAGAAGAGAGCCATAGTCGGTGCTCTCCAGGCGGACGGGCGGGTAGTGGCCATGACCGGCGACGGTGTCAACGACATCCCGGCCCTCAAGCAGGCCGACATCGGCATAGCGATGGGCTCGGGCAGCCAGGCCTGCAGGGCGGTGGGGAGCATCGTGCTCCTCGACAGCGACTTCGCCGCCGTGCCAAGGGTGCTCGACGAGGGCCGCCGGGTCATCGCCAACATCGAACGGGTCGCGAACCTCTTCATCACCAAGACGGCGTACGCATCCGTACTGGCTCTCGCCGTCGGGATCTCCGCCCTGCCCTACCCCTTCTACCCGCGCCAGCTCACCGTCATCAGCTCGCTGACCATCGGCATCCCGGGCTTCTTCCTGGCCCTGGCGCCGGGTGCTCCCAGGGCCCAACCGCACTTCCTCCGCAGGGTCGCTGCCTTCAGCGTCCCGGCCGGGGCCCTTGCTGCCGCATGCGTGATGGCCGTGTACGGGGTGGGGCGATGGGCGGGTCACGCCGGCGCCGCCGAGGTGAGGATGGCCAGTGCGGTCTCGCTGTTCGTGGTAGCCGTGCTCGTCCTCGCGGCCCTGGCACGCCCCTTCACCCCCTGGAGGGCCGTACTGGTCGCTGCCATGGCGGCGGCCGGCGTCCTGGTCGTGGCGGTGCCGTTCACCCGCAGCTTCTTCGCCCTGTCGGTACCGCCCGGTTGGCTCCTGTCGACGACGGCAGGGGCGGGTGCTGTCGCCGCTACCGGCCTCGTCGCCTCCGAGCGCATCCGGGCCGGCGTCATGCGCGCCGGCGCCATCCGCGCCCGCCCGTCCCGGGCGACCGGGACCGGTGCGTCCCTGCCGGGTGGAGCCGCGCCGCATGCCCGCCGGCCCGTGGCCCGGCGGGACGCCTAGCACCGGTGCAGCGGCCCACCGAGTAGCTTCGCTACCCGAGCGTCGGTGAGCGTCTGGGGGTGGAGCCGGTGAAGGTGTTCCTCGTGGACGGTACGTACGAGCTGTTCCGCCACTACCACGGGGCACCCCGCCACCAGGGTGCCGACGGCATGGAGGTCGGTGCCACCAGAGCGGCGGTGGGCTCGGTCCTCGGGATGCTGGAGGGCGGCGCCACCCACCTGGCGGTGGCCACGGACCACGTCATCGAGTCGTGGCGCAACGACGCCTGGCCCTCGTACAAGAGCTCGGCCGGCGTACCCGGAGATCTGCTGGGCCAGTTCCAGCTGTTCGAGGACGCCCTCGCCGCCCTCGGCGTGCCGGTCTGGCCCATGGTGGACCTCGAAGCCGACGACGCCCTGGCGTCAGGGGCGGCGGTGCTGGCCGAGGACCCGAGGGCTGAGCAGGTACTGATATGCACGCCGGACAAGGACCTGGGCCAGTGCGTGCGCGGCACCAGGGTCGTCTGCCTGGACCGCCGCAAGAACGCTGTCGTGGACGAGGACGCCGTCAGGGACCGCTTCGGGGTGGGCCCGACCAGCGTCCCCGACTGGTTGGCGCTGGTCGGCGACAGCGCCGACGGCTACCCGGGCCTGCCCGGCTGGGGTGCCAAGGCGACGACAGCCGTGCTCGCCCGCTTCGGGGACATCGAGTCGGTGCCCACGTCCGGCCCACCCTGGCCCGTCGACCTGCCCCAGGGGCGCAAGGCGACGCTACGGTCGGCTCTGGTCGAGGGACGCGAACTGGCGCTGCTGTTCAAGCGGCTCGCCACCTGCGTCGTCCGCCCCGAGATCCTGCCGCCAGGGCGGGCGGCGCTCGACAGCCTTTGCTGGCCCGGCCCCGCCGCCGAGCTGGAGGAGATGTCCTTACGGCTGGGATCGGCGTCACTCCAGCGCAGGGCGTCCGGCCTGGCAGCCACCCGGGGCCGGGGCCCCGCCTGAACCCGCTCCCGGCCCGGCACCCGTCGGGGCTACCGGCCCAACACCAGCTGGGGGACGGCCAGGGCTTCCCCCAGCAGCTCGTGGTAACGGCGCCTGCTCACCTCCACCGCGCCCAGGCTGGCCAAGTGGGGGGTGACCCACTGGATGTCGAGGAGCCGGCCGCCCCCTGCCAGCAGCCGCTCCACCAGGGCCACGAGCGCCACCTTGGAGGCGTCCCGGCAATTGTGGAACATGGACTCACCTGCGAAGAGCCCGCCGACCGCAACTCCGTACAGGCCTCCGGCCAGGCGCCCGTCCGGGGTATAGGTCTCGATGCTGTGGGCAAACCCCAGCTCGAAGAGGCGCCGGTAGGCGGCACGCACCTGCTTGCTGATCCATGCACCGGGCCGGGACGGGTCGGCACAGGCTGCCACGACCTCGTCGAAGGCGGTGTCGACCCGGACCAGGTAGTCCTGGCACGAACGGCGCAGCGAGCGGCTCACCCGCAGTTCCTCGAGGGGTAGGACCCCGCGGGGATCGGGCGACCACCACGCCAGGCGGTTGCCCACCGGCATGGGGAAGATGCCACAGCGGTAGGCGGCCACCAGGGTCGAGGGGGCGAGGTCGGCTCCCAGCCCCACCACCTCGCCGGTGCCGGCCGCCGCATCCTGGGCCTCGACCGAGCACGGGAAGTGCCACTCGCATTCGGGCAGTTGGGCGGGCGGCTGCACCCGGCAAGTCTGCCAGGCCCGCCGGCCCGGACCGGTGCCCCGGCGCTATGCCGACAGCGGCTCGAGAGCGGTGGGCGCGGACCGTGCCCCGGGCCCGGCTGTCAGCTCAGGCCCGATGGACTCCCGCAAGGCCTTGAGAGCCCGCGACGCCGAGCTCTTCACCGTCCCGGGAGCGCAACCCAGCCGGGCTGCGATCTCCGCCTCGGAAAGGTCCTCGAAGTAGCGCAGCACCAGGACCTGGCGCTGGCGCTCCGGTAGGCCGGACAGGGCCTGGCGCAGGATCTCCCGGTCGTCGACCAGGTCCGTGCGCTGCAGCTGCACCACCTCGGGCACCTCACCCACCGAGACCCGGGCACCCCACTTGCGCCACCCGGAGCGGCACGTGTTGACCACTATCTGGCGGACGTACGCCTGCTGGCGCCAGCGCTCCTGCGTCGCCACCCGTGGCCACGCCGCCATGGCCTTGAGCAGCGAAGCCTGCACCGCGTCCTCTGCGTCCTCCCGCCTGCCGGTCACGGAACATGCGACGCGCACCAGGGCCGGCCGCGCCGTCTCCGCCAGTTCCTCGAACGCCATGGCGTCGGTCAGGACAGCCGCGCCGCCGGTCCCGGCTGTTTGCGAACCTGTCGTCCCCACGTCTTTCTCCTCACCTAGAGCTTCACCAGAAGGCCTACCACCACGTTGCGCCCGATATGTCTCGACTGACATGGGGAGGGCTTGCCATCCATCAGGCCCTGATGGGGAGGCCTTCCCGTGCCGTCAGGCCGCATGGCCCAGCGGGCCGCTCGGCGGCCCAGGCGCTCCGGGCGGCCGTGACGGAACGCGACCCTGGTACGCCCCGGGCGCGCAGGCCGCCCGGGGCGGTTAAAGTTGGCCACCGTGCCCGAGCACACGATGGGACAGCGCCTGGAGGAGCTCGAGGCCCGCCGGGACGCTGCCCTGCACGCCGGGAGCGCGGTCGCTGTGGAACGCCAGCACGAGCGGGGCAAGATGACCGCTCGGGAGCGGGTCGACCAGCTCGTCGACCCGGGCTCGTTCCAGGAGCTGGACATGCTCGCCCGCAGCCGGGCCCACGGCATGGACGAGTCGAGGCGCTCGTACACCGACGGCGTCGTCACCGGCTTCGCCACCGTCGGCGGGCGCACGGTGTGCATATTCTCCCAGGACTTCACCGTCATAGGTGGCACGCTCGGCGAGGTCGCCGGGGAGAAGGTCCACAAGGTGCAGGACCTCGCCGCTTCGCTGGGGGTGCCGCTCATAGGCATCAACGACGGCGGCGGTGCCAGGGTCCAGGAGGGTGTCGTCGCCCTGCACTACTACGGTGGCATCTTCCGGCGGAACGTGGCTGTTTCGGGAGTCGTGCCCCAGATAAGCGTGATCATGGGCAGCTGCGCAGGTGGCGCCGTGTACAGCCCGGCCATCACCGACTTCGTCTTCATGGTCCAGGGAAGCTCGCAGATGTTCATCACGGGCCCCGATGTCGTGAAGGCCGTGACCGGCGAGGACGTGACCCACGAGGAGCTGGGCGGCGCCATCACCCACGCGACCAAGTCCGGCGTCGCCTGTTTCGTGACCCCGGACGAGGTCACCTGCCTGGAGCAGGTCAAGCAACTGCTGGCCTACCTGCCTTCCAACAACACCGAGCCGGCGCCCGTCACGCCCGCCCGTGACGACCCCCTGCGATCGGTACCCAGGCTGGCGGAGATCGTGCCGGCGGATTCCCGGCAGCCCTACGACGTCAGGCTGGCCCTGCGCGAGATCCTCGACGACGGCGAGCTCCTGGAGTACCACCCCCTCTGGGCTCTCAACCTGGTGTGCGGCCTCGGCAGGGTCGGCGGCAGACCGGTCGGCGTGGTCGCCAACCAACCCCAGGTCCTGGCCGGCGTGCTCGACATCGACGCCTGCGAGAAAGGTGCGCGCTTCGTGCGCACCTGCGACTGTTTCAACATCCCGCTCGTCACCTTCGTCGACGTCCCCGGCTTCATGCCCGGCACCGACCAGGAGCACGGGGGCCTGGCCCGCCGCGCCGCCAAGCTGGTGTACGCCTACTGCGAAGCTGCCGTGCCGAGGGTGCAGGTCGTGACCAGGAAGGCCTACGGCAATGCGTACGTGGTGATGGGCTCCAAGTCCCTGGGCGCCGACCTTTCGTACGCGTGGCCTTCGGCAGAGATCGCCGCCATGGGTGCCGACAGCGCCGTCGACAACCTGCACGGCCCGGAGCTGGCCACCACCGCTCCAGAACGGCGGGCGGAACTGGTGGAGATGTACAAGGAGGCCAGTTCCAGTCCCCACACCGCGGCCGAGCGCGGCTACATCGACGAGGTGATCGACCCTTCCGACACCCGCCGCTACATACATCAGGCCCTGCAAGTGCTGTCCTCGCGGCGCTCCGAGACGCCTCCGCGCAAGCACGCCAACCTCCCGCTGTGAACAACCCCACCCCCCTGGTCCGCCTCGAGCTGAGCGAGCTGGCCTCGCCCCCGGGCCCTGAGCTGGCGCAGGCCATCGTCGTCGCGGTACGGGTTGCGCTGGGAGACCATGTCCAGCCGGTACCCGTGAAGGCGTCGGCGTGGCGGTTTTCGGGGCGCTGGTGGCAGGCGCGTCCGGGGATGACAAACCGATCGAACTAGGACAGAGCCGTTTTCCCCTACCTGTGGACGACTTGTGGACAGCATCGGGGACCACTTGGGGACCGCCACAGCTGGCCGGCGCGCCGACAGGTACCTCCGGGACAGGGCCGCTGGCCCGTGCACAGGTGTTACCCTCGGCACGTATGCCAGGCGTAGCACTGCCCGACGAGCCCGCCCGGGACCAGCCGGTGGACGGCCGGCCGCCAGCTGCTACTACGGACGAGCAGGGGAGACGTTGAGTTGAGCGGTCCAAGCAACATGTCGGGCGACCAGGGCAGCGGGGCGGCCTCTGCCAGCGGCTTCCTCGCCGTGCTGATCGAGGACGCCCTGGCGGCCAACGGCATCGACAGCACACCCGTGGAGGGCTTCCCCGCGGTCATGACCGGGACCGTGGCCGGCTCGATCGGGCAGTGGAACTTCTTCGCCCAGGCAGACGACGCCTCGATGGGCGTCGTCGTGTACTCGGTCTTCCCGGGCAACATCGCCGAGGCCCGCCGACCGGCCGTGTCGGAGCTGGCGACGAGGGTCAACTACCTCCTGCGCTACGGCAACCTGGAGATGGACTTCGCCGACGGCGAGGTGCGGGCACGTACCAGCGCACGCGGTGGCAACGACCCCCTCGACTTCACGGTCATCTCCCAGCTGGTCAAGGCCAACCTGGAACTGGCCGAGCTGTTTTTTCCCGCGGTCCGCGAGGTGGCGGGCAACGAGGCCCCTCCCGCCAAGGCACTGTCGGGGTTGCTCCAGCGCATACAGCAGACATGACCGGCGCAGAAGCCTAGGGGAACACCCTCCCCGCCCCGCCGCCGCCGGCAGGGTGCTGGGCGTGGCCGGCAGAAGAGGGGCCTCCCGCCTGGTTGCGGCGGGCTTCGAGCATGTCCTTGGAGAACCTGACCGGCACGGCGACGGGGTAGTCGCCCGTCAAGCAGGCGTCGCAGAAACCGGCCCCTGGTACGCCCGTGGCCCGCTTCAGAGCGTCCAGCGCCAGGTAGGCCAGGCTGTCCGCCCCGATGTAGTCGCAGATCTCGCCTACCTCGAGGTCGGCTGCCACCAACTCGGCTCGCGTGCCGGTGTCCAGGCCGTAGAAGCACGGCCAGCGGTAAGGGGGCGACGAGATGCGCAGGTGCACCTCCCTGCAGCCTGCCTCCCGCAGCATGGCGACCATGGCCCTCGTAGTGGTGCCCCTCACGATCGAGTCGTCGACGACAACCAGGCGCTTGGCGGCGATGGCCTCACGTAGGGGATTGAGCTTGCGCCTGACGCCCTGGGCGCGCTGACCGGGGTCGGGGTTGATGAAGGTGCGGCCGATGTAGCGGTTTTTGACGAGGGCATGGCCGAAGGGGATACCGCTACGGCGGCTGTACCCCTCGGCTGCGGGCAAGCCCGAGTCTGGGACGCCGACGACCATGTCCGCCGCTACAGGCGCCTGGTCGGCCAGCAGCTCGCCCATCCTCACCCGTGCCCCGTGCAGCTCCTGGCCGTAGAGGCGGCTGTCGGGACGGGCCAGGTACACGAACTCGAAGAGGCAGAGCTTGGGCTGCACCTCGGAAGGCTCCCAGGGGTAGTAGCTCTGACAGCCCTCGGGCCCGATGACGATGAGCTCGCCGGGCTCGACCTCGCGCACGAAGTGGGCACCGGTGATGTCCAGTGCCGGTGTCTCCGACGCCAGGACCCAGCCGTCGTCGAGCTTGCCCAGGCACAGCGGCCGGAACCCGTTCGGATCCCGGACACCCACGATCTCGTTGCGGTCGGCCAGCACAAGGGAGAAGGCACCCCGCAGGGTGGGCAGCACGTCGAGCAGGGCGCTGAGCAGGCTGTCGTCGCCGGCCGGCCCGTCGGGGGCCTCCTCCTCCATGCGCCGCGCCACCAGCTCGGCCATGAGGTCGGAGTCGCTGGTGGCTACGCCCGGGAGCATGCCCGCCGACGCTGCCAGGTCATCGGTGTTGGTGAGGTTGCCGTTGTGGGCGACGGCGAACTCCGTGCCACCGGCGTGGCGGTACATGGGCTGAGCGTTGTGCCACGACGACGAGCCGGTCGTGGAGTAGCGGGTGTGGCCCACGGCCAGGTGCCCGACCAGGCCCGCCATCTTGTACTCGTTGAAGACCTGGGTGACGAGGCCCATGTCCTTCACGACGATCATGGTGGTCCCGTCACTCACCGCCATGCCCGCCGACTCCTGCCCCCTGTGCTGCAGGGCGTGGAGGCCGTCGAAGACGATCGGGGCGACGTGGCGCCCGGGGGCGTAGATGCCGAAAACGCCGCACGCCTCCCGCGGGCTCTCGTGCTCGACGTGGTCGCTCACCCGCCCATTGTCGCACGGCTCGCTCAACACGGGCGAAAGCGGCTGCCTGAGCCGGCATTAGCGTTGGCGGGGTGATCGACCTCCACACCCATTCCAACGTCTCAGACGGCAGCGATACCCCCACTCAGCTGGTGGCCCTGGCAGCGACCGCCGGGCTGTCCGCCCTGGCCCTCACCGACCACGACCGCCAGGACGGCATAGCCGAGGCGCGCGCTGCCGCCAGGGCGCAGGGCATCGAGCTGGTGCCCGGTGTGGAGATCAGCTGCGAGCACCGCGGGACGATGCACGTGCTCGTCTACTTCCTGGAACCGGGCGACGGCCCCCTCCAGGACGAACTGGTCAGGCTGCAGGCTGCGAGGCAGGACCGCAACCAGCGCCTTGTGGCCCGCCTCGCGGACATAGGCCTGCCCGTGACCCTGGAGGAGGTCGAGGCGGAGTCGGGCGGCCGGGGCACGGGCAGGCCGCACGTCGCGGCCGTGCTCGTGCGAAAGGGCCTGGCCTCGTCCGTGCAGGACGCCTTCGACCGCTACCTGGCCAAGGGCCGGCCTGGCTATGTGGACAAGGAGCGCCTGGAGCCGCTCACCGCCATCGACCTGGCCCTCGAGTCGGGGGCTCTGCCCGTGCTGGCGCACCCGCTGTCCCTGGGGCTCAACCCGCGCCAGCTCACGTCGGCGGTCGAAGAGCTGGCGGACGCCGGCTTGGCCGGCATGGAGGTGGTCTACGGCTCCTACAGCATCGAGGAACGTGCGCCGCTGGCCGTACTGGCCGCCCGCGCCGGCCTCGCCATAACCGGAGGTTCCGACCACCACGGCAGCTACAAACCGGACCTGACGGTCGGCAAGGGGCGCGGGGACCTGCACGTGCCCGACGGGGCCCTGGAGGCCCTGAAGGAGCGGCTGGAAGCCTGAGCCGTGACCGGCGACCTGGCCGACAGGCTCCTCTCCGTGCCGCCCGCCCGCCGGTGGGGACCGGTACTGCTGCAGGCGGTCAAGACAGCCCTCGCCTGCGGGCTGTCCTGGTTCGTGGCGGCGGACGCGCTGGGCAACAGCATCCCCGTCTTCGCCCCGCTGGCGGCCCTGCTGACGGTACAGGTGACGATCTGGGAGTCCATCTCGCGCGGCCTGCAGCGGGTGCTCGGGGTGGTGGCCGGCGTCGTCGTGGCGTACGGCTTCGCCCGGCTCGCAGGTATCAACGCCTGGTCCATCGGGCTGGTGGTGCTGGTGTCGTTCCTGCTGGGGCGGGTGCTGAGGCTGGGAGCCCAGGGCTCGGTCCAGGTGCCCGTCAGCGCCCTGCTGGTGCTGGTCCTCGGGGCGACCACGGGCGGCTACGCCGCTGACCGGGTCTTGGACACGGCCGTAGGGGCCGCCCTCGGCATAGCCGTCAACCTGGTCATCGTGCCCCGCTCGCACGTCCAGGAGGCAACGGCGGGCGTGCAGGGTTTCGCCCGTGAGCTGGCCGGCGTGCTGGCTGACGCCTCGGCCTGCGTGCGCAGCGGCACAGGCGGGCTCTCCGACGCGGCAGCCCTGCTGGCCCGGGCCCGCCTGCTGGAGGCGCAGGGTCAGCGCGTCGCCGGTGGCGCCCGCCAGGCCCGCACCGCCTTGCGCTGGAGCCCCAGCGCCAAGCGCAACCGTGCCGGCGCTGAGCTCCTGGCGCCGGCGGTAGCCAAACTGCGCCTGGTGGAGCGTCAGGTCCGGGGCATCGCCAGGGCCGTGGCCGACACCACCGGCGATTGGCGTGGGGCCCCCGAGCTGCCTGCTGGGCTGGGCAGGCTCCTCGACGCCACAGCAGCACAACTACTGGCCTGGGCGGACTGGCTCGGCGAGGCGGTGACGGCACCCGGGCCGCAGGACCGCCCCTCGGCCCCGACCGCGGCAGGGCACGGGGGCCAGGAGCAGGGACCGACGGTCGATGTCGGCGATGTCGAGGCCGCTTACCGCTCGGTCATCCGTGCCAGCAGGGCGCCCGACGTGAGCCTGGAGGTGGCTGCGGCCAGCTGCTCCATGGCCGTCGACGCCCGGCGTATCGGCGAGGAGCTCGCCGGGCCGACCGGGCCGGCACCCCTTGCGCCGGCCCGGTGGCGGGACCTGTTCGCGCCCTGAGCCGGCGCGGCAGCGCCGTGCGCAGGGCCCTGGCTCCCGGGGGTCAGGGGGGTCAGGGGGTCACACCGGCCCCTGGTGCTCCATCGTCGGCGCTCCCGGGCGCCACAACGTACAACGAGGCGCCCGAGGCCACGAACTCCTCCGACTTGCTGCGCAGGCCCCTACGGATCTCCTCGGCCGGCGGGTCGTCGGCAGAGCCCCGGCCCTCACCCGAGGCCGCCGCTGCAGCGGCCCCGGCCATGCGCCGCAGGTCGTGGCTGATGCTCATGGAGCAGAACTTCGGACCGCACATCGAACAGAAATGGGCCTTCTTGGCGG
>JAJZIY010000144.1 GCA_021828475.1 Actinomycetes bacterium
CGGCGGGGAGGGGCACGTACTGATGGGCACGGTCGGCGCCGAGGTCGGCGACCACCTGGCGCTCGGCCCTGCTCAGCGGACGGTGGTCGGCGAAAGCCCCGACCACGACTGACGTCACCGCCCGCAGATGGTGGCGGGCGTCCCCAGGGTCGAGGGCCGCCAACCCCGTGCCGGCGGAACGAGCCGCCTCCAGCGCCCGGGCAGCCAGGGCCGGGTCGGCCGCTGCCCTCCGTGCGAGCTGGCGGAGCCGCTCGTCCCCGGTCGCCTCGACGTCCCGGGCAGCCGGGTCGCGCCGTCTCCCTCCGGTACCACCTTTGTTGTCCATTCAGGACAAGATTAGGCCGAGGAACTGTCTGTACTGACCCATTCTTTAGCCATCCTGACCAAGTTGACTGGAAGTAGCCCGGCGCCCGCGATGCAGGGCCGAGGCGGGCGAAGAAGAGGGGGGCGGTGCCAAGACGAGGCCCGGCCCCGCAAACGGGTACCGGGCCCACGACGAGCGTGAGAAAGGTCGACCCTGATGGTCGCTGAAGCTTCAACGAGGAAGGTAGCTACGGGCTCAACCAGGACGGGCCAGGCCCCACCGGCGCTGCGCACCTCCGCTGCGACGCCTGAGCCGGTCTCCGCTGCGACGCCGGAGCCGGTGCCGGCGACTACCGCCGGCGGCGGGCGCGAGCTGCATGCTGCGTTCGGGCCCCGCATCGTGCTCCTGGTACTCGGCGTGCTGGGCATCCAGCTGGGCTTCATCGGCAGCTACGTGGCCGCCTTCCACCACCCCGTGCCCCACTCGGCTCCCCTGGCCGTGGTCGCGCCCGGGGCCTCGGCGGGGCCCGTGAGCGCCGGCCTCGACCGGCTCCCCGGCCGGCCCGTCAGCGCCAAGGTGGTCGCCGACCGGGCCCAGGCCATCAGGCTCATCGGCAACGAGAGCGTCGACGGGGCACTGGTGGTGACCCCGCGTGGGCTCCAGGTCCTGGTCGCGAGCAGCGACGGCGGGGCCATGTCGGACGCGGTCGCAAGCGTGGGCCGGGCCTTCGCCGCCTCGGAGCACATGCCGGCAACGGTCACCGACGTCCGCCCCGCCAACAGCGGCGACGCCCGCGGGCTCTCGGGTTTCTACCTGGTGGTGGGCTGGAGCGTGGGAGGCTACCTCCTCGCCTCGATACTGGCTGTCAGCATCGGCCCCCGCCCCCGGGGCAGGCGGGACGCCCTCGTGCGCCTCGGTGCTCTGGCGGCCTACTCGGTGCTCTCGGGCGCCGGCGGGGCCATGGTGGTCCGTTCGGTCGGGGCCCTGCCCGGGCACACCCTCGGGCTCGCCGCGCTGGGGGCGCTCACGGTCTTCGGGGTCGGAGCGTTCTCAATGGGCCTGGAGGCCTTCGCCGGGGTCGTGGGCATCGGCCTGGTGATCCTCGTACTGGTCGTGCTGGGCAACCCGAGCGCCGGTGGCGCTTACCCCACCCCACTGCTCCCGGCCTTCTGGAGGGCCGTGGGCCAGTGGCTGCCTCCTGGAGCAGGGACGACGGCAGTCCGCACCATCGAGTACTTCCCGGCAGCCGGTGTGCTGCACCAGGCCCTGGTCCTCGGCGGTTACGCCGTGGCAGGCGTCCTCGCCTCGCTAGCAGCCGCCGGACGGAGGAGGCCCCGAGCCCCGGCCGCCACGCTGCAGACGCCCGCCACCGCCTGATGGCCGGCGGGTGCGGTGCCGCCCTGCTGAGCTGGGCTTTCGCCTCCGATGGTAAGCTTGCCCGCCGACGCATCATGCGGGCGTAGCTCAATGGCAGAGCTCCAGCCTTCCAAGCTGGTCATGCGGGTTCGATTCCCGTCGCCCGCTCTCGGAACTTCGGTGCTGTCGTCGCCGGTCAGCGCCATAGCAATGCTCTGCCAGTCGATGGGAAGCGAACCGGGTGCCCGAGGGCCCTGACGAGTGTGGTGAAGCGGGGCCGCAAGATCCCAGACCTCCTGATAGCCGCTGCCGCCGACGGAGCTCGAGGCGATCCTCCTCCACTATGACGCCGACTTCGATCTCATCGGATCGGTCACCGGACAGCGCTGCCAGTGGGTCGTTCCTGCCGGCAGCACTCCGCCCCAGGGCCAGACGGGCGCCGCTCCCGGTACCGACGACCTGACGGGCGCAGGCCGGCCTCCTAGTCTCTGACGAGTGGCACGCCGGCCCCATGACCGATCCGTTTACCTGAAGCGGCAGCTCTCAGTGGCCGTCCTGCTCGTCCTGGTCGTGGGCGCCGGTACGTACCTGCTTGCCAAGGGCTCCCCGGGCAAGACCGGCGGCCGGGTGGCCACCGGGACCTCGACGTCGGCGCCGGGCACGTCCGCACCCGTGGCAACCACAGCTTCGGCCGCCTCGTCGACGTCCGGGCCAACCTCGACGACAGCCAGCCCTGGGACCAGCACGACCCGGGCGCCCGTCACGACCACCACCGGCGCGCCCGTGACGAGCACGACCGGGCCCCCGACCGGCTCGACCACGAGGTCGACGGCTACGACGGCCACCAGGGGCACGGCCCCGCCGAGCGGGCTGGCGGTGGGCACGGCCACCATGCAGGTGACCGCCTCCACCCCGCACGGTACCGCCGCTGTCCCTGTCGCCATCTACTACCCGGCCGTCAGCGCCGGCGCCGGCGCGATGCCCGACCATGCCGGCGGCCCCTACCCCCTCGTCATCTTCAGCCAGGGCTTCGGCGAGTACCCCTCGGCGTACGCGATCCTCATGGAGGCCTGGGCGCAGGCGGGGTTCGTCGTCGCCGCAC
>JAJZIY010000145.1 GCA_021828475.1 Actinomycetes bacterium
CAACCCGTCCCGGCGCGCCCGGCTGGTACGGGAGGCAGAGAGGGAGATGGGCCGCCTCCAGGGGGAGATGGCCCGCATCGGCGACGCTCTGGCTGCGGCGCAGGGTTACGTGGAGATGGCAGCTCTCGGCCAGGAGCTGGCGGATGTCCAGATCGCCCTCCACGAGGCCGAGGAGTCCTGGTTGGACCTGGCTGTGGAGGACTGATGCGCTGTGCTCCACGTACGACCGCCGTCGGCGCTGGTTCGCAGTTCGGCTCCGCCGTCGGCTCCCGTTGCCCACGTTGCGACGAGGCCGTTCGCCGGGGCGGAGGCGCCGACGAAGCCTCCGGTCCCTCGCAACGTGGCCCAGTGCCGGCCGCTGTCAGAGGTCTCCTCCGCCCCTGGGCCGTCGGACACGATGCCCTGCCACCGGCCATCGCGCCATGAGAAGGCGCCGGGACCGGCGGTGCCGAACTGCCCGAGGGGTACGCCGGCCAGGCGCGCCCAGTGGGCACCTCCGTCGCGGGTGGCCCACAGCTGGGCAGGTGCCACCCCTTCCAGCCCGTAGACGTTCGCCCCGGCGGCTGTGAGGACCAGGGAGCGCCCGGACGGACCGCCCCAAAGGCCGGCCACGCCCGAAAACCCAGTGACCCGGGACCTCGTCTGGGGCAGTGGGCTCGGGCAAGCGCGATCGCCGCACGGCCTGTCTACTCCGCCAGCTCGCGCCAGGGTTCCCGTCGGGCCTCTCGCAGCGGTCCCCGGACCTCCTCGAGGGTGGTCCTCGCCCAGGGTTCAGGCGAGATGATCGAAGCCGTCGACGCGAGGACGACGCCTCAGGCGCAGGCGTCGGCGGGCCGGTTGCCGGTCAGGTGGCAGATGTCGCGTACCAGGGAGCCCGCCGCAGCTCTGACCGACCGGCCGACGGTGTTGGACGCCGAGGCCAGGTAGGCGGCAGCCCGGTCGAAGTTCCAGCCGGCGATATGAGCCCCGTCGTACTGGCTCCCGATGAAGACGTAACGGCCGCCGATGTAGACGAACGGGATGCCACCGGCGGCGCTGGAGGGGACGTAGGGGGGTGCGTCCCACTTGGTCAGCAGGGCCGTCTGCTGCGCCGTCATGTGCTCCAGCACCGGGTAGTTGCCAGAGGCGTCCACCTCGTTGCCATGGGTCTCGACGGCGACGAAGGAGACGTACCGGCTGGTGTAGCTGGAGCCGAGGAAGGTGATGGTCGGCGTGGAGGCATTGAGGTCGGAGCTGGACGAGGCCGTGCCCCGGATGCCGCTGAAGGTGCCGAACTTCGACAGGGCCGTGAGCAGCGGCCAGCGCTCGGCGGCGCAGTAGGGGCAGTAGTTTGCCCCGATGTAGAGCACCTCCGGCTTGCCGTCGAGGACGAGTGCCTGGTTGGACGCCGGCAGGGCCGTGGGAGCCACCGCCAAGGAGTGCCACCGGGTCGCCGCTGACATCAGGGTAGGGCCGGTCACCTTCTCCAAGGGCGCCAGGGTCTTGGCGCTCACGTCGAACACGCCCGCCACCGGGCCGGCGCTGCCCGACTTGGCACCTCCGGAGGTGCCGGAGAGCGCCAGGAGGACGGCGATGGCGGCTACCACTACCGCCGTGGCCCCACCTGCCATGTACAGGCGCTTGCGGCGAGCCTGCATGGCCTGGCGGGCGCTGAGGCGGCGAGCGCGGTCGCGTTCGGGTGGAGCGGTCCCCGCCGGTTGCTTTCGCGACGGCACGGCCGGCTTGGAGCCGGGGCGCGGCGGGAGCTTGGAGGGCTGGGCGTTGGGCATCGGTACCTCCCGCACCGACTCTGCGCCGGGGGTGGCCCCACCCGCTAGGGGCCTTGGGCCGCGCCCGGCAGGAAGGAGGGCCCGGGCCCACAACCTCCCGGCCCGGGTGCCGGTGCCGGCTGGCGGACTGGGCGCCGGCGCCGGGTGGGGCCCACTCCGGGCTGGGCACAAGCGCTCATTCTTGCAGCCCGGCACGGGTCAATTGCTCCCGCCACCGGTGCGCTCCGGCGCAGTGGCGGCCTACGTTTCAGCGCGCCGGCCAATACCGGCATGAGGAGGAGGGGTGCCCGACGACCGGGCGTCCCGGCCTGCCGCGAACGGACAAGGAGGAACAGACATGCAATTTGAAAGGAAAGGGAGCGCCCGGCAGCGGGTGGGCGCTTTCATGCTCGCCGTCGTCTCCGCCGGGGTGCTCTCCCTGACCCAGGTTGCGCCGGCGGCTGCGGACGACGGCACGGGCGGCGTCAACGTCGGTGCGAACATAACGACCGGCAACCCCCTCAACAAACCGACCATCGAGTGCTCTTGGATCGTCGGCGACCACAATGCGAACGGGGGGCGTGAGACCGAGCAGTACAACTACCCGACCAATTCCGTTCTCAACCCGACCGGGGCAAACCTGACACAGTCCAACCAGACGCCCACCTACCTGAGCGGCCCGACCGCCCCGTCGTTCAGCGCCAACGCCGGTACCGGGACCAACTTCTACTACCTGCCCGACGGCACCACCAACAGCGTGGCGCCGTGCGACCTGGCCAGCGGTGCCACGGAGCCGTCGATGGCCAAGGGCAGCCAGAGCTCGCCGACGTCGAGCGGCGTGGCCTTCACCCCCAACGCCTTCGACAGCGCCACGGGTAGCTGGGTCAGCGACCCTGGCCCGCAGCCAAAGAGGGTCGAACTGTGGGCGGCCGTCGACTATGCCACCAACGTCATCTTCGACGTCTTCTACCCCAACGGGACCGAGGACACCGAGCT
>JAJZIY010000014.1 GCA_021828475.1 Actinomycetes bacterium
ATCGCCGGCCGAGGGCACCGGGCTGCCCCATGACGCCGGACCGACCGAGGGCACCGGGCCGGCCGAGGGCACCGGGCCGGCCGGTGGCGCGGGGCCGGTCTGGTGGTCGTACCGTTACAGCGACGCCGAACTGGCCGCTTGGGCACCTCTCGTGCGCGACCTGGCCTCGGGCACCTCACAGGTGCACCTCGTCATGGACAACTGCTGGCGTACCGACGCCGTGGACAACGCCGGCCGCCTGCTCGAACTGGTGGGCGCGAGCGCGCCCGGGCCGCTCCCCACCGAGGGTGCAGCGGGGCAAGCCGACGCCGGGAGGCCCCTGGCTTGAGGCACCGGGGATGACAGGAGCCGTGCTCGTGCCGGCCGCGGCGGCCGACGGTACCCGCCTCGCCTGCTGGGACTTCGGCACCGGCCTGCCCCCCGGGGCCCCTCCGGTCCTCCTGGTCCATGGCGCCGGCCTCAACGGCCTCAGCTGGGCGCCGCTGGCCGACCGGTGCGCATCACGCGGCCTGCGCTGCGTTGCACTCGACATGAGGGCGCACGGCGCCTCGGGAGCACCCGGAGTGGGCGGTCTGGCGTGGGAGAACTTCGGCGAGGACGTTGTCGCCGTGGTCGATCAGCTCGGGCTGCGTGGAGCGCTCGGGGCAGGGCACTCGGCCGGTGCCTCGGCACTGTTGCTGGCCGAGCAGGCGCGGCCCGGCACACTGGGCGCCATATGGGCCTGGGAACCGATCATGGCGGTACCAGGCGACAACCTGCGCCACGTACGAGGGCCCGAGCTTGCTGCGCGTGCCCGCAGGCGGCGTCGGCATTTCAGCTCGATCGAAGAGGCGAGGGACCACTTCGCCGGACGGGGCCTCTTCTCCGACTTCTCAGCCGAGGCGCTCGAGGGTTACCTGCAGGGAGGGCTGCGCCCGGCTGCAGGCGCGGGCTTGACCCTGAGCTGCCGTCCGCAGGACGAGGCGGCCATCTACGAGGGCGGGGGGGCGCACGACGCGTGGGCCGCCCTGGCCGGCCTGCGGTGCCCGCTCCGCCTCGTCGGTGGCGGGGCCAGCCCTGCCGTGCCGCCACCCGAGCTGGCCCGCATCCGGGCGGAGGTGCCTGGCAGCGAGGTCCAGGTGTACCCCGGCCTCGGCCACTTCGGGCCCTTCCAGCAACCCACGGTCGCGGCCGACGACATCGTCCGCTGGCACCACCGCCTACAGGCAGCCGGCGGCCCCACGACCCGCAGTCACACCGGCGACGGTCCCCCACCGGTGTCGGGCCCTCTGGGTAGCCTCTGAAACGATGTCGCTGCAGCTACCCGCCTCGCTGACGCCCTCCAAGGTCTCGACTTTCAAGGAGTGCGCCCTGGCCTTCAGGCTCTCGGCGATCGACAAGCTGCCCGAGCCCCCTACCGTCCAGGCGTTCAAGGGGACGGTTGTGCACCGCGCCCTGGAGCTGCTCATGTGGGAGGAGCCCCAGGGGGGCCGCAGCCTCGAGACCGCCCTGCGCAAGCTCGGGCGTGCCCTCGACGAGCTACTGGCGGGCACGGAGGGGACGGCGCTCGGGCTTGCCGGTGAGGAGCTGGAGGAGTTGCGGGCGGACGCCGAGGAGCTGGTCGGCAACTACTTCGTCCTCGAGGACCCCGACGAGGTGCGTGTCCTTGGCACGGAGCTGCGCCTGCAGGTCGACGTGAGCGAGAGCCGTCTGCGCCTGCGCGGCATCATCGACCGTCTCGAAATGGACACCGACGGCGAGCTCGTCGTCACCGACTACAAGACCGGGCGGGCGCCCGGCGTTTCCCAGGAGGGCCTGCGCCTGGGCGGGGTCCACTTCTACGCCTTCCTCTGCGAGCAGTTCCTCGGCCGGCGCCCGGCGAGGGTCCAGTTGCTGCACCTGCGCGAGCCGCTCGCCATATCCAGCACGCCGTCGGACCAGTCCATAGCCGGGCTGGAGCGCCAGGCGCTCGCCATATGGGCGGCGGTAAGGCGAGCGTGCAGCGAGGAGGACTTCCGCCCCAAGCCGGGCCCCCAGTGCGGGTGGTGCGGCTTCCACGCCTACTGCCCAGCGCAGGGCGGCGACCTCTCCCTCGTGCCCCGTGAGGCGACGGGGCCCAACCCGGCCACCGTCCAGCTGAGCCTGGAGGCCACGGCGTGAGCCGGAGGACCCGGACCTGCCCCTGCGCTCTTCGCTCGCTGGCCGCCGCCGTCAACCGGTTCCCCCAGAGCCCGGCGGTAGCCCGGTTCGACCGTGCCGCCGACACGCTGCTGGAGCGCCACGTGCGGGGCCACAGAGCCCTCGACCTGGTCATGTACGGGGCCAGCGCCGCCGGGGACCACAGCATCGTCTGGGTGGCGCTCGCTGCTCTCGAGGGCTGGCGGCGCGGCACCCTGGGCAGCACTCTGGGACGCACCACGGCGGCCCTTGCTGCCGAGTCGACTCTGGTAAACGGCCTCGTCAAGCTGGCCTTCCGCCGCACCAGACCAGCGGCCCGGGAGCCGAGGCCGCTGCCCCTGCGTACCCCGCGCACGAGCAGCTTCCCGAGCGGCCACGCCAGCAGTGCCTTCTTTGCCGCCGCCATCCTGCGTGAACGGCGCACATGGCCCCTCTACTACGCCGCGGCCGTCACCATCGCAACCAGCCGGGCCTACGTCAGGATCCACCATGCGTCCGACGTCGTCGCCGGTGCCGCGGTCGGCGCGGTGCTGGGCGAGCTGGCAAGGCCTCTGGTACGCGGAACAACGGGCCCCGATGAGCCGTTGTAGACAACCATGGAGACCCCTTTCGAAGTGACCTGGGACTACCTGTGCCCGTTCGCCCGTAACGCCCACGAGCACCTGGTGGAGGCGCTCGAGGCAGGTGCCAGCTGGGACGTGCAGTTCCGCTACTTCTCCCTGGCCCAGTCGCACCTCGACGACGGCACGACGGTGTGGGACGACCCGGCTGCCTTCCCGGGTGTACTGGCCGGCCTCGCGGGCATCGTCGTGCGCGAAAAGCTGCCAGAGAGCTTCCTCGAAGCGCATACCGCTCTCTTTGCGGCTCGCCACGACAAGGGCCTGGACCTGAGGAGCCCCGACGTCGTAGCGGACGCCCTCGGCGGGATCGGCTTGGACGGGCAGGCCATCGTGGAGGAGGCGCTGTCCGGCTGGCCCGTCGCCCAGGCCCGCCAGGAGCACGAGAGTGCCGTCAAGCAGTGGGAGGTGTTCGGGGTGCCGACCTTCATCGCCAAGGACCGGGCGGTCTTCGTCCGCCTCATGCACCGTCCCAGGGGCGACGGCGAGCTCGCCCGGGCCACGATTGACAAGGTGCTGGACCTTTTCGAGGATTTCCCCGAGCTCAACGAGTACAAGTTCACCCAGATCCCCCGCTAGGCCACACAGCCAACCGCTGCCCCCTCCGCTGCGGCGACCCTCCCAGGCCGCGACGTCCTGTTGCGTCCTTCCGAGACCGCCGGCCGGCTGAGCGGAGCAGCGAGGGCCCGGGAGCACGCCAACCCGGGAGCACTCCAACCGGGGCGGCGACCAGGCGCCCGTGGGGCAGCGGCGCCAGCGCTACAGCCGGAGGCGCCACCCGGCAACGCCACTAGCGTTACGCCCGACCACCACCCAGCCCAGGAGGGCAGCGCGGAGATGTCAGCCAACCGCTCAGCAGGAACCGACCCGAGGACGACCGGCTACGCCCCTCCCGAAGGTGGCGCTTACACCCATCGCGCCATCCTCGTGATCATGTCCGGGCTCATGCTCGGCATGTTCCTCGCCGCCCTGGACCAGACGATCGTCGCCACCGCGCTCACACGCATCAGCGAGGACTTCCACCACCTCAACCTCTACAGCTGGGTGGTCACCTCGTACCTGCTCACCTCGACCGTCACAACTCCGCTTTACGGCAAGGTGTCCGACCTGTTCGGCCGCAAGCTGATCTTCCAGATCGCCATCCTGCTGTTCCTGGCCGGCAGCGCCCTGTCGGGATTGTCGGGCAGCATGGTGCAGCTGATCGTCTTCAGAGGTGTCCAGGGCCTCGGCGGCGGAGGACTTTTCGCCGTGGCCCTCTCCATAGTGGGCGACGTCATCCCGCCCCGCGACCGTGGGCGCTACCAGGGCTATTTCGGTGCAGTGTTCGGGGTCGCCAGCGTCGTCGGCCCCCTCATCGGGGGCTTCCTCGTGGACCAGATTTCCTGGCGCTGGGTCTTCTACGTCAACCTCCCGATCGGGGTGGTGGCGCTGGTGGTGATCAACCGCGTGCTCCACAGCGACCACCGCCACCAGTCCGCTCGTCTCGACATCGGCGGGTCGCTGCTCTCGGTCGGGGGTGTCGCCCTGCTGCTGGTCGGGGTGCAGATCTTCGCTCAGCACGCCAAGCTGACCACGATGTCGGTCGCGCTGGCGGCCGTCGGCCTGGTACTGGTGGCCGTGTTCGTGTGGTGGGAGACGCGTGCCGCCGAACCCATCATCCCGCTGCGGCTCTTCCGCAACAGCGTGTTCTCGGTCTCGTCGGCCCTCTCGCTCATCACCGGGGCCGTGATGTTCGGCGCCATCATCTTCCTGCCCCAGTACCTCCAGTACGTGCGGGGGGTGAGCCCCACCATGTCCGGCCTGCGCCTGCTCGCCCTCCTGGTCGGGATACTTGTGACCTCCATCGGGTCCGGCCTGCTCATCTCCCGCCGCGGGCGCTACAAGGTGTACGTCGTGTCGGGGACAGCCATCATGGCCGTGGGCATGTACCTGCTCTCGTTGATAGGCGTCGGGACCGGCGCGCTGGCCATGGACGGCATGATGCTCGTCGTAGGAGCCGGGCTCGGCCTGTTCATGCAGACCCTGGTCCTGGCGACTCAAAACTCCATATCCATGAGGGACATGGGCGTAGGCACGTCGGCCATTACCTTCTTCCGCACCCTGGGCGGTGCCATCGGAGCCGCGGTCCTCGGAGCGGTGCTCATAGACCAGGAGAAGGTCCTCTCGCCCGGGTACATCGCGCACTACGGCAGGGCACTGGGCACCGCCCACGCCTTCACGACGGCCATGGACCGGGCGTTCCTGTGGTCGGTACCCGTTGCGGCCGTGGCGTTCTTTATCTCGTTCCTCCTGAAGGAGGTCCAGTTGCGCACCGTGGCCGGGCACGCCCCCGCGCCGGCCGCCTGAGGGCCCGTTCGAGATGAACGGCGGCCGTCCCGTCGCGGGCCCCCGGTGCCCGGCGAGCCCGTTGCCGCTCACCGGTGCCGGCCAAGTGGAATTATCGTCACACCCTCGGGGAATGATGTCGTACATGGGAAAGCAGCTCTCCATGGACACCACGGACAACGACGCCGACAACTGCACGGAGCTACCCACCACCGAGACCGACTCGGTCTGGCAGCCACAGCTGATGGCCGTGCCCAAGCCGCAGCCTGCTGACGACGGAGCACCCGCCTGTACCAGGGGCGGTGAGACCTACCGCCAGCGCGGGCTCATCGGAGTGGCTAAGGCCCGCGCCGCCCTTGCGGACGCGACCCGTCGGGCCGAGGAGCGGGACTTCCACCGCGCCGCCTGAGCGTACCTACCCGTAAGCGGAGGGCCACCCTCCCGGCACCCTGCAGCACAGCGCTCGCCCCTCGGTCGGGCGGCTTCCCATACAGCCGTGCCGCGGGATCAGCTGTGCCTGGTACCGTTCGCTTCGATGACCTCTCTCGCCGAGGCACTGGGGTATGCGCCCGACGCCAAGCTGCTGATAGTCACCTGTGACGACTTGGGCGTCAGCCATTCCGTCAACTCGGCCGTGTACGGCGCCCTGCGTACCGGTACGGCGACGTCGGCCGGCCTGGTGGTGCCCGGGCCCTGGGCGCGCGAGGCGGCCGCCAGCTACCGGGGCGAGGACGTCGGGGTCCACATGACCCTCAACGCCGAGTACGACCTCTACCGCTGGGGCCCCGTCACCCACGCCCCCTCGCTCCTCGACGGCGACGGCGGCTTCCCTAGGACCCTGGTCGACCTGTGGGAGCACGCCGACATGGACGAGGTCCGCAGGGAGTGCCGCGCCCAGTTGGAGAGGGCCGTCTACTGGGGTTTCGACGTGAGCCACCTGTCGGCGCACATGGGCGCCCTGGAGCTGCGGCCGGAGTTCTTCGACGTGGCGCTCGAGCTCGCCGTCGAGTTCCACCTCCCCTTGCGCCTCGCCGGAGCTGGGCACCAGCGCCAGGTGGGTTTCCCTTTCAGGCAGCTGGCAGCCGAGGAGGGCGTGGTCTCACCGGACAGGCTCGTCCGGTCCCCCAGGGGCCAGAGCGCGCGCACCGCCATGGACCAGATGCTGAGCGACCTCGCGCCGGGTGTTACCGAGCTCGTGCTGCGCCCGGCACGCGACTCCGAGGAGCTGCGGGCCGTGATGCCCGACTGGCCGTCCCGCGTCGAGGACCACGACATCGCCACCGCCCGCCAGGGCCTGCAGGCGCTGGCCGAGCGGGCCGGGCTCGTGCTCACCAGCTACCGGGCACTGTGCCGGCTGCAGCGGCGCCTGCCAGCTCCACGTCTGCCGGAGTGACGTAACGAAACTTCCGTCGGCGCTGCTTCCGTGCCATGAGCGCCGAGAGTCGAAGGACAAGCGGCCCTAGCTGCCATCTTGGCGCTGAGGGCTGGCGCCTCGGGTCGCCATTCATGACCCGCACTCGTCAGTAGGTACGAATGTTTTCGGAAGGGTCGCTCGCCGCTAGAGTGGCCTCATGCCCCGCACCCGCAGCCGTCTCCCCAACACCTCAGGGCCTGCGACGAGCGACCCCGCCGAGCGAGGCAAGGCGCGGGTGACGATCGCTCAGATAGCCGAGAAGGCCGGCGTCTCGGTCTCCACGGTCTCCAAGGTGCTCAACGGCAACAAGGACGTCGGCGACGTCACACGCCGCCGCATCCAGTCCCTGCTCTCCACCCACAACTACGAGCGCCGGGCTTCGACCTCCACCGGCCAGCCACCTATCGTCGACCTGGTCTTCCAGGAGCTCGAGAGCCCATGGGCCATGGAGATCGTACGGGGGGCGTCCCAGGCCGCCACCGAGGCCGGCCTGCGCATCGCCCTCACCTCGCTGTCGGACGGCGCCAGGCGGCGTTCCTGGCTGGACCACATCAGCTCCCGGGGGACGCGGGGCGTCATCCTCCTGCTCGCCAACCTCTCGGCACGCGACAAGGCCGAGCTGCGCTCGCGCGGGCTGCCCGTAGCGGTGGTGGACCCCCGCGGCGACATCGACCCGAGTGTGCCCACGATCGGGGCGACCAACTGGGCCGGCGGGTACAGCGCAACGCGGCACCTGCTCGAGCTCGGGCACCAACGGGTGGGCGTGATCTCGGGGCCGGTGGAGCTGTTCTGCAGCCGGGCACGCATGGACGGCTACCGCTCCGCCATGGAGGCCGCCGGGCTCCCCGTCGCGCCCGAGCTGATGCAGTGGGGGGACTTCCACGTCGACGGGGGCTTCAAGATCGCGGCCGAGATGCTCGCCCTGCCAGAGCGGCCGACGGCCATCTTCGCCGGCAGCGACCTGCAGGCGCTCGGGGTGCTCGAAGCGGCCAGGATGGCCCGCCTGCAGGTGCCGCGCGACCTCAGCGTCGTCGGCTTCGACGACCTGCCCCTGTCGCGCTGGACCTCTCCCCCGCTGACCACCGTGCGCCAGCCGTTGGCGGAGATGGCGGGCGCCGCCGTCCGCCTCGTGCTGGCAGCCGGGCGCGACGACGGCCCCGAAAGCCAGAGCTCGGAGCTCGTCACCAGCCTTGTGGTCCGCGAGACCTCCGCCCCTCCGGCCGTCCGGCCGGCGTAGAGGGCGGCGCCCGCACGGGACGGCTGAGAGCTTGCGCGCCGTGAACAGGGCCCGAAGCGGCGCCCCGGAGCTGGGCCGCCGTCCTACCCGGCCGTGAAGAGGCCGGCCAGGTGGGCCAGCTTGCGGCGCAGATGGGGGGTCCCACCGCCCTCGTGCCCGTTGAACTCGTAGACAGCGATGTCCTTGTCGCCCCGGTAGTGGTTGTAGGCGGCGAACACCGTCGAGGGTGGCGTCACGTCGTCCATCAGGCCCACGGAGAACAGCGCCGGCGGGGCCGACCTCTTGGCGTGGTTGACGACGTCCACGTAGGAAAAAGTGCTGAACACCTGCTCGGTACGCTCGGGGTAGACACGGCAGTAGTCCGCCAGCTCGGCGTAGGGGTAGGTGTCCACCACCTCCAGCGCTCGCCGGGCGTTGGCCAGGAACGGCACGTCCGGCATCGTCGCGGCGACGTTGCCGTCCAGGGAGGTCGCCGCCAGAGCCAAGCCCCCACCCTGGCTGGCACCGGTGGTCACGACACGCCGGCCGGCCGTGGCCGGGTGCGAACGCGCCGCGTCAACCGCCATCGCGGCGTCGACGAAGAGCCGCGTGTAGTAGTACGTCGCCGGCGAGCCGACCCCGCTCGTCATCATCCCGGGAGAGCTCGGGTCGCCGCTCGCGCCGGTGTCGACGGTCGCCGCCGCCCGCCACTTGCCGCCCTGGCCCCGGGTGTCCATGACGAAGTGGGGGTAGCCGGCGCACGGCCAGACGAGCCAGTCGAAAGGGTCGCCGCGCCCGCCGTTGTAACCGATGAACTCCACGATCACCGGCACGTCCGGCGCCAGCATGGCATTGGGCACGGACAGCCAGCCCTTGACGGGTGCCCCTCCGTGCCCCGAAAAGGTCACGTCGAAGACACTGGCGTGGCGGACCGCTGTCCCTACCGGCTCGAAGACTGCCTCCCGGGCAGCGGCGCGCGCCTCGCCCAGCTGCCCCGCCCAGAAGGCGTCGAAGTCGGGTGGTTCGGGGACGTCGGGCAGATAGGACCGCAACTGGACCAGAGGCATGTCGAGCATGGGGCTCATTCTTCCCCGGCAGCAGCCGTCCCGAGAAGTTCGGCTCTGCCGACCTCGCTCATGCAGGTCATCACCCGCCCGGGGCCGAGCTCGCGACCAGGGCCGACCATGCGCAAGGCAACTGTGCCCCTGATGTCGGCGCTCGAAGCGCCCACGCGCAGCTCGACGTCTCCCGGGTCGACCCGGCGCCGGCCAGACCGGCCCGTGTAGGAGGTCAGGTCGGCGTGCACCTCGAAGTGCACGCTGCGGCGCGTCCTGGCGGGTAGCTCCACCCGCCGGGCCCCCACGAGCACCTCGACCGGCCGCGCCACCTCTGCGACTGGGTCGTGCAGGTAGACCTGGACGATCTCGGCGAGGTCGACCTCGGTGTCGTTGCGCAGGGTCACCGCCACGCCCACGCTGGCGTCGGTGGGCCACTCCGCACGAGAGGGCGGCTCAACCCGTTCCCAGGTGACGGACCGGTAACCGATCCCGTGACCAAAAGCGAACAGCGGCGTCGGGTCGACGTTGCTCACCTCGCTGCGCCGGCCCAGGGCGGCGGTCAGGTAGGTGGACGGCTGCGGGCCGCCTGGCGCCGGGAAGCTCACCGGCAACCGGCCCGACGGCTGGACCTGGCCCGTCAGCACCTCGGCCAGGGCCACCCCGCCCTCCTCGCCCGGGAAGAAGCTGCACACAACGGCGGCAAGCCTCGCCATCTGGGGCGAGATGTCGTAGGGGCGCCCGGCGAGCAGCACCAGCACGACGGGCACGCCGGTGGCCAGCACTGCTTCGAGGAGCTCCGCCTGGCGGCCGGGCAAGCGCAGGTCGGCAGCGTCGCAGCCCTCCCCTGAGGTGCCTTGCCCGAACAGCCCGGCCTTGTCCCCGAGCACCGCCACACACACGTCAGCGCGCCCCGCAGCCGCCGCTGCCGCAGCGATGGCCTCGTCGGTACCCCCCGTTACGGGGCACCCCTCCACGTGCTCGATGCTCATGCCCGGAGCGCAGGCCGCAAGCGCCTCGAGGAGCGTGGGGGCGCTGACGCCGAGCGGGACCTCGGGGTGCCGGCGCCCGACGTGCACCGGGAACGAGTAGCAGCCAAAAGTCGCGTCCGGCGCGTCCGCCCTGGGGCCCACCAGCGCCACCCTGGCGTCGCAGGCGAGCGGCAAGGCACCGCCGTTGGCCAGAAGGACGACGGAGCGCCGGGCCAGCTCCCTGGCCAGCTGGCGGTGGGCAGGCGGGTCGAGGTCGGCGGCGCCGTCCTCGAGGGCCGGCGGTAGCGGCGACCACATGCTGTCCAGTAGGCCGAGCTCGCACTTCTGGGTGAGGACGCGCCGCACGGCACGCTCCAGGGTGGCCGGGCTCACTTCGCCGCTCTCCACCGCCTGCACCAGCGGGGCACCGAAGCAGTTGGCCGTAGGCAGCTCCACGTCGATCCCGGCGTCGAGGGCGATGGCCGCGGCCTGCGTCCTCGACGCGGCCACCCCGTGCAGAGCCTCGAGGAAGGACACGGCGAAATAGTCGGAGACCACCGTGCCCTCGAAGCCCTGCTCGTCCCGCAGCCAACCGGTGAGCAGGGAGCGGTCGGCAGCCACCGGCACGCCGTCGATGTCGTTGTAGGCGTTCATGACAGACCTGGCCCCCGCCCGCAGCGCCATCTCGAACGGCGGGAGCAGCACGTCCGCCAGTTCCCTCGGGCCGACCGAGACGGGACCGAAGTTGCGGCCGGCGCGTGATGCCGAGTACCCCACGAGGTGCTTGAGCGTCGCCATCACACCCTCGGACTGCAGCCCCTCGACATAGGCCGACCCGATCAGGCCCACCAGGTACGGGTCCTCGCCGATCGTCTCCTCGACGCGCCCCCAGCGAAGGTCTCTCACGACGTCGAGCAGGGGGGCCAGGCCCTGGTGCACGCCGAGCGCGCGCATGGTCCGGCCGATCTGAGCGGCCATCTCACGCACGAGGTCGGGGTCGAAGCTGGCGCCCCACGACAGCGGCGAGGGGTAGACCGTGGCCTGCCACGCGGTCAGCCCGGTGAGGCACTCCTCGTGCACGAGAGCGGGCACGCCGAGACGGGAGCGGGCCACCAACTCGGCCTGCAGCCTGGCCAATCTCTGGGCGCCGGTCAGCGGCTCGACCGGCAGCGTGCCGTAGGGCCGGGTCAGCTGGCCCAGGCCGTTGACGGTCACCACGTCCCAGTCCAGGCCCTCTGCGGCGAAGTCCCGCTGATGGGGCGCCACCTCGCCCGACGCCTCGTCGACCTCCAGCCAGACACCGTACAGCTGGGCGACCTTCTCTTCCAGCGACATGCGCCCCAACAGGTCCTCGACCCGTTGGCTCACCGGCAGGTCGGCACGCCGCCAAGGGTCGGAGCTGGAGGCCTCACTGGGGGCGCCGGCAACCTCCGCGGCGGCGTCGGGTATCGAGGCGGCTATCTCAGTCACGAAAGTACCGTACCACGGCACGGAACTTGCGGAGTGCGTTGACAACACGAAAACAGCCACATATGCTCCACCTGTCGCCGGCCCACTGCGGGTCGAGCCATGAAGGGGAGGTTCGCTCAAGTGCGAAAGTTTCGTAACGGTAAGCGGGCGCTGGCATCCGTAGTATCCGCGGTGACGGCGCTCAGCATGGCTGCATGGGGAGCCGGATCCGCCAACGCCGCACCTCACAGTTCGCCCAACCTGAGGCACGGCAACGCCGTTCAGCTCACATGGTGGAACAACGCCACGTCCGGCGTCCTGCTCAACGTCTGGAACAACGCCGCCAAGGCCTTCGACAAGTCCCACCCGGGCGTCACCATCCAGAACGTGCCCATCCAGAACGAGGTCCTGCAGAACACCAAGATCCCCCTGGCCCTGCAGTCGGGCAACCCGCCCGACATCTTCCAGCAGTGGGGGGGCGGCCGTGAGGCGACGGAGATCACCTCGGGCAAGCTCATGAACATGACCCAGGCCACCAAGGGTTGGATCAAGACCATCGGCAAGGTGGCCGGGGGCTGGGCAGTCGACGGCCAGCAGTACGGCATCCCCTACGACCTGCACGTGGTCGGGTTCTGGTACCGCAAGGACCTCTTCGCCAAGGCCGGCATCAAGGGCACGCCCGCCACGCTGGCCCAGCTCGAAGCCGACGTCACCAAGCTCAAGGCCGCCCACATCGCGCCGATCGCCGTGGGCAGCAAGGACAAGTGGCCTGACGCATTCTGGTGGGAGTACTTCGCCCTGCGCGAGTGCTCGACCAACACGCTCCAGCACGCCATGAAGGCCATCAACCTGAGCGCCAACTGCTTCGTCAAGGCAGGCAACGACCTCGCCGCGTTCATGAAGACCCAGCCCTTCCAGCCCGGCTTCCTCGCCACCCCCGCACAGACCGGCGCAGGCAGCTCGGCCGGCATGGTCGCCAACGGCCAGGCGGCCATGGAGCTCCAGGGCGACTGGGACCCAGGCACCATGGACCCGCTGACAACTGACAAGAACATCAACAACCAGCTCGGGTGGTTCCCCTTCCCCACCGTGCCCGGTGGCCAGGGTGACCCCACAACCGTGCTCGGCGGTGGTGACGGGTTCTCCTGCAGCACCAAGGCCACCAAGGCCTGCGTGCAGTTCCTCGAGTACCTCGACAGCACGCCTGTACAAAAGCAGGTGGCCAAGGCTGCCGTCGGCCTGCCCGTCAACACCGCCGCCTCGTCCGCGCTCACCGTGCCGGGCCTGCGTGACGTGCTCAGTTACTACAAGCACATCCACTACCTGCAGACCTACTTCGACGTGGCGTTCCCGGTCAACGTCGGCACCGCCCTCGACGCCGCCATCGCCAATTACTTTGCCGGGCAGGGCACACCGCAATCGATAATCTCGGCCGTCGCAGCCGCTGCCAAGGCAAAATAGGACACGTGAAATCGGACGTCGTGGCCCTGCCTGAGGTACGACAGGGCCACAGCCTCCCCCCAACCCGGACGTCGCCCGGCCCGGTCCCCCCTTCCGGGCTGGGCCGGCGTCCCAGGCACCTGCGCAAGTACGTCGAGCTGACGCTGCTCCTCGGCCCGGCGCTGGTGCTCTTCGTAGGTTTCGTGCTGGTGCCGATCCTGGTAGCCGGGCGTTACAGCCTCTACAACTGGAACGGGATGGGCCCGCTCACCGGCTTCGTCGGGCTCCACAACTACCGGGTAGCGCTGGACGACCCGGTGTTCCGGGGGGCGATCGTCCACAACCTGATAATCGCCGGCCTGTCCCTCCTCGTCCAGCTCCCGCTGTCGCTCGCCCTCGCCTTCTTGCTCAACCGGCGCCTGCGGGGCCAGTCGTTCCTGCGCCTGGTCACCTTCGCCCCCTACGTGCTGTCCGAAGCCACCACGGCGGTCGTGTGGCTGCTGATGCTCCAGCCCGGTGGCTTCGTGGACCAGGTCCTGAAGTTCCTGGGCCTCGGCGGCCTGGTGCAGCTGTGGCTGGCAAACACCAGCATCGTTCTCTACACCATGTTCGCCGTCATCACCTGGAAGTACATCGGTTTTGGGATAATCCTGTTCCTGGCCGGGCTCCAGGGCATCCCGGCAGAGCTGCGTGAGGCCGCCGCTCTCGACGGTGCCACAGGCCGCCAGTCACTGCGCCACGTGACGCTCCCCCTGCTCGGGCCGACGGTCAGGATCTGGGTCTTCCTGTCGGTGATCGGCTCGTTCCAGCTGTTCGACCTGGTTTGGATCATGACCGAGGGCGGGCCGGCCAACGCCTCCGACACGATGGTGACCTACCTCATCTACAACGGTCCGACCAGCTCCGAGCTCGGCTACGGCAGCGCCGTTGCGGTCCTGCTCTTCATCATCTGCTTCGTTTTCGCACTCGTCTACCAGAGGTTCGCCCTGCGCCGCGACACCGCCGGCGCCGTCACCAGGATGGTGGGGACATGACAGCAGCCGTACTGGCGGCCCCGTCGGCCGCCGACAAGCCCGGCGTGCGCAGGCGGCGCATGTCGCTCGGCACTCCCATCAGCTACATGGCCGCTCTCGTTGTCGTCGGCATCACGCTCGTACCCATCCTCTACGTCGTCGTGAGCGGCTTTCGCACCAGTGCCCAGATCAACACCGCGCCCGTGGCCTGGCCCCATCCCTGGGTCGTGAGCAACTACACCGCGATCCTCACCTCGGGCACCTTCTGGACCTTCGTGATGAACAGCTCCATCATCGCCGTGGTGGCGACCGGCCTGGCCGTGGTCTGCGGGGCGATGGCCGCCTTCGCCCTCGCCCGCTACAGCTTCAAGGGCCGCGAGGCGCTCTTCAGCCTCTTCATGGTGGGCCTGCTCTTCCCGGCCAGCGTCGCCAGCCTGCCGCTCTACCTCTGGCTCCACAACCTGGGGCTGCTGGAGAACCTGATGGGCGTGGCCATACCCGAGGCCGCTTTCTCCCTGCCGATAACCATCTTCATCCTGCGCCCGTTCCTGCGGGCCATACCGGCCGAGCTCGAGGACGCCGCAGTCGTGGACGGCACGAGCCGGCTCGGCTTCTTCCGCCGCGTGCTGCTGCCCCTCTCACGACCGGCGATCACCACTGTGGCGATCCTTTCCTTCATCACCAGCTGGAACGCCTACCTGCTGCCGTTGTTGGTCTTCAACAACCAGAACCACTACACGCTGCCCCTCGGAGTGGCGACGTTCCAGTCGACCTACTCCCAGGACACAGCCAAGATCCTGGCTTTCGCGGCCCTGTCGATGCTGCCTGCGCTCCTGTTCTTCATGCTCGCCGAGCGCCGGATCGTTGGGAGCCTGACCGGCGCGATCAAAGGCTGAACCAGCGCAGGGCCCCCACCTCGGGAACGACATAGAAGGCGCCGGTGACCGGGCGCGAGTAGTGGGTGAGCGCGTCCCTTGTGCCGTCCTCGGCACCCGCCATCCGGGCGAGCATCCGGGCCGTCACCGCCTGACGGCTGGCAAAGGCAACGAAAACCATCCCGTGAGTGCCAACATCGCCGAAGCTGGTGCTGCGCCGGAATACCTCGAGCTCCTCGCCGTCTTCGTCCTCGACGACGGTACGGGCGACATGGGAGCTGGCCGGCTTGACGTCGTCGTCGAGCTCCACGCTGTCGGCCTTGGTACGCCCGATCACGGCCTCCTGCTCGGCCAGGCTGAGCGCGTGGAAGGCGGCCAGGTCGTGCTCCCAGCGCTGGACCAGCACCACGCTGGCCCCCTCGCCCGGCGCTCCGTCGGGCACCACGGCAACATCCGCCGCCTCGTCGAGGGGCGGGTTCTCCGTGCCGTCGACGAAACCGGTGATGTCGCGGCTGTCGCGGTAGGCGAACCCGGCGACCTGGTCGGCCAGCGTCGCAAACTGGGCAAGGGCGGCGGCCGAGGCCCGGGCCACGTCGAATACGACGTCGTAGCCGGCGGCGGCGGCCCAGATCCATGCGGAGTGCTGGGTCGAGGGCATGCGGTAACCGTCGGGCCCCTCCACGGGAACGAAGTCGGCAGCGCCCGCCGGGCAGTCCCGGGGCGCCAGGGAGCTCCACAACGACGGGGCCAGCCCGACGACGAGGTTGGCACCGCCGGTGGTGCGCCGTGGCTCGGTCAAGGCCGCCAGGGCACCGGCCAGTGCCGCCGGGTCGGCACCCGGCCGCAGGTCGAGCTCCATGTAGTAGTGCGAGCGGGTGCCCAGGGCGAAGATCCCAGGTTGCGGTGTGGCCATGGCTGGATGCTAACGGGACGGCCGCCCCGCCGTGCCGCTCGTCCCGGGGGCAACGGCGACGGCCGGTGCGCCCGCCTCCGGGCCTCTGAGGGACCGGTGCTAGCGCACTTCGAAGCCGGCCAGGCCCTCGGCCCTCTCCTCCCAGACCTCGACGCCGGTGACCCGGGCGGAGGGAGGTCCTTCCCGGCACCACTCCTCCAGCCGGTCCAGCGCCTCCGGAGCACCCTCTGCCACCACCTCGACCCGGCCGTCGGGCAGGTTGCGGGCCCAGCCGTCCACACCTAGGGCCTCGGCCTGCTGCTGGCAGGCGCCCCGGTACCACACTCCCTGGACGCGCCCCTTGACGAAGATGTGCCTCCGCCCCCTCTCGGTCCCGGCTCCCGGTGAAGTCGTCACAGATCGCTCACGGCCGGCAGAGGACCTCTCCTGCGGGCACGATGTACCAGCCGTCGGGGTCCGCCGCCCAGCGGCGCCAGGCCTGCGACATCTGCTCCAGGTCCTCTCGATGTGCGAAGCCGCCCCGCAGGGCCTGGTCTGCGAGCGAGGAGGACAGCACCCGCTCGGCCCACAGGTCGCCCCACCACTCACGCTCGGCAGGCGTGGCAAAGCACCACACGGAGGCGGACGCCGTCACTTCGGAGAAACCGGCCTTCCTGGCCCAGGCCAGAAGGCGCCGGCCCGCCGCAGGCTCTGCCCCGTTGGCTCGGGCGACGGCCAGGTACATGGCCATCCAGCGGTCCAGCCACGGGTCGAGCGGGTACCAGGTCTTGGCGGGGTAGTCGCTGTCACGTGCCGCCACCACACCTCCGGGGCGGCACACCCGGCGCATCTCGACCAGGGCCGCTACCGGGTCGCCGAGGTGCTGGAGCACCTGGTGGGCATGCACCACGTCGAACGAATCGTCGTCGTAGGGCAGGTGGTAGGCATCGGCCTCCTCCACCCTGGCGTTGGTTACTCCCCTGTCCTCCAGCGTGGAGCGGCAGCTGGCCAGTACGGAGGGCGCATTGTCGACGGCCACCACCTCGCCCGGGGCGACCAGGGCGGCAAGGTCGGCGGTGATGGTGCCCGGGCCGCAACCGACGTCGAGGAGGCACTGGCCGGGCGCCAGGTGGGAGAGGAGGTAGGAGGCGGAGTTGCCGGCTGTGCGCCAGCTGTGCGAACGCAGGACGCTCGGATGGTGACCATGGGTGTACCTGTCACTCGACATGTCCCGAGCATCGTGGGCCCGCGGTGCCACAGGCAAGCGCTGGCGGGGCCGTGCAGGGGCACCACAGGCCCGTCCACGCCTCGAGCCGGGGATGCCGCTCACCGGGGATACCGCTCACCGGGGATACCGCTCAGAGGTGCGCTCCCGGGGCGCCAGCGTGAAGTCGCCGGTCCCACACGGCGACGACGAGGTCGGGGCGGTCCCCAATGGCTACGGCGCCGGCCAGGTGCACTGCACCGGCGCCCCCAAGGGCGTGCCGCCGAGCGCCAGGGGCGGTTTCACCCACTCGGCCAGCCTCGCCTCCTCGACCAGGGCCCGGGTGAACGCGTTCATCGGCAGCGAGGGCAGTTCCGCCCCGCTGAACCAGCCCGTCTCCACGATCTCGTCGCCGTCGGGTTGCGGCGCACCACCCGTCACCCGCCCCTCGTAGATGACACCGACGTAGGAGACGACGTCGCCGTTGGGGTAGTACATCCGGAACCGGGGCCCTCCGACAACGGCGTGCAGCGCCACCAGTTCGACCTCGACGCCCGCTTCCTCGAGGGCCTCGCGACGGGCAGCGTCGGCCGGAGCCTCGTCGGGGTCGATGGCGCCCCCCAGGATCCCCCACTTGCCGTCGTCAGCCTGGCGGACCAGCAGCGCCCGGCCATCTTCGTCCAAGGGGACCACTCCTGCTGCCGGCAGCAGGAGGAGGTCGTGACCGATGTGCTGGCGCATCGAGGCGATGTACGAGGAGACACCCATGGGCTCGACCTTACGCCCGCTGCGGCGCCCGGCCCCGCTGGCGCCCGCCGCTTGAAAGGCCGGAGCGGCGGGGCCGGTTACAGGAAGCCATGCACCGCGACCGGGGACGCAGCAGCGATGCTGCACCGGCCCGGCGAGCGTCGGGTACCTGGGCTCCCGAACTGAGCCTGGACGAGATGCGGGCCAACCTGGCCGCCAACGGGCCCCAGCTCTACGTCGGTGCCGGCCCCCGGGGGCTGGTGTGGGGTGGCAGCCAGCAGGCGGTGCTCGTGCTCGGTCCACCGCGCTCGGGCAAGACGTCGAGCCTCGTCGTGCCCAACGTGCTGGCGGCGCCCGGGCCTGTAGTCGTCACCTCGACCAAGCTCGACGTACTGCAGACCACGTTGGCAAGCCGCTGCGCGCTGGGGCGGTGCTGGGTGCTCGACCCGACGGGCACCGTCCCCGTCCCCCCGGGCGCCTGCAGCGTCAGATGGTCGCCGGTCGAAGCCTCCGGCGACTGGGAGGAGGCCCTCGTGACCGCCCGGGTGATGAGCCAGGCCGCCCGGCCCGACGGTCGCACCGGTGAGAGCGCCCACTGGACAGAGCGGGCCGAAGCCCTCCTGGGCCCGCTGTTCCACGCTTCGGCCCTGACAGGCGGAGGGATGCGCCAGGTCCTCTCCTGGGTGCTGTCCCAGGACGTCCAGACGCCCATGGCGGTCCTGCTGGCCCGCAGCCCCAACGGCCGTCTGGCCATGGAAGTCCTCGGAGGCATAGCCGCCACCGAGGAGCGCGAGCGCAGCGGGATCTTCTCGACCGCTGCAGGCACTCTGGCCGCATACCGTTCGGCTGCAGCCCTCGCCGCGGCCGACGAGCCCAACTTCGACCCGTCAGCTCTCGCGGCGAGCCGCGACACGGTCTTCGTGTGCGCGCCAGCCCGCTACCAGGCCCTGGTCTCCCCGGTCGTCGTCGCCTTCCTGGAGCAGGTGCGAGCCGGCACCTATTCGCGCGCAGCCGAGGGCACCCTGCGCCTGCCGGTGACCTTGGTCCTCGACGAGCTGGCCAACATCGCCCCCCTCCCCGACCTGGCCTCCATGGTCAGCGAGGGAGGCGGCCAGGGTCTGCTTACCATGGCCTGCCTGCAGGACCTGTCGCAGGCCCGCACCCGCTGGGGCCAGGCAGCCGAAGGCTTCTTCTCGCTGTTCGGCACCAAGGTGGTCCTGCCGGGCGTGGGCGACATGCGCACGCTGGAAGCTGTTTCGCGCCTGGCCGGCCAGGTCGACGTCCCGGTGAGGTCGGTGACGGCCAGCCCCTGGTGGACGGGTCGGCCGGGGGTGAGCGTCACCCGCTCGTGGCGCCGTCAGGCCCGCCTGCCGGTGGACGCTGCCCACAGCCTGCCCTCGTGGAGCGCACTCGTGGTCTCCGCAGCGCAGCCGCCTCGTCTGGCCCGACTGACCCCGTGGTGGGGGTACCCTCCTTTCTGCGAGGCACCAGACGTGGCGGGCGCTTTCCACACGCCCCTTTCTCCCCGAGAGAGCCGTTCCGGCGTTCGTCGGCAGCTCGGTCCTCGCTCCGTCACCGGAGCCTTGACGGGCATGCCGGCTCCGCCGTCACCACCGCCCGGCGTGCGCCCGCCGGAGCCGGACCTCACCGTGACCTGGCAGCGAGTGCGTGGTGCGCGGCGACGTCAACCGCCGGCCCCCAGGGCTTGACCCGCCGGATGACCGTCGGGCGGGAACCAGGCTCTCCCCCGGGCCGCCGGGGACCAGGCGGGTCGACACTGAGCTAAGCCCCTGCGGTATGGGACAGGTGCCCGACAAGCAGGGTCAGCGCCATCGCCAGTGAGCCGCCGGTGACGACCCGGGACAGCGGACGCAACCACCTGGCCCCACCCGCGACCGCGCCGGCCCAGCCGAGCACCGCCAGCCCGACAACGGCGACCACCGCAATGACCACCGACTGGGCCGACCGGGAGGCAGCCATTGCCAGCACAGGCAGTAAGGCACCAGCGGCGAAGGCGGCTGCCGACGCCGCTGCCGCCTGCAGCGGTCGGGCCCTGCGCTCATGGGCCAGGCCCAGCTCTTCGCGGGCATGGACGCCAAGGGCATCGGAGGCGGTCAGCTGTTCGGCGACCTGCCGGGCAAGCGCCGGCTCGACGCCCCGTGCAATGTAGAGCTGGGTCAGCTCTTGGAGCTCCTCGGCCGGTGCTGCAGCCAGTTCCTTGCGCTCACGGGCCAGGTCGGCCTGTTCGCTGTCACGTTGCGAAGACACCGACACGTACTCACCTGCGGCCATGGCCATCGCACCGGCCACCATGCCGGCCACCCCGGCTGTCAGGACGCCCGAGCGGGTGGCATGGGCAGCGGCCACCCCAAGCATGAGGCTTGCAGTGGAAACTATCCCGTCGTCGGCCCCGAGGACAGCAGCCCTCAGCCACGCGCTGCGGTCGCCGCGGTGCGTCTCGGCCTGGTGCGCGCGACCTGGTGTCGCCCCCATGATCCGATTGTGGGTGCCGGCCAGCGTTGCGAACAGGGTCATTGGGCACCAACGTGGCCGAGCGGAGCCGGGCCGGGCCTGCACCGGCCGTCAGCGCCGCCGATGGCCGACCGGAGACCTACGCCCGGCCGGCCTGGTCGGCAACCTCGGGCCGCTTAGATATTGCTCACGTCGCTGTTGTTGTTGATGAGGTTCCACTGTGCCGTGGAGGGGGGCTGCCCCGCGCTGCTCGGTGGAACGGTCGCCGTGTACCCGCCGAACTCCACGGTCACTGTCGCCTGGGTGGAGGCGGTGGCGGCGCCGTCGTTGCCGAGGATGAGGCTCTTGACGGCCACGAGGTACATCTCGTAGGTCCCCACGACGGTCGTCGTCCCCGGCTTGTACAGTTCGGCCGTGGCCGACTTGTAGTGCTGTCCTTGGGCCTCGTACATCATGAGCTGGGTGAGCGCCGAGCCGATGGGGACCGTGAAGGTGGCACCTTGGCTGGTGAGCCTGCCGGCCCCGGTAGCGCCGCCGCTCTGGGACCCGATGTTGAGCTGCTGGTCCAGTTCGCTGTTGAAGGAATAGAGGTCGGTCGCGGTTGAGGTCAAGGTGTTGGAGAGCGGGACCAGGACGAGCTTGCCGATGACCTGCTGGTCCGGCACGTTCGAGGGGGCGGGGGCCCCTGGTGGGCCCGCCGGGCCTGTTGCGCCCGCTGGGCCGGTTGCGCCCGCTGGGCCGGTGGGCCCTTGGACGTCCCATTGGACCGCCGTTTCACCTCTGCGGCAGTGGGTGCCGGATGCGACGAGCCGCAGCCACCCGCCCCGTCCGGAGCAGGCGGTCAGCACCTGCGTCGAGGACGGGGTTGGACCAGCCGCTATGGCAACGGCGGCGGAAGTGGCCACAACAGCGGCGCCGAGGCCGAGCGCCGTGAACAGGCGCGCAGGCCTGCGGAGAATGGACAACATGCTGCCTTCCCTTCATCGGGGTGTTCCCGTCCAGCTATTAGGCCGCCCGAGCGTAGCGCTGGAGGTGGGCCGAAACGCACCCTGCGAGGTGCCGAGGTCCCGGTCTTCCTGTTTTTCCGCCGGCGGTGCGCGGCCTTGCTGCGGGACGTGGTCGTGCGGGCGATAGCAGCGAGAACAGAGCCGCGTCGACGGTGACCGCAATGGCTACGTGGGCGACGAAGGCAAGGGCGGCGCCGAGCCAGACCTGCACGGGCCGGCCCCGGGTGGCCATGACGAGGCTGGCGAACATCGTCTTGTCCGGCAGCTCACCGACGAAGATGATGGGGAAGCAGACCAGGACGATGTGGGTGGGCGCGGCAGTGGCTCTGAGCTGAGGCACCCCGGTCCATCACCCATCGACCGCTTGGCTATCGAACGCGTGTTCGGTACTCTGTAGGAGGTGGGTGAAGGGACCCGTTACGCCGAGCTGCACTGCCATTCCAACTTCAGCTTCCTGGACGGGGCCTCCCACCCCGACGAGCTGGCCGAGGAGGCCGCCCGCCTGGGACTGGAGGCCCTGGCCATCACCGACCACGACGGCATGTACGGCGTGGTGCGCTTCTCAGCCGCCGCCTCGGAGGTCGGCCTGGCGACAGTGTTCGGCGCCGAGGTGACCCTGGGGCTCACCCGGGGGCAGGCGGGAGCCGCGGATCCCGAGGGCGAGCACCTCGTCGTCCTGGCCCGGGGCCCGGTGGGCTACTCCCGGCTGTGCAAGGCGCTGTCCGCCGCCCACCTCCTGGGCCGGGAGAAGGGGCGCCCGGCCATGGACCTGGGGCTGCTGGCCGCCGTCGGCGCCGGAGCCGAGATCGACATGTCCGGCATCTCCACGACCGGTGACAACCCACCCCCTCTCACCCTCCCACCTGCCGGGGCCCGCTCGGACCACTGGGCTGTCCTCACCGGGTGCCGCAAGGGCCCGGTCGTGGGGGCGCTCCTGAGCGAGGGGCCTGCCGCCGCCGGGCGGCGGCTGGCCCAGCTACAGCACCACTTCGGGCACGACAACGTACTGGTCGAGATATGGGACCACGGCGACCCCCTCGCCTCCGCCCGCAACGACGCCCTGGTGGAGTTGGCCTGCCGGGCCGGCGCCGACGTGGTGGCCACCAACAACGTCCACTACCACCGCCCGGGACGGGCCAAACTGGCCACGGCCATGGCCGCCGTCCGAGGTAGGAGGAGCCTGGACGACATGGACGGTTGGCTGCCCGCCGCGGCGTGCGCCCACCTGCGCAGCGCGGCCGAGCAGGAGCGCCGCTTCGCCCGCTACCCCGGGGTGGTCGGCCGGGCAGCCGAGCTTGGCCGGGCCTGTGCCTTCGACCTGAGACTGGTGGCCCCCGACCTCCCCCCCTTCCCGACGCCGGAGGGGCACACCGAGATGACCTGGCTGCGCCACCTCACCGAGGAGGGTGCCCGGCGGCGCTACGGCCCGCGTCAGTCCCCCGACCACCCCAGCGCCTACGCCCAGATCGACTACGAGCTCGACATGATCGACCAGCTCGGTTTCGCCGGCTACTTCCTCATCGTCTGGGACATCGTGCGCTTCTGCAACGAGGCCGGCATCTACTGCCAGGGCCGGGGGTCGGCGGCCAATTCGGCGGTCTGTTACGCCCTGGGGGTCACCAAAGCGGACGCCGTGAGGTTGGGACTGCTGTTCGAGCGCTTCCTGTCACCCGAGCGGGACGGGCCGCCCGACATCGATGTCGACATCGAGAGCGCCAGGCGGGAGGAGGCCATCCAGTACGTGTACCGCCGCTACGGCCGCGCCTGTGCCGCCCAGGTGGCCAACGTGATCACCTACCGGCCGCGTTCGGCCGTGCGCGACATGGGCAAGGCTCTCGGCGCCTCGCAGGGCCAGGTCGATGCCTGGTCCAAGAGCATCGACGTCTGGGGGCCGCTACCCGCCAGCGACGGCACCGACGGCAGTGCCACCACCCCCGAGCCGCGACGCCCTGACAGCCGGAGCAGGCCAGGCGAGGCAGCCCGGCGGGCCAGGGACGGCGACGGCGGCGGGGGCGACCGGGGCAGCCCGGTACCGGGCCACGTGCTCGACCTGGCCCGCCAGAGCCTGGACTTCCCGCGCCACCTCGGTATCCACTCCGGGGGCATGGTGCTGTGCGACCGCCCCGTCTCCGAGGTCTGCCCGGTGGAATGGGCCCGCATGGCCGACCGCAGCGTCCTTCAGTGGGACAAGGAGGACTGCGCCAGGGCCGGCCTGGTCAAGTTCGACATGCTCGGCCTGGGGATGCTCTCGGCCCTGCACTCCACCGTCGAGCACGTGAAGGCCTTCCACGGCGAGGATCTCGACCTGGCCGACCTGCCCCAGGACCCGGCCGTCTACGACATGCTGTGCCGGGCCGACTCGGTCGGGGTCTTCCAGGTCGAGAGCCGCGCCCAGATGGCGACCCTCCCCCGCTTGCGCCCCCGCACTTTCTACGACCTCGTCATAGAAGTGGCGCTCATCCGGCCCGGGCCGATCCAGGGCCGGTCGGTGCACCCCTACCTGCGCCGGCGCAACGGCACCGAGCGCATCACCTACCTGCACCCCCTGCTCGAGAGGAGCCTCGAAAAGACATTGGGGGTACCCCTTTTCCAGGAACAGCTCATGCAGATGGCGATAGACGTAGCCGGATTCTCCCCCGCCGAGGCCGACCAGCTGCGCCAGGCCATGGGCGCCAAGCGCAGCGCCCAACGCATGGAGCGGCTCCAGGCGCGCTTCTACGCCGGGCTGGCGGAGCGAGGGGCCACGGGGCCGATCGCCGACCGCATCTGGGAACAGATGTCGGCATTTGCCAATTTCGGCTTCCCCGAGAGCCACTCGGTCAGTTTCGCCTACCTCGTCTACTCGTCGGCCTGGCTCAAGCTCCACTACCCGGCCGCCTTCCTGGCCGGCCTGCTCGACAGTCAGCCCATGGGTTTCTGGTCACCCCAGAGCCTCGTGCTCGATGCCCGCCGTCACGGCGTCGAAGTCCTCCGCCCGGACGTCAACGCCAGCGCTGCCGGTTCGCTCCTCGGGCCCGGTACGGGCAGCGCCGGGCAGCCCAGCCCCGGGCAGCCCCCTCGACCACCGGGCGTTATGCCGCCGCCGGCAGGGCCCGCCGTGCGCCTCGGGGTCTCCTACGTGCGCACGATCGGCCCCGACCTGGCCCAAGCCATGGCTGCTGGCCGCCCCTACACGGACGTGCAGGACGTAGTCAGCCGCTGCAACCTGAGCGCCGCCCAGGCCGAGGCACTGGCCACGGCCGGGGCCTTCGACTGCTTCGGGGTACCCCGGCGCCAGGCTCTGTGGGCGGCCGGCGCGCTGGCCCAGGGGCGCCGGGGCGCTGGGTCACTGGTTGGCGTGGCGCCCGGGGCGCGAGCCCCCGACCTGCCGCCCATGGATGTCACGGAGCTCAACCAGGCCGACCTGTGGTCGACCGGCCTGTCTCCCGACAGCTACCCGACCCAGCTCTGGCGCTGGCGGCTCGACGAGATGGGGGTCGTCACCGCCGCCGGCCTGGCCGGGCTGCCCCACGGGGCAGCGGTGCTGGTAGGGGGCATAGTCACCCACCGGCAACGCCCGATGACCGCCAAGGGCACGGTCTTTGTCAACCTGGAGGACGAGACCGGCATGGTCAATGTCATCTGCCCGGGGCCGCTATGGGAGCGCTACGGCCACGTGGCCCGCAGCTCGGTAGCCCTGCTTGTGAGAGGCAAGTTGGAAAGGGCCGAGGGGGCCATGAACGTCCTGGCCGTCCAGGTCGAGCCCCTCGCGCCCCTCGCCGGGGCTGGCGGGCGCGGCGGCCTGCGCTCACGGGACTTCCACTGAGCACGGCGCCTGGCAGAGCAATAAGCTGTCCGCCCTGGGTCGGCGGGCGAGGACACGGACATGGTTACCACCGAGAAACCGAGCCCTCCGGGCAGCCCCCGGGGGCCACGACCGGTAGAGGCCGGCCCCGACGCGACCGCTTCGCAGCCGTCGGTGGCCAGCCCGGCGCCCGCCAGGTCGAGCCGTTGGTCGCAGCGGGCAGGCGAAGCCTGGACGTCTGCCCGGCTCCGTTGGCAGGCACGCCAGCGGCCGCTCCCTCGGTGGTCCAGCAACCTGCTGACAGCCGGCCTTGTCACGGTCCTCGACTGGAGCGCCTGGGCCGGCCTCCGGCCGGGCCTGGACATCTCCTGGCAGGCAGGGACCGCTTACGCCTTCACCCACCACCTCCAGTGGGGCCCGCAGGTCGATTTCACGTACGGGCCGTACGGCTTCGCCGGCTTCCTGCAGCCGCTGTACCTGCCCACGGCGTTGGTGTCGTTCCTCTACATCCTGGTCGTGACATGGCTGCTGGCTGCCCTGCTCGTGACCGGCATGCGTCGCTACTGGGGTCTTCTCGGTGCGGGCGTAGCCACCTGGGCCGTGGTCGGCGCGGCCTGGGCGGTGGGGCGCAGCGCCGACTTCGCGCCCGTGGTGGGCTTGGGCATGGCCTTCCTGCTCGTCCAGGAGCGGTCCCAGCGCGCCCGCGAATGGCTGGCCGTGGGTGCCGGAGCCCTGTTGGGCTTCTCCGTGCTGGTCAAGTTCAGCGACGCGGTGGGCCTGGTGGCGGTCGTGCTGGTCGCCCCGCTCGGGGCCGCCACGTCGTGGGCGGGACGGGCCAGGACCGTCCTCGCCGGCACGGGGGCGTCGGTCGGGGCGTTCCTCGGCGGCTGGCTGGTGGCCGGCCAGGCTCTCGGCAACCTGGTTCCCTTTGCCCGGGTCTCGCTGTCGTTGGCCGAGGGCTACAGCGCCGGTATGGGCACTCCCCTGGTCGAGCGGGCCGCTGGGTGGTGGGCTGCGCTCGCCGTTGTTGCCCTGGCTGTCGTGACAGCAGCCGCCCTGGCCCGGCAGCGGCCGGCCACCCGGGTGGCTGTGGGAGTGATGCTGGCGGCGTGGTGCTGGGCCGTGGTCAAGGACGGTTTCGTGGCCGGCAACCACTACCCGGGGTTCTTCCGCCTGGTCCTCTGCGCCGTGGCTCTCCTGGCTGTCCTGCGGGCACCGAGACGGGTGTTCGTAGCCGGGCTGTCGGTTGTCGGCGTCATAGCCCTGGCCTTGACCGTCGTGCCCCGCTTGGACCCCCTCCTCTCAGCGCGCAACTTCGTGAGCGAAGTCGCCGACATGGCTTCACCGGCTCGGTTCGCCGCGCTCGAAGCATCGAGCCGCCGGACCGTGGCCCGCCGTGAAGGGGTGCAGCGGGCCGCCCGCCTGGTCGACGGCCACACCGTGGCGTTCGAGCCATGGGAGGACCTGTTGGCCTGGGACCTGACCAGGACCAAGTGGGACCCCGAACCCGTCCTCCAGTCCTACAGCGCCTTCACCCTCTCCACGGACCGCATGGACGCGTCCTTCATCTCGTCCGGCGCGGCTCCCCAGAGGATCCTGTACCAGCACCGCCGTACCGGTTTCGCCGGTCGCGACCAGTACATGGACCCGCCGGCCACCACCGTGGCCGTGTACTGCCACTACGCGCAGCTGGCGGTGAAGGGCCAGTGGCAGGTGTTGGAGAAGGTGCCGGGCCGTTGCGGCCCCGCCCACGTCCTCGGCGTCGCCCATGTGCATTTCGGCCAGCCCGTCCACGTTCCGCCCGCTGCTCCCGGCCAACTCGTCGTAGCCCGCTTCGAGATGCGAGCGAGCGCGTTCGACCGCGTCGAGGGGCTGCTGCTCCGGCCGCCGCTCACCTACCTGACCACCTGGGGCAGCGTGGCTCCCGGGACGCGACGGGGCCACCACGGCTCTCGCCACCTGTTCGTGACGGGGACGGCCGCCGACGACCACGTGCTTGCCGCACCGGCCTCGCTCGGCTACTCGCCCGAGTTCCGGCCGCCCGATGTTCACTGGCTGGAACTGAGCGGCGACGGCTACGCCCGTGGCAGCGGCGACATCACGGTGACGTTCCTCGCTGTCCCGATGGCCGGCGCCACAGCGCCGTAGCTGTCGAGCCACGGGGCACCAACGGCCTCGAGGCGCCGGCTGGGCTCCTTACGCGGGGCTCCTTACGCGGGGCTCCTTACGCGGGGGTCACATCACCTGCATGGGTGCGCCGGGCCGCAAGCCACGCCTCGAACCCGGTGGCCACCAGGCGCTCGCCGTGGACGCCGGCGGCCTCCGGCGAGCACAGCCACCTGATGGGAGGTCCCATCACCTCGGGCGCCAGCAACTGCGCCCGGTGCTCGGCGGGCAGGCCCTCGGGGATCATGCCGGTCGCCGTCGCCCCTCCGGGCAGGAGGATATTGGCCGTGACACCTGTGCCGGCCAGATCGGCCTCCATGATCCGGGCCAGTGCCTCGGCACCCGCCCGGGCCGGGCCGTAGGGGACGAAGCCCTTGCGGTTCATGGTGGAGTGGTTCATCGAGACATTGACCACGCGCCCCTTGCCTGCGGCCACGAACCGGGGCACCACCGCCCGCGCCACCAGGAAGTAACCGGTCAGGTTGGTGGCAACCACGTCCCGGAACCCCCCAGCCGGGACGTCCCAGAAGGGTCGCGGGTCGCTGAAGAACCTCGGGTTGACCGTCCGCATCCCGATCCCGGCGTTGTTGACCAGCACGTCCAGGCCGCCGAGCTGCTGGTGGACGCTGTCGGTGCCCCGCTCGACCTCCGCTTCGTCACGGACGTCCATGCCGAGGCCGAGACAACCCCGGCCCAGCCGGCGCGCGGCCGCAGCGGCCCGTCCCTGGTCCCGGCTGGTCACCACCACCGATGCACCGGCATCGAGCAGGGCGGCCGCCATCGCCTCCCCCAGGCCGCTCGTGCCCCCGGTCACGAGTACACGCATGCCGTCGGCACGCCAGTCCCCTGTCATGGCAGGACGCTACCGGCCCCAGGGCCGCAGCAGCGGCGCCCCCGGCCCCCCGGCCCAGCGGCCCAGCGGCCCAGCGCTGGCGCGTACCGGTCGTCGTGCCGGCGCAAGGGCGTGGCACCGGGTTGCAAGGTGGGCTCGAGCTCCGGCCGGCGGCCGTCAGGACAGCTGCAGGTCCTCGTCCGAGAAGACCAGGTCCTGCGCCTCGAGCACCACTTGGCGCGGGCCGGCCTCGACAGCGCCGCACAACCCGGCAACGTAACCGGCAGCACCGGCCGCCTCGACTACGCCAGGCCCGTCGCCCGGCCGGCAAAAAACGGCGAAACCGTTACCCATGTTGAACGTACCGTACGCGTCGCGAGCGGGCAGGGACAGCGCGTCCACGACGAACTGCAGTGAGACGGGGACCTCCAGCAGGCTGTGCAGGCGGTAGGTCAGGTCTCTGTCCGCCCTCATCACCTTGCGCAACCCGTGGCCGGTTATGTGCGACGCATACGTGGGGACCAGCCCGCGGGCGTAGATCTCCTTCAACAGGCCCACGTAGACGAGGCTGGGGGAGAGCAGGGCCTCGCCCATGCTGCGCCCGTCAGGCATCGGCGTGCCGAGGCCGCCGAGCGCGTCCGCTGCCCTTCGCACCAGGGAGGCGCCGTTGGCGTGCAGGCCGCTGCTGGCCACCATCACGATCTCGTCGCCCGGCTCCAGGGCGCCGCCCAGCAGGGGGGCCTGCTCGGAGGGCACCGCCCCAACGGCGCACCCGGCCAGGTCGATCTCCCCCTCGGCCACTATCCCCTTCAACATCGGCGACTCGCCACCACCCCAAGCCGCACCCGACGCCTCGCAGGCTGCCCGCCAGCCACGGACCAGGGAAGCGAAGCGGCCCTCCCGGCTGTACCAGGCCGGCGTCCCGGTGGCGAAATAGGCGTTCACGACCATGGGCAGTGCCCCCACCGAGCACATGTCGTTGACGACAGCCGCCACCGTGTCGTACCCGACGGCGTCGAACATGTCCTTGCCCGTCAGCTCCTGGTACTCGCGGGCCAGGGCAGACTTGGTGCCGAGGCACTCGAGCACCATCGCGAAGTGCCGGCCCTGCAGCGACCAGACGACCGCTGGCTGGCCCCGGGACGCGCCGAGCATCTCGACACCCATGGGCCCGGGGAGCACCCAGGTGCCGGCGGCGGCAGCGATCGCATCCCGCTTGGCCGCGTCCAGCAGGTCGTAGTCCACGCCGCTCGCCCTGTACTCGTCGGTCATCGCGTCCTCCTCCCGCCCCTGTGGGCGCCGGCCGTCGCAGCAAAGGGTAGCGCCGGCCCGGCTCGGCCGTCCCGGTGGAGGAAGGCCACCACCTGCCCGGGTATCATCGGCGGGATCGCCGACGTGACGCCGACCCCAGCCGAGCTGTCCCTGCCGGCACTGGGTGCGGCCCAGCCCTTCGGCACCGTGCTCGCCGACCCACCGTGGCGTTTCGTCAACCGCACGGGCAAGGTCGCCCCCGAGCACCGGCGGCTGGCCAGGTACTCGACCATGGCGACCAAGCAGATCGCCGCCCTGCCCGTGGCCGAGCTCATGGCCGGGGCCTCCCACTGCTACCTGTGGGTACCCAACGCCCTGCTCGCCGACGGCCTGACCGTCCTCGAGAACTGGGGCTTCGTGTACAAGGCCAACCTGGTCTGGCACAAGGTGCGCAGGGACGGCGGCAGCGACGGCCGGGGCGTCGGGTTCTACTTCCGCAACGTGACCGAGCTCGTCCTGTTCGGCTCGCGCGGCCGCCTGCGCACCCTGGCACCGGCTCGGCGCCAGGTCAACCTGTTCGCCTCCCGCAAGCGCGAGCACTCGCGCAAGCCCGACGAGCTGTACGGCATCGTCGAAGCCTGCTCGCCGGGGCCGTTCCTCGAGCTGTTCGCCAGGCACGCCCGGCCGGGCTGGTCCTGCTGGGGCGACCAGGTCCCGACCGACGACGGACGAAGCGGCTGAGGTTTCAGTGCCCGAAGCGGTCCGTGGCCGCCACCAGCCTCAGGTACCTGGCCAGGCCCTGCCCGTCGCCGGTGGGGAACATGATGTTGCGGGGGTCCTCCGGGTCGTTCCAGTACTCGTGGTGGTCCACCTGCCTGCGCACCATGGCCGTGGCCTCCCCCCAGGCCGCTGCCGCCGTGCGGCCCAGCCCGTCACGCAACGACCGGGACACCCCCCGCCCGATCGAGCCCCCTCCCGGCAGCCTACCGTCCGGTCGCCAGTCGCCCATGGCTCGTAGCAGTACAGTCCCGGCGGGCCCCCGGGCCAGGGCGTCCAGCACCGCCCCTGGGACTGGGGCTCCAAGCACCCTCCGGGCGCGCTGCAGGGCCACCGCCACCGGCAGGTTGACCCTCCAAGCCAGGCTCCGGGCTACCAGCTCGTCCCAGTCCGGGGCCATGTTGACAACGCAACGGTCGACGTCCGCCAGCCACCCGAGCTGGTGGCCACCCGAGAGGGTGGCGTGCAGCGCCACGTGGCAGAGCATGTCCGTGGCCTCAAGGACATGGGCGCGGGCCTGGCCGAGGGCCGCCGTGCGGCGCCGCTCGAACAGCTCGTCCATCGGCACCCGGAAGCGGCGCCTCTGCTCAGCCAGGTTGACCAGGTGCCAGTGCAGGTCGACCGTGGCAGGTGCGCCTGTCGTCAGGTGGAGCTGGCCTCGAGGGCCGGCACAGACCAGGTCCCAGTTGCGGTCGATGACTGCGCCGCCGGTTCGCGCCAACGCGTCCAGCGCGTCGCCGAAGCTGCGTCCCGGCACCACGATGTCGAGGTCGGCGTAGGGCCGCGGAGCATCGAGGTAGGCGAGCTCGGCGAGCGCCGGCCCCTTGACCACCAGCCAGGGGACCCCGGCGGCGCCGAGGGCGTCACCGAGGGTCTCCAGCTGCGCCAGGCACACGAGGTGGTGCAGCAAACCCTGCCGCTTGGCTGCCCGCTTCAACTCGCCTGCAGCCTCCTGCGAGACGATGCGGGCCAGCGACCTGGCGGCCGCACCGGCCACCCGCTGCGACACCGCCAGGCGGGCTAGGCGTACGTGGTCGACCCGAGCTACGGCGGCTTGCAGCTCTGTCGGCTCGACGACCCCTGGCCGGGCCGACGCCAGGCGGAGCGCGTCAACGAGGCCCGCTGGGGTGACGGGCGGGCGCCGGGGTGCGGCGGCCGCTCGCCGCGCTGCAGCCGCGGCACCGGTCAAGGCTCAGCGCTCCCTCCGGCCTCCCAGCCAGTGGGCGGCACCGGGTGCGGACCGGTCATGTATGCCTGGGCCTGCAGGGCGAACAGCTCGGCATAGTGGCCTCCGAGGGCCATCAGCTCCTCGTGCGTACCGGATTCGACGACACGCCCTGCGTCCAGGACGTAGATCCGGTCAGCGCTGCGCACGCTCGAGAAGCGATGGGATATGAAGAGCGTCGAGCGGCCGGCGAAAAGCGAACGGATACTGGTGAACAGGGCCGCCTCCGAACGCGGGTCCAGCGCTGCCGTCGGCTCGTCCAGGATCACGAACGGCGAGTCGCGGAAGAAGGCTCTTGCCAGTGCAATGCGTTGCCACTGACCGCCCGATACGTCGACCCCGCCGAGGAACTCAGGTCCGAGCAGGCTTTCGTAACCCTCGGGCAGGGAGCGAAGGAACCCGTCGACTCCTGCTCGCTGCCCGGCCTGCGCCACAGCACCGGTGTCGTCCATGCGCCTCCAGTCACCCGTCGATATGTTCTCCCTTGCCGTCATGAAATAGCGCACGTAGTCCTGGAACAGAACCGCCACCCGTTCGCGCCACAGGTGCGGGTCGAAGCTAGCGGTGTCGAGCCCGTCCCAGAACACCTGGCCGCTCTCGGGACGGTAGAGCCCGGCAAGGACCTTGGCCAGAGTCGTCTTGCCCGAACCGTTCTCGCCGACCAGAGCCACGACCTCTCCACGACGCACCTCGATGGTCGCGTCGACAAGGCTCGGGCTCTGCCTGCTCGGGTAGGTGAAACCTACCGATTCGGCCCGCAGGACCTCGAAAGTCGCCGGCGGCCGGGCACCCCCGCCGCGGCTGTGGGCAACCATCAGCGGCATCGAGCGCACGAACGAGTTGAAGTCCTCGATGAACAAGGAGCTGTCGAAGAGCTGAGCCGCGCCACTGGCCAGGCCCTGCAGCTGGCCACCGAGCAGCAATACTGCGCCTGCAGCCGCACCAGCGCCGGCCAGCGACACCCTGTGGGTCGACACCAGCCACACCAGGAAACCGACTGCACAGGCCGTGAGCACGGACATGGCCGTGCTGCCTATGAGCCCGTTGAGCATCCGCAGCTTCATCAACTGGCGCAACTGGCCGATACGCCACTCGTACAAATCGTCCCACCTGTGCCTGAAGAACCCGCCCAGGTCGAAGGTCCTGATCTCCTTGGCCTCCTCCTTGCGAGTGAGCACGGCCTGCAGGTAGGTACGGCGCCGGTCCTGCTCGACCAGGGATATCAGCCGCTTGTAGGACGCCCGGCTCGACCGGGTCGTCATCACGTAAACAGGGACGTAGGCGACCACCAGGAGGGCGACGAACAACGGCTGTATGAAGAGCAGGGCTGCGCCCACCCCTGCGATGCTCATCAGGCCCTGGACCACCTTCATCAGTCCGCTGGTCATCTGCAGCGGCCTGGTCGAGCCGTTCATCTGCGCCCGCGCCAAACGGTCGTGGAAGGCGGGCGTCTCGAAAGCCAGCAGGTCCGCTGCGACCGCCACGTCGAGCACCTTGCCGGCCGAGTAACGGCTCACCAGCTCGGAGAGTATGCGCTGCAGCTCGCTGCCCGCCGTCCCGGCGAAGGCTATGACGGCCGTCGCAAGAGTGAGCGCGACCAGCGGCACGATTACCCGACCGGCGGCTGCACCGCTGCCGACCTGCAGGAACGCGCTCAACAACTGGCGGGCGACCAGCACCTCCGCGGCAAGGCCCAGGCTCGCCAGCATCTGCAATGACAGTGTGAGCACGAGCTCACGCCGGCCTGCCCGCCACACCAGGCGGACGGAGTTGGCAACCAACCTGGGGAGGTCCCGGGCGTGGCGCTCGCCCACGGGGAAGAGGATGTCGTCCACGTGGAAGCGCTTAGGCGCGCCCCCTGCGCCGGAGGTCCCATCGGCTCGGGTGGTGCCAGTCGAGGTGCAGGGCGCACCTTGCGCACTCGAGCCGGGTGGTAACGGCGCAGCGACACGAGCACCACCGGGTGGGGTGTCAGCCGCTTCGGGGGTGTCAGCCGCTTCGGGTGTGTTGCCTCTTGCGTCGGCGGGCAGGCTCAGGAGTGACCCTCTTTCCTCGCTCGTCCGGCCGGCCCTTCGGCCGGCACCAGCACAGACACTAGGAGAGCTTGCCACCTCACTGCGCTGGCACTCGCAGCTCTGCCAATCGCCCCCGCCCGGGCGTAGCGGCGGTGGGCATGACGGGATGCGCGCGCGTGGCTGTGCGGTGACGTAGCGCCCGGGGATGGGCCGGAGTGTAGCGCCCGCCGGTGTGCCGGGATGACCGCCGTGAGCACCGGGAGCGGTTCGCGGCGGCGAGCGCTTCCACCCGAGAGCTGTCCCCTCTTGCGGCCGTCGTCGTCCCAGTGCCCGACCGTAGCGCTGCTTCGCTCTCGGTCCCGGCGCTCATGTCCGAAGTCGGCCTGGGCAGCCCGGGAGCCGGCCTGCCCACCGGCCCAGCCGGCAGGCTCAGCAGAGTCGCCGTGACCACCTCTTGGTCACCATCACAAAGGCGGGCAGCGGCAGGCGGCCCAAGCCCCCCTGGAAGCGGCGCCCAGAACCTCAGAACTGCCGGGGACTCCGCTCCCGGCCTGACACAGTCACGATCCTTCCGGTCTGCTGGAGAATACTCGCTGGCCGAGGCCCTTGCCCTTTGACTCGACGTGACCGCCAACGCCTCTAGTTGGCATCAGCGCCAAGAGCCGGGCCAGGGTTCGGGGCCGTCGGTCCGGCCGGAGGCGTGGGTGCCGGCCCCGGAGCGACCGGCAGCACCCGGGCGGCGCCAAGACCCGGGGCCTGGTACGGGCGCTGGCCAGGCACCCTCGGCTCGAGCGTCGGCGGGGAGTACGCTCCCTTGCTCGTGAGGTGCCAACCGTCGCAGCGGGGGCAGCGGTAAGCCCTTACCTCGTTGCGCTTGGCCTTCGAGCTGCTCGCGCTCTGCGCCAGGGCGAGCAGGGCGCCGACGCGGTCCCCGTAGCGCAGCTTGCCGGAGGGACAGCTGCGGCCCGCGTGACGGCCCGCCGTCATGGCAGCTGTCCCGATGCCCTTGCACGCCGCCGGGGCTCGGGGGGCGGCATCCGGTGGATCTCGTGGTACCGCTGGGGCGACACGCGATCGGTGCCGTCCACCCAGGCATGCGCCGGTTGGGTACGCATCCCGTCCAGGGGCACGCCTATGACCACGTCGCGCATGGAGCCCTGGGATGCCAGCCACGCCTGCTGGACGAGGGCTCGCTCGAGGCAGGTCGGCTCGAGGCGGTGGAGCGCGCCCATCACCCCGAGCCCTGCCCTGGGGCCGAGGCGGGGCGGGGGCAAGGCCCGCGCCCTCACTCCGTCCCTCTTGAGCTGGCGTCTCACCATCCAGGCGGCGACGGTCGCCCAGGCAGCCCCCAGCAGCACCGACGGGCGCAACCTCCACATGCGCCGGTCATGGTACCAACCTGCTGCTCACAGCTCCGACAGGTTGGCGGCCATGCCGGCTTCCAGCGGGCATGCCGACATCCAAGCGACGGCCGGCACAGCGCACGCGCCCCGGAGCGCCTGCTCCGCCGGCGTTCAGCCTGCGGGTACTCCGCGTCCGTCACGTGGTCGCCCCACGCCGTCTTCCTGCCGTCAGCTCACCGTTCCCCCTTGCCCGTCCACCTGAAGGTCCTGGCCGCCAGGACCAAGCCGACGGCGCACCAGGCCGCGAGCACGAGAGCCGTCTGGGCGTGGTCCCACCCCCGCGTCGGCTCGATGTGGACGAAGTACTGGGGCAGCAGGGCAGAACGGTAGCCTTGCGCGATCCAGCGGAGCGGGAAGATGCCGGCGAGGTCGTAGATGGTCTTCGACAGCGACGTGAAGGGCACGAAGACCCCCGAGAGGAACTCGAGCACGAGCAGGGGCAGGTTGGCGACGGGAGCAGCGGAGCGAGCCGAGCGGGGCAGGCTGCTGAACGCCAGGCCCACCAGCGCCATGGATACCGCGCCCAGCACTGTCACCCATACGAAGGTGAACCACCGCCACGGAGTGGCCGGGAACTGCACGTTGTAGACGAAGTGCCCGAAGAGCAGCAGGACGGCCGTCTCCAGGGCGCACGTCGTGAGGACCATGAGGGCCTTGCCCATGAAATATGCGGTGCGCGGCATCGGCGTGCCTGCCAGGCGTTTGAGGGTGCCGTTCTCGCGCTCCCCGGCCACCACAACGGCCAGGTTGAGGAAGCAGGTGGACGCCACGCCGCCGGCCAGCAGGCCTGTCGTGTAGATCTGGCTGTACGCGACAGAGGTTCCCCTTACCCGGTCGGTGAATATCGAAGCCAGCAGGATGAGCATGACCACGGGCAGGGCGAGCGTGAAACCCACGGCATCGCGGCTGCGGAAAAACTGGAGCAGCTCGACCCTGGCCCGCGAGAGGCTGGCACGAACCAGCCGGGAGGCGGCACCGGCGGAGGAGGCTGCCCCCCGTGTTGCCATCCCTGCGGTGGCCATCGCCCCACCGGGCACATCGGGGGCCGAAGTCGTCCGGCTCATCGCTCTGCTCCCTCGGGCGCACCGGGGAGCTCGGCGCCGATCAGGCGTAGGTAGACGTCTTCCAGGCTTGGCCTGGTGACGGTGAGGCGGGGCACCTCACCCCCGAAAGCGGCTTCCAGCTCACGCACCAGGGCCGTCGGCCGCTCCGTCGTGCGCCGTTGCCAGCCACCGGGGCCAAGCCAGCGAACCTCGGCTGCCGCCTCCTGGCGCCCTCCGAGCTCGCTGGGCCGGCCCGTGGCCACGACCCGCCCCAGGTTGACCACCGCCACCCGGTCGGCGAGCGCCTCCGCCTCCTCCAGGTAGTGGGTGGTGAGCAGCACGCTGGTGCCTTCCCTGGTCAGGTCGCGCACCACGTCCCAGAACTGGCGCCGCGCCTCGGGGTCGAACCCTGTCGTCGGCTCGTCCAGGAACACCAGCTCCGGCCGCCCCACGATCCCCAGGGCGACGTCCAGGCGGCGACGCTGGCCCCCCGACAGCGAACGGACGTAGGCGCCGGCCTTGGTCGTCAGGCCGACGCGCTCGATCACTTCGGCGGGCGGCGCCGGGCGCGGGTAGAAGGAGGCGAAGTGGCCAACGCACTCGGCCACGGTCAGGTCGACGACGTCCTCGTTGCTCTGCAGGACGATGCCGCGCCGGGCCCGCCAGGCCCGGCCCGCCCTCTCGGGGTCCTCACCCAGCACCCGGACCTCCCCGGCGTCCCGGCGGCGGTAACCCTCCAGGATCTCGACCGTGGTGGTCTTGCCCGCGCCATTGGGCCCGAGCAGCGAGAGCACTTCGCCCTGGTCCATCGCGAGGTCGAGCCCGTCCACGGCGACCGTACCGCGGTAGGCCTTGCGCAACCCGGCGACCTCGACAACTTTGGTTCCAGCCACCCTCACAGCTTGTACCACCCCGGCACCCGGCGTCTTGCGCCGCAAGTCGGTCAGCGGCTCTGCCCTGCAGTGGGCCCGCCCGCCTCAGCCGAACATGCGAAGCCACTGCTCGCGAGCCATACGCCCGAGGACGGCGTTGGCTGTCTTCACCCGCTCCATCGGCGCGCTCGCATCCTCGGAGTAGTGGTGGCCGGGCCAGAGCACCAGGCGGCCAGGCAGGCTGGCCAGGCGCTGCATGCTCGTGTACATGGCATCGGGGTCCGCCCCGGGCAGGTCAGTGCGCCCGCAGCCGTCGAGGAAGAGGGTGTCGCCCGACACCAGGTTGTCCCCCACCTCGAAACACTGGCTCCCGGGTGTGTGGCCGGGCGTGTGCAGCAGGCGCACGGGCACCGAACCGACCTCCACGACGTCGCCGTCGGCGTGGCCGACCAGCGACGAGACAGGAGCGCCGGCCATCTCGTGGGCCCAGGGGATCTCCTCTTTCTGTACGTGCACCGGCACGTCCACCCTGGCCAGCAGCTCCACCAGCCCCTCTATGCGGTGGTCGAAGATCTCGCCTCCGACATGGTCGGCGTGGTAGTGGGTCGCCAGGGCCCCGACGACCCTCATGTCCCTGGCGCCTGCCCAGGCGAGGATCCCGCCTATGTCGTAGGCCGGGTCCACCACCACCACGTCACGGGTGAGCTCGTCGCCGATCAGGTAGGCGTGGTTGCGCATGGTGGCGGCGAACCTGTCCCCGACGGCGAAGTCCCGGCCGGCGAGCAGCTGGTGGAAGAGGAGGCCTTCAGGCATGGCCACCATGGTAGGAGCGGCGTTGCCAGGGCTCGCTGGCTACATGAGCGGGCTGCCTTCGGCCGCGGCTCGCCGGTGCACGAGCAGGCGCCGGACGGCCCGAAGGCACATGGCAGCTCCAAGGGCGCCCGCGTGACTTCGCAGGGCCTTAAATTGGGTGGGATGAGCGACGACCTGTGCCTCTTGAGCGTCCACGCCCACCCCGACGACGAGTCGTCCAAGGGCGCCTCCACGGTAGCCATGTACCGCGCCCAGGGCGTCCGGTGCGTGCTGGTTTGCTGCACGGGGGGCGAGGAGGGAGACATCCTCAACCCGGCCATGGACCGCCCGGACGTGAGGGCCGACCTCGCCCGAGTCCGCCGCGACGAGCTGGCCAGGGCGGCCGAGATCATCGGCTACAACGAGGTTGTGATGCTCGGCTACCGTGACTCCGGCATGCCGGGGACGCCCGCCAACGAGCGCCCGGACTGCTTTGCCCGTGCCGGCGTCGGAGAGGCCACAGGCCGCCTGGTCGAGATCGTGCGACGGGAGAGGCCCCAGGTGATGCTCGTCTACCCGGCGCTCCAGTCGATGTACCCGCACCCGGACCACATACGGGCACACGAGGTCGGCCTGGCCGCCTTCCTGGCGGCAGGCGACCCCGGTGCGTTCCCCGAAGCGGGCAACCCCTGGCAACCGCAGAAGCTCTACTACATGCTCTGGTCGAAGAAGCGCCAGCTGGCGACCATGGAGAAGTTCAAGGAGCTGGGGCTGGAGCTGCCCTGGACGGACGAGCGTCTCGAGGCCATGGCCAACGCCCCGCAGGAGGATGTGACCACAGAGCTCGACGTGTCCGCATGGGCCTCGGTGCGCGACAAGGCCCTGCGGGCGCACGCCACCCAGGTGGACCCGGCTTCGCCGTTCTGGTTCGGCCTGCCCGACGACGTCAAGGCCGAGCTGGGGCACTGGGACGACTACCACCTCGCCTACAACCACACCAGCTCCACCCCCCCCGAGGACGACCTCTTCGCCGGTATCCGGGAGAGGGCTGCGTTGTGAGCCCGGCAGTGGTCTGCTTCCAGATCGGCGACACCGGACGCCAGCGGTCACGGCGCCCGGGAGCCCCGGACGGGCCTGGACGGGCGGGCTCCCTGCTCTGGAGCTGCGAGTGGTCGGAGGACGGGCCGGGCCAACCCCGCCCGGGCTGCGATGGCGAGCCCGCCCTCAGCCTCCTGCTGAGCCCGGACGACGCCGACCTGGTCGGTCGCGGTGAGCTGGCACCGAGCGTGGCCTTCATGCAGGGGCGCCTGAAGACAACCGGCGACAACGGCCTGCTGCTGCGCGTACTGGCGTGGACGGCGCGCCCGGCGTTCGCTGACGCCCTGGAGCAGTGGCGGCAAGCCCTGGCCGGGCCCCCCGCTCCCTAGTGGCCTGACGCAGGCTCGGGACCGGTACTCCCCTGGCCGGGCTGGCCAGGCCCGCCGAGACCTGCTTGGAGCGCGCGGACGATGGCGCCGAGTTGGCCGGAAGCGAGCAGACCGGGCCCGAGAGGGCCTGAGGAGTTGTCACCGACGGGCGGCAGGGCTCGAATGGCGGCCCGGACCTCGGCCGTCATGTGGGCGAGCTGCCAGCGGATCTCGCCGTCGACCACCTCTGGCCGGTCAGGAGCAGCAAGGCCGGCCGCCATGGCTGCGTACGCTGCGGCGCCCAGGGCGTGCGCACCCATGTGACAGACGCCGACGGCTTGGCCGGCCGCGCGGGCGGCTGCGGCGGCGACGGGAGATTTCAGCTCGCCCGCCGGGACGCCCCCTACGAAGCGGCGGCGGATCTCCTCGGCCGTGCCGAGCTCCCCCCGGGCGAACGCCCGGGCCCGTGCGATTGCGGCACGCGGGCGACCGTCGGACGGGGCTTCGGCCTCGAACAGGGCCAGGGCCCGCTTGGCGCAGTCGGCCGCCCATGCAGCGACAAGGCGCCTATCGGCCTCGCTGAGCGTTTGCGGCGACCTCATGACCCACTCCAAGCGGCCTTACCACCAGCCCTGTGGCTACCTACCAGTCGCGCCCTCCGGCAGCCCGCAGCCGCTCGGGGCGCTCGTCGAGGTGCTCGAACGGGTCGGCGAACAACTCGGCCAGAGTCGCCTCCGTGCGGTCCGCCGAGCCGATGAAGGCCGAGTTGATCTCCCGCTCGGCCAGCAGGCGCCGGTTGTGGAAGAGCACCGCCAGGTAGGCGCACACCAGGGGTAACAACGCCACCACCACCCACCAGGCCACTGTCGAGCCCGTAGCCACCGCGGCCAGGGCCGGCACCGCCAGCGCCACGGCCATGACCGCCAAGACCTGCCGGCGGCGTACCGCCGCCCTCGAGGGCCCTCGCACGGGCAACCGGGTCGGCACCGCCATCTGGCCCGGCTCGGCCACGGTACGCTGACGGGCCGCATCGGCCATCTGGCGGGCGGCCATCGAGGACACCACCGCCGCATACCCCCTGGGAGCCATTTGGTCACGGCGAAGCCACGGTCGGTAGTTAGGCACAGCCCTCTCTCCTCTTTTCGGAGACAGCTTCACAAGGCGCAGAACAGGCGCCCCCAAACTGCACCTGCAGGTCTCCTGAACGGGACGACTTGACTGCAGGCAAGTTAGCCCCCCTCTTTCAGCCCGTCAAGCGCCGCGGAGAAAATGGCCGCATTCGGGAGCTTTGTGCAGCCTGGCGCAGCGGCTCCGCGCAGCCTGGCGCAGCGGCTCCGCGCAGCCTGGCGAACGACCCTGGTCGCCCAGGCGGCTCGGCTCGTGTCGGCATGGAGGGTGAACTCAGGCGACCGTGGCGGGCCCTGGCGGCTCCGGGGCTGGCAGGATGTAGGCGTGACCGACCACCCGCTGCCGCCGCCTCCCCCACGGCCGCTCGGCCCGGGCGAGGGCTACGAGCACTACGTGGCCCGGGGCAGCCACATGTGGTTCAAGGCCGTCGCCTCGATGGACGGTGGCGACCTGTCCCTGATGGAGCGCACTCTCCCAGCAGGTGGGCGCCAACCCCCGGCCCACCGCCACACCAATTGCAGCGAGGCCTACTTCGTGCTCGATGGCACGGTCAGCGTCAGGGTCGAGGACGAGACATCCCAGCTCGGCCCGGGCGGGTCCGTGCTAGTGCCCCGCGGTGTGGCCCACACCTTCGGCAATACCTCCGACCTGCCGGCCAGGCTGATCGTCGTCCATGCACCCGCCATGGACGCCTACTTCGCCGGCCTCCACGAGCTGTGGTCACGCAGCCAACCCCCGAGCAGGGACGAGGAGCGGGCCTTGATGTCCCGTTTCGGCATGACACCGGTGACGGAGGAGTGAGCCCGTGCTTCCGGGCGGCTGCGAGCACTGAGCGCCAGGTGCAACCCCCTGGGCGTTGAACGCCGCCCTCAATCCGGGCTGGTCGAGCCCCGGTGCGGCCCTGCTGGCCATGACAGGGTCACGGCACTGTGACCGGGACCGTGCCCTGACGGCCACCGCTCAGTCGAGGTAGAGCCTGAAAGCCAACGCCGATGTCTCGAACCCGAGCGCCCGGTAGAACTCGTGGGCGCCGAGACGGTGCTGGCGCGATGCGAGTTGCACCTTGTAGCAGCCAGCAGCACGGCACCGCACCACCACCTCTTGCATCAGCGCCCGGCCCACCCCCCGGCGCCGGAAGCGCTCGCACACCACCACGTGCTCGACGACGGCCCACGGGCGGCCGCCGTGGGTCAGGCCGGCAAGAACGCACAGGTCGGCGGTCCCGGCCACCGTGCCGTCAACCGTCGCCACCAGCAAAGCGCGCCCCGTCTGGGCCTGCACCTCCCGCAGGAGCCTTTGCGCTTGCGCCGGTGAGGCTGGCTCCGAGCCGGGACGTCCTTCACCCAGCTCGCGGTACAGGCCCAGCAGGCCGTCCAAGTCTTCAGCGCAAGCAGGCCGGACACAACAGGTAGGGCTCATGCCCCCAGTCTGCCGGACCGGCGTGGGCGCCCGACCGGGAGCCCCGACCAGCCTCTCGCGGAGGGTACCGGAAATTCGGTGGCGGGCCTGGCTGGACGAGAGCAAGATGGGCCCGGCCCATCGAGCCAGGAGGTGCCGCAACATGATCCTCGAACTGAAAGACGGCGTGCGGCACCTTGGTGGCGTGATATCGGCCCGGTCGCGCCACTGAGCGCCGACAGCCACTGCCCCCTCTGCTGAGGGGGACCTCGCCCGCCCTGGGCACGCACGAACCAACCCCCTGCACGCGAAGCAGCGCCGCGGCCATCACCCGACGGCCGTCCAGCTGTGGTTGCCGTCCTGCCGCCGGGGCTCTTGCGCTCGCGAGCGCGTCCCCGGTGTCTCTCCAGTCGCACTGCAAAGCCTTCAACGAGCGCGCCGGCTGGCGCAAGGCCCCGATCGGAGCGAGCCGTGTTCAACAACCCCCACCTGCTGCTCCTCGCAGCCAGGCACTACCAACGTGAAACGCTCGAAAGAGCGACGCACCAGGCCACGGCCCAGGTGCTCGCCGGCTCGCGCCCGCGCCGGCTCCTTCGCACCCTGCTCCGAGCCAACGGGTCGGCGCAACCCGCCCCGCCGGCCCGGCCGTCGCGCCGGACCGGCGTCAGCTGAAGTCGAACTCTCCCGTCCTGGTCCGCTTGAGCTCGAAGAACCGGGGGAAACTGGCCATGGTCACCACCGCGTCGAAGAGCCTCACCGCCTCCTCGCCCCTGGGCACCGACATGAGCACGGGCCCGAAGAAGGCCACCCCGTCGACATGGATGACCGGGGTGCCGACGTCGTAACCCACCGGAGCCATGCCCTCCTGGTGGCTGGAGCGCAGCGCACCGTCGTAGCGGGTGCTGGCGGCAGCCCCGGCCAACGAGCCCGGCAGGCCCACCTCGGCCAGCGCCTCGGCGATCACGGCGTCGTAGTCTGAGCGGTCCTCGTTGTGGAGCCGCCTGCCCATCGACGTGTAGAGGTCGGCGAGCACCCGGTCCCCGTGTGCCTCTGCCGCCGCTATGGCCACCCGGACCGGTCCCCAGGCGTGGCCCATCAGCTCGCGGTACGACTCGGGGAGCTCCCGGCCCTCGTTGAGGACTGCAAGGCTCATCACCCCGAAGCTCAGCTCGAACGGGCGCTGCCTGTGAACCTCCAGGATCCAACGCGAGGTGACCCAGGCAAACGGGCATATGGGGTCGAAGTACAACTTGACCCGCGCTGTGGCGGTACCTGTGCGATCGGCCACCTCTGCCTACCAGCGCCCATGCACGTACTGGGCGACCTGGTCCCGGTAAACCGAGACGATCTCGCTCACCACCGCCTCGTCGAGCGCCGGCCTGTCTCCGACAGCGGCGTTGGCGGCCGCCTGCCCGGCGTTGCGCGCGCCCGGGATGACGGTCGAGACACCGGGGGCATCGGCGCACCAGCGCAGGGCGACCTCCGGCAGCGTCCAACCCGAGGGCACGGCCTTCTGCAGGCGCCTCACCGCCGACAGCCCGACATCGAAGGGCACCCCCGCGAAGGTCTCACCCACGTCGAACGCCTCCCCGTGACGGTTGTAGCTTCGGTGGTCGGTCGGGGCGAAGGTGGTGTTCTCGTCGTACTTGCCCGAGAGCAGGCCCGAAGCCAGGGGCACCCGGACGATCACGCCGACGCCGGCGCTCTCGCAGGCAGGCAGGAGCCGGTCGAGCGGCTTCAGGCGGAACGCGTTGAAAATCACCTGGACCGTGCTCACATTTGGCCGCTGGATGGCACGCAAGCCCTGGTCGACCGTCTCGACCGAGACACCGTAGGCACCTATGAGGCCGTCGGCCACCAACTGGTCGAGCGCATCGAAGACCCTGTCGTCTCCGAACACGCCGTCCGGCGGGCAGTGGAGCTGAGTGAGGGGGACAGTGCTGAGGCCGAGGTTCTCCCGGCTGCGCTCGGTCCATTCGCGCAGGGCCGCAGGAGTGTAGTTGGCGGGCTCCTGGGGCACCCGGCGACCGCACTTGGTGGCGACGACCAAGCCCTCGTCAGGGCGCTCGGCCAGGAACCGGCCCACGAGACGCTCGCTGCGCCCGTCACCGTAGACATCGGCCGTGTCGAAGAAGCTGACGCCGGCGTCGGCAGCGGCGTGCAGCGTCGCCATCGCCTGCTCGTCGCTCACGTCGCCCCAGTCACCTCCGAACTGCCAACAACCAAGCCCGATCACGCTGGAGCGGAGACCACCCCTGGTGAGATCACGCGTCTGCATAAGGTCCTCTCTCGTGCTCTGGCCCGGGGCGGGCCCGGTGCCCCGGCTCAGACGGTGCGGGCGCACCTGTCCTCACCGCGTTCGTGCACTCGCCCAGTCCCTGGGCGCGGCTCACCATGACGTTACCGTCGCCCAGGTAGCGCCTGGGCTCGCGCCAATGGCCCGAGCCGCCCGGCGTGCCAGTGGAGATGACGTCCCCGGGTGCCAGTGTCATGGCCTGGGATATGTAGGAAACCAGCTTCGCCACGCCGAAGACGAGGTCGCCGGTGTTGCCGTGCTGGACCGTCTCCCCGTCTATCTCGCACGACAGGTCCATGCCCTGCTCGTCCACCCCGGGGTCGTCCCGGGTCACCAGCCAGGGGCCGAAGGGCGTGCACCGGTCGAACGTCTTGCCCTGCAGGAACTGGCTCGTCCGGTACTGCCAGTCGCGCATCGACACGTCGTTCAGCACCGCGTAGCCGGCCACCGCCTCCAGCGCCTCGGCCTCGCCCACGTTGCGGGCCGGCCACCCGATGACGGCGGCCAGCTCGACTTCCCAGTCCACCGCCTGGCTGCTCTCGGGCAGGACGATATCGTCGCGGGCGCCGATCAGGGCCGAGGAGAACTTGGCGAACAGAGTCGGGTACTCGGGGGGCTTGGCCCCTTGCTCGAGAATGTGGGCGCGGTAATTTTGCCCGATGCAGACGACCTTGCCGGGATGGGGTACCAGCGGCGCGTAGTCTGCCTCGTCGAGGAGGTGGCGGGTGCCGGCGGCCATGGCCGCGATCTGAGGCCAGTTGGGCTGCGCCAGCAGGGAGCCGACGTCAGCTGCGCTGACTTCGACAGCCTCGCCGTCCGCCTCCTCTATGCGGGCGGCGGTCGTACGGGTGCCGAGCCTCAGGGTGGCCAGTTTCACGGCGCCACGTTACCGGGCGGGCGGGGCCCGGCTGCACCCCGAGCTGGACCACAGGCTTCACCCCACCTGGGTCAGTCGTACGTTGCTTCCACCCACCAGTCGCGGTGCTCGCGGGCCAGCAGGTAAGCCCTCCCGTCGGCCGTCGTCACCTGTACCCTGGCCCGGCGCCGGCCGCCCCGTTCCCACCAGCGTTCCTCCAGTGGCCACGGACCGGCCCAGCCGGTAACGGGTTGAGGCCTCCCGCCCGGCCCCAGCGCCAGCAGGGCAGGCTCGGCTCCGAGCAGGCCCCGGCTGTCGACAGCGACAGGCGTCCCCTCGCCGTCCAGGAGCCTGGCGGCCACGGGCTTGCGGTTTACGACAGCGGGAGCGGCGCCGGGGATGCGCCCGGGCCACGGCGGGGGCCCGTCCTTGGGGGCCTTGCCCGCACCCCTGGGGCGGCGTCCTGGAGGAGGGCCGGTTGTGCCCGGCTGCGCCGGGCCGAGCCTGGAGGGCACCCGGGGCTCGCCCCAGGGGACAAGGAGCACCTGCTCCAGGTAATCGCGTCCACCCTGGAGGGCCCCGGTCAGCACGGACTCCGGTCCCAGCATGCTCTGCACCCGGGCCATCGCCCGGGACGCCCGGCTCTCGGCTCCGGCGTCACTTCCCCAGAAGCCCAACTGCCGACCGTCGTCCGGACGCACCTCCTCCGGGACGAGGGCGATCCTCGTCACCCGGCCGGCCTGGGCCGCCTCGACCGTCTGACTGGGGCCGGGGCCCTCCCCTACCTTGTTGGCCAGGGCCCAGCCCTCCAACTGCCAACGCACCCTCTCCCCGATGGCGACTGCGCTGAGCGCCCCGTCGTGACGCCAACTGCGGCGCAGGACCACGCCATGCTCGGTTTCGGCCTGCACCGCCAGGCGGGTGCACACCAGGCCGGAGCCCGCCAGCCGCTCATGGACCTCCTCGGCCAGCGCCCTGCCCACGAACACCGCCGCCTGCAACTGGTCGGCCGGCGGGTCCAGCTCGGCCGCCACCACCCAGTCGGGTACGGGAGCCCTGCCTTTGACGACCCGCTCCCCCAACCCGCGGGCCAGGCGGTGCGCAGTGGAGCCGGCCAGCCCGAACCTGGACAGGACGGCGGCGGGCGGCAGGGCGGCGAAGTCGCCCATGGTCCTGATCCCGAGGCGTCCGAGCAGGTCGACCAGGGCGGCCGTCTCCTGCCCCCCGGCTTCCAGCAGGGCCTGCAAGCCGGCAGAAGTGAGCACCTTCATGGAGCGCGGGGCCAGGAAGGCGGCCGTGGCTCCAAGGGGGACAACGAGCGGGTGCCCTGGCGACGAGGACAGGGCTGCCAGGCCGGCTGCGAACAGCCCGTCGGCCACCCCCACCAAGCAGCAGCCGGCCCAGGCTCCACGCCCCGGTGCTCCGCCGGCTACATCGTCACTCCCTGACGCCCCGTCAGGTCCGCTCGGTGCGCCGTTCACCGCCGCATCGACCAGGCCGGCCACCTTGGCCGCCAGAGCGGTGTCGCCCCCGAAATAGCGGGACGGCCCCCTCGACCCGAGGGCCAGCTGGCCCGGCTGGAGCACCTCGACCCCGGGCGCCATCTCCTCGATGGCCGCCACCACCGGCTCCCAGGACCTCGCCTCCGCCACGACGTCCCGCTGCAGCACGACCAGGTCCGGGCACACAGCCTGGGCTTCGCGCCGTCGCGTGCCGGGGCGGACACCGGCCACCCGCGCTGCCGGGGAAGTGGCAACCACCCGGTTGGCGTGCAGGACAGCCACCTCCATCGAGGGAGGGTGTCCGGAGACGACCACCGGCCAGTCCGGGCAATAGGCGACGAGAGCCCTGTGCTGGCTCATCCGGGCACCGCGGACCTGGTGTCAGCGAAGTCCCGAGCCGGCAGCCCGGGCCGAAGGAGCACCGCTCACGGCTCGGCCCGCCGAGCTCGCACCCTGGACGTGCCCGAGCCGAAGGTGAGCCGGGCACGGCGGGGGCGCGAGGCAGCTCCCCGGCCCGTGGAGACCACTTCCAGCTCGCGGCCCACCAGGAAGCCGGCGCCGCCCTGGATGCCGTGCCAGCCACCTTCGCCAACATCCAAACGGACATCGGCAGCTCCGGGCCAGGCGTCGGAAAGGACCGCCAGGACCGTCCCTCTCTCGCTGGCACGGGCCTCGAGCTTGCGGGCGTCCGCAGGGCGTACCGGTCCGGCCGGGCGGACCAGGACGACGTCCATGCCTTCGAGCAGGGCGGCCGTCACGACAGGCCAACGCTCCCCCGGCACCGGTACCAGGGCCAGGCGGCTGAGCTCGACACCCAGCTGGGCCGCAGCCACCAGGCCCAGATCGGGAGCACCCACCACCCCGCACCAGGAACCCGCTGCCGAGGGGCCGCTCAACAGCGAGAGCGCCACCGACGTGGCGCCGGGGCGGCTCCTGCCCACCACTACCGTGCTCCCCCTGCGCAAGGCTCTTTCCGGGAACAACCCGGCCATCTGCTCGGCCACCGGCAAGCTCCGGTCACGGGCCAGGAGCGCTCCGGGTACGGGCCAGTCCCGCAGGGCTGCCGCCCGCCCCCTCCCCACTGCAGCCAGCACCTCTGCGCCCACCCTTCCAGCATACTGCCGGATCGAACGTGTGTTCTCAACCGCCGGGAAGACCGGCTGATGGCGCTGAGCTTGGTCCTCAACCGGTCGCGCCATGGAACACCGCTACCTCGACGCCATCGTCGACGGCCTTCGTGCGGACGGGCACACCTCGGGGGTGGCAGAGCGCTCGCCTCGCAGCAGAGTGCCGAAGCGGGCCCGCCGGCTGTTCTCCCAGCTGAGCGGGCCTTTTTGATGGGTACGCTGCCCCGGTCAGCCTGTGGCTACGCCATGGACCGAGCCTAATATGTGCAACCGTGCAACCGGTGTCCCTCACCGCTCTGTGGACGGCGGCGCAGCGCGCCCGGGAGTCGGCTCGGCCGGACCGATTGCTCGACGACACGCTGGCGGGCACATTGGCCGGGCCCGAGGGTGCCCGGATGATGGAGATCATGGACAGCGGCCAACAGCCGAGCCCTACGGTCGCAATACGGTCCCGGTATTTCGACGATCGCCTGATTGCACGCACCTCCGACGGGGCCCGGCAGATCGTGCTCGTCGGGGCCGGCATGGACAGCCGTGCGTTCCGCCTGGGGCTGGCTGCCGACGTAACCGTCTTCGAGATCGACCAGCCCGACCTCCTCGCGTTGAAGGACCAAAGGTTGGCCCGAGCCGGTGCCCGGCCGACCTGCGTGCGCCGTGTCGTCGCATGTGACCTTGACGGGGCCTGGGCCGACGCGCTCCGGGCATCGGGGTTCTCGACCTCCGAGCAGTCCGTGTTCGTCGCGGAGGGTCTGCTCATGTACCTCGACGAGGCGGGCGTGGAGCGCCTGCTCGGGGACCTCAGCCGATTGGCGAGCCCGGGAAGCAGCCTGCTCGCCGATGTGTGCGGCCAGTCGTTCCGCGACTCGCCGTACATGACGGCGTGGTTCGCTGCGATGGAGCGGGCGGGGATGGCATGGCGGTTCGGCACCGACGAGCCAGAAGCGCTCTTGGCGCCGCATGGGTGGCGGGCGGACGTGGTGCGTTACGGCGACGAAGGCGCCCACTTCGGGCGCTGGACGGGGCCCCGGGTGGACCGCCACGACCTGGCCTGGCCCCACAGCTACCTGGTGGACGCCCGGCGACTCGAGGAGTAAACGGGAGGCCGGCGCCGGCCCGGCTTCCCCGAAAGCTCGTCCTACCGGCGGCGCCCGATCACTGCCAGGTGCATGTCGACGATCGTGGCGGCCGGCATGTCCTGCGTCGCCAGGACATGGAGGCCCTCGGCGGCCGTCGCCTCGTCCAGGAGCCCTCGCTCGGCGAGCTCGCCTGCGACGGCCGAGAGCCGGGAATGGAGGAGCTTCTGCCCCTCGTCGGTCGCGCGCCGCTGGCCGTACCCCGCCTGCGGTACCACCAGCACGTGCACCACGGCCACGCCTGCAGCGTCCAGCATCCCGGCGACCTTGCGCCCGATCGTGCGGTCTCCGCCGCGGTCGCGCTGAGCCTTCTGGTAAGCCTCTTCCAGGAGCCGCAGGGGCTCTGGCGGCTGGGGGTAGGACAGGCACAACCCGTCGTCCACGTCGATGACGCATATGAGCCCGCCGGGCCTCGTGACCCGGGCCATCTCGGTGACAGCGCCGAGCGGGTCTTCGAGGTGCTGGAGAAGGAACCGGGCGACCACGGCGTCGAACACGCCGTCGCCGAAAGGCAGCGAACCGACGCTGCCGGTCGCCAGCGAAACTGTCGCTGCGTCAGAGGCGTCGCGAGGCCGTAACCAGCTCGCGGCCCTCAGGTTGTCGGTCGCCGTCGAGGCAAGCTTCAGCTGGGCGCCGTCGGAGTCGACCCCTACCACCCGGCACCCGAACGCCCCGGCCAGCTCCACCGCCACCGGCCCGAACCCGGTGCCTGCGTCGAGCACGCGAGCCCCGGGCCGCATGCCGAGAACCGGGTAGAGAGATCTCCGCAGGACGCCTGTCGCCACTGTCTGCAGGAGGAGCCAGGGGTAGGGGTCGCGGGCACGTTCCTCGCGTACGAGCTCTCCGTACGCTGCATCGACGGCCCGCCAGTACTGCGGGTCCCCGGTGTTGCCCGCTGGCGGGCGCCAAGGCGCCTCCGGCCGCGCGGCGGTCGGGGAGACGGCGGGTTGTGGCGGGGTGGAGAACTGGTCGGCCAAAGCTCACACTCTAAGTGCGTCCGGGTGACGACACCATTAAGCCGGATCATCAAGCCGGGCCCACCGGTCCGGCGTAGCCGGGTTGGGAGAGCTTGTGCACCGGAGCGGGTGGCGTCCTGCCTGCAGTACCGTGCCCAGCGTCCGGCCTCCGGGCGCTGCCGGCCGGCCGGTAAAGATGGAGGCCCGTGAGCGAGCTGGCCGGGCACCGGGACGAGCAGGCACCTCCACGCGGCTGCTGGGCCGCCGGGTGCACGGGGACCACGCAGAGCCACCAGGAGGACCGATGGCGCCACTGACCGTACTGTTCGACCTCGACGGCACACTGGTCGACTCTGAGGTCGGGATCCTGGAGGGTTTCCGCCGGGCGACGAGAGCCATCGGGCTGGGCCCCGACGAGGCGGCCATCCGCCAGTGGATCGGGCCGCCGCTGGAGAAGTCGCTGCTGGAAGTGGGGGTCGCCCGCTCCGACATCCCCGCAGCGGTGGCCGCCTACCGCCAGTTCTACGGAGCTGAGGGGCTGTACCAGGCCACGGTCTACGACGGCATCGAAGGCACCCTCGACGCTCTGCGCAGTGCCGGGGTGACCCTCGCCGTGGCGACCGCCAAACTGGTCGACTTCGCCGAAGCGGTCGTGGCACACTTCGGGCTCGATCGCTATTTCGCCGTCGTCCGGGGAGCGGGCCTGGACGGTCTGGTGGACAAGGCGCACATCGTGGCCAACGCCTTGGCCGACCTGGGGTCGCCCCCCGCACAGAGGACCGTACTGGTCGGTGACCGCCGCTACGACATGGCGGCAGCGGCGGCCAACGGCATACGTGGAGTAGGTGTCACCTGGGGCTACGGGAGCGCTCAGGAGCTGCACGACGCGGGTGCGGCCGTCGTCGTCGACAAGCCCTCGAGCCTCTTGGCGGAGCTGCTGGGGAGCTAGGAAGGCCACATGGGCCCGCAACGAGCTCAGCTACTGCCGTACCCCTTGACGGTCGAACTCAATGCTCGTAGAGTTCAACGTGTAATGACTTCCCGTCGGCCGTCGAGCAAGGAAGTGACCGTCCATGTGGGCCATGGTCGTAAAGGAGCTCCGCGAGCTCCAGCGTGACCGCAGGACGGTGGCCATGATGGTCCTGCTGCCCGTCCTGCTGCTCGTGATCTTCGGCTACGCCGCCAGCTTCAACGTCCATGCCATCCCGACCGCGGTGTTCGGCCCACGCGCGCCGGCCGCCGCAGCCGCGCTGCACGCTCCCTTCCACGTCGTGGAGGTCTCAGCGGGGGCCGGGGAGGCGGCCGCCCGGTCCGACCTCCGGGACGGCACCGCCGTGGCAGCGGTCGTGACAGGGCCGCACGGGGTGCGGGTGCTCCTCGACGGCACCCAGCTCTTCTCCGCCCAGGCCGCACAAGCCGCCCTGTCCAGGGCGGCCTTCTCCCGCGTGCCACTCCTGCGCGGAGGCGTACAGGTCAGCATCCTCTACGACCCGGGACTGGCTACTTCCTGGGTCATGGTGCCCGGGCTCGCCGGGCTGATCCTGGTGTTCGTCGGCACGTTGGTCACGAGCCTCGGCGTCGTGCGGGAGCGCCAGGCCGGCACCCTGGAGCAATTGGCGGTGATGCCGCTGCGCGCATGGGACGTCATCGCCGGCAAGATCCTCCCGTACCTGCTCGTGGCCGCGCTCGACCTGGTCGTGATCATTGCCATCGGCATGGGGGTTTTCGGCGTGCCCTTCGTGGGCAACGTGGGGGTGTTCGTGCTCGGCTCCGCATTGTTCCTCCTGGTGACCCTGGGCATGGGCATCCTCGTGTCCACCGTCTCACAAAACCAGGGGCAGGCCATACAGCTCGCCTTCATGCTCACGCTGCCCCAGGTGCTGCTGTCGGGCCTGATCTTCCCCCTGTCGTCGATGGCCGCCGGCGTCCGCTGGATCTCGTACGTTCTGCCGCTGACCTACTTCGTCCAGCTGAGCCGGGGGGTCATGCTGAAAGGGGCCCCCATCTCCACCCTCTGGCTGCCCCTGGCCCTGCTGGCCCTGCTCGGCGCGGCCGTGCTCGGATTGGCCGTGGCCCGCTTCCGTCGGGACCTGGCGCCGGGCGCGAAGCGCCAACCGGCGCTCCCAACGCCCGGGGAGGCAGCGGCGCCATGATGTGGGGCCTCGACGAGGTGGTCGTCAGGCTCGGCGGCACGACGGTGCTGGACCGGGTCAGCCTGCCGGCATCGCCGGCATCCGTGTCCGTCGTCGTAGGCGGTGACGGTGCCGGCAAGTCCACCTGCCTGAGGGCTCTGGTCGGGACAGTCGTGCCTGTCCGGGGGACCGTACGGCGCCCCTCCAAGGCGCGCACCGGCTACGTGCCGGCCACGACCGGCTTCTACGCCGACATGACCGTGACAGAGAACATCGCCTTCTTCGCCCGGGCTTTCGGTCTCAGCGGGCCGGGCCTGGACCGCAGGAGCGTCGGGCTGGTGGAACGCGCCGGCCTCGCCGAAGCACGCGGACGTCTCGGGGGCCGGCTCTCGGGCGGCATGCAGCGCAAGCTGGCCGTCGTCCTGGCCCTGCTGCACAAGCCCGAGCTGCTGGTGCTGGACGAGCCGACCACCGGTGTCGACCCGGTCAGCCGGGTCGAGCTGTGGAAGCTCGTGTCGGCAGCGGCCGCCGACGGCACGGCTGTGGTCGTCGCCACGACCTACGTCAACGAGGCCGCCCGGGCCGGGTGGGTCACCCTGCTCGGTGCCGGCCGGGTGCTGGCGACAGGGCACCCGAGCGACATCCTCGGAGCCGTCCCGGGCAGCGTCGGCGCAGTGGCCGTCGCCGGGGCCCCGCCGCGCCAGCCGGCGTGGCGGCGGGGCCCGGCATGGAGGGTCTGGGCGCCGGACGGGCACCTGCCGGAGGGCGCGGCGCTCGTAGAGCCGGACTTCGAAGACGCGGTCGTCGTGGCCGAGCTGGCAGCGCTCACGCCTTCAACCGGCTCGGCGGGGGCCACGCCGGGCCCGGTCGTCGAACCATGAGCGCCCTGGCCGAGGCCGTCGAGGTGACCAGGCGCTTCGGCAGGACCGTCACGGTGCGCTCGGTGAGCCTGGCCGTGGCGGAGGGTGAGGTGGTCGGGCTCCTCGGGGCCAACGGCGCCGGCAAGACCACCCTCATCCGCATGCTCCTCGGCCTCCTGCCCCCGAGCAGTGGCGAGGTGCGCCTGTTCGGGGCACCGCCCTCGACAGCCGGGCGCAGGCGGGTCGGCTACGTGCCTCAGACACTGGGCCTTTACTCCGACCTCACGGTCGCCGAGAACTGGCGCTTCACGGCCAGGGCTTTCGGGAGGCCGTCGGGGTCGCTGCCGCGCTCCCTGCGTACCGACGCTTCGCAACTCGTCGGGACGCTGCCTCTCGGGAAGCAGAGACAGGTGGCGTTCGCCGTCGCCCTGGCTCACGGGCCCGAGCTGCTCGTCCTGGACGAGCCGACGTCCGGGGTCGGGCCGCTCGCAAGGGCCAGGTCGTGGGAACGGATCCGCGCTGCGGCCGAGCAGGGGGCCGGTGTCCTCGTCACCACCCACAACATGGAGGAAGCCCAGGAGTGCGACAGGCTGTTCGTCATGGCGGCCGGGCGCCGGGTGGCGGCCGGTACGGCGGCGGCGATAATCGGCGGGCACCGGGCGGTAGAAGTGCGTGCCCCAGACTGGCAGCGCGCCTTCGGGGTGCTCGATGGAGCCGGTTTCGACGTGCGGGTGCATGCCGGGGCGCTCCGGCTCGGTCCCGGGGCCGCCGCCGTCAGCGAGCAGCTGGCCCGCCACGGCATCGACGCCGAAGTGAGGACCGTACCCGCCGACCTCGAGGAGGCGTTCGTGGCCATCGTGTCGGGTGAAGGGGCGCAGGCCCTCTGATGCCCCGGACAGGCAGGCGGCCGGGGACGCCGGGCACGCGCCAGACCATCCTGGACGCCGCCCGCAGGAGGTTCGCCACCCGTGGCTACGACGCGACGTCCCTGCGTGCCATAGCCACGGACGCCGAGGTCGACCCCGCGCTGCTGGTCCACTACTTCGGGACCAAGGAGGCGCTCTTCGTGGCGGCAACCGGGTTCCCCGCCCTCTTCAGCGACTTGGCGGCTCGCCTGAGAGCGGGCCAAGTGGAGGACCCGCCCGAGGCTATCGTGCGCACCTACCTGCGGGCGGTGGACAGCGACCGCAGCCGCAACGCCATCCTGGCGCAGGTGCGCTCGGCCGTCTCCAACGAGAAAGCGGCCAGGATGCTGCGGGAGTTCCTGACCGCCCAGCTGCTCTCGGCGGTTGCCGAGCTGAGCGGGCAGCCGGACGCCGCCCTGCGGGCTTCGCTCGTCGCCGCCCAACTGGTCGGCATAGCGATGTTGCGCCACGTCGTGCGGGTAAGGCCACTGGCCGGCGCGAGTGAGGACGAGGTCGTCGCCCTGGTCGTGCCGGTGGTCCGCGCCTACCTGCAACCGGCGGGCGGACCGAGCCCCTCCGGCAAGGTACCGGCCTGATCGCCCGATGGCCGGCCCGGCCCAGGAGCTTCAACCCCGGCGCAACCGTGTTTTCAGTCGTGGCTACGCAAGCGGACCGCCACCAAGGCGACGTCGTCCTCCAGGCGCTCCGGCAGCAGGCGCTCCAACAGCCCGTCGCAGATGTCCTCCAAGGCGCAGCCGGCGAGGGAGGCGAGCGCACGCTCGAGCTCCCCCAAGCCCGTTTCGATGGACTGGCCTCTGCGCTCGACCAGGCCGTCGGTGTAGAGCAGCACGACAGAGGCGCTGTCCAGTGACTGGTCCTCCTCGGCCCTAACCGTCTCGGGGGCGACGCCGAGGAGGGGCCCGCTGGGGCCCTTCCCGAGCACCTCGACCCTGCCGTCGGCCCGCAGGAGCATCGGTGGCGGGTGCCCTGCGTTGGACCAGTGGACGCGGCCTGGCCGGCCGGCCCCCGGCACTGGGAAAACCCGGGCGACCACCGCTGTGGCCGTCGTGTCGACCCTGAGGGTCGCCATGACCCGGTCCACCCGCGTCAGGACCTCCGCCGGCCCGTCGCCGCCCATGGCCGCTATCCCTCGCACCAGCGTCCGCACCTGGCCCATGGCGGCAGCCGCCTGGATGTCGTGGCCCATGACGTCGCCGATCACGAGCACCAGCCCCCCGTCGGCCTGGAAGAAGGCGTCGTACCAGTCACCCCCCACCTGGATCGCCTCGGCCGCCGGCGAGTAGCGCACCGCCACCTCGAAGGGCCCGCCCTCGGGAGGCGCTGTCAGAAGCGAGCGCTGCAGGCCCTGGGCCACCTCCCGCTGGCGGCGGTACAGGCGCGCCCGGTCCAGGACCAGGCCGGCCCGGGCCGCGAGGTCCCTGGCCGTCACGATGTCGCTCTCGGGGAAGGTCCCCCTCTCGGGGCCGTTGCAGAGGGTGATCATGCCGACCGGGCGCCCGCTGCCGGCCAGAGGCAGCACGATCACCGAGTAGGGGTCGAGCGTGGAGAGCATTTCGAGGACGGGGCCGTCGGCGAACATGGGGCGCAGGACCCCCATGGCGTCGCTCAGCACGTACTGCGCCTCGGCGTTCTCGACCGCTCCGGCCACGATCGAATCGTCGGAGATCACCCCGAGGCGCTCCTTGGCATACCGCTCGACCAGGGGCCGGCAGGCCTCGTCGCGGTGCCAACCGGTGGCATAGCCCAGGCCGCGCCGGCTGCCGGTACGGACCTCGTCGTCGATGAGCGAGACGATGCACCAGTCCGCCAGCACGGGCACGACGAGCTGGGTGAGCCGGCGCACCGCATTGTCCCAGTCGCCCACGGCGCTCATGGTCTCGGTCACGCCGGCCAGCAGTGCCGCCCTGGTCACCGCCTGTTCGGCACGCTGCTGGGCCCGCTTTTGGGAACTGACGTCCAAGAAGTACACGGCCAGCCCGTCGGGGTTCGGCCACGCCCGAACCTCGTACCAGGCATTGAGCGGCTCGGGGTAGTAGGCCTCGAAGGCAACCTCCTCGCCACTGCCCATGGCGTGGCGGTAGTTGTCCTCGAACGCCGAGCCGACGGCCGCTGGGAACAGGTCCCAGATGTCACCACCGAGCAGCTCCTCCCGGCGCCGGCCGAGCACGCGCTCCGCCTCGCTGTTGACGTAGCTCAACCGCCACGACCGGTCGAGCGAGAAGAAGGCGGTGCCGAGCGAGTCCATGACGCGCGCCACCCTGGCCTCGCCCTCCTGGCGGGCAGTGGCGTCGTAGGCGACGCCGATCAGGCGGACAGCCGCGCCGTTCTCGTCGCAGATGGCCCGGCCCCGGGCGGCCACCCACAACGTCGTGCCGTCGGGGCGCACGATTCGGTACTCGGCGTCGTAGTCGCCACAGTTCTCGATGGCGTTGCCGTATAGCTGCTCCACCCGCTCCAGGTCCGCTGGGTGTACCCGGTCGTTGAAGGCGTCGATGGTGCGATCGAAGCCCGCTTCGTCATAGCCGAACAGCTCCAGCAGGCGCTCGTCGAAAACGAGGTCGCCGCCGACCAGGTCCCAGTCGAAGGTGCCGACGCCGGCCGCCTCCACGGCCAGTTCGAGGACGGCACGGCGCGCGTCCTCGGCACCCGTGGCGAGCGGGCCCGGTTGCGCCTGCCCTGCAGGTGCTTCCGGCGCCCCGTCGTGGCACGGCCCCCCCTCAGACGCCGGCGAGGCGCTCCCCCCGACGTCACCGCCACCGGACGCGCACGGCATGCGCATGTTCACGATGGGCCGCCCGACCGGCGGCCCGGCGGCACAGGGCCCGCTCCGGTCTTCTGCAGAGGTATGGGCGCCGATCATAACGGCAAGCCGGGCCGGGACGTGGAGCGCGCTAGGTACTTGTTGCGGGACGAACTACCTGCTCGTGGGGGCAACCACGGATTGCGGGGCCCATTTTCGGCGCGACGGTCTCACGTCCCTCCCGAGATCTCGGGCAGGGCCACGACGGGGCCAGGCCCACCCCCGCTACCCGGGCCGTCCGGGGCCCCCGCAGCACGGACAGGCGCATGGTCGTGCCCGTTGGAAGGCCCGGCGGCGCCCGCCAGTCCGGGAGCCCAGTCCGCAGGACGGGGCAGCGAGACCGACAGCTTGACCCGGTCGCGGTGGGCCTGCAGCAAGCGGCGGTGGTACGCACCGAACACCTCGGCGAAGGCCGCCACTTTGTAGATCCGTCCGTCGACACCGCGCGCCGGCTTGCCCTCGATGACCGCCTCCACGTCCTCCCCGCTGAGGGTCTTGTGGCTCTCGAGGGCGTGCGCGACGGCCATCACCTCGACCTCGTTGGCGGCGAGCAGCGCGTCGGTGTCCTCGAGCAACTCGTAGAGGCGCTGCTCCACCCGCTTGCCCAGGTCGCCCTGGAGGAGGCCGCCACCTTCCTGGCCACCCGCCGGCTGCACCGGCCTGGCGCCGGCGTGCGAGGCGATAGTGGCGCCCATTCCCCAATAGGCTTCCATGAAACTGGCGATGGCGGTGGCCGATTCGAGGTCGCCCGACACGCCGGACGACGAGTCGCCGCCGAAGAAGCGCCTCTCGCCGGCCAGCGATGCCAGGCTGACCATCACGTCGGCCTCGAACTCGCTCTTCCAGTTCGTGAAACGGTCCTCCGGCTTGATGGAGTGCACCATCCCGAGGTAGGTCCCGCCCTTTTCGATGGTGGCCAGGTCTATCTCGAGGTGCTTGCGCGCCCTGTATGCGACGACGGCGTGACAGGCCTCGTGGACGGCCACAGCATGGCGCTCCTGCTCGACGTACTCGACGTCCTCTGGCAGGCCGAGGTCCTTCAGCCGCTTCGCCTCCAGGACGTCGCTCCAGGTGATCGCCTCGTGGCCCCTGCGTATGGACACGATGAGCGACTCGTTGACCAGGTCCTTCATTGTGGCTCCGGTGGCGTAGGGGGTGACGGTGGCCAGCTTGTCGATGTCGGCTGGCGTGAGGTCGTGGTGGACCTTGTCGAAGTAGCCCTGGTACGTGCGTACACGGCCCGACTTCGACGGGTAGCCGACCTTGTATATGCGGTCGATACGTCCGGGCCGCAACAGGGCGTCGTCGAGGGAGTTGGGCATGTTGGTCGCCATCATGATCATGATCCGGTACTTGGGCGGTGCCTTGGGCTTCATGCCGAGGCCCCGGCGCACGACCCGGTTCATGAAACCTCTCGGTTTGCTGAGGCCGGACATCTCCGTCAGGAGGGCTTGCAGGGTGCCCATGCCGCCACCTCCGCCCATCCCGCCCATCATCATGCCGCCGTCGCGCACCCGCCGACGGCTCTCCGGCACCGTCGTAGGAGCCCCGAGCGGGGTGTGCCGCTGGTAGCCGAGCAGCACGTTGAGGCCGTCCTCGGAGACATAGGTGCCACCGTGGCAGGCCCCGCCTGCCCAGGGGGAACCTCCCGCCCGAGCGGCGCGGTCGCCGAAGACGCCGCCGGCCGGGCCACCGGATAGCATTCCCCGGCTGCCGAGCGAGTCGGCCTCGTCGAAGAACACGATCACGCCGCCGTAGCGGACGGCGAGCTTCCTCAGCTTGCGGAACAGGCCACGCACCTTGAGCGGGCCGATACCCACGAACATCTGTATGAAGGCACCGGGGTCGACGAACACGAACGGCTTGCCCGTCTCACCCGCCACCGCCTCGGCCATCAACGTCTTGCCCGTGCCAGGCGGGCCCCAGAGCAGGATGCCTCCCGGCACGTAGCCGCCCTTGGACTCGATCGAGCCGGGGTCCTCCAGGAAGACGATGCTCTCCTTGACCCTCTCGAGCACCGCGTCCTGGCCCCATACGTGGCTGAAGCGGGTCCGTATGTCGTCGGGGAAGTAGACCTCGATGCCGCCCCGGGACAAGAACCAGTACATGGCGACGAACTGCAGCACGATCGCTGCCATTATGAAGATTATGTAGGCCACGTAACCGAGCACCGAGACCAGTTGCCCGGGCAGCGAGAAGAGGCCGGCGACCGGGTTCTCGTGCTGTGCCGCGCCGGCGACCACCGCCACAAGGGCGATGGCGGCGAGCACGGCCACGAGCCTCTTGGCCCGGTAACGGCCCCAGTCGCTGAGGCGCACCCTGCGCTGCCCGAACACCAGGTCCACCCAGAAGTGGTCCCACGTGCCCCAGTGCTCGGCCAGCAGGTAGTTGGCCTGCCTCAGCAGTTCGGCGGCGAAGAGCACCTCCAGCCACCACTTGGAGTTCCAGGTCATGACCAGGCCGTCGCGCCAACTGACGAGCGGGTCGTTGAGGCTGTACCAGAACAGGGCTCCCCACACCCCAGCGATCAGGACGAGCAAGCGGGCACGCGCCCAGAGCGGTACCGGCTTACGCAGCGGCCAGCGGGCCGCCTTCACCAGCACGGCACCGTCGTCCTCGTCTTCCTCGGCCTCCACGGCGACATTTCCTGGCTCGGCTCCGCCCGACGGTACTGCGCCGGGGCCGGGGGCCCAACCCGGGAGGGCCTGGTGCGACCCGTCACCTACCTGGCCGGGGGACCACCCGGTGCCGGCTTCGGTGGCACCGTACCGGCCGGCGACCGGGGGTGGAGGCGGGGGTGGAGGCGCCCCTAGCCCACCCAGCGCCTCCAGTGCCCCGGGCCCTCCCGGTGCCCCGGGCCCGGCAGGCAACCCAGGCCCTCCCGGCACCCCGGTCGGCTGTCCTGGCGTAGGCCCAACCGCCGACGGTGGCGGGTCCGGCGCAGGCTCGCCGGCAGGCAGCCCCGCCCGTGGCCCGGTGGCCGGTGGCGGGCCCTCCCGCTCGGGGTGCTGGCTCGGACCACCATCTGGACCTGAGGGCTCTGTCATCGGGTTCCCCTGTCTGATACGTAGAAGCTCTGGACGACACGGTCGATCGCCCCCTGCTGGCGCTGGAAGCAGGTGACCGAACAACCCGCCATCAAGACCCAGACCTTGTCCGTGGCCGGGTTGACCCAGGCCACCTGGACATAGTCGACGTTGCCGTTGTAGTTGACCGACAGCCGGGTGCCGCGAAGGTTGCCGTGGACGAGGATCTGCGGTTGGCTGTTGAACTGCACGCTCGTCCCGAACTGCGCCGCCTGGTCGACATTGAACACGACGTCCGAGAGGCCCTCGAAGCTGATGTTGGCTTGCTCCGCCGACGAGAGCGGCCTCACCAGGCTGATGACCCACGGGTACCCCGAGGCGGTGAAGACCGCCCCCGGCCTGGGCCGGGGACCGGCCGCTGCTATGGCCAGGAACTGCGGCGCCGCCGAGCCCGACAACGCCGGGACCAACGCTCCCCCCTCCAGCTGGGACTGGTCGAAGACCCGCCAGCCCGAGGGGACCTGGAAGTAGACCTGCTGTGCCTGGCTCTCCACGGTCGTCCCGCTTGCGCAGCCGGACAGGACGGCGGCGAGTGCACCGGCCGCGAGCAGCGCCGCGCCGTAGCGGCGGGCCGCGCCGTAGCCGCCGGGCGCGACACAGGGGCGGGCCGGGCCGCTGTGGCGGGCTGCAACGCCGCGCAGGTCACCCATCGGAAACCGTGAACGTCGTCACGAGGCGGTTGATCTCGCTGTAGTTGGCGTGGAAACAGCTGAGCGAGCAGCCCGAGGCCAACACCCAGAGCTTGTCCGTTGCCGGGTTGGTGAGCGAGACCTGCTCGAAAGCCAACGACGCTGTGGACGAAACGACCGAAAACCTGACCAGGGTCCCGCGCAGGCCACCCTTGACCACGATCGCGGTCGGTGACAGTTGGCTGACGGACGCTCCGGACTGCGCAAGGCTGTCGACGTTGAACATGCGGTCCTGCAGCGTCTGGAGGGAGAGCGTGGCCTGGTCCTGGGGCCCGAGGGTGTAGACCTGCGCCAATGCCCAGGGGTAGGGGCCTGTCAGGCGGACACGCGCCAGCCTCGCAATGGGGACCGCCGACGACAGGCTGGTGTAGACGGGGTAGCTCTGGCCCGAGGCTTGGGCGAGGGCGACCTGCTGGGGCCCGTAGAGCTGGAAGCGCGACAGGTCCGCAGGGCTCGCCACGTGCCAGTCGCCGGGGACGTCGAAATAGAGCCCTTGCGCCGAGCTGCCCAGGTAGGTGACCGATGTCGAACACCCCGACAGGGCGCCGGCCAGTGCCAACACGCAGAGGAGCGCAGCGGCGGCGGCATAGCCGCTGCCGCGTGTACAGGCCCGTCCAACGGGCCCCGTCGCGGTCTTCGGGCTCACTGGTACGTCGATGTTACGGTGGCGCCAAACGGATCGGATGAGGAAGTGGCGACCCTTTGTCTGAGCAGCACCTCAAACCAGCGGCCATGCCTGCGTTCGAGCGGCGCCCAGGGTCGGACTGCCCTCTACGGTTCGATGACCGTGGCATCGGCGCTGCGCTGCGCCACTACCGGGGCGGGACGACCTGGAAGGAGCGCCGCCAGGGCTGAAGCCGGCGCTAGATGCGTTCTGAACAGGCAGAACCCGGTGAGCCGCATCGCCATGACAGACTGGACCTGTGACAATGCGGGAGGATTGCCGGCACTTCCAGAGCAGGACGTACCCCTCCGGGGAGGTGGCGCGCTTCTGCGTGCTCAACCTCGCGCCCGAGGCGCCGTGGCGATGCCCGAGCTCTTGCCCCCGCTACCAGCGCGACATCATCGACGGCAGCTTCGTCGTCGGCTCCCTGGCCCGGCCTCGGGTCGAGGAGGAGCCGCCCCTGCCGGCAGGTGAAGTCGCCGATGTCCTCGACGCCGCCGACCTCATAGTCACCGCGGCAGGGCCCGAGATCGTCGCCGACATACAACGCCAGCGCGAGTCCCGGCCCTGGTGGAAGATCTGGAAGCGCAAAGAGGGCGGCGGTTACAACCTGAGCGGCCGCTGAGCGCACCGGAAGTGCCTCCCACCAGCCATCGCCCGGCCCGCGCCTGGCCGGTTGCCGCCACCGTCGCCCTGGCCCTGGTGGCGGCGGCCTGCGGTGGCCCCAAGCGGGCGGCACCGGCCGCCGCCCCCAGCAGTTCGTCGGCACCAGCAGCAACCTCCACCACCGTCCCCACCGACAGCACCCCCTACCAGTGGCAGGTCGCCGGTTCCCCGGCTCTCGACCTCGGCGGGGGGGCGACCAGCGCCCTCTCCGCGCTCGTCGCCCC
>JAJZIY010000056.1 GCA_021828475.1 Actinomycetes bacterium
CGGCACGCTGCAGGAGGTGTGGTACAAGGTGAGCCCGGCTGCCACCACCGCCAACCTGCTCGCCTCGCTCGGCGAGGCCTGAGCCCGCCGCCCGCGTGGGCTCAGGCGGGGACGATCACCAGGCTGCCGTTGTGGCCGCCGAAACCGAACGAGTTCGAGACCACCGGGCCGGGCTCCCACGGCCGGGGGCCGCCCGTCACGACGTCGAGCTCGAAGGAGGGGTCCAGCCGCTTGGTGCCGGCGGTGGGGGGGAGGGTGCGGTGCTCGATGGTGAGGGCGACGGCCACGGCCTCGATCGCCCCCGCCGCGGCCAGGGTGTGGCCGAGCACACCCTTTATGGAGGTGACAGGAGGCCCAGCCGGACCGAACACCTTGCGGATGGCCTCGGCCTCCGCCGCGTCGCCCGGGGGTGTCGAGGTCCCGTGGGTGTTGATGTGGGCGACGTCGCCGGGCGCGAGGCCGGCGTCGGCCAGGGCGAGCTCCATGCACCGGGCCGCGCCGGCACCGTCCGGTGCCGGAGCGGTGATGTGGTGGGCGTCGGCGGTGCTGGCTGCTCCGGCGATCTCGGCGTAGATGTGCGCTCCTCGGGCTCGTGCCCTGTCGTGCTCCTCCAGGACCACGACCCCGGCTCCCTCGCCGATCACGAAGCCGTCCCGGTCGGCGTCGAACGGCCTGGAGATGCCTGAGCTCGTCAGGGCCGTCATGTTGGCGAACCCGGCCACGCCCAGGTCGGACAGTGGGGCCTCGCTTGCCCCGGCGATCATCACGTCGCAGCGCCCCATGGCGACGAGCCGGGCCGCGTTGGCGATGCTCTGGGTCCCGGCAGCGCAAGCCGTGACCGTCGTCTCGCACGGCCCCCTCAGGTCGTAGCGCATCGAGATGTCGGCGGCCGCCCGGTTGCACATGATCATGGGGACGAGGAAGGGGCTGACCCGGTTCGCTCCCTTGTCGATCAGGACGCGGTCCTGCTCGCAGATCGTGTCGAGCCCGCCGACGCCGGTACCGACGTAGGCGCCGGCACGCTCGGGGCTCCCCCGCATGGCGTCGGCACCGCCGGCGTCGGCCACGGCCTGGTCGGCGGCAGAGGCGGCCATCTGCACGAAGCGGTCGGCCCGGCGCAGCTCGCGGGGCCCGAATATGGCGCTCACGTCCAGGCCCGTGACGGGCCTCTGCCTGCCAGGAGCAGGCTCGGTGAAGAGCCCCTCCCAGAAGGCCTGGGCGCCGTTCCCGCAGGACGCGACGACACCCAGCCCTGTTATGACTACTCGCCGGCCCCTGACCGACCCGGTCCCGTCAGGGGCACCAGTGACTGCCAGCATCAGAGCTTGGACGCCACCAGCTCGTAGGCCTGGCCGACCGTCTGCACCCCTTCGAGCTCCGACTCCGCGACATCGATGCCGAACCTCTCCTCGAGGGCCATGACCAGCTCCACGAGATCGAGACTGTCGGCGTCGAGGTCGTCGGCGAAACGAGCCTCGGGAACGATCTTGGACGGCTCGACCTGCAGTACTTCGACGGCGCACTGCTTGAAAAGATCGAACGACTCCTCGGCGCCCATCTGTCCTCCCATATCTCCTCCGTTTGTTCCTCTGCTTGCGACTGGCACAATCTAGTTGGCGCCCGCGCCTCGCTCCGGGACCGTCCTGGCTCAGCGGGACAGGCCGGTGCCCCAACGCCAGACTGCCGATGCCCATGTCATGCCTGCCCCGAAGCCGGCGAACAGGATCAGGTCCCCGTCCGACACCCGCCCGTGCTCCACGGCGTCGGCCAGGGCTATCGGGATGGACGCCGAGGACGTGTTGCCGGTGGTCTCGATGACGGAGGCGATGCGCTCCTTGGGGATGCCCAGGCGCTCGGCTACCGCGTCCATTATCCGGACGTTGGCCTGGTGAGGGACGAACATGGCGATGTCGGAGGTACTGACCTTGGCCATCTCGAGGCTCTTGGTGGCCGATTCGACCGTCATCCGTACGGCCTTGCGGAAGACCTCCTGGCCCCGCATCGTCATCCCCGTGCCTGCGTGGTCGGCGTAGAAGAGCGGCTGCAGGGAGCCGTCGACGCCGACGTCCCATCCGAGCAGCGAGCTCTCTCCCGGCACGGCCTCGACAACGACCGCGCCGGCGCCGTCTCCGAAGAGGAAGGCGTTGGAGCGGTCCGCCCAGTTCGTGATGCGGGTCAGGGTCTCGGCACCGATCAGCAGGACCCGCTGTGCGCCGGTGGCGATGAAGCCGCTGGCGGTGACCAGCCCGTAGGTGAACCCGGCGCAGGCGGCATTGATGTCCATGCCGCCGCCACGTACGCCCAGGGCGTTGGCGAGTGGGGACGACGTGGCCGGTACCAGCTGGTCAGGGCTGGTGGTGCACAGGACCAGCAGGTCGATGTCGGCACCGGTCAGGCCGGCCTTCTCGAGCGCGCCGTGGCCCGCCTGGGCGGCCAACTGGGCGGTCGTGCCCATACCGCCTTCGGGGTTGACCGGAGGCTTGTCGGCTACGAAGGGCCCGTCGGCGGCACGCCTCTGACGTATGCCGGTGCGCTCGACGATCCACTCGTCGGTCGTGTCGAACAGGGTCATGATGTCCTGGTTCGTGACCACCCTGTCGGGGAGCGCGCTCGCCCAACCGGTGATCGCGCAACCGTGCTCCGATGGCATGAAGCGGGCTCCTTGTCTCAGTGGTGGCTAGTAGGAACGAAGCCAGGCGATGGGCTGGCCGGTCTGCACCCGCTCCCCGGGGTGGGCGAGCAGGCCCATGAGCTCGCCGGCGAAGGGGCTTCGGACCTCGGTCCCGGAGACCGAGCCGAGGAGCTCGCCGATGCCGACAGGGCTGCCGGCGCCTGCCGCGTCCGGGAGGGCGTGAGGGGTGACTTCCGGTGGCGGTTCGAATATGCCTGCACACGGGCTGATGACCAGGCGCTCGGACACGTAGAGGCGCTCGCCCTGGTGGCCGTCGGCAGCAGCGACAGGCTGCTCGGGGCTCTCTCCGGTGAGCCGGGTGACGAGCTTGTCGAGGTCGTCAGGCTCGGCGATGGTAAGGGTGGCGGCCTGTGGGACCGTGGCCCTCACCAGAGCTGAGATGGGGCCACCGGGCCCGAGCTCGCAGAAGAGCTGGTCACCGTCCCACTCCCCGGTCCGCATGAGATCGGCCAGGCAGATCACGCTCTGGCGCCACCTGACCGGGCTGCGCAGCTGGGCCGACAGGAGGCTGGCCCACTCCTCCGGCTGGTCGTGGGGGAGGGCATCGACGTTGGCCACCACAGGGACCGCCAGGGGGTAGAAGGTCGTGACCTCGAGGGCCTTGCGCAGCCGCGGCTGGGCCGCCGCCATCAGCGGGGTATGGAAGGCTCCGCTGACCGCCAGCGGTCGCACCCGGGTCACACCGAGCTCCCGGGCGATCGACGCGGCCCGCTCGGCCTCCTCGGGCCTCCCAGCGACCACGCACTCGGTCGGGGCGTTGGAGTTGGCCAGCCAGACGTCCCCGTCAGCTCGGCGGCAGGCGATACGGGCCGTCTCGTCGTCGGCTCCGCTCAGGGCCAGCATCACGCCCGGGTTGTCGTCGGCCGCCTCCTGCATCGCCTCACCGCGCTCGCTCACCAGCTTGACGGCGTCCTCGAACCCCACGGCGCCGGCAGCGACGAGGGCTGTGTACTCGCCCAGGCTGTGCCCGGCACAGGCGGTCGGCTCGATGCCAAGGCGCTCGACGGCGTCCAGGACGACCAGGCCCATGACGAAGGTGGCGAGCTGGGCGTTGCGGGTCTCGGTCAGCTCCTGTGCACCGGCGTCGAGCAGCAGGTGGCCTATGTCGCGGCCGGCCACCGTTGAGGCATCCTCGACGACGTCCCAGGAGGGATGCTCGCGCCACGCCCGGCCCATGCCTGGTTGCTGTGACCCCTGCCCGGGGAAAACGAAAGCCGGCACTCGCGCCCTGTCCCTCCTGCTGTCCCTCTCTCATTCTGACCCAGCGGAGGGCGCGAAGGTAACAAAGGGCTGAACGGGGCCGTCAGGCGGGCGCCCTCCAGGCGAGCCACCCGGCGTGCACTGCCGGCTGCGAACAGCCAGCTCTGGAGCGCAGCACCCGTGCGCTAACCTGCGTTGGCACCATGGCATGTCCTTTGAGCTCGTGCGATGCGTCCTTCGAGGGGGCGCACGGGGACGGAGACTGGCATGGTGGCCCCGCTGGGGCAAAAGACGCAGTCAGGGCGCGTGGTGGAATGGCAGACACGGTGGACTCAAAATCCATTGGCCGAAAGGCCGTGAGGGTTCAAGTCCCTCCGCGCCCACGCTTGCTGTGCCTCGGGACATGCCGGACGCCGGACTGCGCTTGTAGGGGTGGTCCTTGGGCGCAGGCGCTGCTGCCGGGCCGCCCTGCTGTGCCGGTCACTGGCCCACGGGCCCGGTCCATTCGCGGCGGCGCATCTCGAAGATGGCTATCGCAGCAGCGGTGGCAACGTTGAGGCTGCCAACGCGGCCGAGCTGGGGGATGAAGGCAACCGCATCGCACGCAGCCAGGGTCCCGTTGGTCAGCCCGTGGTCCTCGTGCCCCACTGCGAGGCACACGTCCGGACCGGCGGACAGCTGGAAGAGGGGCACTGCGTGGTCTGTCAGCTCGATACCCACCACCGTGTAACCGTCCTCGCGCGCGGCGTCGGCGGCGTCGGCTCCTTTTTCGAAGTTGGTCCAGGACAGGTAACGCTCGGTCCCCATGGCGGTCTTGCCCGCCCGCGATGACGACGGCGAAGTCGTGCCGGCGGCGAGGTAGAGGTGCTCCACCCGGAATGCCGCCGCTGTGCGGGTTATCGCCCCGATGTTGAAAGGCGAGCTGACACCGTCGAGAAGGAGGGAGACCCGGGCTGTGCTGCGTCGCGCCCACTCGCGGTGGAGGCGCTTCAGGTCCGTCTGGCCGAGCTGTTTCAACGGTCTGCCCCTGTCGTCGCGTCCCGGCGGGCCAGCAGGATGCGGTAGCCGGACTTCGAGGCGGCGCGCACGACCTCCCAGCCCTGGCAGCGCAGCCATGCCGCCAAAGAATCCCCGCCCAGGTGCTTGTTGACCACGAGCCAGGCCGCTGCCCCGGGCTCCAGCAGTGCCAGCCAGGTCGAGAGCAGCTGGTGAAGAGCGGCCTTGCCCACGCGTACGGGCGGGTTGGACCACAGGCCGGCGAAGCGCACCCCGGCCGGTACCTCCTCGGGGGAGGCGACGCGGACGTTGCCGAGGCCGAGCCTGGCAGCGTTGGCGGCCGTCAGCCCCCGTGCGCGCTCGTTGACGTCGACGGCCCAGACCGTCGAGGCGGGGGCACGCGTGGCCAGCGCACAGGCGATAGGCCCGTAGCCGCACCCGAGATCGAGCAGGTCCCCTTGGTGCGGAGGGGGCCCGGACTCCCGCAGGAGGGCCAGAGTGCCCGGGTCGACCCGGCTGCCCGAGAAGACGCCGGTGTCCGTCGCAAGCACCAGTTCGACGTCGGACAGGCGCAGGACCACCTCACCCGGCCGCGACGGCACCGAGGGCGAGGTGGCGAAGTAGTGCTCCATCCGGCCGCTGAGCCTAACGGTCCGGGCTCAGAGCTCGACCCCGGGGTACAACGGGTGGCGGCCCAACAGCTCGGCGCAGCGCTGCCTGCACGCCGCCGCCACTTGCGGGTCGAGGGTGAACCTGGCCTTGGTGGTGGGGGTCTCGGTGGCGGTGGCCCTGAGCGCAGTGGAGAAGATGTCGGCCACCTCGTCCATCTCGGAGGTCCCGAACCCGAGCGTGGTCAGCGCCGGCGTCCCCATGCGGATCCCCGAGGTGTACCAGGCGCCATTGGGGTCCATCGGCACTGAGTTGCGGTTGGTCACTATGCCCGACTCCAGCAGGGCGGGCTCGGCCTGGCGACCGGTCAGGCCGAAGCTGGACCCGACGTCTGCGAGCACGATGTGGTTGTCGGTGCCCCCCGTGACCAGGGTGACGCCGCGCCGCAGTAGCCCTTCGGCCAGAGCGCGGGCGTTGTCGACGATCCGTGTCGCGTAGACGCGGAACTCGTCGCGCCTGGCCTCGGCGAGCGCTACCGCCTTGGCCGCCATGACATGGGGGAGAGGCCCGCCGAGCACCATCGGGCAGCCCTTGTCGACGTACGGGGCGTACTCCTGCGTGCACAGCACGATCCCGCCTCGTGGCCCCCGCAGCGACTTGTGGGTGGTCGAGGTGACGACGTCGGCGTGGGGCACCGGGTCGAGGTCGCCGGTGAGCACCTTGCCGGCCACCAGGCCGGCGAAGTGGGCCATGTCGACCAGGAGGGTGGCGCCGACGTCGCTGGCGATCTCGGCCATGAGCGCGAAGTTGGGGTTGCGCGGGTAGGCAGAGTAGCCCGCCACGATCACCAGCGGGCGCCACTCGCGGGCCTTGGAAGCCACGTCGTCGTAGTCGATCAGGCCGGTCTCGGGGCTCACGCCGTAACTGGCGTGCTCGAACAGCTTGCCCGAGATGTTGGGCCGGAACCCATGGGTCAGGTGCCCGCCCGCATCGAGCGACATGCCGAGCAGGCGCTGGCCGTGCAGAGCGTGGCGCAGCGACTCCCATGCCTGCGGCGAGAGGTCGTTGACGTTGGAGGCACCGGCTTCGGCGAGCGCTGGCGTCTCCACCCTCCTGGCCAGGATGGACCAGTAGGCGACCAGGTTGGCGTCGATCCCCGAGTGAGGCTGGACGTACGCGTGGTCGGCGCCGAACAGTGCTTTGGCGTGCTCGGCGGCGAGGGTTTCCACCTCGTCGACGAACTGGCAGCCGGCGTAGAAACGGTGGCCGGGCGTCCCCTCGGCGTACTTGTCCGACAACCAGTTGCCCATGGCCAGCAGAACGGCGGGCGAGGCGTAGTTCTCCGATGCGATCAGCTTGAGCTGGTGCCGCTGGTTGTCCAGCTCTCCGGCGATCGCCTTGGCCACTGCGGGCTCGCTGGCCGCGACGATGTCGATGGCGGCGCGGAACGCCTCGCCTTCGGGGCTCAAGGGCATGGGTTGTCCTCCTGGCTGTCGGGTCGGATGGCTTGGCCCAGGCGCACGGCACCAGCCGGCGGTGCCGGCAGGCTGCTCCCCGGTGGTCTGCCCACCCGGCGGAGCGGTGCGACCCGCGCCGCCCGCGTCCAGTGACAGCCTGGTTAGAAGATAGCCCGACGGGGCGCGCCGGTACACTTGTCGGCGATGGCCGGCTACAGGATCAGGATGTTCGGTGACCCCGTGCTCAAGAAGCGCGCCGATGAGGTGACCGACATCGACGGGCGCCTGGTCGAGCTGGCGGACGAGATGTTGCTGACGATGCACGAGGCGCAGGGCCTCGGGCTGGCGGCTCCCCAGGTCGGCGTCGGGCGCCGCCTGTTCGTCTACGAGATCGGCGAGAGCGGGCCGCGCGCCATCGTGAACCCTGTCATCGACGAGGCCGACGGAGAGTGGGAGTACGAGGAGGGATGCCTGTCCGTGCCTGGCATGTACTTCCCGATCACCCGGGCCAAGCGGGTCCACGTCACGGGTTTCGACCTCGACGGCAACGAGGTCTCGATAGAGGCCGAGGACATGGAGGCCAAGCTCTACCAGCACGAGCTGGACCATCTGGACGGCCGGCTGCTGCTCGAGCTGCTCGACGAGGACCAGCGCAAGGCGGCCATGAAGGAGCTGCGCAGACGCGCCGAGATGGAGCAGCGCGAGGCCGGCCCCGCCGCCAGGTGAGGCTCGCCTTTCTCGGGACTCCCGAGGTGGCCGCCGGCACGCTGGCCGCGCTGGCCGGGGCGGGCCACGAGGTGGTGGTCGTCGTCACCAGGCCTGACAAGCGCCGGGGGAGGGGCCTCGGGGTGAGCCCGAGCCCGGTCAAGGCGATGGCCGTCGAGCTGGGGTTGCCGGTCGTGCACCGCGTCGACGAGGCTCTGGGCGCCGGGGCGTCGCTCGGTGTCGTAGTGGCCTACGGGCGCCTCGTCAAGCCGGACGCCCTGGCCCGCCTGCCGATGGTCAACGTCCATTTCTCCCTACTGCCCCGCTGGCGCGGGGCGGCGCCGGTGGAGCGGGCGGTACTGGCCGGCGACGCCACGACCGGGGTCTGCCTGATGAAGCTGGAGGAGGGGCTCGACACCGGTCCCGTGTACGCCCGGCGCGAGGTCCCCATCGGCGCCGTGGAGACGGTGGCGCAGTTGCGCGCCAGGCTGGCGGCGCTTGGGACCTCCATGTTGTTGGAGGCGCTGGAGGAGGGGCTGCCCCACCCCGTCCCGCAGCAGGGCGAGCCGACCTACGCCGAAAAGGTCGGCGCAGCCGAGCTGGCACTGGAGTTCTCCGAGACCGTGGAGCTCAATCTGCGCCGGGTCCGGGTCGGCCGTGCATGGACCACCCTGAGGGGACGGCGCCTCATCGTGCACCGGGCGCAGCCGGCGGACGTGGCGGGGACGGAGCGGGTGCTGGCCCCCGGTGAGCTGGACGGGCGCTCCGTGGGTTGCGGCGACGGCCGGCTCGAGCTGCTCGAGGTCCAGCCGGAGGGCAAGCCCGCCATGGCCGCTGCAGCGTGGTCGAGAGGTGCCCGGGTGGGCGCCGGCGAGCGCCTGGGCGCTTAGTTGGCAGGCGAGCGGCAGGGTGGGAGGAGGCCCGGACGCCACCAGCCGGGCGGGCGCCCGTTGCGAGCGGGTGCGCTACCCGAGGGCCGGGGTGGTCGTGGTACCTCCTCGGCCTCGGCGGGCAGCGGGCGTCCCGAGCTGACGGGAAGCGGCTCGGCGCGGGCCGGCCTGACAGCGCGGGGCGCGGCCATTGCCACTCTGAGAGCTGCGGAGGAGGGCGAGCGCTCCAACCTGGTGCTGCCCCGGCTGCTCGAGGGGTCGGCCCTCGACGGGCGCGACCGGGCGTTCGCTACGGAGGTGGCGTACGGGGCGCTGCGCATGCTGCGGGCCTGCGACTGGCTGTTCGGCCAGTACGTGCGGGGCGAGATCGACGCGGACCTGCGTGCGGTGCTGCGGGCGGGCACCTACCAGTTGGCGTTCATGCGGCTTCCGGCCTACGCGGCGGTCTCGGCGACCGTGGCCGAGTGCCCCCCTCGTGCGCGCTCGGTCGCGAACGCCGTCCTCAGACGGGTTGCAGGTGTCGTGGGCTCGGGGGCTGTGCCGTGGCCGAGCCCCGCCGTGCGCATGAGCTACCCGGACTGGCTCATGGAGCGCATGGCCGCCGACCTCGGCGCCGGGCGGGCCGCAGGCGCCCTGGCTCAGATGAACGTGGCCGCTGCCGCATCCCTGCGCCCTGACGGCTACACCCAGGACCTGGCCAGCCAGTGGGTGGGCGAGCAGGTGGCGGCCCTCGCCGGCCCGGGTGGCAGCGTGCTCGACCTCTGCGCTGCCCCGGGTGGGAAGGCGACACTGGTCGCCCACACCGCCCGGCTGGTGGTGGCGGGGGAGCTCGACGGTGGCCGAGCCCGCCTCATCGGGGCCAACGCCGGGCGCCTCGGTCTGGGCAACGTAGCTGTGGTGCTCTGCGACGGGCGACGCCCGCCATGGCGGGCAGCGTCCTTCGACGCCGTCCTCGTCGATGCCCCTTGCAGCGGTCTCGGTGTGCTGCGCCGGCGCCCGGACGCCCGATGGAGGGTGTGGCCGGACGACGTCGACCGGCTCGCCCTGCTGCAGCGCCAGCTCCTCGCCGCAGCGGCCCCCCTCGTCGCCCCAGGCGGCACCCTCGTCTACAGCGTGTGCACTCTCACCCGCGCCGAGACGGTCGACGTCGGCGCCTGGATGCTCGGGGAGCTGCTGGCGGGCTGGGAGACCGTCCCGGCCCCGGGGGCGCCGTGGGAGGGCGTCCGCCACGGCTCGCTGCTGCTGCCCCAAGCCCAGGGCACAGACGGCATGTACCTGGCCGCCGCCCGCCGCCCCGGCGCGCCCGCCGGGGCTGGCGGAGCGCCATCGGGGCCGGCACAACCGCGCCATCCGTACTAGCTTCGGCCCGGATGCCAGTCCGCCAGACCGCCGAGCGCCGTGACGGTCCCCGAGGCGTGCGGATCGCTCCATCGATCCTGGCCGCCGATTTCGCCAGGCTCGGCGAGGAGGTCAACCGGGTCAGCCCGGAGGCGGACGTTCTGCACGTCGACGTCATGGACGGCCACTTCGTGCCCAACCTCACCATCGGGCCGCCCGTCGTGCGCTGGATCCGGCGGCACACGGACCTCTACCTCGACTGCCACCTCATGATGGACAACCCGGGCCAATACCTGGAGGCCTTCAAGAAGGCGGGGGCGGACGGCTGCACGGTGCACGTGGAGATCGGAGGTACCGAGGCCCTGATCGCCGGGATGCGCGAGCTGGGGCTCGACGTCGGCCTGGCCCTCAACCCGGAGACGCCTCTCGAGGTCTGCGAGCCGTTCCTGGACCGGGTCGACCTCCTGCTCGTCATGAGCGTGCACCCGGGTTTCGGGGGTCAGAGCTTCATGGCAGAGGTGCTGCCGAAGATAGAGAAGGCCCGGCGCCTGGCGGACGCGGGTGGTCTGGCCTTCGAGCTCGAGGTGGACGGCGGCATCGACCTCTCGACTGCGCCGGCCGTCGTCGGGGCGGGAGCCCGCCTGCTCGTCGCCGGGAGCGCCATTTTCGGTAGCGAGCAACCCCAAGCTGCTGTTCGGGCGCTGCGGCGCGCCGGGGAAGCAGCCATCGCGCAGGGGAAGGAAGCCGAGTGACCTACCAGGCGAAGGTGCTGACCGTCTCGGACTCGGTCATGACCGGCGAGCGCGAGGACATCGGGGGGCCCGCCGTGGCTGGGGCGCTGCGGGAGGCCGGCTTCGAAGTGGTGGAGGAGGCCCGGGTGGTAGACGGGATCGCCTCGGTTGCCGGTGACCTGACGAGGATGGCGTCGGCGTTCACCGGCCTGGTGGTTACCACGGGGGGTACCGGGTTCGGGCCGCGGGACCTGACACCCGAGGGCACAGCTGAGGTACTGGACCGCCTGGCACCCGGCCTGGCGGAGGCCATGCGCAGGTCGAGCCCGCTGGCCGCGCTCTCGCGCGGCATCGCCGGGACCCGTGGCCACGCCCTCGTCCTGAACCTGCCCGGCTCGCCCAAGGGAGCGCTGGAGTGCCTGGCCGCCGTGGTCGGCCTCCTGCCCCATGCCGTCGGCGTGCTGGCCGGCGAGAAGCCGCACTAGTGCGGCGGGTGGCGTGGTAGGCAGCGTCGGCGAGGGCGGGGGCGGTGCCCGGTACGGCGCAGCCGGCACCCTCGCCGAGGAGGGCCGGGTCGTGGAGTTCGACGACGGCTCAGGCCTCGGCCGGCTTGTCGGGACCGACGGCCGGGCGCTGGCTTTCCACTGCACCGAGGTGACGGACGGGACTCGTACCGTCGCCGTGGGTACCGAGGTCCGCTACCGCCGACGGGCCGGTCACCAGGGTGTATGGGAGGCCGTGGAGATCAGGCCGCTCTCCCCGGGGACAACCACCGCCTGAGGCCGCCGGAGCCGCTCGCGCCTGGCGGGCCGCCCAGTTCCGACCGGGCGGCCACGGCGAAGCCGGACAACGCCAGCGCCCCTCCGACGAGCGCGGTGGCACGCGCTCCCAGAGAGGGCACCACCAGGCCCCCGACGAGGGAACCTCCCGCTATGCCGATGTTGAACGAAGCGGACATCCAGGCCGAAGCCACGTCGGTGCTGCCCGGGGCGACGATGAGGACGCGGTTCTGGTTGGCGATTATGAACGCGCCCAGGGCCAGGCTGGCGGCGGCCTGCAAGGCCACCGCCGCCAGTGTGTGGGGGGCGAGGGCATAGAGGGCGAGCATGGCTGCGCCGACACCGGCCACCGGGACGGCGCCCGCTGCCCTCGGCCAGCGGTCGAATGCCAGCCCCGAGGCGCCCACGCCGATGGCGTCCGCCACACCGGTGGCGAGCAGGACGGCGGAGAGGTCGTGGACGGGGAGCCCGGAGACGTGGGTCAGCAGCCTCGTCACGTAGGTGTAGGTGGTGAAGTACCCGCCCACTACCAGCACCGTCGTCGCGATCAGCATGCGGTAGCGGCGCCGGTCGGGGTAGCTGCCCGTGGCGGCATGCGTGCTCGCCGGGTGGTAGGGGGGCAGAAGCACGGCGACGGCCAACAGGATCACCACGCCGACGCACGACAGGACGAGGAACGGGAAGCGCCAACCTCCCTGCTGGCCCAACCAGGTGCCGGCGGGGACACCGAGCACCACCGAGACCGAGCCGCCGCCCAGGACCCCCGCGACGGCCCGGCCCCTCACCTCGGGGCCGAAGAGGCTGACAGCGGTCACGGCGACGACCGACCAGAAGACTGCCTGGGCCATGGCCGTGACGACGCGTGCGCACAGCAGCCATGCGTAGCTCGGGGCGACGGCGGAGGCCAGAGTGGCGACGACGAAGACAGCCAGCAGGCTGCACACCAGTGCCCGGCGAGGTAGGCGGCGGGTCAGCTGGGTCAGCGGGGCCGAGGCAACCACGACGACAGCGGCGTAGACGGTCACGAGGAACCCGACCGAGGTGAGCGGCACCCGCAGGCTCGTGGAGATGACCTGCAGCAGCCCGACGGGGAGGTTCTCGGTGGTGACGAAGCAGAAAGCCGCCAGGCTGAGCGCCGCCAGGGCCGCCAGGGCGGCGCGTGGCCGACGGCGCCAGAGCACGTCCGCCTCCATCGGCGCGCCGGGCCCGCCCGCCTCGGGGGGCGGCTCGGGCAGCGGCCGGTCGTGGCTCGGTGAGCTCGTCAAGGTAACCTCCAGGTGGGCCCGGCCGGGTGCCCCGCCCGCCCGCCGGCGCCGCAGCACGGTGCGTCCCGGTGCGGCGCGGCTGGTCCGTCCCGAAACTACCCCGCCGCTGGGGGGCACTCGGCTACCAGGCCCGCCCGATGCGCCAGAATGGCAGGTGTGACCGATAGCTTCCCGAAGCCCGAGCCCCAACTGATCGTCGTACGCAACGACCCGTCCGTACCCGGGGACGGTGCACAGGACGAACCGCCTGGGAGCCCCGAAGCCGAGACGATCGAGCGGCCGGCCAAGGTGATGCGCATCGGTTCGATGATCCGCCAGTTGCTCGAAGAGGTCCGCCAGTCCTCGTTGGACGAGGCGGGCAGGGTCAGGTTGCGCGAGATCTACGACACGTCGCTGCGCGAGCTGCAGGAGGGGTTGTCTCCCGACCTGAGCGCGGAGCTGGCCCGCATGGCGCCGGCGTTCCATCCCGAGAGCGTCCCGAGCGAGTCGGAGCTGCGTGTGGCCCAGGCGCAACTGGTGGGCTGGCTCGAAGGCCTGTTCCACGGCATCCAGGCCACCCTTTACGCTCAGCAGATGGCCCAGCGGGCGCAGCTGGAGGACTCCCGGCGCCGGGGCCTGCCGAGCGGCCGCCCCGAGCGCGACGAACAACCGCTACCAGGCACGTACCTCTGAGGTGGGTCACCTGCCTCCGAGCCGGGGGCCCGTCCGCCTGGCGCGCTATCGTAGGTCCCGAACCACAACGCTGTAATTGTCCACAGGCTTGACCACAGGTCTGCTGGAACCTGGGGAAAATCCCCGCCTACCCAAGGGGGTGGCTAGCACTTGAGCGGGTCCTTTGCCCACCTTCACCTCCATACGGAGTTCTCGATGCTGGACGGGGCGGCCAGGGTCGAGGAGGTGGTGAAGCGGGCCGCCGCCGATGGCCAGCCAGCGATCGCCATAACGGACCACGGCAACATGTACGGGGTCCTCGACTTCTACAAGGCGGCCCGCGGGGCGGGGGTCAAGCCCATCATCGGCATGGAGGCCTACATGGCCGCCGAGAGCCGCCTCGAGCGGCCTCTGCGCAGGGGTCGTGTCGACGACACCGGCGGCGAGGCCGACGAGGGCGACAAGCTCTACTACCACCTGACGCTCCTGGCCGAGAACGAGACCGGCTACAAGAACCTGATGAAACTGTCCTCGGAGGCATTCCTCACGGGGTACTGGTACAAGCCCCGGGCCGACTGGGAGCTCCTCGAGCGCTACCACGAGGGCGTCATCGCCATGACCGGGTGCCTGGGCGGACTCGTCAACCAGGCCCTGCTGCGGGGTGATTTCGAGCGGGCGACTGCACACGCTGCCCGCTTCCAGGACATCTTCGGCAAGGACAACCTGTTCGTGGAGATCCAGGACCACGGGCTGGAGAAGCAGCACAAGACCAACCCCCAGCTGGTCGAGGTGGCACGACGTGTCGGCGCGCCGCTCATCGCCACAAACGACAGCCACTACACGACCCGCGAGGACCACCTGGCCCACGACGCCCTGCTGTGCGTCCAGACCGGTTCGGCCATGGACGACCCCAAGCGCTTCCGCTTCGACGGCTCGGAGCACTACCTGAAGACGGCGGCCGAGATGAGGTCGCTGTTCGCTGAGGTCCCCGAAGCCTGTGACAGCACCCTGTGGGTGGCGGAGCGAGCGGACGTCGCCATCGAGCTCGGCAAGCCCAAGCTGCCGGCTTTCCCGCTGCCGGCCGGTTTCGCCACCTCCGACCAGTACCTGCGGCACCTGACCTACGAGGGGGCCGCCCGGCGCTACGGGGCTTCGCTGTCCCAACCAGTGGTGGAGCGGCTCGACTACGAGCTGAGCGTCATCGCCTCCATGGGCTTCTCGGACTACTTCCTGGTCGTCTGGGACCTGATCCGCCACGCCCGGGAGGCGGACATCAGGGTCGGGCCGGGACGGGGGAGCGCTGCAGGCTGCTGTGTCGCCTACTGCCTGCGCATCGTGGACCTGGACCCGATCCGCTACGACCTGCTCTTCGAGCGCTTCCTCAACCCCGGGCGCAAGCAGATGCCCGACATCGACATGGACTTCGACGAGCGTTACCGGGGGGAGATGATCCGCTACGCCTCGGAGCGCTGGGGGTGGGACCACGTCGCCCAGATAGTGACGTTCTCCACCATCAAGGCCCGCGCTGCGGTCCGCGACGCCGCACGCGTGCTCGGCTACCCGTACAGTGTCGGCGATCGCGTCGCCAAGGCCATGCCGCCACTGGTCATGGGCCGGGACACGCCCCTCTGGGCCTGCTTCGAGGAGCACCCCAAGCACGCGGACGGCTACAAGGTGGCGAGCGAGCTGCGCGAGATGTGCGCATCGGACCCGGACGTGAAGCGGGTCGTCGACGTGGCCAAGGGGCTGGAGGGCCTCCGCCGCCAGGACGGCATCCACGCCGCCGCCGTGGTGATCTCGGCCGACCCGCTGACCCAGCACCTGCCGGTGCAGCGCAAGCCCGAGCCGGGTGGGCGGCCCGAGGACGCCCCCATCGTCACCCAGTACGAGATGCACGCTGTCGAGGAGCTCGGCCTGCTCAAGATGGACTTCCTCGGTTTGCGCAACCTGAGCGTGATCGAGCGCACTCTCGACATGGTCGAGGCCAACACGGGTGCCCGGCCCGACATCGACAACCTGGCTGTGGACGACCTCGCCACCTACGAGCTGCTGCAGCGAGGTGACACGGTCGGCGTGTTCCAGCTCGAAGGCACCAACATGCGCGCCCTGGTGCGGGCGCTCGCACCCACCTGCATCGAGGACGTGGCGGCGCTCGTGGCCCTGTACCGGCCGGGCCCGATGGCCGCCAACATGCACTACGACTACGCCGACCGCAAGAACGGCCGCAAGGAGGTGACGCTCCTGCACCCGGACATGGGCGAGGTCCTGGGTGACACCTACGGGCTCATGATCTACCAGG
>JAJZIY010000057.1 GCA_021828475.1 Actinomycetes bacterium
GTGCCACGTGGAGCCGAGGTGAGCCGAGTGGGGGCACCGCGGTGGTGATCACGGGGCGCACCGTAACCGACGGCTCGCCGTCCTCATGGCATAGGGTTCTAAGGACCATGGAGCGACCTGAGGCTCTCCTGATCGACGTCTACGAGACCATCCTCACCTGTGACTTCAGGGCCCATGCGACCGAGCTCCCAGCGCTTGCCGGCATACCGGCGCAGCAGTGGAACGCGGCCTTCGTCCCGCTCGGCCCGGCCCTCACGGACGGGCGCATGACGGTTGCCCGGGCGTTCGAGCACGTGCTGGCCACGTGCGGGCGCCCGCCGACTGCCGACATCGTCGATGCGCTTTGCCAACGAGACCGCCAGCTCATGGTGCGCTGGTCCCGGTTGTTCGACGATACGGCACCTTTCCTTCGCATGGCCCGGGAGCGGGGACTGCGTACCGTGCTCGTCAGCAACTGTTCCGACACAACCAGGTACCTGCTCGAGCACCTCGGGGTCGACGAACTGGTGGACGCCATGGTGCTCTCGTGCGAGACCGGGGCGGCCAAACCGGCACCGGAGATCTACAAGAGGGCCCTGCAGGAGGCCGACGCCACACCCGGCAGCTGCCTGTTCCTCGACGACCAGGCCCGTTACTGCGCCGGGGCGCTGGACCTCGGGATCCGGGCCGTGCAGGTCGCCCGTGGCACTCCTGTGCCGGGCTACGTCCACGAGGTCGCCGACGGTGCGCCGGTGGTGAAGTCGTTCGTCGAGGTGGAGAAGCACCTCTGACCTGCTCGGGCGGTCGGGGGCCGGTGGGCGCGGGCATGCTGTTGGGGTGCAAGAGACCACCGGAGGCAGGACCAGTGCAGGCGCGGGCAGTTCCGGCGCGGGCAGTTCTGGCGCGGGCAGTTCCGGCGCGGGCAGGGCAGGCGCGGGCAGGGCAGGGGCGGGCAGGGCAGGGGCGGGCAGGGCAGGCGCGGCCGTGAGCCCGACCAGCGGCGAGTCCGCCGTCACAGTGGTGTACACCGACGGTGCCTGCCAAGGTAATCCCGGCCCCGGCGGATGGGCCTGGGCGGTCCCGGGCGGGCGCTGGCGAAGCGGTGCGGAGCGGCGCTCGACGAACCAGCGGATGGAGATCAACGCCGCCCTGGACGCCGCCCGCACCCTCGACGGGCCCCTGGAGATAGTGAGCGACAGCACCTACGTCGTCAACTGCTTCCAAAAGGATTGGTGGAAGAAGTGGGTCGTCAACGGCTGGGTCAGCACTTCGCGCCAGCCGGTGGCCAACCGAGACCTCTGGGAGCCCCTCGTCGACATCTACCGGAGCGAGCCGGGCCGCATAAGGTTCCGTTGGGTCAAGGGCCACGGCACGGATCCTTACAACGACTTGGTCGACCGCCTGGCCGTTGCGGCTGCCGGCAGCCAGATGGGAGGGGAGGGCGACGCCCCTCCCGCCGTGGCCCACCTGGGCGCCGCCGACGCTCCCGCACGGGTCGTGCGAGGCAGGGCCCGGGCCGGGGTCGAGCCGGGACCAGCGGGTGAACGGCCAGGGCTGGGTGTTGCCCGGGAGGAGCGGGGGCGGTCACGGACCGGTGGGGGGGACGCCGGGGGCAGTACCGGGGATGAGCGCGGCAGGGATGCTCCTTTGGATTGGCACGCGGACGAGGCCTCACAGGCCGGGCAGCGAGCGAGCGGTCCGGCCATGGCCAGGATGGCGCTTGCCAGGGTGGCGGCCCGTACCCCGGCAGGAGGGGCCGGGGCCCAGCTGGGCTTGCTCGGAGCCGAGCCTGGCGGCGCCGAGCCTGGTGGAGCCGACAGTGCCCGGGCCGAGCCTGGCACAACCGGACCGCGCTCCGTCGAGCCGGGCACAACCGGACCGCGCTCCGTCGAGCCTGGCGCAGTCGAGGCGAGCGGAGTGGTGCGGGCCGACGGGGTGGGGGTTGTCCTGAGGCAGGGAAAGCCCGGCGACGAGGCCGCGGTCCTGGAGCTCTGTGTAACAGCGGGCGTGACGGAGGGGCGCCCTGATGGGCTCCGATTGACTGAGCTGCTCAGCCGGCAACCATGGGCACTCCTGATCGCTGAGAGTGGTGAGGCGGCGACTGGGCCGGTGCGAGTCGGTCGTAGTGGCGCAGCGCTCCGTGGCGCTCCGGGCGCGGCCGCGGCCACGGGTACTGCGACGGTTCTCACGTCGTCGGGTGGAGCGGCCCCGACGGTCGGGGCCGCCGTGGTTGTGTTCGACGGATGGAGGGGCAACGTCCACGTGCTGGCGGTGCACCCGGCCTGGGGGGGCAAGGGGGTGGCAGCACTCCTGGTCGAGGAGGCCGAGCACCGGCTTGCGAGCGAGGGCGCGTGGCAGGTGGTGGTCCAGCTACCGCGTACGCGAGGCGGTGCCGCGGGGCCGTGGGCACCTCCCGGCTACCGCAGGTTGGAGGAGGAGGGCTACGTGAAGGACCTCACCGGGGGCCCGGGCGCAATAGGAGGCGCAATAGGAACGGACTAGCCGCAGGGGGAGGAGCAGGTCGAAGCAAGTCCCCACTGCGTCCGGTCCACGCCGAAAGGTAGGAGCCGGCGACCGCCTGTGTCCTGTCCCGGTGGTTGACAGCGCTGAACCATGCCAGTGCCCCCTGCACGGGCGTAGGTTCAGCCGTCGGCGTCCGCGTGGCGACGCCTGCCGAAAGGCCGCCTACAGACCGCCAATCCTGCTGGGCGGCCACAACCGGACAAAAGCCTGGCCGACGATGTAGCTGGCCGGGAGCGGCCCCCAGTAACGCGAGTCGTAGGAGTTGGTGCGGTTGTCGCCCATGACGAAGTAGTGGCCCTGGGGCACCTTGTAGGGGTCGGGGAGGTTGGCCGTCCCTGGCCCGGTGGCCCACTGGGTGCAATAGGGCGAGCCGGGGTCCTGCCAACCCTTGGGCAGGTAGGGCTGCGGGATTTCCTTGCCGTTGACGTACACGGCGCAGTTGGCCACCCGCAACGTCTGGCCTGGGCCGGCTATCACGCGCTTGATGAGGTCCTTGTCCGAGCTCACGTCCGCCGGTGGCCGGCGGAACACGACGATGTCCCCCGTGCTGTAGTGGCTGGTCAGCTTGAAGACCATGACCCTGTCACCCGGGAGCAGCGTCGGTTCCATGGAACCCGATGGGATCCAGAACATCTCCACGAGGAACGTTCGCACCAGCAGGGCGGCGAGCAGGCCGATGACGATGACCACAGCCCACTCCCGGATGGCCCTCCCGTGCGAGGTACGGCGGGGGTCGGACGGGGCTGGGAGCAGGTCTCCGTTGTCCGTGGCGCCCGTCTCGTCGGGGGCAACAGGGCTGCTCATCGTCCTGGCCCCGCTGACATCCCAGCACCCTCGCCGGAGCGGGGCACTCCCACGACTATTTCGGCCGGGGCTGCCAGGTTCACAGGGACGCGCGCGCCGACAGCGCAGGCGGAGGCACGGGAGGTGGGGCACGGGCCGTAGAGGATGCCGATGGGCACAGGGCCTGCCAAGCGCCACTGCACTGACAGCACCGAACCCACGAGCCCGTGGGCGACGGGACGCCCGACCACGCTCACGTGAAGCTCATGGCGAGCGAGCGCGGCAGATAGCTGGCCCACGGCGTCGGCGGGGCGGGTCACCCTCACCTGCACGGCGTGGACCGGGCTGGCCTGGGCCGTCGGCGCCAGCAGAGCCGTCCCGGCTCCGAGCAGGGAAAGGGCTGCTGCTGCCGCGCCCGCAGCGGCACGACCACGCCGTGCTTCCAGGCGGGCTCTCTCGGCTTCCAGGCGAGCCCTTTCGCGTCCGGCGGCGACCAGGTAGCTGAGGGCGACCACCGGTGGCGGTGAGCCGTCGGCCACCAGCATGCGACCCAGTTCGGCGGCCTCCTCGCCGTGGCGCTCCCTCCAGGGTCGGGGGTAGCAGCGGATGGCCGCTCGGACGAGCCTGCTCCCAGTGGACGTGTCGCTTACGGGCACGGAGTGGGTGCCGGGCGCGGAGTGGGTGCCGGGCGCGGAGTGGCGGCTGTCCGAGCTCACAGAGCAGGCCCCAGGCTCAGGCGGAGCCGGCCGACGGAGCTCACCCGCTCGACAGAGTCCAGGTAGGCGGCGAGCGCCTCGGATCCCGCCCGCGTGATGCGGTAAGGCTGGCGGCGCTCCTGCGCCGGGAGCGACTGGATCAGCTCGAGTGCTTCGAGCCGGTCGAGCGCCGAATAAAGCGTGCCTGGGCCGAGCTTGTGCCCTGAGAACGAACGTATGTCCTGGATCAACGCATAACCATGCTTGGGACCATCCGCCAGGCTTGTCAGGATCAGTACCGAAGCCTCACCCGCCCGCCGGAGCACGGCCGCATCATCGGATGACCAGTTCAAGTGCGCCCTCCAAGAGCCTCCGGTAGTACGCCGGTCAGTATATCGACGGACGTACTAGCGCGCAAGAGTGCCGGGATCTCGTCCGTGTTGCCAGCATTTCCTGGTCGCGTACCCTGCCATCGCCACCGGCCGCCCGTCGCTCAACCCGGCCGCAACCGGTGTCGAGGGCTGAGAGGGGCCCCATGCGGCACACGAGTCGGCACGCGGACGAGGGCTCAGGGTCAGGCGTTGTCGGAGGTGCAGGATGGGTGCAGCCGTGGTACGCAGGTTGGGCGGCCTTGCGGTCGCAGGGGTGCTGCTGTGGACGGCGGCTCCTGGCAGAGCCCCTCAGCATTCGTGCGACCCAGGAGGCCGCACGGCGTCGCACGGTCCGCTTTCCCACACTTGCGGGGCCTCCCACCCGGTTGGACAGGCGGTGCATGTCGAGCACCCCGAGCAGCAGCCCTAGACAGGCGCCTTGCGCCTGGCACCGGACGGTGGGGGCTGGAGCCGGGCGGCGTCGAGACGGGGGGCAGGTCGGGCAGGACGCAGGTAGGGCAGGACGGCGGCGAGACAGGGGGCAGGTCGGGCAGGGCGGTGGCGAGACAGGACGCAGGTAGGGCAGGGCGGCGGCGAGACAGGACGCAGGTAGGGCAGGACGCAGGTCGGGCAGCACGCCGGGTCAAGGAGGCGGCGGCCGAGCCTCCGGGTGAGCGCTCGAGGTGGCGCCGGGCTGGGAGCGTGGCTGGGAGCTGGGATGGGGGCGTGGCGCGGTCGGGGGGTGCGCTCGCCCACAAAGGCCGGACCGGGCATAGTACGGGCATGGCCAGTCGACAGCAGGAGCCGAGCGCTCCTGGCATACGCCCGTACCGGGACGCCGACCGCGACGACCTCTACGACGTCTGCGTCCGCACCGGTGCCGCCGGCCAGGACGCACGTGGCCTCTACCTCAGCGACGAACTGCTTGGCGACGTCTATGCCGGGCCGTACGCGGCGCTGGAACCCTGGTTGGCCTTCGTACTGGACAACGGGGAGCGGGTTGTCGGTTACGTACTGGGCACGGCAGACACTGAGCGGTTTGTCGAACGCTTCCGCCGTGAGTGGCTGCCTCGCTTCGGTGGCCGGTACGGCCGTCGGGGACCGGGGCTCCGCCCCGGCAGCGGCCCGGCCGGGCAGGCGCGGCCGACTGAGGGCTCGAGGCAGGCGAAACCAGCGCAAAGCCCGGACGACAAGCTGGTCGACTGCCTCGTGCACCCAGAGCGCATGCTTGTGCCGGGCACCGAGGCCTTCCCGGCCCACCTCCACATCGACCTGCTTCCCGCCTACCAGGGCCGAGGCTACGGCCGCGCCCTGATCGAGACCTTCGCCGACGCAGTTGCAGCCCGTGGCGCCGGTGGGATCTGCGTCGGGGTCGCCCCAGAGAACACCCGGGCGCTGGCCTTCTACGCGCGGGTTGGGTTCGACCGGATCGGGGGGGCTCCAGACGGTGGTGCGGTATACCTGGGGCGCAAGCTGGGCTGACGAGCCGGGCCTGGGGGCGTCGGCCGGCCTGCTGCAGGACCTGGTACGCGCCCTGTCCGGCACATGCCTGTGTAGCGGGGGGTCGAGGTCGTCCGGCACTATGGCGGGGAGCGTCAGGGCTTGCGGGTGGGGGCCCCGAGGAGAGAGGCAGGCAGCGGTGAGGATCCTGGTGACAGGCGGGGCTGGGTACATCGGGTCGGTGGTCGCCACCCGGTTGCTCGAGGAAGGCCACCAGGTCCTAGTCCTGGACGACCTTTCCACGGGCCACAGGGATGCGGTGCCGGAGGGAGCCGAGTTCGTCCGGGGCCGCGTGCACGACGCCGCTGAGATCCTCGGGCCGGCGGGCCTCGACGTCCTGGGCGGCTTCGACGGGGCGGTGCACCTGGCCGCCGCATCGCTCGTGGCCGAGTCCATGTCCAACCCCGCCAAGTACGAGGAGAACAACGTCGTCGGTAGTAGCCGCCTCGTGAGCACGCTCGTCGACGCCGGCGTCCCCCGGCTGGTCTTCTCGTCGACTGCAGCCGTGTACGGCGACCCCGAGGAGGTGCCGGTCCGGGAGGACGCTCCCTGCCGGCCGGTCAACCCCTACGGGGAATCAAAGCTGGCCATAGACCGTGTGCTGGCCGCGACGGCAGCCGAGAAGGGCCTGGCCGCCGTCAGCCTGCGCTACTTCAACGTGGCCGGTGCCTACGCCGGGCGGGGGGAGCGGCACACCACGGAGACCCACCTGGTGCCTATAGCGCTCGAGGCGGCGCTCGGCAGGCGCCCCGAGATCGTCGTGTACGGCGATGACTACCCGACCCCGGACGGGACGTGCGTGCGTGACTACATCCACGTTGCCGACATCGCCGACGCCCACCTCCTGGCAATGGCCGGCTGCGAGCCCGGACAGCACGAAATCTACAATCTGGGCAACGGCAATGGGTCGTCGGTGCGCGACGTGCTGGCGACAGTGGAGCAGGTGACCGGCCGCAAGTTGCCCGTGCGGGTGGCGACCCGGCGACCCGGCGACCCGGCGGTTCTGGTGGCGTCCGCCCAGCGGGCGGCCGAGCAACTGGGATGGCGCCCGGCCAGGCCCCGCCTCGAGCAAATGGTGGGCGATGCGTGGGAATTGGTTTCGAAGGGCGCAGCCTGAATCATTAGGATCGGCCCATGTTGGTAGCGCTGGCCACCTTCAGCGTGGCCGCCCTCGTGGTCGTCCTGCTGCCCGGCCCGGACACCCTGGTCGTCGTGCGCAACCTCGTGAGGGGTGGGCGGCGCACGGCGGCACGCACCGTGCTCGGGGTCCTGAGCGGCCTATCGATATGGGTGGTGACCGCGGTGCTGGGCCTGTCCGCCGTGCTGCGGGCCAGCCACGACGCCTATCTCGGCCTGCGGATCGCCGGGGCTGCGTACCTCGTCTACCTGGGAATCAAGTCGTTGCGTTCACGCGGGGCGGCACCTCTGGTCGACGACGCCGCCCGCCTGGCCCGCACGGGCTACAGCGCCGGGCTGCTGACCGACCTGCTCAACCCCAAGGTGGGTGTGTTCTTCGTGACGTTCCTACCGGGTTTCGTGCCCCGCGGCTACCCGGTGGCCTGGGTCTCGCTGCTGTTCGGAGCGATCTTTGTGGTCATGACGGCCGTGTACTTCGCCGTTATCCTGACGGCCTCGCGGGCTGTGACGGGCTGGTTGGCCAACTCGCGCCTGCGTAAACGGGTGGACCGCTGCACCGGTGTGGTGCTGATCGGTTTCGGGCTGCGCCTGGCTGTCGAGCCCTGATTCCAGCGGGCGCCCAGGGGTGAGCCCTAGCCCACCTGGGGAGCACGGGGCGCTGGGTCTCGGGCCCGGGAGCACGGGCGCTGGTCGAACAGCTTTGGCACGCCCCGGTCGCATTGGGCGGCTCACCGGGTGAGCGCAGGCAGCCGGAGCGGGCTCGGACGGCCGCGCGGTGAGCTCCTCAGACGGCCGCGCGGTGAGCTCCTCAGACGGCCGCGCGGTGAGCTCCTCAGGCCGCGGTGATGTCTGGGCCGGTGGCCTCGGGAGGCATGGAGGCGGCGCTGGAGGGGGCGCTGGAGGGGGCGCTGGAGGGGGTGCCGGTAGCCAGCACGCCCGCCCCCTCCTGAGCCTGCCATCCACGTGAGAACGCCTTCTCCAGGGCGCTCTTCAGCGCAGCGGGTGAGGTGGCTCTCAGCGCTCTGGCCAGGGCCGGGTCATCGATGGTGAGGGTCAGCTTGCCGATGCGAACCTCGATGGGCTCGTGGCCCTCGGGGTCGTCGCTCGTACCCTCGGCCGGGACTGACCCGATAGCTCCGGCCAGAGCATCGCCGGTCACTCCCAGCGCGGCAAGTACCTGGGCGCCGTGGCTCTGTGTGTCCGAGAGCACCGCGCTCAGGAGATGGGTGGTCGTGACGACCGAGCCGCTGGCCAGCTCTCTTGCGGCCCTCAGCGCCTGCGTGAAGGCGGGAGACTGCGTAGGCAGCTTCTCGGCCACGCCGCCCAGGATCTCGATGGTCCTTTGGTGTAGTTGGGTGCTCATGTTGCCGATCGCCGCCTTGACGTTTGCCGCTGCGGCGCTGGCACGCTTCTGATCGAGTACCTGCAACGTGCCGAGCAGGATGTGCTCGGTGCCGATGTAGTTGTGGCCGAGGCGAAGCGCCTGGCGCAGGCTGAGCTCCAGTGCCTTCTTGGCCTGTGGGGTGAACGGCGGCTTCAGCACCTCGCCGTCCGTTACCTGCTCCAAGCCCTCTGAGAGCTTTTCCTTCAACGTGTCATAGGCCAGGCCGGCCTCCCGGAGGACCGTGCCGGCGATCCCGTCGCTGGCGGTGAGGGCGAGCATGAGGTGCTCGAGACCGATGAACCCGCTCCGGGTTGCCTGAGCTGCATCTTGGGCATCGACCAGCACCTTTCGAGCCCTGTCGGTGAACCTTTCGAACATGCAATCATGATACGCACCATGTCAAGACACTGATAATTGATAGGCTACGCGACGGTGACAAGGCCTCAGGGTTCAGATGACGGGGCACGGCTCATGGGGGCAGAAGGCGGTACTGGGCTCGCCTCCGGACCGGGCTCGCCTCCGGACTGGGCTCGCGTCCGGGGCCGGTTCACCAGGGTCTGTGACAGGGGGTCCTCAGCTCCCGCCAGCTGCGCGGCTCGGAGCGGAAATGGATGACGGGGAGGAACCCGCGGGCGGGGAGAGAGGGGAGGAGGCCTGGCCCAGCGGATGGGACGACGTCCTGGCGCGGTTGGCGGTCGAGACTGTCGAGGAGGGCTGGGCCACCCTGCAAGATGCTTCTGCGGCCGCCGGCGTGCCCGTACCGACCCTACGGTCCTGGTACCGGACTGGTCAGCTCCCGTCCCGCATGGTCATGGGGGAACACGGTCCCCAGCGGGTGGTGCCCCTGGATGCTGTAGTCGGCCGCGCCATGGGTTCGGCGCGTGCCCGCCGCCGGCTCGAGCATGCACGCTCCTTGGAGGCCGAAGTGGAGGAGTTGCGCCACCGCGTCGAGGTGCTGGAGCGCCACCTCGGGTTGCGCTGAGGCGGTCGCTGCGCCCCCAACGCTGCTCGCAGCCACCGACGGGGAACTGGGGTGCCGGAACCTCGTCGAAGTGGTCAGGACGTTGTCGGTTGGCATCGGAACGGGGGCTGTGCTCAGCGCTCACGACCCTTCGCTCACGCAGCCTGATCGACCAGGCCGGGGTGCGGCTGCGAGCGCACGCCTCGCTGAACAGATCGGGCTGTCCATTGTCGGCGTCGTCACGGGGCCCACGCCGGGCACGCTGCTCGGAGCCGGGGTCGACAGCATTCTGTCGGTCGGCCTGCGGGGATGTCCCGTTCTCTCGGGCGGCCCGGTGATCGGCTGAGTGGGTGGGCCGGCCATCGGGTGGCGGGCTTTCGGGTCGCAGCAGACCGGCCTTGCGGTCGGCCTCCGTCTTGGTGGCGTGGCACGTCCAGCACAGCGGCTGCAAGTTGGCATAACTCGTAGGCCCGGCGGCAACGTAGGGGACGACGTGGTCCCACTGCAGGCCGAAGCGACTACCGCAGCCGGTATTGGCGCACACGGCACCGTCGAAGTCGGGCGGACGGCCGAGCTCGAGGGCGCTGCGCAGCTCGGCTGGTAGGTGGCGGCCGTAGTGCGCCAGGCGGGTGATGTCCTTGCCGTCGTGGGCGAGCGCCTTTACGAAGGCCCCGGTGACGAGCGCGTCGCGGGCGAGCCTGACTGGTACTGGGCCCGAGCCGGGAATGTGGCACAGCTCTCCTGGGACGGCGGCGCCCCGCGCCAGGGCGGTGACGTCCACCACGATGCAGACCTCGGCGCGCCCCCGGCGGCCCTCGGCGTCGGGCGCTCCTGAGACCAGGTCGACCAGGGCATCAGCCAAGTGGGCCTCGAAGCGCCCAGGAGCCTCCGAGTCGCGGCCCTCGCTCGAGCCCGAGCGCCCGCCCCTCGCCGCTCGGTGGGCGCGGGCGGCATAGGTCTGGAGGCGCTTGACGACCACGGCGCCCACCTCAGGGGCAAGGGCGGCACTGAGACAGGTCATCCCCGCACCGTCCACCCAATGGCGTAGGTAGCGGGCGCGGTACTGGTGGCGGTGCAGGGCCTCAGGGGGCACCGATCCCAGCACCAGCTTGCGAGAGTGCTCCCTGAGTGCCCCGAGCCCCTCCCGGCGCGCCTTGTCCAGAGCACCCGTGGCCGAGCCCGGCACGGCTGCTTCGGCGCGCGCCACTTCGGTCGCCTCGGGTAGGGACAGCTCGCCGGCCGCGGCGGCCTCGAGCGCTGCGGGCACGGCCTCCAGTGCCTCGGCACAGGCAAGCTCGGCGCGGGCCTGGGAGAGGCTGGTGCCTCCCTGACGTGCGACCCACTGGGCGGGGCCGGCGTACCCGAGCCGCTTGTGCTCGCCTGCCTTGGCCGCTCGCGCTGCGGCCCGGGTGCGTGCGAGGGCGGCCGCTTTGGACAGGCGCGCCAAGACCTCGACTGCCTCGGCGCACTGGCGAGCCGAGCACAGGGCCGGGTCGAAGCGTGCGAGGAGATGGCGCAGCTCCTCGCAGGAGTGCACGAGCAGACCCATGTCGACGGTGGCGTCGAGGTCCTCTTTTGTGCCTGCAGGCATGACCATCCTCCCGATCGCCCCGGAGGGCCGGGCCCCGTGACCGGCGCGCCGGACGCGCGCACAGCGGTGTGGGGCAGAGAACGAAGGAGGCCGCAGCTCGGCCCCGAAGCCATGCTGAAGGTACCAGGCCACACCGACGGCTCGAGCGCAGGACGGTAGTGCCTGCCACGCACCGCCGGGGAGGCTCGGTCGGATGTCGCTCGGGGCCGCCAACCACCTGCGACGGCCATGGACCGGAGGAGGGACCAGCACCGACCGGGACACCCGTTCGGCTCCGGGCGGCGGTGTGGCCCGGGGCAGTCGCTGGTGTCCCGGGTGCTGCTGCTCACGGGCAGCCGCTGGGCCAGGGATCGGCCGGTGCTCACGGGCAGCCGCTGGGCCAGGGATCGGCTGGTGCTCACGGGCAGCCGCTGGGCCAGGGATCGGCTGGTGCTCACGGGCAACCCGTCGTCTTCACGTGATCTCCACGCCCGCTTCGCCGACCCTTCACCGGAGTGTCGGAACATGGGGCTTCTCGGGCCACCCACAGCCAATGGCCAAGGAATGGCCACGTAGCTCACGGTTGTCCCGGCCATGGTCCTTCGCCGGGGCGGTCAGAGCCGAGCCGGACTGCGAACCCGGCGGGCTGGTTACACGGCACTGTGGGCGGCCCGACAATGGAATAAAGACGGCAGCCATGGCCAGTTTGCAGGTTGAGTGCGAGACAACGACTAGGCGCCGGGCCTCCTGGGCCTTCGACTTCGTCGCCGAGGAACCTGGCGGGCTCCTTTCCAACCGCCGGATGGCAGGGGGCCCGGCTGCATCCGGACGAGCCGGTCGGAGCCGGGAGGCGTTCTCGAGCGGAGATGACCCGAGCTCGGCCGGCCAATTCGGAGGGGGGTGGAGCCCATCTGGTAGGTGCGGCCGAGGTGGCTTTGGTCCAGCACGCACATGGCCGCGATGGGAGTGCCGGGGCACGTCAGCTTCGGTGGGGTGCAAGAGGGGGCACCGGTGCGCTGGTCATGTGGCATCAATCGGCATCCGGTCGACAGCCGCCCTGAAACTCCTGTCGTCGGTCCAGGCACTCGTCGGGCGCAGGCAGGAGGAGGCGGTCTGCGCCGAGCTGAACAGACTGCTCGAACGCGACCACCCCGGGACCGGCCACGGCCGGGACCGGACCGAAGGAGGTAGGCCAAATGGGTGAAGGAGGGTTGTGAAAGTACTCGTATCAGCGGCATCGCGGCACGGTTGCACGGCCGAGATCGCCCAGACGATCGGCGAACAGCTCCGCTCCGACGGGCACGATGTCGTCGTTGCCGCGCCGGAGGAGGTGGTCACCTTGGCCGGCACCGAGGCGATGGTGTTGGGCAGCGCGGTCTACGTTGGGCATTGGGAACCGGCGGCCGTGCGGCTCGCCGAGCGAGCCGGTGCGGAGCTCGACGGGCGCCCGGTGTGGCTCTTCTCGAGCGGCCCGGTAGGTCGGCCGGAGGGGAAGTTCACCCGGCAGATGGCCGTCGATCCAGCGGAGTTGCCGAAGGTGCTCGCACAGACAAAGGCGCTCGGGCACCGCATCTTCCCGGGCAAGCTGGACAGGTACCAGTTGCACGGACTGCAGCGTGCTGCGCTCGGAGTGTTCCGTGGCATGGAAGGAGACTTTCGGGACTGGACTGCCGTCCGCAGCTGGGCCGACGGTATCTCGGCCCAGCTGGGCAGTCGGGCCTCGCATTGAGAGGTGCCCGTCCGCACCGAGACGAGGGCCGTGCGCACAGTTGCCGGGCCAGGGCTGGGCCAGGGCCGTGGCGGCCCAGCACGCTTGCTGCCCTCGGCAGGTCACCCTACGCTCGCGTCGAAGCTGCGTCAGGAGACCTGGAGCGGGTTGGCTCCTGCTTCGCCGATCGACGGCTGCCGGGCGCCACCCGCCGCTACGCCTACGATGACGACCAGTGAGCGAGTACGGCGCGTGGTCGAACGGCGGCCCGGACGAGGGTGACCGGCAAAAGAGCTCCGACGAGGGGGCCGTGCCCGGCTCGGTCGCGGGCGGCAGTGCCGACGACGGCGGGGTAACCCAGGTTTGGGGCCAACCTCCCGATGGAGCCCCCGGGTGGGGTGGCGCACCGGACGGCTCCAGCGTTGCAGGAGGAGCAGCCGTCCCGGGACCACACTCGTGGGGGACACCGGCTTGGGGTGAAGGGACCGGGTCGGGAGCCGCCCAACCAGGTGAATGGGGGACCGGCCAGAGCGTGCCGCCGGGCCTGAGCCCTGCGGAGGGACAGGCTGCCGCTTCCGGCCAACCGTGGGGCGCTCACGGCGGTTGGGAACCCGGGCACGCGGGTACATGGGGCGCAACCCCCGGCGGGGGCAGTGGCGGCTACGCCGGCGGCCCTACCAGTCCCGGCCCTGCCACTCCCGGGCCTGCCACCTATGGCCCCGGCCCTGCCACTCCCGGGCCTGCCACCTATGGCCCCGGCCCTGCCACTCCCGGGCCTGCCACCTATGGCCCCGGCCCTGCCACCCCCGGCCCGGGCTACGGCTCCGGGCATGCCAGCGGCACGAGCCCGGCGGGCGGCATGCCGTACGCCCGTGACACGCTCCCTCGGTACGAGGGGGGCGGTTACGGCGGCGGAGCGGGTAACGCCAACGGCTGGGGTACCGGTTCGCCCTACGGTGCCGGGCCCTACTCCGGCAGCTACAAGGGAGCCCGGCTGGGCCTACCCGCCTACGGGCCGGGCTCGTTGGCCAGCCAGTGGAGGCGCTTGGGCGCCAGGATCATCGACAACATCATCTTCGGCGTGGTCGGCACCGTCATCTTCGTGGCTGCTGAGTGGAGCCGCTTGCAGCACATCTTCCACCTGGTCCAGCAGAGCCCCAACGGTCAGCTGAGCAGCGCTGCCACCTCGGCGATCCTTGCGCTCGAAGGGACCTCGCTGCTGTTGATCGCATTGCTCTTGGTCCTGGAGATCGCTTGGGAGGCTATGGCCACCTGGCGCTGGGGAAGGACTCCCGGCAAAGCGCTGCTCGGGTTGAGAGCCCTCCATGTGAGGGGCAACTACGCCGACCCGGCACGCCTGACGCCGGCGCAGTCGTGGGGCCGGGCGGCCGGCTACTTCGGGGCGATCGGCATAGGCGGCCTCGTCGTGCCCTTCCTGGGCCTCGTCGACGCCATCTGGTGCCTCTGGGACAAGGACCGCCAGTGCCTGCACGACAAGATCGCCGGGACCGTGGTCATCAACGACTGGCCAGGGGGCCGCCCGCCGGAGCAGTCGCACTCCTGGGGCTGAGCGGCACCGGGCGCCGGGCGCCGGGCAGTGCCGGGGTTGAGGGATCTCGGGTCAGCCGGCTCGCGTCTGTTGCCGGGGGCGCAGGACTGCGTGAGCGCCCGCTGGCGGGACTGGAGAGCCTATGGGCCGGACGCGGCACTGGCGTCGGAGGCTGCCGTTGACGGCGCCAGGCTCGTAGGTGCCAGGCGGCGCACGCTCGGTCCCGGTGCCGAGAGGGTTGCTGGGATCTTTGTACGGTCGCAGCCGGGGCCATTAGGTTCTTGCGGGCATGGGCAGCATTCCTGTCGCCGAGCTCCTCGAGGGCCGGCCCTACCCCGGGCGAGGCTGCGTCCTCGCCAACACCGCCGAGGATGGGCCCGTGCTCGCCTATTTCGTGACCGGGCGCAGCGAGGCCTCCCGCGCCCGCGAACTCGTTGTCCGTGACGACGCGGCAGTGCTGGTCCGGGCCACGGGGCAGGGTTCCGAGCACGACGCTCTGCGCCACTACCAGGCTGTGGCCCGTGCGGAGGGTTGGCTGGTCGTGGGCAACGGGGACCACGTCTCCCCGGTAACCGCTTCGCTGGTCGCGGGCAACGACATGGGCACGGCGCTCGACCCGCACTCGTGCGAGCCCGATGCTCCGATCTTCACGCCCAGGATCTGCCTTGCCTCCGGCCCATCGGGACGCCCCGTGTTCGGCTACGTCAGGCGCCGGCCCGACGGAGGCATGGACCGTGTCACGTGGTCGGTGGCCGATCTGGCCGAGGGCGGGGCTGTCCTGCTCAGCACGTACGACGGCACGGTCGAGGGTGTGCGGCCGTCGAGGTGCCCCGTGGAGACTGCCACGGGGTCGGGTACTGCAGCCGAACTGCTCGACGAATTGTGGGCCGCGCTCTCGCCGGACCTGAGGGTCGGTGCTGTGGCGGTGCGTCCTGGGGCCCTGGGCCAGCTGCTGGTCAATCGCTGAACGGGGAGATGCAACCCGCATCGAGGGCTGCACCCGTACCGCACGCCCGGAGCCAATGTGGGGGCACTCCGCAAGCGCGCCTTCGCTCGGCCCGCCCTCCGGGCACCGGCCCGCCCTCCGGGCACCGGCCCGCCCTCCGGGCACCGGCCCGCCCTCCGGGCACCGGCCCGCCCTC
>JAJZIY010000146.1 GCA_021828475.1 Actinomycetes bacterium
AGGCCCGGAGCCTCGACCGCCCGGCGCAGGCTGCCCGAGGGTCACCCAGGGCTCCCCGCTCAGGCCGGCGTCCGCTGCGCACGGCGCCGACGCCCCGAGCAGTACCGGGCGCAGCCCGGGGCAGCGCGCCGTCATCTCGGCCCGCAACAGCGCCCCCACGAGCGCGGCCTGGGGGCTGGAGAGCTCGGGCCCGGCCCACCAGCCGACGCGCAGATCCGCAAGGACGTCGCCCGATCCCATGGGGGGGCAATCTACTACCCGGGGGCGCGTCCTCCGCCCACCGCTTGGACCGGACGCCCCGGCTGGCTAACGTCTTTGCAGATGGACCAGGACCCGCGGCTCGGTCGCGCCACGCTGGCCCGTGGCCCCGGCGGGGCATCACCTCCCGACGGCAGGCTCACGCCCGACCTCGAGCAGGGACGCCGGGACGACGAGGAGCCCCGGCACCTGGCCCGCAACGGCCGGCGGCGGCCACCTGGGCACATCCCCGCCGGCCGGGTGCTGGCCGTCCACGTGGCCGTCACGGTGGCTGCGCTCGGTTTCTGGGCCTACCAGGACCGCGCCCTGTGGTTTTTCGGCGACGAGTGGGACTTCCTCGTGAGCCGGGGCGTCTGGCGGTCGCCTACCAGCCCCGCCGGGCTGCTCTTCCCCCACAACGAGCACTGGTCCACGCTGCCGCTGCTGCTGTGGCGCGCCCTCTTCAGCGTGTTCCACCTGACCAGCTACTGGCCCTACCTGGTCCCTCTCCTGCTCGTCCAGGCGGTCGTGGTCCACCTCGTGTGGCGCACCTGCCTGCGGGCAGGGGCCTCGCCCTGGGTGGCCACGGCTGCCGCCGGCCTCCTCGCCCTGCTGGGGGCGGGCTCGGAAGACTTCACCTGGGCGTTCCAGATCGGTTTCGTGGGATCGGTCATGTTCGGCCTCCTGGCGCTCCAGTTGGTGGACACCGGTCCCGTCGAGGCCGGCCGCCGGCGGCGGACGGACTGGGCGGCGTGCGCCTGCCTCATCGCCAGCCTGATGTGCTCCACCATCGGCGATGCAATGGTCGTGGGCGTCGCCGTGCTGGCCCTTGCCCGGCTGCAGCGGGCCAGCTGGCCCGTCGTCCTCGGCCCTCCGGTCGCCCTCTACGCCCTGTGGTTCGCTGTCGTGGGCCGGACGGGCCTGGCCGACCACAGCGACCACGTCACCACCGGCGTCCTGTCCGCCGCTCCCGGCTACATGCTGCAGGGGTTGTCGTCGGCCCTCGGCCAGACGGCCAACCTGGCGACGGCGGGCGGCGCCCTGCTCGTGGGGTTGGCCGTGTGGCTGGCACGGCGGGCGCCGACCCTTTGGCAGCGGGCGCCCGTGACACTGGCCCTGTGCGCGTCCGTGCTGGCCTTCTACTTCCTCGCAGCGCTCGGCCGGGACACCACGACCGTGAGCCCGGCCGTGCCCCGCTACATCTACGTCGCCATGGCCCTGCTCATGCCCCTCGTGGCCGTCGTCCTGAGCGGCAACGGGCGCTCGGGCGCAGCCACGCTGGGCGCGGTGTGCCTGTTGGCGGTGTCGGCTGCCGGCAACGTCTCCCAGGCCACCACCGCCCTACCCTCCCACGACGCCCAGGTGGCGCTGCTCGAGCACGAGGTGCTGGCGTCGGCGCGGCTGCTCGGCCAGGGAGTGCAGGACGTGTCCGGGCCGGGAGCGTCCCCGGTGGCACCCGACCCCAACCTCACCGCCGCCGACATGGCCCGCCTGCAGCGCGCGGGCGCCTTCGGGCACCCTCGCCTGTCGGTCCTCGACCTCGTCAACGCCCGCGCTCTCCTGGCCACGGCGACCTGGACGGGCTCCGAGACGGCGCTCACCGGCCGTGCGCTTTTCAGCGGGCACTTCCGCTACGTGTCGTCCACGTACTCCTCGGTGCGGCACACGGGCCCCGGTTGCCTGCAGTTCGTCCCGTCGTCGCCCGACTACCCGCTGCAGATCTCCCTGGCCATGCCCGCGGGCACCCGGGCGGCCTCGGTCCTCGCTCTCAGCCCTCCGGCGCCGGCCGGCACGGTCAACCACCTGGCCGCCTTCCTCGTGCCCACGAGCGGGCCGACATCCTCGGTCCCCGTCGAGCTGGCCATCGGGGGCAAGGGCAGGGGTTACTTCGACGACAACGACCCCGCCGCCAGCGTGGTGCTGACCTGGGCCGCCGGGGCCCCCCTGACGCTGTGCGGGCTGGCAGCGGGCACCTGAGCATGGACGGCGCCCCGCCGGCACCCCTGCCCCCGCCCGCGGCGCAGCACCGCCCCCGAGCGGCCTCGGAGCAGCGCGGGGGCACGGCCCCGTCCTGGTCGGCCCGCCTCGCCGAGCTCTTCCCCGTCCCGGCGCGCCCACCGCGCCTGCGACCGGCCGTAGCGTGCGGCTACCTCCTTGCCATGGCGGGAGTGACAGTGCTGCTACTGGCCCGCCAGTCGGGGACGCCCGCCACCGCAACGTTCTGGGCCGAGGACGGGCCGATCTTCTACGCGCAGGCAGCCACCCTGCCCGTCGCCCGGGCCCTCACCACCACCTACAAC
>JAJZIY010000015.1 GCA_021828475.1 Actinomycetes bacterium
AACGCAGTGCCGGCGAGGCCGGCGGCGAAGCGCACGATGACGGCCCGGGCGTGGGAGAGGGCCCGGGCGGGGAGGCAGAACAGCTCCCGTCGTGCCCGTTTGGCGTGCGCTCGGACGCCGTCGGCACCGGCTCGTCCGAGGGCCTGGGCGAACACCGAGAGGTTGGTGGCCAGGTACGCGGGCCACGTCCACGCCTGGTTCACCCCGAACTCCGCCTTCAGCCAGCCGACCGAGTCTCGAACGCCTCGGCCACCCCGAGCACCCGGTCCACCTCGGCCACCAGCGACAACCCCGCCCGCCCCGTCACCGAGCGGTAGTCATCACCGATCACCACACGTCGCTTACAGGCGTCTGTCCTCGTCACCGAACGGGTGCCTTCCTTCTCAACAGCTCTGGGCCTTCGACAAGCCAGGTTCTGTTGGAAGACAAGGCCTCGTTCGCGGATGGGCCCCGATCAGCCCGGCGCTACCTGTGGATCTAGGTCTGAGGACCTCGACCTTCATGCGCGGATGCTCAGCCCGCAGGCACCCACACTCTGATACGAAGATTCCTCTAGCCGGCGGCGGGGAGGGGATTGAGGGTTACGTGGTAGCCCATGTTGCGGAGTTGGTCGACGGCCCGCTTCTTGGCCTTGTCGGGGTTGAGGCGGGCGTAAAAGTCGGCGCCGGGGTCGGTGTAGACCTCGCCGGTGGTGAGCATGTTCCAGATGGCGATGAGGGTGGCGTGCTCGACGGCGACGACCGCTTTGAGGGGTCCTCGTCGGGCGGCGATGCGCCGGTACTTCGCCGACAGGTAGGTGCTGTTCGACCGTGCAGCGGCCATCGCCGCGACACCGAGGGCGCCCTTGAGATAGGGGTTGCCTGGCCTGGTGCGGGTGGATTTGACGTGCCCGGCTGACTCGTTGCTCCCCGGGCAGGTCCCGGCCCATGACGCCAGGTGGGCGGCGGTGGGGAACTGGGTCATGTCACCGCCGGTCTCGGCGATGACTACGTCGGCGACGAGGGTCGAGATCCCCGGGATGGTTGCGATGAGCTCCCGGGCGCCGCGAAAGGGTTCGATCACTACCTCGATGTGGGCGGTGAGCTCGTCGATGACCTTGGTGTGGCGGTCGATCAAGTCGAGGTGCGCTTGGACCAAGAAGGCGTGGTGCTCGCCGAAGCGACCGGTGAGCGCCTCGGTCAACTCGGGGATCTTCAAGCGGAGCCGGCGTCTGGCCAACTCTGCCAGCACGGCCGGGTCGCGTTCACCGGCCACCAACGCAGCTAGCATGGCCCGGCCCGAGACGCCGGTCATGTCGCTGGCCACCGAGCTGAGCTTGATCCCGGCGTCTTCGAGGAGCTTCTCCAACCGTTGCACCTCCCGTGACCGGTCGCGGGTGATCGTGGTCCGGGTGCGGGTCAGATCCCGTAGCTGACGGATCGGTTCGGGCGGGATAAACGACCCTCGCACCAGGCCGTGCGCGCCCAGATCAGCCAGCCATGCTGCATCGGAGACATCGGTTTTGCGCCCCGGGAGGTTCTTGACGTGCCGGGCGTTGACCAGCATCACCTCGAAGGGGCCGTCCTCGAGGAGATAAAAGAAGGGCTTCCAGTAATCACTGGTCGCTTCTATCACCACCAAGGTCACCGCCTCGGTGATCAGATGGTCCCGCAACGCCAAGATCTGGTTGGTGACCGAACCCCACGTGGTCACCGTCGAAGTAGCTCTCGCCCGACCCGCGCTGGGCAAACGAACACACACCTTCGCGTCGCGCTTCGACACGTCGATCCCGGCGCAACGGGGATGGACCACATCCACGGCTCTCTCCTCCTTCGTCGGGTCCGCCCCGGGGAGGGCAGGAAAGATCAGAAGTCTGATGCTCGTGCTCGAACGGCAACATTCCACGGTTCCCGTGGGAGCCCTCCACCACCATGCTCAATTACAGGCTCAACGGCACTACAGAGTGATCGGTGTCTGACCGGGACGGACCTCCCAGTCTCCCACCCCGTTGGTGTCCCGCCCCGAGCCCCGCCACAGACGTGCCCCGCTCACCAAAATCTTCGCTCACCCCCGGCGAGCCAACGGCTCCGAGATGCTCGGTTGTGAAGAGCCGCAATGGTGGACCAGTGAGCCCGACACACTGGCAGGCTGGTTCTCGAGCTCAGCTTGGGGGCACGACGCTGGAGGGGCTCCGGCGAGCGCCTTCTCAGTGACTGCTCAGGCTCGCTCGCCGCGCCCGGTCGACATGGACCGCGACGACGAGAGGGACGACCAGCGACACGACAAGCAGGGCGATCCCTGCGGGGAGGGGGAGGACCGAGCCGCCCGTCGTGCAGTGCGTGACGGTGGGCCGGCCAGGGCCCCCCGAGCCGGTACACGCAGTGCTGCTGGCCGTTAGAAGGTCGCCGAGGAGGACGATCGGCAAGGCCAGCCCGCCGGGGGTGAGCAGCGTGCCAAGGAGCTTGTCGCGAAGCCGCCACGTCGCTGACGACCACAGCAGGTACAGCCCGGCGAACCATCCCACCCAGAACACGAAGCTCCCGAACACCAAGAGCCACGGCACCCAGACGTCGGCTTGCAGAGGCTGCTGCGAGATCTCGGCGGCACCGGCCTCGGTGGGCGTGATCCGCCGGAGGGCGAAGACGACCAAGCCGGTGGCGAGGCCACCAAGCGCACCTACGACCGCAGCCGGAAGGCCCAACTCGACGACCGCGAATGGCGCTGTCGGTGGGTTGGTGAGAAGCCCTACCACCAAACCGGCAATGCCCCCGGCGATGCCGGCGAACGCCGCTCCCATGACGGCAGCGCGCGGAAGAAGCGGCAGCGTCACTAGCGCCCGCAGCGCTCTCGTCACGGGCTCCACTGTCGGCCCCCAACCTTCGCGTGGGGTCGGCGGCGCGTTCATTTGGCCTCCTGGGGTGGATCGTCGGGTGAGCTTGGGGCCAGGCCCAGCACCTCGACGAGGGGTGCGACCTGCTTGGCGCGCTCGAACAGGCTCAACGCTGCGGCCCGGTCGCCGTCGAGATGGCTGAGCAGCTCGAGGCCGAGGTAGAGGGCGACGGCTCCATGGGCGAGCTCGCCCGATGGGAGCAGCGATGCCAGGGGCGTCCTGCCAACGACGGAGTCGATTGCCTTGCGTGCGAAGTCTCGCCACGGGGCGATGCGGGCTGCCACCTCCGCTCCGAGTCCCGGGGTCGAGGCCGCCCCGGCGATCATCTCCACGAGGACCGTCACGTGACCGGCCTCGATGTCTTCAGCGAAGATCGCCGCTGCCACCTCGACCAGCTCCGCTGGCGAGGCGGCCCGTTCGACCGCCGCGCCGTAACGTGCCAAGCGCGCTGCGCTCACCGCGTCGAGCGCCGCGAGCAACAAGCTGGCGACGGACCCGAAGTGGTAGAAGACCAGCGCCTGGTTGCACCCGGCCCGAGCGGCGATCGCCCGGGCGCTCGCACCGGCGAACCCCTCCGCCCTCAGGGTCTCGATGGCCGCGTCCACGAGCAGCTTTCTGGTCTCAGCGGACCTCCCCGCTCCCCCGCCCGCCAAGCGGCTCGACGGTCCAGACCGTGCCATGCACACCTCGCTAAGCAATCACACTGAGCATCTGCTCAAGACGCTATCAGAGCGCCCGAGCCCATCTGCCGCTCCGCCAGCCGCGGGGACGGGCCAACGCCGAACGACCCCTGCGCCAACTGGGCGAGCAGCGAGGTGCCCGGCCAGCTCGAGCCGCCGAGGTCGGCAGCCACGGCAACGTCGAAGCGGTGAGCAGGTGCGTCCCGGCGCGCCTCGATCACCGCGAGGATCGCCCGCGGTGGTGTCAGGGCTTGTCGCCTGATCCCAGCAGAGCACTTGTGGGTTCGGCTGATGCTAGCTAGAGTCAAACCATGTTCATCCGTATGGAGGGCAGCGAAGCCCAGCCATACTTCTTGCGGGTCGCCGCCGGAGTGCGCCGGGCGATCGCCGAGGAGAGCGTTGCCCCGGGCGAGCGGCTCCCCCAGGCCAAGGAGCTGGCCGAGGGTCTCGGGGTCAACCTGCACACGGTGTTGCGCGCCTACGGCGTGCTTCGCGACGAGGGGTTGGTGGAGATGGGCCGCGGGCGCGCCGTGCGGGTGGCGCCGGCCGCGTCGGCCGGCCGGGCGCGAGTAGCTGAGATGGTCGAGCGCCTGGCCGCCGAGGCCCGCCGATGGGGCCTGGCCCCCGAAGAGGCCGGGGCGCTGGTCACCGAGGCGATGCGATGACCCTCACCGCCTATCCACGTCAACTTCCGCTCCCGCAGACGGTGCGCCCCTGGCCATGGTGGCGGCGCGTTGTGGCTCTGGTCTCGGGCTGGGCGGTCGGCTTCGGCATCTGCTGGGCTGCGACCAGCGAGCACCTCTGGCGCTGGGCGCCTAGCGCGTCGGGACTCGCCGGTGTCATCCATGACCCCGGGCTCGCGATGGCCATCGCCGCCCTCGTTGGCGGCGCCGCGGTGATAGCTCTGGTGGCGCGGGGAGCCAAAGTGGACCGTTTCGACCTGCTAAGGGGAGCGGCTGTGGGAGCCCGGCGCAACCCGGCGTCGGTGTCGCTCCAGGAGCGGGCTGCCCTCTTCGTCACCGTCGGTGCCCCCCGGGTGCGCGTGGCAGTCAGCGCGGTGAGCTGGGCGGCCTTCGCGGCGCTCTTCGCAGTGCCGTTCCGTTTTTGGTTACTGCCCATAGCCGTCGGCGTGGCGGCGGTCTACCACTTGCAGACCCTTGCCCCACTGCGGATCCGCATCGGCCCGGGTGGGGTGCGGGTCGCCTCCCGACTCGGCTGGCGTCTCGCGCACGTGCCGCTCGAGGCGGTCACCGCCGCCGGCTCCGCCTACCTGGACCTGACCTCCCTAGCCGGGCCGGTCGCCGGCCGACTGCACGGCCACCGCAGGTTGCTGGCCGCCTGGGTGCGCCACAACGGCCCGGCGCTGACCTTGAACCTGGCCGATGGCGGCCTGGTGGTCATCGGCATGCCCGACGCGGAGCGCGCCGCCGGGCTCATCGCTGGGCTGGCCGGCCTCGACCACTCAGCCACATCCCCGCCCGCCCCGTGGCCGGCGGACCTGCTCGAGCCCGACACCCACCAAGAGGCGGTGGCCCTCCTGGTGCAGGGACGCAAGCTCGCTGCGGTAAAGCTCATCCTCGAGCGCACGAACCTGAGCATGCGGGAGGCCCGGCGAGTCGTCGAGGCCATCTCCGCGACGTCGCGATAACTTCCGACGTTCGATGCGAGCGAAGGCCAGCCCGGCGCTCCCGGTGCGGCGTCGCAATTGACGATGGACTTGCGGGACGCGCGGCTCCTGGCGGTGCGAGGACGACCCCGCCAGGATCAAGGGTCGTGAGCGCGCTCGACGAGATCCTCTCCGACCTCGGGATCACGGAAGGGGCGGTACCCGTCACAGCCCCAGCGAGGGAGCTGCTTCCCTCGCCCCTTTCGGTGACCGAGTGCGCTGTCAGCTCGGTGGCCGCGTGCTTGGGGGCAGCCGCCGAGCTGATGGCGGCCCGTACGGGCCACCGGCCCGAGGTCAGCCTCGACGCGGCGCAGGTGGTCGCGGCGGTCAGGAGCGAGGTCTGGTTGCGCGACCCGACCGGAGAGGAGATCAGGGGGTTCGCCCCGCTGTCGCGGCTGTGGCGAACGGCGGACGGCTGGGCCCGGACACATGCCAACTACCCCTGGCACCGCCAGGCCCTACTCGACGCCTTCGGAGTGCCCGACGGTGACAACGCGGTGGTCGAGCGGGTCCTGGGGGCAACCTTTGCCGGCCTGGCGGCCACCGAGATCGAACAGCGCGCCTACGCGTCGGGGGCGCTGGCGGTGGCTGCCCGCAACACGGAGCAGTGGCGGTCGATCCCCGCCGGGGCGGCGGTTGACGCCACCTCACTGGTGGCGATCGACGAGCTGGTCGGGAACGCACCACCGCTCGGTCCCTCCGGGCCGCTGCCCGCGTCGGGTGTCCGGGTGCTCGACCTCACCCGGGTCATCGCCGGCCCCACCGGCACCAGGATGCTCGGCGCGCTCGGTGCCGAGGTGCTTCGCATCGACCCCCCGGGCCGCCCCGAGCTTCCCCTCCACGCCGTCGACGGGGTGATCGGCAAAGCCTCGGCGATCCTCGACGCGGCCACCCGGCGCGGCAAGGAGACCGTTGAGGAGCTGCTCGCCCAAGCGGACGTGGTCGTGAGCGGCTATCGCCCCGGCGCCCTCCGCCGCCTCGGGCTGGAGCCCGACCAGCTCGCCGAGTGCCACCCCCACCTGATCGTGGCATCGCTGTCCGCGTGGGGTCCCGGCGCCTGGGAGGCCCGGCGCGGCTTCGACAGCCTCGTGCAGATCGCCTCGGGTATCGGCTCGTCCACCAGCACCGACGGGGACCGCCCCGGGGTCCTGCCCTGTCAGCTCCTCGATCACGCCACCGGCTATCTCCTCGCTGCCGGCGTCCTGGCGGCTCTGGCCCGCCGCGCCCGCACCGGGCAGGTAACGCACGTGCGCGTCTCCCTCGCCCGCACCGCCAAGTGGCTCCTCGACCAGCCGGCGCTGTTAGGGAAAGCCCGATCGCCCCAGACCGAGGCGGAGGTGGCCCCGTACCGAGTGGCCCTCGGCAACGGGTGGAGCGCCATCGGACCACCTGGACGCCTCGACGACCGCCCATTGGCCTGGCCCCACCTGCCCCCGCACTACGGCGGTGCCGTCCCTGCGTGGAGTGACCCGGCTCCGTAGCGTTTACGGATCGCTCTACGGGATAGTCCGTTGCTTGAGCACCGTCTCGGCCGGCCGAGCGTCGCGGTTCCGTTGACGCTCGCGGTAGTTGGCCATCTTGACTCGGGCGCCTGTGGGTGCCGAGAACCCGTCCGCCCAGGTCAGGTGAGCTCGACGACCGCTGTGCCGACCCTCGCCTTCAGCGCAGCCGGGGTGCCGACCTCGACGACTCGTCCGTGCTCGATGATGACCACCTCGTCGGCGAGCGCATCGGCCTCTTCGAGGTACTGGGTGGTGAGCAGCGCCGTCGTCCCTCCGGCCACGAGCTCGCGGACCGTCTCCCACAGCCACAGCCGGCTCTCGGGGTCGAGGCCGGTGGTTGGCTCGTCGAGGAAGATCACCGGCGGGCGGTGCACGAGCGCGGCGGCGATGTCGAGGCGCCGGCGCATCCCGCCCGAGTAGGTGCGCACCAGTCGGTCCGCCGCGTCGGTGAGACCGAAGCGTTCCGCCAGCTCGACGGCGTGGCGACGTGCCTTCTCGCGCCCGAGGCGACTCAGCCGGCCGATCAGCACGAGGTTCTCCTTCCCGGTCAGGTTGGCGTCGACGGCCGCGAACTGGCCGGCGAAGCCGATGATCTGGCGCACGCCGGCCGGATCGCGGACGACGTCGCGCCCGTACACCCGGGCGACCCCGCTATCAGGCCGCAGCGCGGTGGCGAGGATCGCCACCGTCGTGGTCTTGCCCGATCCGTTGGGGCCGAGCAGCCCGGTGACGGTGCCCGGCGCCACCTCGAAGCCGATCCCGTCGAGGGCGACGAGAGCTCCGTAGGACTTGGCGAGGTCGTCGACGACGATCGCAGCTTCACCCACCGGTTGCTCCTCTCCACCCGGGATGCCACCGTCTACTACCAGTTCGGCTCCAAGTCCGGCCTGCTCGAGGCGCTCTGCGACGACCTGGCCGCCTCGGGCCAGATGGGCGACCTCGCCAAGGTCTTCACCACCCCTGACCCGCTCGACGCGCTCCACGCCTTCGTCGCCGCCAAGGGCTCCGGGCCCTCCTCGCACGCCTCGCCGAGCACCCCGGAGCTCTCACCCCGAGCCGAGATCCCGAGGCGCTCGTCAACGTGCTGCACACCCTGACCAGCTTCGAGACCTTCGACTCCCTCGCCGGGCCGGACCGCACCCCTACCGACGTCGTGCCCGCGACTGGGTCCTGGGCAGGGGATGTCGGCCGGCGTTCACAGGCTGGTCCTGAGCGCGCTGGCGACCGGGCTGGTCCTCGTGCCGTTCTTGACGGGCTCGTCTTCGATGCCGTGCGCGTTCTTTCATCGCGATCGGTCAAGCGTCACCGGACCGTAGGCACCGAAGCCTCTGCAGACACGACCGTCACGGAAGGTCAAGACTTCCGCTACGGCCTGCTGCCGCTCGTTGCGATAGTTGATCACTATCGAGTCCACCGAGATGAGAACCTCCTCGAGACAGAAGAGAAGGTCGGGCAACTGCTCGAGGCCCCTTCCCCAGTAGGCGCGAAGGGCTTCCTTGCCCCGTACCTCGCCCCGCGGCTCTCCCATCAGCTCCACGACTCTCGGCGAGGCGAAGACGACGTCGTCGGTGTAGTGCTCGAGGATGCGTTCGAGGTCGTGGGAGTTCCAAGCAGCGACCCACTCCTGGGCGAAGTTCTGCGCGAAAGCGAGGTCCATTGGCAGGATGATACATGTCGTCCCGGTGAGCCGTCCCCTTACGAAGACGGCCGCCACCCCACCGTCGGCACTTCGCGTACGCCGTAGCGGGTTCGTTTTCCGGCTCGTTGTCGCGTGCGCTGACCGGCGCCGCACGTACCTGCGTGGCTGCCACTCGGGCGGTAGCGTCGTTCCGGATGGGGTCGGTCTGGGTGGAGAGCATCGGTCGCAGCCTTGACGAGGCATTGGAGTTGTTGGCTGCGGCCGTGCGGGACTGTCCGGAAGGATTGTGGCGGGAGTCCATGTGGGTTGTGCAGGCCTCGGAGATCGTCGGAGAGCTGCGCGACGTCGGCGGTCGACCGGTCACCGGTCCTACGCAGCGCGACTCGCTGGTCCAGCGGTGGTCGGCGCCGTGGAGCGTGACCTGGCATGCCCTGGAAGTTCTCGACTACGACCTCGCAACTGAGCCGGACGCGTGGGCGCCACCGCCTCCGTTCGCAGGGAAGCCCCATTGGCAAACGTTCGCCAGCCTGCCCGTTCCCTGGTCCCAGTCGGAGGTCGGCGGGTACGTCGAGCACTGCCGGCAGCGAGTCCGAGACACGCTAACCGCCATGACCGAGCAGAAGGCAGCGGCTCTGCTGCCCCCAACGCACCGCTACGGGGGCCGGCCCTACGCCTGGGTCGTGACCAGTCTGGTAGGGCACACGACAACGCACGCCACGCAAATCCGACAGTTCATTACCACCGCCGTCGGGCCGCCGGACGCCCTGGGCTAGGGCGCGTCAGGCAACGTAGGCCCTCTTTGCTGAGCGGATGAGCCGCGTCTACAACGCAGCTCGGCCACGACCGAGGTAGCGACCGGTGAAGATCGGCATCTCCTCGGTGCCTCGCCGCGGTACTGGACGAGTAACCGCCGAAGCATCGTGTCAATGGCCGAGTTGAACGCCCCACTGGTGGCCAGCAAGACGCCCCCCCCCACCTAGGGTGCGCAGGCCTACTCGAGCGGGCCACCCCCTCTCTTGCGGGCTTCCTTCATCCGGTACGAGGCCCCATCGGTCGCCACCGAGGGAGCGCAAACGATCTTGCTTGGACAGAGGCCGGGCGCCGCTCCGACCTTTTGGGCTCGAGGGTGATGGCCGGCGGGGCGGTGCTTGCTCGAGGGGGATGCGGAGCCGCATCTCGACGTCGATGGAGCTGCCTTTGGCTGTGCCAGCCGGTGCTCCGGGGCCGGAGCGTGCCGGGTTGCGTACCGAACCGCCCGTAAGTCTCGTGGTGGCCGGCCTGGGGCTGACCGCAGCGTGGTTGCCGCCGCTCACGGCCGCACTGTAGGGCTTGTCAGCCCCACAGTGCGCAGACGGGCAGGGCGCGGATGTGGTCGTCGAGGTCGAAGGGTCGTGGCCCGGTGTGCAGGACGACGCCGGCGGCGAAGCGGTCCTGCAGCCGATCGCGTAGCCACAGCAGGTGTCGGGCGTCGTCGCGTGCCGGCGACGCCGTGGCTTGACCTCCGGTGCGATCACGTGGCCGCCGCCGAGCTCGGCGACCAGGTCGATCTCCTGGCGGCCATGTTCTTCGCGCACGTGGCAAAGGCGGGGTTCGCTCTGGGCGACGGGCAGCTCGGCTCGCAGCTGGCTGGCGAGGAAGGTGTCGAGGAGCCGGCCGAGGAACTCGCCTTCGCGCAGCACGGCGAGTTCGTCGACGCGCAACAGCGCGGCGGCCAGCGCCGGGTCGGCGACGTAGCGTTTCGGGCGGGCCGATAGCCGTTGCAGACGGTTCGAGGTCCACGACGGGAGAGCCTCGGTGAGGAACATGGTGGTGAGGAGGCGCTCGTAGGCGTCGGCGGTCTTCCGGTTGACGCCGCCAGCCTCGAAGATGATGGCCTCGGTGACGGTTCCGGCCGTGTTGAGGGCGAGGCTCTCGAAGTAGCGCCGGAGCCGGGTCGGGTCGCGGCCGGGTTCGACGGCCGGGTTCGACGGCCGGGTTCGACGGCCGGGGCGTCGCGGGTGACGACCTGGTCGATGTAGCTCTCGAGCCAGGCGCTCCGGGCCCGCTCCACCAGGTGGAGTGCCGGCTCGGGAAAGCCGCCGGCGAGGGCGAGCCCGACGTAGCCCCGGAGGTCCGGCACTTCCGCCGGGAGTGGCAATGGCTCGTCGCCGGCCAATCGGTCGAAGAGGCAGGCCCCTCCGGCGCCTCCCCGGAGCTCCCGGACCGTCATACCGGACATCGGGACTCGGACGATCCTGCCGGTGCCCGGCCACGTCGCCTCCTCGAGGTCGGCGCCGACCGAACCGGTCAGCAGGAACCTGCCCGGCCGGTAGTCACCGCAGGGCGAACGTGCGGGGCGCGAGCGGCTCGGCCAGCGCCCGCAACGCCGCGCGCGCTCGGCCCGCAGATGGTCCAAGTCACACAACGAAGCCGCCCTCTGCGAGCATCGGCTCCGAGGCGGACAACAACACCTTGCCAGCCCCCAAGGCCCCGGCGGCAAGCCTTCAGCCAGCCGAGCGAGATCTCGACCGCCTCAGCCACCCCGCGCACCCGGTCCACCTCAGCCACCAGCGACAACCCCGCCCGCCTCGTCAGCGACTGGTCGTCATCCCCGATCACCACACGTCGCTTGGCTGCATCTATCCCCGTCACCGAGCGGGTGCCTTTCCTCTCGACAGCTCCGGGCCTTCGACAAGCCAGGTTCTGTTGGACGACAAGGCGTCGGTCCCCGATGGCCCCCGATCAGCCCGGCGCTACGTGTAGATCTAGGTCTGAGGCAAGCGAGTTGCATACCGGCGACAAATGACCACCTCAGCCTGTGGCGCAAAGGGGCGCCGGTACGCGGCCCCTGCTTCAAGGTGGCCCTGCCACCTTCCGTACGTGCACCTGGGCGCATTGGTCGATCTGGCCAGCCTCAAAGCCACTCTCGGCGCAGCCCACCGCTAGGTTCCACGGTCCCGTACAGGCCTGTGGCCTGACACCTGCGCTGGCCCCGTTCCGCGACGACCTCGCAGACCACCTCGCTAACGCCCTATTCCCGGCCGCAGCAGACGTCAGCGCACGGGGGTCATTTGATCACCACCGCGTTCGGGGGCGACGCCACTCCCCCAGGGATGGCCAAGGGGACGGAGCAGAAGAACCCCGTGTAACGCATGTCCTGCGCACAGTCCAGTGCAAAGCCCTCAAGGTCGAATAGTTCGCCTATGGGGATACCCAGCATCGGGATGAGGCGGGTATGCAGCGCCACGCCCTTGTCGCTCGAGGAGCCCCCTCGTGCCGCGCCAGCAACGACCTGCGGGGTCGGCCGGTCCACCGGCCAGACCTCGAGCGCCGGATTGTCGGACGCCACGGCAGCGATATGCATATCCCACAGCAATCGGGCCGTTTCTTCCATGGCGGCCAGGCCGGGACTGAACAACCGCCCAGCACCGGCGATAGCGGTCCGCCCCCCGGGACCGAGCGAGAGGTACCACGTGGTCCAGCCCGTACGAACCAACAGGATGTCCCCGTCCCGGACCGAGACACCCTCCCAATCTAAAGTCTGCTCGAGGTCCGCCGGAAAGATCGGATCCGACGCTCCTTGGTGTAAAGGTCGCCCCACCCGCGCACGCCAACGGTCCACATCCGCCAACACGGCTCGACCGACCACGCCCGCCTCGCACCACCGGTCTACCCCGTGCTCCTCCTCGTCGACGCCACCGTAGAAGCCGTGGCCTTCGCGCGCCACGTGCCGGAACCCGTCCCACTGCGCCGAGGATTGCGTGTTCCACTCCGACACCACTTCGTCCTGAGAACTCGATTCCGGGTCGGCGCGGACTTCGTGACTCAACGCCGAACGTCCGAACAGCGGAGGACCCGGGAAAGCCAGGCTCGAGTTGAGCGAGAAGACGACACCCCGGCGGATTTCTCCGGCGGCAGCGATGCGAGTGTCACAAGTGAGTAGGTTCAGCGAGCCGAGGGCTGCCCGGTCACGCCATAGTTCCCAGGAGCACGCCAGTCCCTCACGTCTGGGCAACCGGTCATAGGACGGCAGGCCACTCACCTGCCTCAGAACGTCCCCGCGTCAGCCTCGTCGAGCACCCAAACGCTCTTCAGGTTGCAGAACGCCCGGATGCCGTGAGCGGACAGCTCTCGACCGTACCCGGAATGCTTGACTCCTCCGAAGGGCAGCTCCGGGTAGGACCTCACCATTCCGTTCACGAATACCGCACCAGCCTCGAGGTCGTCGACGAAGCGTTGCCGCTCGGTGCGGTCTTCGGTCCAGACGCTTGCCCCCAACCCGAAGTCTGTGCCGTTCGCCAACTCCACCGCCTCATCTATGCCCCCGACCCGGTATACGCTCGCAACGGGCCCAAACACCTCTTCGCGCCACAGCCGCATCCTCGGAGTGACCCCGCTGACGACGGTCGGTGGGTAGAACCAGCCCGACCCCTCTCTGCGCCGACCGCCACAGAGCACATTAGCACCCTGGGCCCGAGAGTCCGCGACGAGCTTCTCGACCGCTTCTAGGGCCGAGTGCGTCGCCAACGGGCCGATCTCGGTGGCTTCGTCCATCGGGTCACCGACTTTCAGACGGCTCATGGCTCCCACGAATTCGTGCTCGAACTCGTCGGCAACCGCGTCGTGGACGATGAACCGCTTCGCCGCGATGCAAGACTGACCGCTGTTCTGACAGCGCGCAGTGGCTCCGACAACCGCGGCGCGTGCGACTTGCGCGCTCGGCATCACGATGAACGGGTCGCTCCCACCCAGCTCCAACACGCTCGGCTTTATGACCGAACCGGCAATGGCGGCCACGGCAGCTCCCGCGGCCTCCGATCCGGTCAGGGTGACCGCGGCCACCCGGCGGTCACGCAGCACGTGTTCGACCCCTTCCACCTCTATAAGCAGGGTCTGGAAGGACCCGGACGGGAAACCCGCTCGTCCGAACAACTCGCCGAGCCGCCGCGCTGTGCGAGGAACGTTCGAAGCGTGTTTCAACAGGCCTGCATTCCCGGCCATGAGGGCTGGCGCAGCGAACCGGACCGCCTGCCAGAACGGGAAGTTCCACGGCATTACCCCGAGTACGACGCCCAGCGGCTGGTAACGGGCGAAGGCTCTCGTCGCCCCGACGGCGTAGGCATCGGCCGACTCGTCCGCCAGCAGTTGTTCGGCATGCTCGGCGTAATAGGTCATGCAGTGGACACACTTGGACACCTCCTCCCGTGCGGCCCCGATGGGTTTGCCCATCTCCTCCGTGATCGTGCGTGCGACTTCTTCCTTCTCCATCGCCAGCAGCCGCACCGATTCCATCATCCAGGCTCGCCGCTGATCGAACGAGGTGTGCCGGAGCTCGCACGACGCTTCGGCGGCGCGTGCAAGGGCGCCCTCGACATCCGCGGCGGACATCTCGGCAAAGACAGCGATGGTTTCCCCGGTCGCTGGATTTATGCTCGCAATAGTCACCTTGATCTAACCCCCACGACTCCCAGTTCGTATCACTGCTTGACGGCCCCGAAGCTGATGCCCCTGGAGAGGTCCTTTTGGACCAGTAGGCTGAACATGACGATGGGGACAACGGCGATGATGCTGGCCGCCGCCAGTTGGCCCCAGTTGATACCCTCGAAGGTCAGAAATGACGTTATTACAATCGGCAGCGTTTGATGGTTGCCGCCAACTATTACGAGCGCGTAAAGGAACTCGTTCCACGTCTGGAGCACACACAGGATGGCGGTAGCGATCAGCCCACCCCGTGCTATGGGGACTACGCAGCTCAGCATCACCCGCCACTCTCCGCCACCGTCCGTCAGCCCGGCCTCGCGCACCTCAGCCGGGACAGCGGAGAAGTACGAACGCAGCAGGAGCACCGCGAGGGAGATGTTCATGATGCTGTAGAGGAGCCCGAGCCCGACCAGGGATCCCATGAGGCCGACGGCCGTGAACAACTGGAAGATGGGAAGGATAACGACGATCTGGGGCGCTATCGTCGAAGCGAGGAAGAACAAGGTGACCCGCGAGACCTTGCGGCTGTTCGGATCCCATACGTGCGTAAGCACGTATGCCACGGGGACGGCCAGGAGGACTCCGATCGCGGTACTGGCGCCGACGACAAGTGCGCTGCGCTCGAGGCCACCACCGACTCCTCCGGTCTCGAATACGTTCACATAGTTGCTCGCCGTGGGTACGAACGGCTTCAGCGGGCCCGAAGCGAAGGCGGTGAGGCCCGGGCGTAGCGACACTTCGAGCAACCACAACAACGGCACGAGGCACCAGCCCGCGAAGACGTAGACCGCCACGCTCCTCTGAGCCCTGTACCACCGCCTCGCCGATGTCTTGCCACCCGGTGTCCATTCGAGATTTGCCACTTCACGCCCTCCTTCGAAGGTGCAGGACGCGGCTCGCTACAGGGGTCAGCGTTGCCATGATCACGATGGCGTACAGCAGGCCTATCGCAGTGCCATAGCCGATGTGGAACAACTGGAAGCCCTGCTGGTAGTCGTAGATGTTGAACGTCATCGTCGACGTACCGGGGCCGCCGTTGGTCATGTTGTACAGCTCGGTGAAGGCTTGTGCGAGGCCGATGGCTCGCAACAGCATGGCGATCCCGATCGTCGGCCGCAGCACCGGGAGCACCACGTGCCGTATCGACTGCCAGGTGCTCGCTCCGTCGACACCTACCGCTTCGAGCAGATCCCGGGGTACCCCCTCCAGGCCGGAGAGAACGATCAGGATGACGAAAGGCGTCCAGTGCCAGATCTCCATCACGAGGACCGCTGCGAGCGCTGTGTGCGGGCTGCTCAGGAACGCCCACCGGACGGTAAGTCCGATCTCTCTGAACAGTCCGTCCAAGAGCCCGCCTTCCGGGTCATAAATCATCCGCCAGACCATGCCGACGACGAATGGCGTTGCCACCATCGGCACCAGGAGCAAGGCCCGCACCAACCTCGTGGCCGTTACCCCGTAGTAGATGAGCAGAGCGATCGCGACGCCGAGCACAGTCTCGCAGACCAGGGCGATCCCGATGTACTCGACGGTCACGAGGAGAGTGGACCTCAGCTCGCTGTCGCTTAGGATTTGACGGAAGTCCGCTAGGCCGATGAACGGGTGCACGCTCTGGCTGAGGTCGAACCGGTGAGTTACCACCCATGCGGCGAACCCGGCCACCACCACTGCAAAGCTGATCGCAACTACGAGGCCCGGGCCGATCATGAGCCCGGCGGCAGTCGGGCGTAAACGGCGGAGGGCTCTAACCACCGCCGCCAGCGCGTTTGCGGGCGTCCGAGTGCGCCGGGGGGCGACTCCCGACGCTTCGCTCACATTTCACGGGCGCCCACGCCCGGGCCACCCTCCCCCTCACCGACGAGGACTTTGATTGCATCACTCCCGGGGTCGCTCAGGGTTGCGATGGCACGCTGTGCATCGTCCAGGCCGTACTGATGCGTGATGATCTCCCCCAGACGCACGGCGCCCGAGCTGATCATCTCGATGGCCTGGGCCGTCTCTGCGTTAGCGCCAGTGCAGCCGATGATCGTAATCTCTTTCCAGAGGATCTTCAGCAGTCCCAAGGTCACGTCCGGTTGGATGGCGCCAAAGAACATGACCCGGCCTCGCTTGCGCACGAGCTCCAAGGCCTGCTGGTACGTGGCGTCGATACCCACCGACTCAACGACTATGTCCGCTCCGAGGCCATGCGTCGCGTTCTGTACCGCTCCGAGAACATCATCTCTGGTGGGATCCAGGACCAAGTCGGCTCCGACGTGGGAAGCCACACGCCGGCGGCCGCCTGCGACGTCGGTTACGATCACTTTACCTGCACCAGCCACCCGCATGCACTGTGCGAGGCACAGCCCTATCGGCCCAGCCCCCAGGATTACAACCGTCTCGCCAGGCTTCACCTCGGCCCGGTTGACGACGTGGACGGCGTTTGCCAATGGCTCGATCATTGCCGCTTCCGCAAGGGTCATACTGGCCGGTACGGGCGCGACCTGGCGCGCCGGCACGGCGAGGAGCTCGGCCATAGCGCCTGGCCGCCGACTGCGCCCCGAACCTATCACTCCCTTGTTGTCGCATATAGAGATCCAGCCCTGAGAACACGGGTAGCAAGTCCCGCACACGATCTGCGGGTCGACCGTGACGCGCTCGCCGACCGCGATCCCTTGCACTCCCGCGCCGACGGCCGCCACGGTACCCGACGGCTCGTGGCCCATGACCATCCCTTCCGGCCGCGAGATGTCCGCAGGGTCCAAGAAGGCATGGAGATCCGACCCGCAGATGCCAACATGCGCCACTCGCACAAGTACCTCGTCGTCGCCACAGACCGGGTCGGGCACCTCTCTCGTAACGAGCTGCTTCCGGCCTTCAACCATGGCAATTACTGCTGCCTTCACGCTACCTGCCTTCCCGCCACCTTCGTGGCTTCGATGAACTCCTTCAGGGCACTCGCGGCGTCAGGCGCGTGAAGGATCGGCTCTCCCTGAACTATCACCGAGGCTCCGCACTCGACCGCACTCAAGCTTTCGGCGAGGTCATAGGTCGCGTACGACACTGGGATCTTCACCCTGCTCACGACCTCACGGAGGGTCATCAAAGGACTCCCTTCCGGGTCCCGCCTCTTCTGGTCCACACCGAAATGGACCATGATGTAGTCGGCACCCATGTCTTCGTACATTTGGCAGTCCTCCACGGGGGCGCGCACATTGAACAAGTCAACGGTGACTTGCAGACCTGCCTTCTTTCCGAGCCCGATCGTCTCCGATACAGTCGCCGCCGGGGACAGGGCCGTTACCGTTATGTTGCTCACACCCAGACTTGCGGCCATATCGACGTACTTGCCGGGCCCTGCCATGATCATGCTGTCCAGGAGGATGTAGGTACCCTCGAAGCAGCGGGTAACCGCCCCCAGGCCCCGCAACCCGACGAAGTCCATGAGGGGCTTGCCGATCTCTATCCAGTCAGCACCTGCACCGACGGCCATCTCTCCGAGTGCAATAGCCTCCTCGACGCTGGCCACGTCCAGCGCCACCTGTACCACGGGCTTGGTGCTACCTCTTCTGTCAGCTACTTGCATCTTGGCTCCTCGGTTGGCTCATGCTGTGATTTGCGGCGCCAGAGCGGTCGACTTCCCATCCCGAGCGCGTTCGGGCTCTCGGAGGCTGCGGGCCGCTGCCATCAGGCGTGCCGTTCGCGCTACGTCCACCGAGTTCTCGAACACGCCACGCTCTTTCAGGAACGTACCGATGATTGCCGCATCTGCGACCTCCAGCAGCTCGGCGACGTTCTCGTCTGTGACGCCGGTGTTCACGATGACAGGCACGTCGCCGGCAGCAGCCTTGACCGCTCGCAAGTGGTCGATGTCCGCAACGCTGCCGGCGGTGAGGCCCGAGACGCAAAGAGCGTCGGGCAAGGCGTTGAAGACGGTCGAGCGCACGACGTCGGCAAGCGGCCTCTGTACAGCGTACGCCGCTGCTTCAGGGACCACGTTGTAGAGCAGTCTGACGTTTTCGGCACCTACGCGCCGCCTGTGGCGCGCAGTCGCGCCCATGTCAGTGCTCCAAAGGCCGAAGTCGCTCGCGTACACCCCGCTGAATACCTCCCTCACGTACGCCGCGCCGGTAACTGCCGCCACGTCGATCGACGCAACCGCGTCCCAGAGAACATCGACCCCGAACGGCACCTCGAGAACCCTCCGGAGTTCGGTGACCACTCTCACCATGGCTGTGGAGGTTATCCTCTCGGTCTTGGTCAGATATGGGAGGCTGAACTCGTTCGATACGAGGATACCGTCGACCCCGCCTCTTTGGAGTGCGTCGACCTCCGTCAAGGCTTTTGCCACGATACCGTCCATACCGCACGCGGCATCATAATGCGGGTCACCAGGGAGCGCGGGGAGATGGCACATCCCGATGACCGGCTTGATAGTTCCGAATACGTCTTCTATCCACGTCATGGCTGCGTAGATCCTCTCACCGTGTCTTCCTTGTTTCGCTACGAACTGACAAGGTCCTGGCCGGTAGACAGGCTTGACTTACCCCACTGCCTACCGGCCGAGACGGCCCTGCTTGCCCGCCTAAGGCCCGGTGATCTGCTTTTGGGCAGTGTTCAGGGCTTGGCTTGCCGAACCCCCGCCTGCGATCACGCTGTTCACAGCCTGCCCCACATCGGTGATCATGGCATTGCTGTCAATTCCGGCTGGCAGGTAGCGGGGGTTTCCAGTAACCAACTGGTTGAGCATTTCGCTCCTGAAAGAGCCGTACTGCTTCACGAAGATCGCGCTGTCGACCGCAGCGTTCGCCGTGACGCCGGGCTGAGGCTGGTCGCGCAGCTCCGCTATCTGGACCTTGGGGTTGGTTGCCCACTGCATGAAGTCCCAGGCTGCGAGCTTGTGCTTGCTGTAACGAGACAGGTACAGGCCGTGAACTTCGAGCGAGTGATTGGTGTTGGCACCCACGGGCTTCTGGCCTGCCGCGTACGGTACGGGAGCAAAGCCGAGTTGGCCGACGACCTGGGACTGGCTCGGGTCCTCGCAAAGAGCAGCGAGGCCGTCCGCGTCGATGCTCATGGCCACCTGGCCTGCGCAAAGAGCTTCCTGGTTCTGCGAGAACTCGAAGTTGGCCACCCCCGGAGGACCCGATTGGCGAAGCAGGTTGGCGTAGAACGTCGCTGCCTTTACGGCAGCCGGGCTGTTGACGTCGGGACGCCCGTTGCGGTACCAGTGACCGCCGAAGGCTCGCAGGAACCCTGCGTATATATAGACGCTCTGGATACCGGGCGCGCCCCGCGAGCTGTAGCCGGCTACTTTACCGCCGGAGCGGGTCGAGATGAGTTGGGCGTCTCGGGCGAGCTCCTGCATGGTTGCCGGGGGACGGGCGATGCCGTACTTCTTGAAATCGGCCTTGTTGTATATGAGAAGGGTTGTCTCGCCGTAGACCGGCAGGCCGTACTGAGCACCGTTGAGTTGCATCGTCGACAGGTACGACTGGACGAAGTCCTTCGGCTGCACGAATTGCTGAGCGGTACGTTCGAAGCTGTTGAGCGGGACGATGTAGTGGTCTGTGGCGAACTGGCGCCCGTAGGCCCAGTCGTCGAAGACGACGTCGGGGCTCGATTGCTGGGACGAAAAGTCCAAGAGCACCCGCGAGGTGAGGCTGTCGTATGGTATGACGTCGTAGTTGACGTGGATGCCAGTGGCGCGCTCGAACTGCGGGAGCAACTTCTGTATATCCGGGGTGGATGTGCTGCCGCCTTCCATGACGACGGTGATGGTCTGGCCCCTTACGGATGCGAAGGGTCCCGACTCGGAGGCGACTGCCGCCGGTGCAACTACTGCGCTAGAGGCGCCCAGCCCGACCAGACATGTCGCCGCAGCGACTGTGCAGGCCAAGGTGCGCGCGCTCGATGAATAGATCGTCACGGGTACCTCCATGTGTTGTTGTAGTGCGTTGCTATTTGGTGTTGGACGGCCCGGGTGCGGGCCTAGCCGCCGAGCGACGGCTGTGGGAGGAGCACCATGTGCTGAGCCCCGGTTGTGACTGGGTGCGAGACGATGCGCTAGCGCAGTCGAGAGTTGTCGGGCCGGATGATGGATGGCTTGGTGATTGAGTATCCTAGTGCTGGCTGCTCAAGTTGTCAATAGGTTGGGGGTAGCATGAGTGCCTGATCGTCTCGTTCTGATCAGCCCTTGCGTGGTGCTTCGATTTGGAGTTGGTTGGAGCGCACGTGGTTGTTCCGGGGCCGGCACTCGATGAGGGTCAGTCCGGGGTGTCCCTGGCCGGGCGCCCTGAGGCCTCCAAGCCGGTCAGTTGCCGTGAGGGCCTGCGCCGGTGGCTACGCGGGACGTGAACGGCGGGTACCCGGTTGGCTCGTGGTCCCAGCGGCCCAGGTTTGCCGACGTCGGCCAGCAGCCGGTGCTCGAGCGCGGCCCTTGCCGCTACCTACCTACGTGGCTGCTGTCTCGTGGAGGTGGTCGGGCAGCTGAGTTTCCGTTACCTGGACGTGACCAAGGACTGTGGCTGGCTCCGCGTGGTGATGTGTCGACCCCGGTCGAGTTGGGCGTGGTTCACGCGTTGTCCCGTAGACGATGGTGACTGGGGTCTTTTCGTCCCCGTCCCGCAGACCACCGTGGTCGTCCACGGGGTCCGATCGTCGCGACGACCCGGTCGGTGACCACCTTACGAGCGAGGCGGAAGATCCCGTCGCTTCCTTCTTCGAGGTCCTGGCCGACCACCGTGGCCAGCAGGCGGGCTGCCTCCTCGACGGTGGGGCCCAGCTCGAAGCCGTCGAGACAGGCTAGGCCTCCAGCGCTTGTCCCGCATCACCCGTGGCGGGGTTCACCACGATCACCTTCACGCGTTGTGTCAGCTCCTTGAGAATGGTCTTGTCTGCGAAAGTATCCGTGATGAGGGTGTCCACCTGCGCCAAGTCCGCAACCAGGGCAAGGGCCTGATGGCCCAGCTTGGAGCCGTCGGCGAGCACGACGACCTGCCGGGCACCCTGGATGATGGCGCGCTTTATGGCGGCATCCTCGTAGTCGTAGTCTGTGACGCCCGCAGTGCTGTCGACAGCGGAGGCGCTGATGAACGCCGTGTCGACTCGGAGGTTCCTGCACTGTTCGAGCGCACTTATCCCGCTGACGGAGAGCTCGTCCGGCTTGACGGACCCGCCGATGATGATCAGCCGGGTAGGCGTAGCGAACGCACGCGACTGTGCCACCGCCCACGCGGTCCGCAGGTTAGCCGCGACCACTGTCAGATTCGTCAGGCCATTCAGCACGCTGACGAGGTGCATGATAGTAGACCCGCCGTCGAGCGCAATGGCGTCGCCGCTGGCGACCAACCGGGCAGCTGCTACGGCTATGGCTTGCTTCCTGTCAGCGGCGGCCTTCTCCCGCACCCGATAGGGTCGTCCGGCCGAGCGCCCCGGCGCCTTGACCGCACCGCCGTGCACCCGCTTGAGGTAGCCCGCTTGTTCGAGCTCGAGGAGGTCCCGCCGAGCAGTCACCTCCGAGACGCCGAGATGAGCGGCCAGCTCAGGGACCTGGATGGACTCGACGCGAGCCAGTATCTCCAGAAGCTCGTTATGCCGTGCTGCTTTAAGGCGATCGGCCATGGGCACCTCCTGCATTGTCGATCTCCGGCCTGACTACCACATTCTTTCCCTATTGCTCGTGCTCCACAACTGTGCCGGGGCACTTCTCGGGCCGAGACAGCCGGCTAGGCGCGCTCCATCATCTGCGGCGCACTGCAGGGACGACGTGCCGCCCCCAGCAGGTCACGAGGGACGGCCGGCGAACGCCAGCCTCCCTTCGTCGACAACGGGCCAGCTATCGTCTGCCAGGAGGTACGACCCGGGGGACCTGAGGTCTTTGACGATGTCCCAGTGCACCACCGACTTGTTCGTACCTCCACATTCGGCGTACGCGCGGCCAAGCGCTATGTGAACCGTGCCCATGATCTTTTCGTCGATGAGGAGATCTCCGGTTACGGTGCGGACGGCCGCGCTGACGCCGATGCCGAACTCACCTACGCGCGAGGCCCCTGCATCGGTCTCACATAGCGCTCTGGCAAACTGCTCGCCTCTCCGAGCAGACAAATCGATCAGCAATCCGTCCCGAAACGTCAGCACCAAATCCCGGATCTCCTCACCGGCGAACCAGAACGGCCCCGGGACTGCGAGCTCCCCGTCGGCTGAGGTCTCTACCGGAGCTGTTGCTATCTCACCATCAGGTAGGTTTTCTTCACCCGCGAACACGACCCAGGGGCGGCCGCTCACCGAAAGCCGGAGATCGGTGCCGGACGCGACGACGCGCAACCGCTGGACCTGGCCCAGGCGCTTTGCCCACTCCTCCCACTCGGCACGCTGAGCGGGCCAGTTACCGAGACAGCCAGCGAAGAACTCTTGCACGAGGCCATCGAAGTCCTGCCCGATCATCTGCGCCCATGCCCGAGTAGGAACACGCACCAGGCACCACCTCGTCTGCTTCCATCGCAGCGACGACACCGCCCCCTGGGCGGCACGCAAGAGAGCACGTCGCTTCGGGTCGGCGAGCCCGCGGGTTGGCGGCACCATCCCACGAAAGGCGACATATATGTCGGCCCACCGGATGGCGTATGATTCGAGCACACCAGGCGTTGCCAGGACTTCTTGGTCTGCCAAAGCGAGCGCCGTCGCCTCGTGCTCCGGGTCGGCAAGGATTACCTGAGGTGTGCCACCGCGCCGGTACACCTCGCCGACGAGGGCACCAACGGCGTCGTGCGTGGTCTCACCGCTCGTCACGATCGCCACGTTGGACCCCGGTCCCGCGTGCGTGGCGGTGGCGATGTGGGCGGCCAGCGCCGCCCATGTCGAGCTGACATTCATAGTCCGTCGTCCTCTGTACGGGCCGGCCGCCGCGCCTGGCGCAGAGCGGTATAGAGACGCCAATAGTCGTCCTGCGCCACGGCGAGGAGCTCATGAGCCCGGGGATCGGGAATAACGACTGCCCCCAAGTGTGCCCAAGCTCCACAACTGCCAGCATCGAGGGCGCCGACGCCTATAGCGGCGATCGCTGCTGATCCCTGGGCAGCGCCGGCCCCGTCGACAATTTGTTGCGTGTACCCGGAAATGTCACTGACTGATTTGACCCAGAGCTCGTTGTTGGTACCGCCCCCCGTTGCCAGCAGCCGCTTCGGGACGAAGCCGGCCCGAGGGTAGGCCGCCAGTGCCCCAGCCATGGAATGAGCTACCCCCTCGAGTAGAGCGCGCGCTACGTCGGCCCGGCCCGTTGTCAGGCTGAGCCCCACGAGCGCCGCCCTGGCTGACGGGTCGTACACGGGTGTCCGTTCGCCGCTCAGCTGCGGTAGGACCATTACGCCGTTTGCGCCAATGCACGACTGAGCCGCAAGCTCCATGAGCTCCTCGAACTCCGATCCCGGGACGTTACTGTCGCCCAAAGCGAGTAGATTGCAAATCCATCGCGTCGCAGTACCCGCAGTCGCCGTGCCCGCAGTCAACGAGGCAATGCCGGCAAAAGCGTACGGAGCGTTCCACAGCTCCGGACCGAAGCACGGCCTGTCGGTCACCCCGATCATAAACGACGAAGACCCGTACATGATCATCATGTCACCCGGTTCGACGGCGCCACACGCAACACCCTCGGCAACAGCGTCAGCCGTGCCCACCATGACCGGGATCCCCTCGGGAAGGCCCAGTTCGCGTGCAGCTTCGGAGCCAAGGAGCCCTGCCACGTCGCTCGGCCAGCATAGTCGCGGTAACTGCTCGGCACGGACGAAGTCCTCGCAACCCGAGGTATCCCATTTCCCGGCGACCTGATCGTACAGCGGGTCAAAGTAGCTGGCCGTGGCATGGTCGACGACCACTTCGCCGGTCATGCGCGCTACCACGTACGAGTGGGAGGTAAGGAAGTACGCTGCGCTGGCAGCCAGTGGTGGCTCGTGCCTCTTCAACCACCATATCTTCGGGCCAGCCGACTGGCTGCTCAGCAAGCGGCCACACTTCTCCAGTAGCTTTTCAAGCCCCAAGCGTCGGGTCAGCTCCGCTATCTCCACGGTCGCCCGGGTATCGATCCCGTAAAGCACTGCCGGCCTGAGAGGCCGCAACCGTGCATCCACGGGGAGCACGCATGGGCCGATACCGCTGCACGAGATCGCGGCTACCCGCCATACCGGACCGCCCCAGCGCTTGAGCACCTCGGAGACGCTCGTCGCAAGACCTGCCCACCAGCTCTTCTCGGCGTCGTGCTCGGCGAACCCCGCACTGGGGACCTCTACGCTGTGCACGCTGCGGGCACAGGCCAGCGCTCTGCCCTTGTCGTCCACAAGGACGGCCTTGGTCTCATAGGTGCCAATGTCGACTCCCAAGAGCAGCGCCCCGCTGTCCATGGGACCGATGATAGCATCTACTTGACGAGTCAGTCATCGTTGGGGCTTCCCGATGAGCATATGATCATGCTCGCCCACGCCTGCGCCTTCTCCTCCACCGCGTGGACGTGGCAAGGGAGAAGGGGTCGGTGCGCCACCGAGAAGTGAGGGCAGGAGCCAGCGAGACGCATCAGCAAGGGCGTCATCAGCTACCACTTCGCAGGCTAGGACGACGTGATGACACAGGTCGTCGTCGAGGCCGGCAAGGCCTATATCCTGCCGCGCGTCCTTGCCGAGTCGACCGGGCCGGCTGCGCTCCGCGCCTACATCGAGTCGAACCTCGCGTTCATGCGCGAGCACCGCAACTACATGGTCGCCGTCGTCGAGATCCTCCGGAACGGCACTTTCACGACCGACGCGGGACGCCCCGGGCTCGGTACCGGCCGCCGTCGCAGAGCAGCCTGAGGGCTCCATCCGGACCCGCCGTAGCTAGGAGTGACCGTACACGAAGGCGTTGCCCTGGCCATCCACCGCCACGCAGAACGTAGCGGATGCGCACGAGACCGCGCTGATCCCATCGCCGGACTGGTCGATGATGTCGGGGGCGGTCCACGTCGAGCCGTTGTAGGTGTAGACGTCGTCGTACCCACTGATCGCAGCGACGCAGAAGGTGGCGGTCGGGCACGCGACCGAGGACAAACCGCCTTGGCTTACCGCTCCAGGGCTGATGGCATCCGGGACGCTCCACGACGACCGGTTGCAGGTGAGGACGTTGCCGTGACTGTCGACCGCCAGGCACGGGCCAGACGATGGGCACGACACCGACATGATGCCGCCGCCGTTAGGGTCGATACTGTCGGCGGCGCCCCACGAGGACCCGTTGTAGATGAGGGCACTGCCTTTGTCGTCGACGGCGACGCAGAAGGTCCCGCTATGGCAGGACACGGCCTCCAGGGCACTGGTGCTGGCGTCGATGGCAGCCGCAGCACCCCAAGTCGCAACTTGCGGCGTGGGAGGTGCTGGGCCCAGTGTGGTTCGAGGCCGGGGTCTTTGGGACCGTGGAGGGCGACGAGGCTGCCTTGCTGGTCCCGCCACATCCGGCCAGGACGAGCGCCGCCAGAGCCACGGCCATCAGAGCGGCCCCGGTCCGGCCCTGACGCGTCCGGTGATGCGCCCACCCTTGCGCGACGCCCGGTTTTCGTCCTGTCGGTCACGGCCATGGAGTTACCCCTTCCGACGCGATGATGACGTTGGCGCCTCGGCGCGGCTAACTGATGATCTTGGAGCACGTTCACGAGACCCCAACGAGTGGGGCCCACCCGGTGCTCACCCGGGCGCGTTCAGGTACCACGCCGAGCCGATCTCGATACAGGGCTCCAGGCTGTAATTGTTGCTCGGCGAGCTATTTGCTGCTGCTGCGAGGGCCGCGTTGTAGAGCGTGGCGAAGCTCTGGCCGGACGAGAAGATCGCGGCGGGATCGCTGTTGGTGGCACACGTTGGGACAAAGTTGACGTTGCAGTACGTGCCGACGTTGCCGGCTAGTGCTTCGTTCCCGTCGACGGCGATGTAGCCGAGACCGAAGTTCTGGTACGACCCGTCGTTGGTCTGTCCGGCTGCGGCGTCCTGCGTGCACGCAGCCTGCGCCTGCAGTCCTGGAGCAGTGCCGGTGCCGTGGGACGGTGTCGATGCGGGCTTGGAGGCAGTGGGACCGGTCCCGGCTGGCGTGCCGGGGCCAATTGCACGACGGTGTCGACGTGCAGGTCGGCGGGGATGGGCGCTGGCAACGACCACGCGCCCGGCCCCGCACCGCACTTCAGCTACCGCCCGACAGGCCCGAAGGCACCTCCGGCACCCTGCATGTGGGCCCGGGTCAGAGCAGGCCGGCCACGTACTGGTAACTGGCTCGCACCGCTGCGACCGGGCCCTCGTCGGCGGGCTCGGTACCCAGGACGGTGTCCTGCTCGAGCACGTACCACCCCTGGTAGCCATCGGCTTCCAGCGTCCCGACGATGGTGGCGATGTCCACGTCACCCTGCCCGAGCACCCGGTACATGCCCTGGGCCACGGCCTCGGTGTAGGTCAGAGAACCCGCCGTCACCTTTGCCGCCAGGGCGGCGTCGACGTCCTTCAGGTGGACGTGCGCCACGCGCTCCGGTGCGCTGCGGACGAGCTCCACCGGGTCGCTGCCACCGATCAGGAGGTGGCCCGTGTCCAGGCACAGGGGGACCGAGCTCCCCTCGAGCACCCTGGCCACCTCGTCCGGGCGCTCCACCATGGTCCCCACGTGGGGATGCAGGGCAGCCACCAGCCCCCGGTCCCAGACCACGCCGGCGGCCCGCTCGAGGTTGCCCAGGAGCAGGCGCCACCCGTCGTCGTCCAGGACTGGGCGGGCGTCGTAGCCGTCGAGGCCCGTCACGGCGGCCAGTACCACGACATGCGCAGGCAGGGCCTCGTACAGGTCGAGGGTGGCGTTCAGCCCCTCGACCGGGTCGTGCGAGGGGTCGTGCAGGACAACCGGGTTGAAACCGCCCACGGCCCTGATGCCATTGGCCTCCAGTACTGCCGCCGCCGCCCTGGCGTCAGCGGGGAGGAAGCCCTCCGGGCCGAGCTCGGTCGCCCTGATGCCCACCTCCGCCATCTCCCGCAGCACCCGTTCCGGGCTCAGCTGGTAACCCCAGCCCGGTACCTCGCACACCCCCCACGAGATGGGGGCTCCGGCCACTCGGTCCAAGCTCACTGTGCTCTTCCTTCCTGATCTGTCGTCCGGCCTGGTCTTTGGCCTGGCCTGGTCTTCGGCCTGGCCTGGTCTTTCGCCTGGCCTGCCGTGCTGCCCGCTCTACTGCTCGGTGCCGTCACCCAGGGCACCCATCACGTTCTGGTCCCAGTCGATCACCGAGCCGGTGACCACCCCGCTGCGCTGCGAGAGCAGGAAGACGACGAAGTCCGCGATCTCGTCCACCTGCCCCAGCCGCCCCATGGGGAGCGCCTCGCCAGCGCGCTCGCGCCAGTCGTCACCGGCACCGTGGAAGGCACGCTGGACGGCGTCCTCCCCCTCGGTGTCGGTCCAACCGATGTTGAGCCCGTTGACCCGGATGCGGTCCCAACGGTGTGCATGGGCCGCGTTGCGGGTGAGGCCGGCCAGGCCCGCCTTGGTCGCCGTGTACGGGGCCAGGTAGGGCTGCCCGCAGTGCTCTGCCGTCGAGATGATGTTCACCACGGTCCCGGGGGACCGGCGGGCCAGCATGTCCGACACGGCGGCCTGCATGAGGAAGAACGGGGCCCGCAGGTTGATGGCCACGTGCTGGTCGAAGACGGCCGGCGTGGTGTTGACCAGGCTGCCCCGGGACGTGACGGCGGCCGCATTGACCAGGCAGTCCACCCGGCCGTACCTGGCGATCGTCGCGGCGACGGAGGCCTGGGCCTGGGCCACGTCGGCCACGTCGGTCCGTACGTAGATGGCGTCCCCGCCCAGGGCCTGCAGCTCGGCCACCAGCTTCTCGCCCGGCTCGGGCCGCCGGCCGGTCACCGCCACGGCGGCACCCTCGCGGACGGCGGCCCGGGCCACCGCTGCCCCAACCCCCTGAGTGCCCCCGCTGACCAGGGCCACCTTGTCCTCCAGCAACTTCATCGTCCTGCCTCCATGTCTGAGGGCCCGGCAAGTGCCTGGGCCGGCTTGGGCGTGTAGGGGTTGGCCAGTGCCTCCGGCCGCCTCCCCGCCAGGACGTCCACGACCCCACAGGCCGCCGCTGCGAAAGTGGCAGCCCTGGCCCGGCGGCTCAAGCCCATGACATGCGGCGTGAGCAGCACATTGGGGAGGTCGAACAGTGGGTGGTGGTCCGGTGGCTCGGCCTCGAACACGTCGAGCGCTACCCCGCCCAGCCGGCCCGCCACGACGGCGGCGCAGACGGCGTCCAGGTCCACCAGGGCGCCCCGGGCGCAGTTGACCAGCACGGCACCGGCCTTTGCGGCCTCGAGGAACCGCCCGTCCACCAAGTGCCTGGTGCTCTCGGTGAGAGGGGCGTGCAGGCTCACCACGTCGCTCGCAGCGGCGAGCTCGTACAGGTCGGCGCAAGCCAGCTCGGGCGGAGGGCCGACGAAGGGGTCGTACGCCACAACGCTCGCCCCGAAGGCATGGGCCAGCGCCCCGACCCTGCTACCTATGCGCCCGTAACCCACCAATCCGACCGTGGCCCCCTCTAGGTCGCCGACGAGGGCGCTCTCCCGCTCGGGCCAGCGGCTCTCGCGCACCAGGCGGGTGAGCGGGCCGAAGCGTTTCAACAGGCAGAGTGCCATCCCTATCGCACCCTCGGCCACCGCAGCCGTACCCGCTCCAGGGGTCACCACGACGGCCACCCCCCGCCGGGTGGCAGCCGCCAGGTCCACCTGGTCGACCCCGACCCCGGTGCGGGCCAGCACCCTGAGGCGGGGCATGGCGGCCAACAGGGCATCGTCGACCACGATCCCGGCCCTCACGATCGCCCCCTGGGCTTCGGCCAGGTCAGCGCCCCCGGGCTCGGCCACGAAGCGGACACCATCGCCCAGGTGGCCGAGGACCAGGGCGGGCGCCACATCTCCCAGGGCCACCACGGTCGGGCGCAGGTCGGGTGCCATCAGGACCGGCCGCGGGCCTCGCCCAGCTGAGCCTGGGCTGCCCCGGCGAGGAGGGCCACGTCCGAGGCGATGGCGATGAAGCTCCAGCCTTGCTCGGCCCGCCTGGCCGCGCTCGCACCGTCACCGACCATGGTCCCGGCGACCTTGCCGTGCCGGCGGGCGGCGGCCAGGACGGCCTCCAGCGCCGAGACGAAGAGCGGGCTCGAGTAGTCGCCCGGCACCCCCAGGTCGTGGCTCAGGTCACGGGGCCCCACGAAGAGCACGTCCACCCCCGCGTTCGCGGCCATCTCCTCCACGTTGGCCACAGCCCGGGCGGACTCCACCTGCACCACCCCCAGGACCTCGTCCGATGCCCGGGCCAGGGCCCCCGGGTCGAGGCCGAAGCGGCAGGCCCTGTTGTAGGTGGCCACACCGCGGTCACCTTCGGGGGGGTAGCGCAGGTGCGATAGGGCCTCGTCGACCTCGGCCCCGGTCTGGAGCCTGGGGAACATCACGCCTGCCGCGCCCAGGTCCAGCACGCGCCCAGCCCGGTTGCGGGCAGCCGACTCCACACGGACCAGGGTCGGCACCCCGTAGGCGGCCGCCGCAGGCACGACGGCGCTCACCTGCTCCTCTCCCCCGGCGCCGTGCTCGAGGTCGACCAGCAGCCAATCAGGGCCGGCTGCTGCGCATGCCTCGGCCGCCATCACCGAGGCCATGCCTAGGAAGGTGCCAAAGGTGACATCGCCCTGGCGGGCCCTGCGGCGCAGGGCCCCACCGTCCAACGGCCCCCGAGGGCCCGCGTCGGGGCCGGCCGGGCTCACCCGTACCACCGCTGGCTCGAGCGTCCCTCCTCGTATGCGGCACGCAGCGACGGCACGAGCGGGTTCTCCGACACCTCGGCCGGAGCGATGTCCCACCACACCTCGGAGCTGGGCAGGTCGGCATGGGGGACAACGGGCACCACGACCACGACCGGGCCCTGGTGGCCACGCGTGGACTCGAGGGCCTCGCGCACCTCGGCGGCCGAAACGGCCCGCAGGGCACGCGCTCCCAGCCCGGCGGCCACCTGCACCAAGTCCAGCTCCAGGTAGTCACCCTCCAGGCGGGGCGGCTTGGCCGGGCCGCCCCCCTCGGCCAGGGAGAGAGCGGCACTGCGGTAACGGAACTCGTTGCCGAACTCGGCCCCGTTCCGGCTCATCTGCAACCGGTGGATCACCTGGTAGCCCCGGTTGTCGGCGATGACTATGGTCACCCGGACAGCTTCCTGGGCCGCCGTGACCAGTTCCCCCGGCGACATGAGGAACGTCCCGTCGCCGATGAAGGCCGTCACCCGGCTGGCGCTGTCGGGCTCCCACATCCGCACGCCGATGGCGGCCGGCAGCTCGTAGCCCATACAGGAGAAGCCGAACTCCAGGTGGCAGTGGCGCCCACCTGTTGCGTCCCACACCTTGAGCAGGTCCCCTGGCGGGCCCCCGGCCGCAGCGATCACCACGTCCCCCGGCCGGGCGTGCTCCTGGAGGAGGCCGATGAGCTGGCCCTGGGTGAGCACGGCGTCCGTGGTGGTGACGACGTCGGCCCCAGCGCCTGCCGCCGCCGGGTCGAAAGCCACGTCGGGGCTCAATGCCCTGGCCCGGGTCTCGGCCCACGCAGCGTTGAGCTCCTCCACTCGTTGGCGCCAGTCAGCCCGGTCGGCCCCCGGGAGCTCGGCCACGGCCCCCGCTAGCGCTGCCAATGCCAGCTTGGCGTCAGCCTGCACACTGACCGCCCCCAAGCGGTCCCCGTCCCGTGCGTCGAGGTTGATGCTGGCGAAGCGGACGCCCGTCCCCTGGAAGAGCGACTGGGAAGCCGTGGCGAAATCGCTGAGGCGCGAGCCGACGGTAAGCACCAGGTCGGCCTCCCGGGCCAGGCGGTTGACAGCGGGCGTGCCTTCGAGGCCGATGCCACCCACCTGCCACCACTCCCGGCTCTGCACGGCACCTTTACCGGCGAAGGTCTCCGCCACCGGGGCACCCAGCGCAGCCGCCAGGCGCTCGAGCTCCTCCGTGGCCCCCGAGTAGATGACACCTCCCCCTGCGATCACCAGCGGGCGCTGCGCCGCAGCGAGCATCGCAGCCACCTGCGCCACCTCCGCCGGGTCGGGCAGGGGCCGGCGGAGGGACCAGGTCCGCTCGGCGAAGAACCCGGCGGGGAAGGCGAATGCGTGGGACTGCACGTCCTGGGGCAGGGCCAGCACCACGGCCCCCGTGTGGGCCGGGTCGACAAGCACCCTCATGGCGGCCGGCAGGGCCGTCAGCAATTGCTCGGGGCGCGTGATGCGGTCGAAGAAGCGGGAGACCGGGCGGAAGGCGTCGTTGACCGAGACGTCGGCCTCGATGGGGTGCTGCAGCTGCTGCAGCACCGGGCCCTGGTACCTGGTCGCGTAGGCGTCCCCGGGCAGGAGCAGGACGGGCAGGCGGTTGACGGTCGCAAGAGCGGCACCGGTGACCATGTTCATCGCCCCGGGCCCGATGGAGCTGGTGACAGCCAGCGTCGCCCGACGCCGGGCCTGCTTGGCGTAACCAGCAGCCACGTGGACCAGGGACTGCTCGTTGCGGCCCTGCACGAAGGGCATGGCCTCGGAGTACTGCTCGAGGGCCTGTCCCAGGCCGGCCACGTTGCCGTGGCCGAATATCCCGAGCACCGCCGGCACCAGGCGCCTGCGCCCGCCGTCGTCCTCGCTGTACTGCTGAGCGAGGTAACGCACGATGGCCTGGGCCACCGTCATCTCTTGAACAACTGTGCGCTGCGGGCTCATCTTCCTGGCACCCTCCTGAGCGGTCCGCCCGGCCCGGGCAGCTACCAAGGCCGTCCGTGAAGTATTACGGTCTTTTCTTCTGTCATCTCTAGCACGGCCGCCCGCGGGCCTTCCTTGCCGAACCCGCTCCCCTTCACTCCCCCATAGGGCATGAGGTCAGCTCTCCACAACGGCGTCCAGTTGATGTGGACGTTGCCGGCGTCGACCTCCCTCACGGCTCGGACCACAGCGCTCACGTCGTTCGTGAACACGCCTGCCGCAAGGCCGTAAGCCGTGCCGTTGGCCTGAGCGATAGCCGCCGGCCAGTCCTCGGCCACGCAAACCGCTACCGCCGGGCCAAAGAGCTCGTCCTGAGCGAAAGCTGAGACGGGGTCGACCTCACTGACAACGGCGGGCGACATGCAGGCGCCGTCGCGCTCCCCGCCTGTGCGCAGCTTGGCACCCCCGGCGACGGCGCCCTCTATGGCCCGCCTCACCCGCTCCGCCTCGTCGACGCTGATGAGCGCCCCCATGTCGGTGGTGGCCGAACGGGGGTCGCCCAGGCTGATTGCTTCGACCTTGGCGACGAGCGCGTCGGTGAGGTCGGCGGCCACGGCCCGCTCGGCGATGACCCGCTGCACCGAGATGCAGACCTGGCCGGCGTTCACGTACCCGCCCACGGCGATCGCCGAGGCGGCGGCCTCCACGTCGGCGTCGGCCAGCACCACAACGGGGCACGACGCCCCGAGCTCGAGCGACAACCGCTTGACACCGGCCACCCTGGCAATGTGCTCCCCCGTGGCCGTCGAGCCGGTGAAGGAGACTTTCCGGACGCGGCCGTCGCCGACGAGCGCGTCCCCTAGGGCGCCACCGGGGCCGGTCAGCACCGAAAGGACGCCCGCCGGGAGCCCGGCGTCCACGAAGCACCCGGCCAGGGCCAACGCGGTGAGGGGTGCCAACCGGGCCGGCTTGAGCACGACGGCGTTGCCTGCGGCAAGGGCCGGTCCCAGCTTGTGCAGCACGAGCAGCGCGGGGTAGTTGAAGGGGGTCACGGCCACCACGACGCCACAGGGCTGGCGCACGGTGAAACCGAGCTTGTCCATGCCGGTGCCCCGGTTGGCGTCGAGGGGCAGGCTCTGGCCGTAGAGGTGCGCCCCCTCGAAGGCGGCCAGGCGGATTATCTCGGCCGAACGGGCGGCCTCGGCGGTGGCCTCCCTGATGGTCTTGCCCGTCTCGGCCGTGATGATGCCGGCTACCTCGGCCGCCCGCTCGGCGGCCAGGTCCGCTGCCCGCAGCATGACGGCCAGGCGCTCATGGGCCGGTACCGCCCGCCATGCCGTCGCCCCGGCTTCGGCTGAAGAAAGTGCCCTTTGCACGTCGGCCAGCCCGGCAACGGGCACGGTGCCCGCGACCTCTCCGTCGAAGGGGGACCACACCTGCTCGGTCGAGCCCGAAGCAGCGGGGGACCACTCCCCGCCTATCAGCATCTGCAACTTCGTAGACCTTTCGCTGGGCGTCCGCCGTGGCACCTGGTCCAGGTGGGGCCCGGTCCACAGCGCGGACGCCTGCCGGGCCCGGGGCCCGGCCCACAACATGATGCTCGGCACCGGCCAAGGATGTCAAGAGGTCATCTCATCATGAAGTACTGAGCAACCTGGCCGACCACGCCGCCGGCCGCCTATGCTCGGCCAGGCAGTCCCTCCTGGGCAGGCCCGTCACCGGAGAGCCGGAACAGCGGGAGCCGTGGACGGGGCGACCACAGGGGGCCGGTGCCCAGGACAGGAGGACCACCGCGATGACCATCGACAGGCTCCCCTCACCCCGCACACCTGACCCCGCCCGCGACCCGGTACTCAGGTGGGGCATCCTCGGCACAGGTTGGGTGGCGAGCAGGTTCGCTGCCTCGCTGCGGCGCAACACCCCCCAGCAACTGCTGGCTGTTGGCTCACGCCAGGCTGCGATGGCCCGCAGTTTCGCTGCCGAGCACTCGGTCGCCCGCGCCCACGGGTCATACGAGGAGCTGGTGGCGGACCCCGGGGTCGACGTCGTGTACGTGGCCACGCCGCACCCGATGCACCTGGCCCACGCCAGGCTCGCCCTCGAGGCGGGCAAGCACGTCCTGGTCGAGAAGCCCCTCACGGTCAACGCCGCCCAGGCAGAGGAGCTGGGATCGCTCGCGGCGCAACGGGGGCTGTTCTGCATGGAGGCGCTCTGGACGCTGTTCCTGCCCAAGTTCGACGTCGTGCGCCAGGTGCTGGCCGACGGCGTCCTGGGCGAGCTCGAGACTGTGCACGCCGAGTGCGGCGAGCACTTCGGCCCCGACCACAGGATCATGCGCCTCGACCTCGCCGGGGGGCCCCTGTTGGACCTGGGCACCTACCCGCTCTCGCTCGCCGTATGGGCGCTGGGCGAGCCCGAGGCCGTCATGGCCATGGGCCAGCCCCACCCGGCTGGGGTCAACGGGCAGGCCGGTGCCCTGCTGCGTACCCGGGACGGCGCCCAGGCCATGGTGCACACGAGCCTGTTCTCCGACACCGCGTCGGCTGCCACTATTGCCGGGGACCGGGCGACGCTCCACCTGCCCGGGCCGTTCTACCAACCAGGCGACCTTGTGCTGCGCAGCTTCGACGGGACCGCTCCGCTGGCCTACACCGAGGAGCGCTCGGCCCACGACGCGCTCCACTACCAGGCAGGAGAGGTGGCCCGCTGTGTCGGCGCCGGCCTGGTGGAGTCCCCGCTCCGGCCCATGGCGGCGTCCATCGCCTACCTGCGCGTCATGGACGAGGTACGCCGGCAGTGCGGCATTGTCTTCCCTGGTGAGCGCTGAGGCCACGCCATGCTCCCGGCGGGGGTTGGCCCATGCCGTGGCGGTGTGCTCAGGCCAGGCGCTGTAAGGATCTCTGGACAGCTATAGGTCTACGCACTAGGATCAGCCTACACTTCCCCGCCCACGAGCCCCGCAGGGCGCGGCCGACAGAGGCCGTGGGCACCAGCACCAGGCAGGTCCCAGTGCAGATAGCCCTTGACCCCTACATGTTCCGGCGTGTCCCGTTGCTCGAACTGCCCGGACTGGTCGCCGAGCTCGGCTACGAGTACATCGAGCTGTCCCCCCGGGACGACTTCATCCCCTTCTTCCGGCACCCCCGGGTAGGGTCGGGCACGGTCGCCGCCTTCCGCTCCGCCCTCGAAGCGGCGCGGGTCAAACTGGCCAGTGTCCTGCCTCTGTTCCGTTGGTCCGGCCCGGACGAGGACGAGCGCCAGGCGGCCGTCCGTTACTGGCGGCGCGCCATCCAGATCTCGGTCGACCTCGGGTGCCAGGTCATGAACTCGGAGCTCAACGGGAGACCCGAGCAGTCGGGCCTCAGCGAGTCCCAGTTCTGGAGGTCGATGGAGGAGCTGCTGCCCGTCTTCGAGCGCGAAGGGGTCCAGCTCCACCTCGAGCCCCACCCCGACGACTTCATCGAGGACGGCCATGCGGCTGTTGACCTCGTGGCCGGCATCGGTTCCCCTAACGTCTCGTTCCTGTACTGCGCGCCGCACACCTTCCACATGGGCAACGACTGTGCCCGGATCATGCAGCATGCCGGGCCGCTGCTCACCCACGTCCACGTGGCCGACTCGTTCGACCACACCGCGTCGTCCGGCCTGCGCTACATCGTGAACCCGCCCGGTTCGCCTGCACGGGTCCACCAGCACCTGGACATCGGCCAAGGCGATGTGGACTGGGACGAGTTCTTCGGCAGCCTGCGCTCCCTGCGCTTCGACGGCGTGATGACGGTGTGCGTGTTCGCGTGGGAGGACCGGGCGGAGGACTCCTCCCGCTTCATGCTGGAGCAGGTGCACAAGCACACCAAGCACTGGGCGCGGACCTGAGGTGCCCGGGACGGTCAACCAGGCCGGGGCCGCTGCCTTCGAGGTCCTGACCATGGGCCGGGTGGGGGTCGACCTCTACCCCACCGAGGTGGGCGTCCCCTTGGAAGAGGTCAAGCGGTTCGGCCGGTACCTGGGGGGCAGCGCCACCAACGTGGCCGTGGCCGCTGCCCGCCTGGGGCGCCGCGCCGCAGTGATCACCCGGACCGGTGACGACCCCTTTGGGCTGTTCGTCCACAAGGCGCTCCGTGGCTTCAGCGTCGACGACCGGTTCGTGGCCGGCGTGCCCGGCCTGCCCACGGCCGTCGCCTTCTGCGAGATGTTCCCCCCGGACGACTTCCCTCTCTGGATGTACAGCGGGCCTCATGCCCCGTACTTCCAGATCCTGCCCGACGAGCTGGACACCGCCGCCATCAGCGAAGCGGAGATCTTCTGGTGCACGGCCACCGGTCTGAGCCACGAGCCCAGCCGGACTGCGCACCTCGCCGCCTGGGAGGCCCGCGGGCGCAACAAGCTCTCCGTGCTCGACCTGGACTACCGAGCCGTGATGTGGGAGTCGCCGGCCGAGGCCAGGCGCAACGTGCACGAGGCCTTGTCGGCGGTCAACATCGCTGTGGGTAACCTGGAGGAGGCCGCGGTCGCCGTGGGCGAGGACGACCCGGCACGAGCGGGCCGGGCGCTGCTCGAGCTCGGGGTTGAGCTGGCCGTGATCAAGCAGGGGCCCCGAGGCGTGCTCGCCATGACACCCTCGGAAACGGTCTCCGTGCCCACCTACCACGTCGAGGTGGTAAATGGCCTGGGGGCGGGCGACGCCTTCGGCGGGGCGATGTGCCATGGGCTTCTCTCGGGCTGGCCACTGGAGGACACCATGCGCTTTTCCAGCGCTGCCGGTGCGATCGTCGCCTCCCGGCTCGAGTGCTCGTCCGCGATGCCCGCCGTGGTGGAAGTGCTGGAGCTCATGACGGGCCGGCCGCCCCATGACTGAGCTCGACCTGCGTGAACTACGCGAGATCCGAGCACAACGGCCGGAGGTGCTCGCTGAGGCGGCCGCCCGCAGGAGCAGGCGTCCCAGCTTCGACGGCCGGGCCAAGCTCACCATCGTGGCGGCCGACCACACCGCACGGGGCGTCCTGGCTGTACGGGGCGCACCCGGGGCCATGGCCGACAGGGCCGACCTGCTCCGGCGTCTCCAGGTCGCCCTGTCCAGGCCCGGGGTCGACGGGGTAGTGGCGACAGCGGACGTGCTCGATGACCTGCTCCTGCTTGGCGCTCTCGAAGACAAGCTGGTCCTCGGCTCGATGAACCGGGGCGGCCTGCACCGCTCCAGCTTCGAGGCCGACGACCGCTTCACGGCCTACGACGCCCGCACCCTGGAGGCGATGGGCTTCGACGGGGGCAAGATGCTGTGCCGCGTCGATCTCACCGACGCTGCCAGCGCCGCCACCCTGGAGGCCTGCGGGCGAGCAGTGACGGAACTGGCCCAACGGCGGATGGTCGCCATGGTCGAGCCCTTCATAGCTCACCGCGCTGGCGGTCCCTTGAGCAACGACCTCGGCACCGAGGCCGTCGTGCGGTCCGTGACCATCGCCTCGGGGCTGGGCGCGCCCAGCGTGTACACCTGGTTGAAGCTGCCTGTCGTGGACGGCATGGAGGAGGTGCTCGCTGCGACCACGCTGCCGGTCTTCCTACTGGGCGGTGACCCCGACGTGGCACCCGAGACCACATACGCCCGGTGGGCAAGCGTCCTGTCCATCCCGGGCGTGCGGGGCCTGGTAGTGGGTCGCACCCTGCTCTACCCGGCCGACGGTGACGTGGCCGGAGCGGTGGACTCCGCCGTGTCCCTGGTCATGGACAGCGGCCGCTGAGCAGCTGCGCCCGTCCCGGCGCCATCGCGCACCCCGGGCGCCCAGGGTCAGGAAGCTCCGGCGCAGCCCGGCAGGGGTAGAGCGCTCAGGCGGGGGTCGAGCTCCTGGGTGGCCCAGGTCGAGCGGGCCCAGGCGTGCGCCGGGTCGTCGCAGATGCGCCAGGCCCGCTCGCCGGCACCCGCCATCACGTTGAGGTAGTACATGTCGTACCCCGGCACGGCCATGGACGGCCCGTGCCAGCCGTAGGGCACCAGGACCACGTCACGCGTGCGGACCTCGGCCATCACGTCGATGGTGCGCCGGTCGTGGCCGTAGACGCGCTGGTAGGCCATGCCCGGGCCGCCGGGCCCGTCGGCAAGCTCGAAGTAGTAGATCTCCTCCAGGGCCGTCTCGCCGTCCCGGTCCTCGTCGTGCTTGTGCGGCGGGTACGACGACCAGTTGCCAGCCGGGGTCAGGACCTCACAGGCGATGAGCCGGTCGGCCTCGAAGGCCTCCGGCGTGCAGAAGTTGGCCACCCGGCGCGAGCAGGAGCCGGCGCCCCGCATCTCGACCGGGACGCCGGCCGCCGGCTGGTAACGGAACGGGAGGCGCCGTGCGGCCCGGGCGCCCGGGACGGCGAAGCGGCCACCGCCCGCGCTGAGGATGGTGGCCGAGGTCCCAAGCGGGAGATAGGCGAAGTCACTCACCTCCCCGCTCAACGGGCTGCGCCGGCCGGCCAGGGTGCAGCTCTCGTCGCCGCACTGCACGCTGCACGAGCCCGACAAGGACAGTACGAGCATCTCCTCCTCACCGGTGGAGAACGTGCAGGAACCACCAGGAGCGAGGTCCACGGTGCGCAGCGAGGACCAGCTCCAACCGGCATCGGCCGGGGTGAGCTCCAGGGACCACTGGCCCCGGACAAGGGACCCGGCGCGACGATGCCAACGGTTCTCGCTCATGTACGGCCTCCGATCACTGCTGCTCGCCCGGTGCTCAGAGGGTACACTTGTCGCCGCACGACTGTCAACAAGTACATACATCGTGACAACTAGCTATGACAGACAGACCCTTGCCCGTCGCCCCGGAACTGTGCGAAGATCGCCGAGGACAATTGGAGGAGTCCCTAGTGACGCAAGCGATAATCAGCTCAGGCTTCAAGAGCCCCCTGCACCAGATGACCCAGACGACTCCCACCTGTCTATGGAACGACTCGGCGGCCACCCGGGAGCTGTCGTACTCCATCGAGCATGGTGCCGTGGGGGCCACCTGTAACCCGGTCATCGTCCTGGGCGTTGTGAAGGCGGAGATGGACCACTGGGGCCCCGTGCTGCGCCGCCTGGTGGCAGAGCACCCCACGGCGGGCGAGGACGTCATCGGCTGGCATCTTGTCGAGGAGGTCTCGCGTCACGCCGCCTCGCTCCTCGTACCCATCTTCGTCGAGCAGGCGGGCCGTAACGGCCGCCTCTCGATCCAGACCGACCCCCGCTTCTACCGGGACGCCAACGCCCTGGTGGAGCAGGCTGTGCACTTCAGCGAGCTCGCCCCCAACATGATCGTCAAGATCCCCGCCACGGCGGCGGGTATCACCGCCATAGAGGAGGCGACCTATCGCGGCGTCAGCATAAACGCCACCGTGAGCTTCACTCTGCCCCAGTGCGTCGCGGTGGGCGAGGCCGTCGAGCGGGGGCTACGCCGGCGCGAGGCAGCAGGCAAAGAGACCGCCTCGATCAGCCCGGTCTGCACGATCATGGTGGGCAGGCTGGACGACTGGTTGAAGGCGGTCATGGAGCGCGACGGGATCGCCACCGACCCCGGGCACCTGGAGTGGGCCGGGGTGGCTGTGTTCAAAAAGGCCTACGCCCTCTACCAGCAACGGGGCTACCGCACGCGGTTGCTGTCCGCCGCCTTCCGCAACCACATGCACTGGAGCGAGCTCATCGGCGGTGATGTGGTGGTGTCGCCTCCTTACTCATGGCAGCTGCGCTTCAACGCCAGCGACATAGCGGTCGTGGACCGCATCGGCAAACCCGTCGACGCCGCAGTGGTGTCGGACCTGCGGCGGCGTTTTGTCGACTTCAACCGGGCGTACGAGGAGGACGGCATGACGGTCGACGAGTTCGACACCTTCGGCCCCACTCGCCGGACACTGCGCCAGTTCCTGGCCGCGACGGCCGACCTCGGGGCACTGGCCAGAGATTTCATCACACCCGACCCCGCCAAGGGCTGAGCCCGCGGGCCGGTCCGGTACCGGCCCTGCCTCCTCCAGGGCTCTGGCGCTGCTCGTCGCCGGGGCCCTCTTCATGGAGGTCCTCGACGGCACGATCGTCGCGCCGGCAGCCCCTGTGATGGCCTCTGCACTGCACGTGCCAGCGGCCGCCGTGGCCGAGGTCATCTCGGTCTACTTGCTGACGGTGGCGGCGCTGATCCCGGTGAGCGGGTGGGTGACGGACCGGTTCGGTGCCTGCCGGGTCTTCTCTGCCGCACTGGCCGGCTTCGCCGCGACCTCCGCTCTGTGCGGCGCAAGCACCAGCCTCGGCATGCTGGCAGCAGCCCGGGCCCTGCAGGGCGTAGCCGGCTCCATGATGGTGCCGGTCGGGCGCCTGGTGGTGCTACGGGGCACGCAGAAGCACGAGCTCATCCGTGCCATCGCCTATCTCACCTGGCCGGCGCTGCTGGCCCCCGTGGGTGCCCCCGTACTCGGCGGGGCGCTCACGACCTACCTGTCCTGGCGCTGGATCTTCTTCGTGAACGTCCCCCTCGGCTTGGCCGCGCTGCCCGTGGCCCGACGGATCGTGCCCCAGGGCCGCACGGGCGACGTCCGGCCCCTGGACTGGAAGGGCCTGGTGCTCGTGGCCGGCTGCCTGAGCGCCCTCATGGAGGCTGCCTCCGGGCTGAGCACCGGGTCTCCCAGCGGTCCCTGGCTGGCCCTGTTGGGGCTGGCGGGCACCGGCCTGGGCCTGGCGGCTCTGGCCCACCTGCGCCGGTCGGCGCGGCCGCTGGTCCACTTGGGCGCCTTCGCCACCAGGACCTTCCGCGTCTCGCATGCCGGCGGCTCGCTCTTCCGCCTGACCGTGAGCTCGGTGCCATTCCTGCTCCCGCTGATGTTCGAGCAGTCGTTCGGCTGGAGCCCGGTGCGGGCCGGCTCGATGGTGGTGTTCCTCTTCCTGGGCAACGTGGGCATCAAGCCCCTGACCACCCCCCTACTGCAGCATGTGGCCTTCCGGAGCGTCCTGGCGCTGTCGTGCGCTGCGGAGGCCACCACGCTGGTACTGCTGGGCATGGTCACCCCCGGTACCCCGTTCGCTGCCCTGGCCGCCCTCCTGGTGCTGAGCGGGGTGTTCCGTTCCGTCGGCTTCACGGCCTACAACACGCTGGCCTTCGCCGACATCGGGCAGGAGCAGATGCGGGACGCCAACACGTTGTCGTCGACCCTGCAGCAACTGGCGGCGGGCCTGGGCGTGGCCGCCGCAGCGGTTGCCCTGAAGCTGGGCGAGGCGGTCTCGGCCGGCAACGGGCCCCACAGCCTCCTGGCCTACAGGACCGCGTTCCTCGCCATGGCTGCCCTGCTCGTGCCCCCCGTCGCCGAGGCGCTGCGCCTGCCCGGCCACGCCGGGGCGGCGCTGCGACCGGGGGTGGCCCGGCCGCAGCGTTGAAAACCCACGGCTCAGTGGGCCACCGGGAAACCGAGGTTGATGGCACGCTCGGCCCCCGGCTCGGGCCAGCGGACGGTAACCGCCTTGGTCCGGGTGTAGAAGTGCACACCGTGCTCGCCGTGCACGTGGCTGTCACCGAACAGCGACTGCTTCCACCCGCCGAAGGAGTAGTAGGCCATGGGAGTGGGGATGGGCACGTTGATGCCGACCATGCCAACCTCCACCTCCCGCTGGAAGCGCCGGGCAGCCAGGCCGTCGTTGGTGAACAGCGCGACGCCGTTGCCGTAGCGGTTGGAGTTGACGAGATGGAGAGCCTGCTCGTAGTCCTCGACCCGCAGCACTGACAGCACAGGCCCGAATATCTCGTCGGTGTATATCGACATCTCCGAGGTGACCCGGTCGAACAGACAGGGGCCGAGGAAGAAGCCCTCCTCGTGCCCCTCCACCCGGTGGTCACGCCCGTCCACCACGAGCTCCGCCCCCGCCGCCACCCCGGCGTCGACATAGGCCGAAACGCGGTCGCGGTGCGCCCTGGTGACCAAGGGGCCCATCTGCACCCCGGGCGCCAGGCCTGGACCGGTGCTGAGCTTGATGGTGCGCTGGCGTACCGCCTCCACCAGTTCGTCGGCCACACGGCCCACGGCCACCACGGCGGAGATGGCCATGCACCGCTCACCGGCGGACCCGTAACCGGCCGACACCGCGGCGTCGGCGGCCACGTCGATGTCGGCATCAGGCAGGACCACCATGTGGTTCTTGGCACCTCCCAGGGCCTGTGCCCGCTTGCCCGCTGACGCGCCCTGCTCGTACACGTAGCGCGCCACCGGTGTGGAGCCCACAAAGGACACAGCCGCTATGCCCGGGTGGGCCAATATGGCGTCCACGGCAGCCTTGGAGCCCTGGACGACGTTGAAGACGCCAGCGGGCAGACCGGCCTGCGCCCACAGCTCGGCCAGCAGCAGCGCCGGCGAGGGGTCCTTCTCGCTCGGCTTCAGCACGAAGGTGTTGCCGCAGGCGATGGCCAGGGGGAACATCCACATCGGGACCATGACCGGGAAGTTGAACGGCGTTATCCCGGCCGCGACCCCGAGCGGCTGGTGGATGGAGAGGGCGTCCACGTTGGTCGACACACCGTCGGAGTAGCTGCCCTTCAGCAGGTGAGGCACGCCACAGGCGAACTCCACCACCTCGAGGCCGCGCTGGACCTCCCCCCGGGCGTCGTCCAGGGTCTTGCCGTGCTCAGCTGTCACCAGCCGGGCCAGGTCGTCGTGGTGCTCATCGACCAGGTTGCGGAAGCTGAACAAGACTTTGGCCCGACGGGCCAACGAGGTGTCGCGCCAAGCAGGGAAGGCGGCCCGGGCAGCGGCCACCGCAGCGTCGACCACCTCCGCACCCCCCAGTGCCACCTGGGCGGACTGCTTACCGGTGGCAGGGTTGTACACGGCGTCCAGGGGGTCGCCCTCACCCCTGAAGGCTTGCCCACCTACCCAGTGGGTGATCGTGTTCATGGCTCGCTCCTCCCGCATCGGACAGCCCTACCGGCTCTCGGCGCCGGGCTGCAAATCCTTCAGCACACAGGTTATGACATCTTGCCAAGCTGACCGACAGATGACAAGGTGGCGGGCTCGCTGGGACGCTAAACTAACAGGGGAGGGTGCGACGGTACCGCCCACTGGGCGGGGCCGACTCGAGGTGCCCCGAGCCAGACAAGGACTGCCCTACCCGAAATGACGACTATCAACGCCTCCGTACTGGACCGCAACAGCCCGGTCCCGCTGTACTTCCAGATCGCCCAGGCCCTGCAGGACACCATCGAGGTGGGCAAGCTGCAGCCGGGCGACCGGCTCGACGCCGAGCTGGACCTGGCCGAGCGCTTGGGGGTGAGCCGTCCCACGGTACGCCAGGCCGTCGACCGCCTGGTGCAACAGGGCCTGGTGGCCCGCCACCGCGGGGTGGGCAACGTCGTTGTCCACCGTCGGGTGCAACGGTCCCTTGCCCTCACCAGCTTCTACGACGACCTGGCGGCAGCGGGGCGCAAGCCGAGCACCGAGGTGCTCTCGGCCGAGGTGGTCCCCGCCGAGCCCGACGTGGCGTCGGCGCTCGGGCTGCAGCCGGGCCAGCCCGTGTTCTGGGCCGAGCGCCTGCGCTTCGCCGAGGACGTCCCCCTCGCCCTCATGTGCAACTACCTGTCGCTGCGCCTGCTGAGCGCCGCGCCCTCCAAGGATGACCTCCAGGCCAGCGGTCTTTACCAGTTGCTACGTGCTCAGGGGATCCAGTTGCACTCGGCCAAGCAGGTCATCGCTGCGCGCAAGGCCACGGCACGCGAGGCCCGGCTGCTGGGCGAGCCCCGTAGCAACCCGGTGCTCACCGTGTCCCGGACCAGCTACGACGCCACCGGTACGCCGGTCGAGTTGGGCCGCCACGTCTACCCGGCCGACCGGTACTCCTTCGAGCTGTCGCTCGTCGGGCACTGACCCACCTGGCGGGCGCCGGCCGGCCAGCATGTCGACCTCCCGCCTGACAGGCAACCACTGCGAAAGGAGCCGCTGGCATGACCACGGCGCACGCCGGCAACAACCAGCCGTTGAGGGTGGGCCTCATCGGCACAGGCAAGATCGGGCGCATGCACGCCGGTCTTTTGGCGACCCAGGTACAGGGGGCCGTGCTGGCCTGCGTAGCCGACGCCGACCCGGCCGCAGCGGCGGCCGTGGGCGCCGGCATGGCAGTTCCGGCCGTGAGCCCCGACAGCGTGCTGGCCGACCCCTCGGTCGGTGCCGTGGCCATCTGTGCCGCCACCCCCGCCCATGTGCCCCTGATCGTGGCTGCGGCCCGTGCCGGCAAGGCCATCTTCTGCGAGAAGCCGGTATCGCTCGACCTGGCCGAAGTCGACCGGGCCCTGGCAGAGGTGCAAGGCGCCGGCGTCCCGCTCATGGTCGGGTTCAACCGTCGCTTCGACCCCTCGCACGCCGCGGTGCATGACGCCGTAGCCAGCGGTCGGGCGGGAGCGACCGACCTGGTCCGCATAACGAGCCGCGACCCTTTGCCTCCCCCGCTCAGCTACGCCGCCACCAGCGGCGGCCTTTTCCTGGACATGACCATCCACGACTTCGACATGGCTCGCTTCGTGGTGGGCAGCGAGGTCACCGATGTCTTCGCCTGGGGCGCGATCAAGGTCGAGCCCGGCCTCGCTGCGCTGGGCGACATCGACACCGCCGTGACGAGCCTGCGGCATGAGAACGGCTGCCTGACGGTCATCGACAACTGCCGGCGGGCCAGCTACGGCTACGACCAGCGGGTGGAGGTGCTCGGTTCCCTGGGCCTGGCCGCCTCGGAGAACCCCTTGGTGACCACCTCGCTGTGGCGGGGCCCTGCCGGCACCGAACTGGCTCCCCTGCCCGACTTCTACCTCGACCGCTACCGCACCAGCTACCTGCGCCAGTGGGACGCCTTTGTCGCCGCCGTGAAGACCGAGCAGGCACCTCCCACGACCGGCCAGGACGGTAGGGCGGCACTGGTGCTGGGCCTGGCCGCCAAGCTCTCCCTGGCCGAGGCACGACCGGTCAGGGTGACCGAGGTGAGCGCGGGCTGAGAGGCCGGCAGCGCTCAGGAAGCCGGTACCCCCGCTGCCTCCCGCTCCTCCTTGGAGCTCAACCGGCCACGGCTGACCACCTCGACCAGGTCGTCCACCGTCACTTCGCCCTTCTTGGCCTGCAGCACCACCTGACCGTGCGCCATGGCAACGAAGCGGTCACAGATCCGGTAGGCGTCGAACAGGTTGTGGGTGACCAGGATGCTTGTGATGCCCCTCTCGCGAAGGTGGCGCAGGTAGTCGAAGAGAGCCTCGGTGGCCCGTACGGCCAGGGCGCTGGTCGGCTCGTCCAGGACCAACAGCGTCCGGTTGAAGTGCACTGCCCGGGCGATGGCGACAGCCTGCTTCTGCCCGCCCGATAGCTGGCCCACCAACTTGTCCGGGCTGTCGATACCCTCGATGGCCACGATGGTCTTGAGCACCTCGGATGCGATCTCCCGCATCTCGCGCTGACGCATGAAGCCCATCGGCCCCACCATCTCGCGGCCCATGAAGATGTTGCGGGCGATGGTCATGGAGTCCACCAGGGCCGAGTTCTGGAAGATGGTCTCTATGCCGAGCTCGGCCGACGCCCGTCTGTCGGTCAGCTGCTTGACCTGGCCCATCCAGCGCAGCTCGCCCTCGTCAGGTTGCACCACGCCGGATATCACGTTGACGGTCGTGCTCTTGCCGGCTCCGTTGTCTCCCAGGAGGCCCACGATGTCGCCCTTGCGGACGTGGAGGCTCACGTCCTTGAGCACCTCCATGTTGCCGTAGCGCTTGGTGACCCGGTCCAGCTCCAGCAGCATGGGTGGCAGGCCCTGCTCCCCCGGTGCCATCCCGTCCGTCGACCCCGAGCCCACGTTCAGCACGATATCTCCAGCAGCCTGGTCCATATACCCTCCTTGTCCGCCTCAGGTCCGCCGAGCCTGTAGGTACTGGTACATCACGGCCGCCGCGATCACCAGGGCGCCCACGAACGCTGTGAGGTAGAAGCCCGGGGCGCTCAGGAGCAGCAGGACGTCCTGGATCCAGTACAACAGGATGGCTCCCAGGAAGATGCCGAGGACCGTGCCCCGCCCACCCGTCAGCGCGGCGCCACCGATGACACAGGCGGCAATGGCCTCGAGCGGGATCGTCGAGTTGACCTCGGGCGAAACGTCGCCCACGTTGGCGGCAGCCAGGATCCCGGCCAGGGCTGCCAAGCCGCCTGCCAGGGAGAAGGCGATCATCTTGGCCCGGAACACGTCCACCCCGCTCGAGATGGCCGCCTGGGGACCGCCCCCGGCGGCGAATATGTGGTTGCCCAGGGCATGGCGCTGCAGCAGGGCCCATGCGGCTATGCAGATGCCCACGAACCAGACCATCTCGCCTGCCATCCACCCGAAGGAGCCGTTTGTGAGCACCATGAACGAGTTTGGCGGCGTGAAAACCTGGGACGAGGCACCGTGGAAGAAGAGGGCCGCCGCCTCCCAGATGCCCATGGTGCCCAAGGTGGTGATGAACGACGGTATGTGCAGGCGGAGGGTGATGAGCCCGTTGAGGAACCCGATGCCGGTCCCGATGGCGAGCCCGATGACGGCGCAGAGCCAGATGTCTATGTGGTAGTCCTGGTAGATCTGAGCCATCATCAGCGAGCTGAAGAGGTAGTTCGCTCCGACGGAGAGGTCGAACTCCCCGGCGATCATCAAGATGCCAACCCCCACCGCGACAACCCCCAGGAGGGGGATGGTCTGGAAGGCCACGAGCAGGTTGGCCGTCGAGGTGAAGGCGAACGTGCCCGGGTCGGCCAGAGAGAAGATGATACTGGCTACCTGGAGGATGAGGAAGATGGCGAGTATGTCGACGGCCGACTGTTGGAGCCGGTACTGGAACCCGGGGCTCCTCCTCATCGACCCCATGCGGGCACCGAAACCGAGCGGTCCGCCCGGTGCAGGTGCCAGGGTTTGTGCCATGCCTCATGCCTCCAGGTAGAACAATACAGTGCTACTGCGGGATGACAGGCCCCTCGCAGGGCCTGCTCGTTGCAGCCGTTACCGGCCGAGCGCTACTGGTAGTTGGGGACCAACGGCGCCAGGGACTTGACGTTCTTGCTTGTGATCAAGGCGTTGTCACTGGTGTTGATGTTGAAGGGGGCCACGCCGTACTTGAGGAGCAGGGCGATCTCCTGCACCGAGTCGAAGCCCTGGGCATAGGGCTCCTGGTTGATGGAGACCGTGATGCTCCCGTTCTCCAAGCCGGTGAGGATGGAGGGGAAGGACAGGTCGAAGCCACCGATGGGGATCTTGAGGCCCACCTCGTGGGTGGCGGCGACAGCCTCGGACAGCGGGGTGCCGCCCAGGGCGATCAGCACGTTGGTGTTCTTGTGGCCGAGCAGGTACTGCACCATGGTGGCCTTGGCCGGGGCCTGGTTGTCACCCGTGCCGAGCTCGTCACAGGTGATGCCGAGCTTGCCCAGCACGCTGTCCACGCCGGCCCGACGACCGATGGCGTAGCTCTCCTGGGGCGTCTCCACCGGGCAGAAGACGTGGTCGCCCTTCTTGACGAGGCCCTTCTGCACCATGTAATTGGCAACTTCGGCGCCGGCGGAAAACTCCGTCTGGCCGATGTAGGTGGAGATGCATGGGCTTGTATAGGTCTGGTTGACGGCGATGAAGGGTAGGCCTGCCTTGACGACGGCACAGGCCGCATTCGCGACGGCGGCGTCGGGCGTCTTGGCGATGACGCCGGCGTAATGGCTGGCGATGGCCGTCTTGATCTGGCTCGTAGCCGTCGAGTCTGAGTTGTCGGCGAAATCGATTGTGAGGTTCAGACCGAACAGCTGCGCCGCCGCCTTGGCCCCGTTCTCCAGCGGGACGAAGAACGAGTTGCTCTCCGGGTCGTATATGTCCAGCAGGACCTTTTTGCCCTGGATATTGTAACCACCGGCAATGCTCGCGTAACTGACCTTGTGCAGTGCTGGTCTCGCCGCCGATGCGACTGCGCTCGGGACCGACAACCCCACTGCGGTGGCGGTGGCTGCGGCGATGGCACCCAGTGCAGACCCCCACTTCATGCGTCTAGCAACCATATAGATTCCTCTCCTTTGGAAATGGGCCGCAGCTGCCGGGGCAAAGGCGCTGGCCGGTCTCGGGCGGGCGGCCCCACCAACCTGGGTGCGACCGGCTCCGTGCTGGACCTGCCTGACGATCTCCCTCGGTGACTTCGCGTGCCTAACCTCACTACGAGGCTCCCCCGGGGCTACAACCGAGAGCCGGTGCTCCCCAAACCAGGTGGTTCTTGCCTGGTGAGTCGAAGCATAGCCAGGGTGTCCAGACCTGTCAAGACATCTGGACGACTATCTGCAATGTGGACATGAAGGCTTCGATGTGTATAATCAGCCGCCATGGCCGCACCTGTGGTGAAGGTCCTCCGAAAGGCCGCAGCCATCCTGGGCGTGCTGGCAGCGGAGCCCGACTTGACGCCGGCCGAGGTGGCCGCCGCCACCGGCGAGCCGCGGCCTACCATTTACCGGCTCCTCCAGGACCTCGCAGTCCTGGGCTACGTGGAGGAGGGCCAGAGGTCGGGCAGCTACCGGCTGGGCCTGGAGCTGTTCCACCTCGGCTCGTCGGTCGGGCTGCGCCTCGACGTGCGCGACGCGGCCGCCCCTGTGATGTCCGAGCTGCACAAGTCCCTCGAGGAAACCGTCTACCTGGTGGTACGCCGCGGCCGCGAGGCGGTGTGCATCGAGCGCATCGAGGGATTGCGGATCCGCTCCATGGCTCTACAGCTCGGGGGGTCCCTGCCCCTGCACCTGGGGGCAGGCCCACGGGTGCTACTGGCCTACGAGGGGCGCGATGTCTGGGACGAGTACCTCGAGGGAGCCGACACGCGAGCGCTCACCGCGCGCACACCGACCAACCGGACCGCCATCCTGTCGTTGCTCGAAGAAGTACGGAGCCTTGGCTACGCGGTGAGCGACGAGGACGTGACCCTCGGGATCACTTCCGTGGGAGCACCCGTTTTCGACCACACGGGCGCCGTGTGCGCCGCCCTGTCGATCGGTGGCCTACGCTCGGCCGTGCTCGGCGAGGACGACGGGAGGCGAGCGGTTGAACTGGTCACCCAGGGGGCGGCCGAGGTGTCCCGCCGCATGGGGTCCCTAGGCACCGCTGCGAGGCCGAGCGACGAAGTTGCCAAGCCGTGACCGGCCAAACGGGCGCGGGCCGACAAGGAGGACGTACATGAGCACATCTGGTACTTCACTGCCCAAGATCTACCTCGGCAGCTGCCCGGACTCCTGGGGCGTCTGGTTCCCCGACGACCCCAGGCAGACCCCGTGGTGGCGGTTCCTGGACGAGCTGGCAGCGGCAGGTTACGAGTGGTTGGAGCTGGGGCCGCACGGCTACCTGCCGACCGACCCGGTCCAGCTGAGCGATGAGGTGGCCAAGCGCAACCTCGAGGTCTCGGGGGCGGGCGTGTTCGGGGCCCTCTACCGGGAAGACCGATGGGAGGCCGACCTGGCCGAAGCCGAGAAGGTGGCCTCCCTGGTGCACGCCCTGGGCGCCCGCTACCTCATATACCTTCCAGAGGGTTACCGGGACATGGAGGGTAACGACACCTACGCCCGCGAGCTGGACGAGGACGACTGGCGGCGCATGGTCACCCGGATGGACGAGGTCGGCAGGGTGGTAAAGGAGGAGCACGGCGTGCAGCTCGTGTTCCACCCCCACGCCGACGCCCACGTGGGCCGCCAGGACCAGGTCGAGCGGTTCCTGAACGAGACGGACCCCAACTACGTGTCGCTCTGCCTGGACACGGGCCACATCGCCTACTGCGGGGGCGACAATGTCTCGATCATCGAGCGTTACCCCGAACGCATCGGGTACGTGCACCTGAAGCAAGCCGACCCCACCATCCTGGCCATGGTGGCGGCCGAGGACCTGTGCTTCGCCGAGGCCGTACGGCGGGGGGCGATGTGCGAGCCCCCCAACGGCGTGCCGGCCATGGAGCCGTTGCTCGAGGCGCTGGGCCGCCTGGGCACGGACCTGTTCGCCATCGTGGAACAGGACATGTACCCCTGTGACCCCGGCGCACCCCTGCCCGTGGCCACCCGTACCCGGAAGTACTTCAACAATTACGGCCTCGGAGGGACCAGACGATGAAGACCATTGGTGTGATCGGGACCGGCAACATGGGGGCGGACCACGCCCGCCGTCTCTCGGGCAAGGTATCGGGCGCCCGGGTGGCGACCGTGTTCGACGTCGACCAGGCCCGGGCCGGGGAGGTGGCCAGGTCCATCGGGGCGACGGCCGTGGCCCGGGCCCAGGACGTCATCGACCACCCGGAGGTCGACGCGGTGGTCATCGCCACCCCGGGCGAGACCCATGCCGAGCTGACCATGGCCGCCATAGGGGCGGGCAAGCCGGTGCTTTGCGAGAAGCCCCTGGCGCCGACCACGGCCGAGTGCCTCCAGGTGCTGAAGGCCGAGCAGTCCTGCGGCAAGCACCTGGTCCAGGTGGGCTTCATGCGCCGCTTCGACCACGGCTACCAGGAGGTCAAGTCGGTCGTCGAAGGAGGCGACATCGGCGACGTGCTGATCGTGCACTGCCTGCACCGCAACCCGACCGTCCCCCCGTCGTTCACCAGCGACATGTCCCTCACCGACTCGGTGGTGCACGAGATCGACGTGGCCCGGTGGTTGTCGGGCGAGGAGATCGTGTCCACCTCCGTGGTCCCCGTCCGGCGCAGCCCGCTCGCCGCGCCCGGTCTGCGGGACCCCCAACTGGTCCTGCTGGAGTCCTCCTCAGGCGTGGTGGTCGACGTCGAGGTGTTCGTCAACGCCCGCTACGCCTACGACGTGCGCTGCGAGGTCGTTGGCTCGCTCGGCGTGGCCTCCCTGGAGACCCCCACGGTGTCGGCGGTGCGCCGGGACGGCATGAGCCGCTCGGTGGTACCCGACAACTGGCGCACCCGCTTCGGCGGCGCCTATCTAGCCGAGCTGCAGGCCTGGGTGGACGGCTTGGAAGCGGGCAGCGCGGACGGCCCGAGCGCCTGGGACGGCTATGCCGCCACGGCCGTAGCCGAGAGCTGCCTGCGCTCGCTGGAGAGCGGCGAGCGCACCAGGGTCGAGCTTGTCGACAAGCCGGCCTTCTACAACTAGGAGCAGACATTGAGCACAGGAGATGGCACACAGCCGGCCCCCCTGGGCGTCGCCGTGGTGGGCTTCGGCTGGATGGCCAGAGCCCACACCCAGGCCTACCTGAGGGTGCTGCACCACTTCCCCGCCCTCGGCCTCCGGCCTCGACTGGTCAGCGCCGTCGACGACGTGCCCGGCCGGGCCGAGGCAGCGGCCCGGCAGTTTGGCTTCGCCTCGGCGGGGACAGATTGGCACGCCGTGCTTGACGACCCCGGCGTCCATGCCGTGAGCATCACCGCCCCCAACTGGTTGCACCGAGAGATAGCGGTGGCCATGGCCGAGGCGGGCAAGCACATCTGGCTGGAGAAGCCGGCCGGGCTCGGCCTGCAGGACACGACCGCAATAGCCGAGGCCGTCCGTGCCAACGCCGTGCAGTCCACCATCGGCTTCAACTACCGCAACGCCCCGGCCGTCGTGGCAGCGCGCGAGATGGTCCGCAACGGGACCATCGGACGGGTGACCCACGCCCGCTTCCAGCTTTTCAGTGACTACGCCGCCCATCCGGAGGGGGCGCTGACGTGGCGCTACCAGTTGGAACGCGGTGGGCGGGGCGTCGTGGGCGACCTCGGCTCGCACGGGGTGGACCTGGTGCGCTTCGTGCTGGGGGAGGTGGGAGCGGTCATGGCGGACACGGCAATCTTCGTGCCCGAGCGGGCCGTGCCCACCGGCCCCACCGAGGGCCACGCCCGGGTGAGCGGGGGCGCCATGGGGCGCGTGGAAAACGAGGACTACCTGGGGTGCCTGCTGCGCATGCGGGACGGTGCACGGGTCGTCCTCGAGGCCTGCCGGGTGTCGGTGGGCGAGCAGAACAACTACGGCTTCCAGGTGCACGGCACCGAGGGCGCGTTGTACTGGGACTTCCGCCGCATGGGCGAGCTGGGCACAAGCCTGGGCAAGTCGTTCCAGGACCAGCCGGTGTGCACGGCCTACGTCGGCCCGGGCGCTGGCGAGTACGGCGCCTTCCAACCCGGTTCGGGCATAGCCATGAGCTATGACGACCTGAAGGTGGTGGAGTGCTACAACTTCCTGCGCTCGGTCGCCAAGGGGCGCCCGCACGGGGCGACCATCGAGGACGCCCTGCGGGCGGCCGAGGTGCTCGAAGCCGCCCTCAGCTCCGCCGACAGCGGGACATGGGCCGCCGTAGCGTCCGGCCCGGCTTAGGCGCCTCGCCAACCTGTGCAGGTAGGCCCCACCAAGGGAGCACCCCAATGACCCGAGATGGCATACCCCGGCGTCGCCGGACCGTCCCTGCGCCACCGCACCGGCGCGATGGCCACCGGCGCCACGCGCGCCACATCCGGTGCCCGGCCCGTGCAGCCAGCCTGTCCATGGCACAGGGCGAGACGCCATGACGGTCCGTTGGGGAGTGCTGTCCACCGCCGCCATCGGCAAGGTGGTGGTGAACGCCCTGGGCACCTCGGACGTCGCCCGCTTCGTAGCCGTCGCCAGCCGGGACGGGGCCAAAGCGGCCGCATTTGCCGCCGAGGTGGGCCTGGGACGCAGCTGGGGCTCGTACGAGCAACTGCTGGCCGACGACGAGGTGGACGCCGTCTACATCAGCCTGCCCGTCTCCATGCACACGGAGTGGACGCTCGAGGCACTGCGCGCCGGCAAGCACGTGCTTTGTGAGAAGCCCTTCGCCACTAGGGCCGCCGACGCCGCAGCCTGCTTCGACGCCGCCCAGGCGGCCGGCAGGACCTGCGCCGAGGGACTGATGTGGCGCCACCACCCCCAGACCCACCTCGCCCGGGCGCTGGTCGACGGTGGGGCGATCGGCCGGGTGGTGCTCGTCCGCGCGGCTCTGAGCGTAAGCGTCCCGCCGGGCGACATCCGCCGCACCGGCCGCCTGGGGGGTGGCGCCTCTCTCGACCTGGGCTGCTACTGCGTAAGTGCCGTCCGGCTGTTCGGAGGCCAACCGCTCTCGGTTGCCGCAGCCCAGGTGGTCGACACGGCACCGGGCGCCGAGGGGTCCGACCTGCGCCTGGCGGCCACGCTCAGCCTGCCCGGCGACGCGCTGGCCCAGTTCGACGTGGCCCTCGACTACCCCCGCCGGGACGAGCTCGAGGTGGTCGGCACCGAAGGCCGGCTCAGGCTCCCTGACCCCTGGCTGTGCCGCTTGGGCCACCTCGAGCTGGAGCGCGGGGGCACTTTCGAGCGCCTGCCCGCCGACCCGGAAGGCCGCTACGGCCTGGGTGACCCGGCCGACCCGGACAACGACGACGCCTACCGCATCGAGCTGGAAGCGGTCTCGGCCGCCATCGAGGGCAGCGCCACCGCCGGGTTCGGGCGGACGGACGCAGTGGACCAGGCCGCAGTCATCGAGGCCGTGCGCAGCGCAGCTGCGACCGGGACCGTCGTCAGGCCTCCAGGCACGGCACCGGGGACCTGTCCGGCCTGACTACGAAAGGAGGACCACATGCAGATCGGCTTGCTCACCGACAGCCTGTCCGAGATGACCCGCGCCCAGGCTCTCGACACGGCAGCCGAGCTCGGCGTGGAGACGGTGGAGGTCGGCCTGGGCGGCCCGTACGGTGGTTGGTCGCCGGCCCCCCACGCCGACCTCGCCGCGCTCTTGGCCGACCCCGCCGAGCGCGCCGCCTTGCGCCGGGAGATCTCGGCCCGCGGCCTGCGCCTGGAAGCGCTCAACGCCTCGGGCAACCCCCTGCACCCCGTGGAAGGCCAACGCGACGACCATGTCCTGAGGTCGGCCCTGCAACTGGCCGAGGACCTCGAAGTCGCCACTGTGGTCACCATGTCCGGGCTCCCCGCCGCTCCCGGGGACCACTTCCCGGCATGGGTCACCACCGTCTGGCCACCGGAGAACCTGCGCCTGCTGGAGCACCAGTGGGCGGTCGCGCTCGACTACTGGGGCTCCTTGGCGGCCGAGGCGCAGCGGCGAGGGGTGCGGGTGGCGGTCGAGATGCACGCCAACCAGCTGGTCTACAACGTCCCCGCCCTGGTGCGTCTCCGGGAGGCGGTGGGGCGCTCGGTGGGGGCGAACTTCGACCCCAGCCACCTGATGTGGATGGGGGCGGACCCGCTGCGCGCCCTGGAAGCCCTGAGCGGTGCCGTGTACCACGTGCACGCCAAGGACACCCGCCTGGAGGAGCGGGCCGGCGTGACTTCCCGCCTCGAGACCACACCCAACGAACGGACCGAGGAGCGGGCCTGGAACTACGTGGCCGTCGGCACCGGCCACCCGGGGGGAGCCGCCTTCTGGGCCAGCTTCGTCGCCTCCCTGCGCTCCGCCGGCTACGACGGACCGCTTTCCATCGAGAACGAGGACTACAGCCTGAGCCAGCGCGAGTCGGTGGCCCTGGCCGTCAGGACGCTGCGCAGCGCCCTCGCCTGAGGGCACTGGGTGCAACTACCCGCGTGCCATGCTTTGCACGTCCACACGGTGTGCCCACCAAGGAGCGCTCGGCACAGAGCGGGTGCGCCGGTGGCGGTGCCGCACAGGCCGTGGATCCACTGGAACGGGGCGGGGTCACCCCAGCCCTGGGGCCGGAACCGGTCGAGGAAGCCGAGGCGCGCGCTCACCACCCGAGCGTCGTGGGCACCCGGCGTCCCCGGCGGGCGGTGCCGAGGTAGACGCGCTCGAAGGCCTGCTTGGCGTAGAGCCAGCGGCGCCCCTCGGACACCGTCGGGATCCGGTTGCGCGGTGGACGGACCGGGTCGACGGCCAGATAGGCGCCGCGGTCGCCCATGTCGAGCACGCAGCGAGCGGAGAGCTCCGTGGTCTCGCCTTCTCGCCCGTCCATGCGCGCCGCGAGGTCCCTGGCGGCGATGTCCGCCATCTGCACGGTCATGTGGCCGGTCTTCGGGAAGTTGACGGGCACGGGGGTGTCGCCGGCCGGGGGGAGGGCGACGGCCACCCCGACTGCGTAGACGCCGTCTGCGGTCTTGTGGCGGTAGTGGTCGTCTACGGGCACGAACCCCTTGGGGTTGGACAGTCCCGGGCTCTTGGCGACGGCCTCGACGCCGGCGAGGGGCGGGATGACGATCGAGCACAGAGACGGCGTTGGGCGAAGTCCATCGGCTTCGACGGCCTCCGCCGTGATGCCCGTGATCGCGACCGAGGTGTGGTAGGTGATGTCGCGCTCTTCGAGGGCTCCTTCGAGGAGCTGGCGGACCGTGCCGGCGCCCCCCATGCCCATGTGACCTAGGAACGGCTCGGGGGTTAGGACGGTGATCGGGACCTGGTGGCGGAGGCTGCGTTGCCGCAGCAGGTGGTCGAGCTCGAAGGCAAGCTCGTAGACCGGGCCGATGCAGCTCGCCCCGGGAGCGGCGCCGACGACGACCGGGCCCGGGCCAGCGAGCAGGGCCCGAACCGCACTGGCGAGCTCTTGGGTCTCGGGTGCCGACATCGGCGAGTGGCCGGGCCCGTCGAAGGGGCCGAGCCCCGGGACGGCCTCGTTCGCGCTTCGGTGCCCGGTGGCGACGACGAGGAAGTCGTAGGGGTGCTCGGCGCGTGTGGTCGTGACGAGCTTGGCGTCGGTGTCGATGCCGGTGACGGTCTCCTGCGCGAAGGCGACCTGCTTGTTCGCGAGGGGTTGGGCGAGCGGGAAGGAGATCTGCTCGAGGCTGCGGCGCCCCACCGCGACCCAGGGAAAGGACGGGACGAAACTGAAGCGCTCGTCCTTGGCCAGAAGGGTGATCTCGGCCCTTTCAGGGGAGAGGCGCCGGCGCAGCTCGTAGGCGGCGGTCAGCCCGCCGAAGGAGCCGCCGACGATGACGATGCGCGCGCGTGCGCTCAAAAGGTCACCACCTTGTCGGCCCACATCGTCCAGTCCGTGGCCTCCTCCAGGGTTGAGCGCCGGGCGCCGTCGACGAGCAGCTCGTCGGTGAAGCCGCGGGCGTCCATGCATGTGCCGCAGCAGCCGATCTCCCCGCCGTGGCGGAGCACGGCGGTGACCATGCGGTCGAGGTGGTAGTAGCCGTCGGGCACCTTCTGGTTGGCCAGCGCGCAGCCCACGGCGTCGCCGAAGAGGAAGACGCGCACCTCGACGCCTTCGCGCCGGGCGATGGACCCGGCGAGGCGAAGGCCGTTGTAGGAGCGCTCGGTGCCATAGGGCGGGTCGTTCAGCACGATGAGGACCTTCATCTGGATGCTCGCTTTCTCTCTGACGTGTCGAGTGGTTCGCGTAGGCGGTGCGCAGGCGGTGCGGTGCGCAGGCAGTGCGGCGTCCTCCCGAGCACCCCGGGCGCGACTGGCGTCGTGGCGTCGTGATCGAGGTGGACGGCCTCGTCGGCAGCTCCGAGGGTCACCGGGGCCGGCCCTGTCTCGTCTCGCGCGCGTTCCCCGGGCCCCCGCTGGGCGTGCCGGTGCCGGCGGCGACAGGCAGGCCGGCCTGGCGCCACTCGGGGAGCCCGTCCTCCAAACAGCGGGCCTGCAAGCCTCGGGAGCGCAGCGTCGCGACCGCCTCGGGAGCGAGCAGGCACAGCGGTCCCCGGCAGTAGGCGACGACTTCGAGGCCGGGGTCGAGCTCGCCGAGGCGGGCCTCGAGGTGCTCCAAGGGCAGCGAGAGCGCCCCGGGGATGTGGCCGGCCGCGTACTCCTCGGCCGGGCGGACGTCGAGGACGACGACCGCGCCGGACCGGGCGCGCTCGAGCAACTCGGCCCGGGTGACCCGCTCGGCGCTGTCGCTGCCCGCCCCGATGGCGCGCATGATCTGGTCCACCTCCGCCAGGCGTGCCCGGCCGAGGTCGCCGAGCGCGGTGACGAAGCGGCAGACCTCCTCTCCGGCCGCCCGGTAGTACACACGGGCCCCCTCGCGGCGGGTCTCGACGAGGCGGCCCTGGCGCATCACCTGCAGGTGCGCAGACGCCGTCGAGAGCTTTAGGCCCGTCGCCGCGGCCAAGGCCTCGACGCTGCGCTCGGCCTGGCAGAGCAGCTCGAGCAACTCGATGCGCTTGGGGTGCACGACCACCTTGCCGATGCGGGCGAGCTGCTCGTAGAGGTCGGCCCGTCCGTCGGCTGAGGTCTCATATTCCACAGATCTATGGATAACAGAACACCGTGGTCGGCGCAAGCCTTTGCTCCGGGGCTGCCGATCGCTTGCCTGCGTGGGACCACCAATACTTGGCTGGTGCTGAGGGTCCATCGCCAACCAAGGTGCCGTGCCAGGTGGGCCTGGGGCCCGTCCGACAGCGTCCGTGCCCTCGCCGCCCACGGCGCCCGGGCGTAGTGCCGAAGGCTCTCCCGGGGAACGAGCGACCGGTCGTCAGTCCTCGGTGAGGTGGTAGGGGACTCGTCCGACCGCGGCGGTGCTCCGGCGGCGGAGCACGTCGGCGAGGATCGTGCCGCGCTGGTTCTGCAGGAGCCGGTGCCGCCACTTGCGGGGCTCCACCTCGGGGATGAGGACCATCACCTTGCGGTCCCGCACCTCGGCCGATGCGAGGTACTCGAGCACGGGAGTGGCGATGGAGTGGGTGTGCGGGCGTAGGACGACGAGGGGGGGCCCGGGTTGCCAGCGGTCCCAGTCGGCCTGCAGGGTTGCGGCCCGCTCGTCGTCGAACTGGACGCTGAGCGCCACGACCTCGTGGCCGAGCGAGAGCGCGGTGGCGAGCGCGGACTCGGACATGCGCGACACGGTGGCGACCATCACCACGATCAGGCGGTCCTCTGGCTGTGGCACCCCCGGCGTCGACCCGAGCCCGAGCTCGGCGCCGACATCGTCGTAGTAGCGGGCGATCCGGGAGAAGAACACGATGAGCGCGGGTATGGCGATCACCACCACCCAGGCGCCGCCGGTGAACTTGGTCACCAAGAAGATGACCGTGGCCACCGCGGTCATAGCCGCGCCGGTCCCATTGAGCGCCGCCCGCGCCCACCAGTACGGGGGGCGCTCCCGGTGCCAGTGCCGGACCAGGCCGGTCTGGGAGAGGGTGAAGCCGGTGAACACCCCGATCGCATAGAGCGGGATGAGCGAGTTGGTGTTGGCGTCGACCGCTACGAGCAGCACACCAGCCAGCACGGCAAGGACGACCACGCCGTAGCGGTAGACCGGACGGTCCGCCCGGAGCCCGAACACGTGGGGGACCAGGTTGTCTCGCGCCAGAAGGCTCGCCAGCACGGGCAGGCCGCCGAAGGATGTGTTCGCGGCGAGCGCCAGTATGACCGTGGTCGACAGGTCGACGACATAGTAGATCGCCCCCCTTCCGACCGACGCGCCGGTGATCTGGCTGAGCACGGTCTGGCTGGCCTCGGGGGCGACATGGAAGCGGACCGTGAGCAGCGCAAGGCCGAGCAGCATCGTGCCGAGGATGCCCCCGAGCAGCACCTCGGTGCGCATCGCCCGCCGAGCCTGGGGGGCCCGGAAGGCCGGCACGTCGTTCGCGATGGCCTCCACACCGGTGAGCGCGCTGCACCCCGCCGCGAACGCCTTCAGCAACAGCAGCACCCCGACCGCAGCGGCGACCTTGGGGACGACGGCCGGGTGGATGCCGGCACCCGCTGCCGGATGGGAGCGCAACAGCCCGGCCACGATTACGACGTAGATCCCGGCAATGAACACCGCCGTCGGCAAGAGGAACGTCCGGGCGCTCGTGGCGATGCCGCGCAGGTTGAGCGCCGTCAACAGCGCAAGGAACCCGAGCGAGATGGCAAGGCTGTCCGCTCCGAGGGTCGGGAAGGCCGAGACGAGAGCGGCGACCCCCGCAGAGATCGACACGGCAACGGTCAAGACGTAGTCGACAACGAGCGACGCTGCGCCGAGACGGCTCGCCCGGGCACCGAGGTTGGCCTTGGACACCGCGTAGCAGCCGCCGCCCTCGGGGAAGGCCGCGATCACCTGGCGGTAGGAGAAGACCAGGATGACGAGGAGGATGACGATGGCGATCGTGATCGGCTCGATCTTCGCCAGCGCGCCCGCACCGGCCGTCGCCAGCACAACGAGCATCGCCTCGGGCCCGTAGGCGACCGAGCTGATCGCGTCGAGCGACAACGCCGGGATGCCCTCGATGCTCGTGATCTGCCCCCGACCGGCACCCGCCTCGCCCGCACCGCCCGCCTCGCCCGCACCGCCCGCCTCGCCCGCACCGCCCGCCTCGCCCGCACCTGCTCGCCGCCTCGACCGAGCCGTCATCGCTTCGCCGCCGGAGCGTCACCCGTCA
>JAJZIY010000147.1 GCA_021828475.1 Actinomycetes bacterium
GACGTCCGCCGGCACGGGGACGAGGCGGTGGCTCGGGCCCTGAAGAAGTTCGACGGTTGCGACGTCGAGCCGGGCGGGCTGCGGGTCACCGAGGAGGAGTTCGCCACCGCCCGCGCCCAGGTTTCCGACCAGCTTCTTGCGGCCATCCGCGACGGCATCGACCACGTCCGCCGCTTCAACGAGCAGTTGGTGTCCCGGGGCGACTGGGAGTTCGAGAGCGAGCCCGGTTTGACCGTCGGCGCGAAGGTCACTCCTATCGCCAGCGCCGGCCTTTTCGTTCCGAGCGGCAAGGGGTCGTACCCGTCCGTGCTGGTCCAGCTCGGCACGCCGGCGGTGGTGGCGGGGGTGCCGACTGTTGCCGTGGTCGTACCGCCGGTACCGGGCTCCGCCGGGGTTGTGGACCCGGCCGTCCTGGTCGTGGCCAGCGAGCTCGGTATAGGCGACGTCTTCAGGGTCAACGGGCCGGCAGGCATCGCAGCGCTCGCCTTCGGCACGCAGACCGTGCCGAAGGTGCGAAAGGTGGTCGGGCCGGGGAGCCCGGCGGTGACCTGTGCCCAGGTCGAGGTCCAAAGGTACGGCACCGTGACCACGATGCTGCTCGGGCCGAGCGAGAGCCTGATCATCGCCGACGACAGCGCCGACCCGCGCCTGCTGGCCGCCGACCTGCTCAACGAAGCCGAGCACGGGCCTGACTCGTCGAGCATCCTCGTCACCGACAGCGAAGAGCTCCTTGCCGCCACCCAGGCAGAGGTCAGCACCCAGATGGCAGCGCTGCCCGAGCCGCGCCGCAGCTATGCCGCCACTGCTCTCGGCCGCAACGGGGGAGCCATCCTGGTGACCGACATGGTCGAGGCCACCGACGTCGCCAACGCCTACGCCCCCGAGCACATGCAGCTAGCGGTAGCGGAGCCGGACACCGCGCTGGCGCGGCTCACCGACGCAGGGGAGATCCTGGTCGGGCAGTGGACGCCCGTCTCGGCGGCGAACTTCGTCATCGGCTGCCCGGCGGCCCTGCCCACGAGCGGTTTCGCCAAGGTGAGCGGAGGGATCACGGCCGAAGCGTTCCGCAAGCGTTCGGCGGTGGCGAGGGCCGACAAGGTCTCCCTGGCCCGGATGAGGGGCTCCATAACCGCCTTCACCGCCCACGAGGGTTTCCCGGCACACGAGGCGGCAGTCGCCATCCGGTTCCCTTGAGCTCGCCCAGCGCCGTCGTGCCCGCCTTGTTGCGACAGGGGCAGACGGAGGCCGCAGCACGCCACGTGGCAAGCGCTCTGGAGGAGCTCTTCGCCATGAGGGTGGCCGGAGTGGAGTTCACCCAGGACGAGTACAGCCTCAACTCCGTGAGCGGCCGGGTACGCATCGCGGGCAACGGGGGAGCGCTCTTCTTCAAGTTCCACCAGGAGGACGGCGAGCAGGACCACGTTGCCGAGTACTACAGGGCCCGCCTGCTGAGCGACGCCGGCCTCCCGGTGGAGGTGCCGGTGGCCACGTCCAGCCATCCGGGCGCCCAGGTCGCCATATACCGGCTGAGGACCGAGCCGCGCATGGCCGACCTGTGCGTCGGTGCCGAACGCCGACTTGGCGCGGCAGCGTCGCTGTCGCCGGAGCTGACGAGGGCACGCAACGACCTGGACGACGCCACGGCGCAGGTGATGCTGGCCACGCTGCGCCCTCCAGCCGAGGAGTCCGCCGGGACGGCACTCCACCAGCTTTTTTACCACCGCCTCGTGGACGGGGACGGGGTGTTCCCCGGCGGGCGCTACCGCAGCTTCTATGCCGATGACCCGGCCTATGCAGCCGTGGCGCACCTGCGATGGAGGGTGGACGGGGTCGAGTACGCCGACAGCCTGAGCGAGCTGGCCGAGCGGGCCGCAGCCGTCCTGCAACCGGCGCGCCTCGCCGCCCTGCCGGTGGTCACGGCTCACGGCGACGACCACCACGGCAACGTCTGGGCGATGGGAGAGCCGCCAGGCTCAGAAGGCCTGCGGCTGTTCGACCCGGCCTTCGCCAGCGACGACATACCTGCCCTCCTCGCCCCGGTCAAGGCGACCTTCCACAACGCCCTTGCCCACCCGTTCTGGCTGTACCACCCGGACGAGGCCGACGGGCTGGGTGCAACAGCGCAGGTGCGCGACGGGGTGGTCGAGGTGGTCACCGGCCTACGGGCCAGCCCGTTGCGCCGGCAGGTGCTCGACAGCGTGGCGGAGCGGGTCTGGGCCCCGCTCCTGGCCGAAACGGCCCGGCGGGGCTGGCTGCCGGCCGACTGGGAGCAGGTCGTACGTTCGGCGCTGTTCTGCTGCCCGATGCTCGTGACCAACCTGATGGCGCCCGCCCGGTCGCCGGCGGCGCGCTGGCTCGGCCTGGCATCGTCGGTCGTCGCCGGCAGCCGGCCCGCCTCAGCGGGGACCGACCGGGTCTCGGAGCTACTGAGGCGGGTGGCCCCGTGAGGCTCTCCGAAGCCAGGCAAATGGTGCAGGTCGGGTTGCCGCCGCTCAGGACCGCCTCCCGGGCGTTGCAGGGTTGTC
>JAJZIY010000058.1 GCA_021828475.1 Actinomycetes bacterium
GGGCGTGGCCCCGTCCCCGGCGCAGATGTGCAGCCCGCTGCCCCTCGCGGGCACCTCCCGCCGGGCTGGTTGCCCGACGCCAGGGCTGTCGTCAGGTCGCTGCTGGCGCTGCCAGAGGTGCACTCGGCGTCGCCGGTGTGGGGATCTCGGTACCAGGTGGCCACGAAGCTGACGGCCGCCGAACTGCGGCGCGTCCCGGGCATCGAGGCCGTAGCGCCCAACAACCTGCTGTCGTTCAGCAGTGTGGCCCCACAGACCAACGACCCGCAGATGCCTGACGAGTACTACGTGTACAACGACGGCCAGAGCGTCGTGAACCAGGTGGGCACGGCCGGGGCCTCGGGCGACTTCGCCCAAGGGTGGGCCAGGACCAGGGGAGCGGGTGTGGTGATCGCCGACATCGACACCGGCGCCGACACCGCCAACCCCGACCTGTCGGGCCAGATCCTCCCGGCGTCCGAGGACTTCGCCGTGAGCCCGCCGAGCAGCGACGTAGAGCCCAACGGGACTGCCACCGGCTTCGAGCACGGCACCACAGTCGACGGGGTCATGGTCGGCCGGGGGGGCAACGGCTGGGGCGGTATCGGCGCCTCGCCGGAGGCCAAGGTGCTGGCCCTCAAGTGCAGCGACGACTCCTCGCTCCCCGACAGCTGCATCTACGCCGCCGGCGAGTACGCGATCAGCCAGCACGTGAACGTCATAAACATGTCGTTCGGCGAGCAGGTGAGCTCGGACCCGACGCTGGAGGCGTTGATATCGGACGCGCAGAAGGCCGGCATCCTCGTCACGGCCGCGGCGGGCAACTTCGGGACGGACAACGACACGACCCCGGTGCTGCCCGCCGGGTACTCCGCCACCTACGACAACGTGATATCCGTCGGCGCCACCGACAACCAGGACAACCTGGCCAGCTTCTCCGACTACGGCGCCACCACCGTGGACCTGATGGCGCCAGGCGTCGACATGTTCACGGACTATCCCACCTACACGGGCTACGACAACGCCTACGTCTCGGGGACGTCGTACGCCGCTCCGATGGTGGCGTCGGCCGCCGCCCTCATCTGGTCGGCCGACCCGTCCCTCAGCTACAAGACCGTGCGGTCAGACATCCTCGACAGCGTCGACACCGTGAGCGGGCTGAGCGGCAAGTGCGTCACCGGTGGGCGGCTCAACGTCGCCTCCGCCCTCGCCTTGGTCAGCGAGCCGGTCCAGTTCACCTACACCGGCTTCGACCAGATAACGCCCGGCACGAGCCAGTCCGTGTCGATGGCGGCCAGCGCCGGTGCCGGCGCCAACCTCCCGACCGCCACCAGCCTGGGTTACCACCTCGAGCTGCTGTACAGCTACAACGGGTCGATGTACGACGTGGTCGGCCAGACGCTGGACTGGAGCTCCGGCAGCAGTGGGGCCCAGCAGGTGACCACGGCCGGCGACGGCACCGCTTTCGTGGCCCCCCCGGGGATGACAAGCACCAGCTTCGGCGCCGCCGTCGACTTCACCGTCCCCTCGCCCGGCCTCGCCCAGGGCACCTACGCCCTGGTCGCGTACGCGGCCACCACCAGCGCGCCGACCACGCCCATAGGCAACCCCCAAGCCGTCTTCTTCGATGTCGGGACGCCGTCCCCCACGCCGGCGCCGAGCACCACCGCAGGGACCACACCGCCTGCGGCGACAACGACCACGGCCGGTTCGGGGGGGACTACCACGACCACGGCGGCATCCGGCCAGACCACCACGTCGACAACCTCGGGCACTGCCAGCACCACCACGACGGCTCCGGTCCTACAGCCGACGATGCCCGGGATCGGGGGGGGCAGCGCGACGACGACGCCGGCGTCCACCACGACGACCGCTCCCGCCACGACCACCACGGCGCCCGGCACGACCACCACGGCGCCCGGCACGACCACGACGACAACGGTGCCGGGTAGCACCACCACGACCGCGGCCGGGTCGACCACGACGACAGGCGTGGTGACCTCGACAACCCTGGCAGGTACTACGACGACCGTGCCCGGGAGCACGACGACGACCACCGCCTCCACCACGACCACTACGACCGTTGTGACCACCACAACGGTCCCCACCACCACGACCGTCCCACCCGGTGCGACGACGACGACGTCGTCGTTCGGGATAACGTCCATCGTCCCGAACCAGCTCCCCTCCAGCGGCGGGAGCCTCACCATCTTCGGCAACAACCTGCCGTCCAACCCCGTCGTCACGGTCGGGGCGGCCGGCGAAGCGGTGGCAAGCGCCTCGTCCACCCAGATAGACATAAGCGTGGCGGCCATGACGCCGGGGACCTACCCGGTCACCGTGTACAACGCCATGCAGACCCAGCAGGCCTCCTACCCGGCTGGCGTCACCATCGGCTCCGGCTCGGGCGGGGCGACCACGACGACGTCGGGACCGGGCGGCGGGGCCACGACCACGACGACCACGGTCCCTGGCTCCACCTCGACCACTGCAGGTGCCACTACCACGACCGGAGCGGTGACGACTACCACCGGCTCGGTCACGACCACCTCTGCGCCCGCCGCCACGACCACGGCACCCGCGGTGACGACCAGCAGCGGCCAGACGACGACGACCGGCCCGGGAGGGACTATCTCGGTCAGCGGCATGACGCTGGCGCCGGTGGGAGCGGGCGACCCGGTGGCCGGTGTGCCGGTCGGGGAGTGGCCTGCCTTCACGGCGTCGCAGATCAACTACGACAGCGGAGCCCCGCTCGGCACGGCCGTCGACGGCGTCGACGTGTGAGCCCCCGACCCGCCGGCCGGGCAGCGCGACGTCCGAGGGCCGACCGGTGAGCATCCTCCGCAGCGTCTGAGCCCCAGACCCCCGGCCGGGCAGCGCGACCCCGGGGAGTATCTTGTCCGAACACCGGCACTGCCTTGTCCGAACACCCGTTCGACTGGTAGCCTGCCGCTATGTCCGACCGGCTGATCGTGCGGGGGGCCCGGGAGCACAACCTGCGTGACGTGTCGCTCGACCTGCCCCGCGACCGGCTCATCGTCTTCACGGGCCTTTCGGGCTCGGGCAAGAGCAGCCTCGCCTTCGACACGATCTACGCCGAGGGGCAGCGACGCTACGTCGAGTCCCTGTCCGCCTACGCCCGCCAGTTCCTCGGGCAGATGGACAAGCCCGACGTCGACTTCATAGAGGGCTTGTCGCCTGCCATCTCGATCGACCAGAAGTCGGCGTCCCGTAATCCCCGCAGCACCGTTGGCACCATCACGGAGATCTACGACTACCTGCGCCTGCTGTACGCCCGGGTGGGCATACCGCACTGCCCCAAGGACGGCAGCGTGGTATCGCGCCAGACGCCACAACAGATCGTCGACAGGGTGCTCACCCTGGCGGAGGGGACGCGGTTCCAGGTACTGGCCCCGGTGGTCCGGGGCCGCAAGGGCGAGTACAACAGCCTGCTCGAGGAGTTGGCCGGCCAGGGCTACGCAAGGGCTCGCGTCGACGGCACCGTCTACGAGCTCTCGGACGTGCCGAAGCTGGCGCGCTACGAGAACCACACGGTGGAGGTGGTGGTGGACCGCCTGGTCCTGCGCTCCGGCATCGAGCGCCGGCTCACCGACTCCCTCGAGACGGCGCTCAAACTGGCCGACGGGGTGGCCGAGGTGCAGATCGTCCCCCGTGGGGGCGCCGAGGGCGGCGGTGCTCCGGTCGCAGCCGGCGACGGGGACGAGGGCTCAGGAGCTGGACAGCCGGGCGAGCCCGGGGAAGTGGAAACCCTCACCTTCTCCCAGCACCTGGCCTGCCCTGTCTGTGGCACCTCCTACGACGAGCTGGCACCGCGCAATTTCTCCTTCAACTCGCCCTACGGGGCCTGCCCGCGCTGCGACGGTCTCGGGACGCGCTACGAGGTGGACCCCGAGCTGGTCGTCCCCGACCCCGACCGCTCGATCGACGAGGGGGCCGTGGCTCCCTGGGCAGGGGCGCGCAGTGAGTACTTCGGGCGGCTGCTCCAAGGCGTGGCGGAGACTTTCGGTATCTCCACGTCCGTCGCATGGCGCAAGCTGAAAAAGCAGGAGCAGAAGACCGTCCTGTACGGGTCCGCCGCCACGCAGGTGCACCTGCACTACAAGAACCGCTACGGCCGTACGCGCTCTTACTACACCAACTACGAGGGCGTGGTGCCGTACCTGCAGCGCCGCCATGCCGAGGCGGAGTCGGACTCGGCGCGCGAGCAGATAGAGGGCTACATGCGCGAGGTGCCCTGCAGCGAGTGCAACGGCGCCCGGCTCAAGCCCGAGAGCATCGCCGTCACCATCGGGGGCCGTAGCATCGTCGAACTGAGCCAGCTGTCCATCCGTGACGCGGCCAAGGTCGTGGCGGAGCTCGGCCTGTCGGAGCGCGACCACCTGATCGCGGACCGGGTGCTGAAGGAGGTCCGTGCCCGGCTGCAGTTCCTCGTCGACGTCGGTCTCGACTACCTCTGCCTCAACCGCAGTGCCGGCACCCTGGCGGGAGGGGAGGCCCAGCGGATCCGCCTCGCCTCCCAGATCGGCAGCGGGCTGGTGGGCGTCCTCTACGTGCTCGACGAGCCGTCGATCGGGCTGCACCAGAGGGACAACCGCAAGCTCATAGACACCCTGGTGCGCCTACGTGACCTGGGGAACACGGTCATCGTCGTCGAGCACGACGAGGACACCATCCGCACGGCGGACCACGTCGTCGACATCGGGCCGGGGGCAGGAGAGCACGGCGGCAGGGTGGTGGTATCGGGCACGGTCAAGGAACTGTTGCGCTCAAAGGGTTCCCTCACGGGCCAGTACCTGTCGGGCAAGCGCTTCGTCCCCGTTCCCGCCGTGAGGCGCGAACCGCGCGGTTGGCTCACCGTGCGCGGAGCGCGCGAGCACAACCTGGCGGACGTCGATGCCCGCTTCCCCGTGGGATGCCTTTGCGTTGTGACAGGGGTCTCCGGTTCGGGCAAGTCGACTCTGGTCAACGACATCCTGCTGCGGGCCATGATGCAGCGGATATACAAGTCCAAGGAAGTGCCGGGCCGGCACCGCAGGATCGAGGGTGCGGACCTCTTCGACAAGGTCGTCGACGTGGACCAGTCGCCGATCGGTCGGACCCCCCGGAGCAACCCGGCCACCTACACAGGCGTGTTCGACCACGTGCGCCGCCTGTTCGCGAGCACGACCGAGGCCAAGGTGCGGGGGTACCAGCCGGGGCGCTTCTCCTTCAACGTCAGCGGTGGGCGCTGTGAGGCCTGCTCTGGTGACGGCACCATAAAGATCGAGATGCACTTCCTGCCCGACGTGTACGTGCCGTGCGAGGTGTGCAAGGGGGCCCGCTACAACCGCGACACCCTGGACGTGACATTCAAGGGCAAAAACATAGCGGACGTGCTGGACTTGTCCTGCGAGGAGGCTGCCGACTACTTCTCGAACCAGCCTGTGATCGCCCGCCACATGCAGACGCTGGTCGACGTGGGCCTGGGTTACGTCAAGCTGGGCCAGCCGGCCCCCACGCTCTCCGGCGGGGAGGCCCAGCGCATAAAGCTCGCATCCGAGCTGTCGAAGCGCTCCACGGGAAGGACCCTCTACATCCTCGACGAGCCCACGACGGGCCTGCACTTCGAGGATGTCCGCAAGCTGCTCGGGGTCTTGGCCCGGCTGGTCGAGCAGGGCAATACGGTCATCGTCATCGAGCACAACCTGGACGTGATAAAGACGGCCGACTGGCTGGTCGACCTCGGTCCCGAGGGTGGCGACGGTGGCGGCAACATCGTGGTGGTGGGGACGCCTGAGACTGTCGCCCAGTGCGCCGACAGCTACACCGGCCGGTTCCTCGCTCCGCTGCTCGACAAGCGATAGGCACCACCTGACAACGCGACAGCCCCCGACCGTCTGACCGGCGAACGGCCGCCCACAGCTCGATGGGCTGGGCCAGCGAAAGACCAGGCGACGACGCGAAAGGGCCCCGCACCACGAGTGCGGAGCCTTTTCACCGGCCGCAACCGGACCGGGCCCGGTCTCGAGCTCGGGCCGTCCGGGTTGCGGTCTTCGTGGCCGTCACGACCGGGCTGGCAGTCGGCGTCCCGGTCGTGACGGCCAACACCGAGTGCCCAGGTCAGCGGTCCTTGTGGGGCTTGGCCGGGCGCGGGCTCACCGGTCGCGTGCCGTGCAGGTACCTGATGGCATGGACGTAGTCCTTCTCGGCCGTGGCCATGGCGGTCCGTGCGGTGCGGATACCGGCAGCGGCCGTGAAGAGAAGGCTGTGGTCGGCGTTCCACTGGGCAGGTGTGTACGAGAGAAGCTGAGCCGAGAGGCCGTTGGTCGCCGTCGTGACCTGTTGGGCCATGGCCTGCATACCTGAGACCAGCGGGGCCAGGTAGGCCTGGTTCGAGGAGTTCTCGAGGCCCTGGACCTGGGTGATCTGTTGCTGGAGGGTGGGCAGCCTGACGCCTGTCAACCAGTCGACGTTGACCACGTCCGAGGCGACCGGGAGCACCAGGTAGTAGACGCGGTACTGGGTGAAAATGAGCGCCCGGTCGGCGATGGCCGTCTGCAGGTCCGTCTCGCCGTCGATCTGGGTGCGCAGCGCCTGCAGGCCCGTTATGTCCGCCTGCATGCCCGAGCTCAGGGTGGTGCCGTCCTGGCCAAGGTAGCTCCTGGTCGCCAGCCGGCGGATGGCTACCCGCAGGGACTCGACCCGGTTGGCTATGAGGCGGTTGGAGTCCCGCTTCACCCATTCGAGGCGCCTGGCCTCGGGCATCGGGGGCACGGCGGGCACGGTTGCGGCCGGTACCGTGCCGACGGCCGTGGTGGTCGTGGTGGTGGGGACCGGGTCGGCGACAGCCGGCGCGCTAGTGGCGGCCAGGGCTCCGGCCGCGGTGGCGAGGGATGCTGCAATGGCGGTGGTTGCCATTGTGAAGCTGTGGCGCCGCCCCCTCATGTGGTGGGTCATCTCTCCTCCTCAGTCGGAACTGCTCTGACTTACGACCCAATTGTCGCCACCGTTTATGACCGGCTCTTGGGCGAGCTGTGATGGTCTTGTGAAGGCCGGCCGCCGAGCGGTCGTGGCCTCGAGCCAGACTGGAGCGGTGCTGCAACGCCCCGCGCCCGGCGCCATACCGGACAGCCCGGGCTCGTACCAGTTCCGTGACCGCGACGGCCGGGTCATCTACGTGGGCAAGGCCAAGTCGCTGCGCCAGCGGTTGTCCAACTACTTCCAGGCCCCCTCCGCCCTGCCGCCGCGGACGGCACAGATGGTGGCCAGCGCCGAGACCGTCGAGTGGATCCAGGTGCGCAACGACGTCGAGGCGCTCATGCTCGAGTACAGCCTCATCAAGCAGCACAAGCCCCGCTTCAACGTCCGGCTGCGCGACGACAAGAGCTACCCCTTCCTGGTGCTGACGGTGGGCGACGAGTGGCCGCGGGCCACTGTCAGGCGGGGCCGGCCGGCGCAGCGCAGCCAGCACCGCTACTACGGCCCGTACGCCCACGCGTACGCCATCCGCGAGACCCTCGGCCTGCTGCTGCGGACGTTCCCGGTCCGTAGCTGCACCGACGGGAAGTTCGTCCGCCACCAACGCCTGGGGCGCCCGTGCCTCATGTACCACATCGAGCGCTGTGCCGGGCCGTGCGCCGGGCTGGTCGGTCCGAGCCAGTACTCGCGCCTGGTCGACGACTTCGCCACCTTCCTGGAGGGCGACACCGCGCCGGTGGTCGAGCGCCTCGAGCGCCAGATGCACGATGCCGCCGCCAACCTCGAGTTCGAGCTGGCTGCACGGCTGCGGGACCGGACCGCCTCGGTGCGCAAGGCGATCGAGAAGCAGCAGATGGTGAGCGAGAAGCCGGAGGACCTCGACTGCTTCGCTCTGGCCGAGGACGAACTGGAGGCCGCGGTCCAGGTCTTCTACGTGCGGCGCGGGCGGGTTGTGGGCCGCAAGGGCTTCATCGTGGACAAGGTGGAGGATCTCGACCCGGGCCAGTTGCTGGCCCACGTCCTCGAGCAGCACTACTCCGATGCTGTCAACGGCGTACCCCCGCTGGTGCTCGTGCCCGGGCCCGTGGACGAGGCCGATGTCGTGGAGCAGTGGCTGAGCGCGATGAGGGCGGACGGGCAGACGGGCGCCGGCCTCGCCTACCGCGGGCTCGCCGGTGGCGGGGCCGGGAGCGAGGGCGGCGGCGTCGGGGGCGGGGCGCGGACGCCGGCGGCCAGGCGTGCGAGGGCGCAGACGGCTGGGCCGAGCATCGAGTGGTGGGCGGCCACGCCCGAGAGCCGGCCTGAGCGCAGCGTCAACCCGAAAGCGGCAGGTGCCAGCCACGTGCACCTCCACGTGCCCCGGCGTGGAGACAAGAAAGCCCTGCTGGAGATGGTGGCCAAGAACGCGGGCGAGGAACTGGTGCGCCACCGGCTGCGCCGCTCGGCCGACCACAATGCCCGGGCCCGCGCCCTCAACGCCCTCCAGGATGCGCTCGATCTACCGGAGGCGCCGCTGCGCATCGAGTGCTACGACATGAGCCACCTGCAGGGGACCGACTACGTCGGTTCGATGGTGGTCATGGAGGATGGCCTGGCGCGCCCGGGCGAGTACCGGCGCTTCAAGGTGAAGGGGGTCCCCGGCAACGACGACTACGCCGCCATGGAGGAGGTCCTCACGCGCCGCCTCGAGGCGTACCTGGCCGAGCGGGAGCTGCCCGTCGCCGACCGGAAGCGGCATTTCTCCTACCCACCCCAGCTGCTGCTGGTCGACGGTGGCAAAGGTCAGCTCAACGTGGCGGTGCGGGTGCTCGAGGAGCTCGGCCTCGACGGCGAGATCCCGGTGGCCTCGCTGGCCAAGCAGTTCGAGGAGGTGTACCTGCCCGACCGCGAGGAGCCGCTGCGCATCCAGAGGGGCTCGGAGGCGCTCTACCTGCTCCAGCGCATACGCGACGAGGCCCACCGCTTCGCCATCACCTACCATCGCCAGCTACGGGGCAAGCGGATGACCGTCTCCGTGCTGGACGGCATCCCCGGTTTCGGCCCCGCCCGGCGCAAACGCCTGGTGCGCGAGCTGGGAAGCGTCAAGGCGGTGAAGGAAGCCCCCAAGGAGGTACTGGTGTCGCTCAGTTGGTTGCCAAGCGCTGTCGCGGAAGCCGTGTGGGACAGGGTCCACGGCGCGGGTGCCGACGACGGGGCGCAGGCGGCGGACGCAGGGTGGCCGGCCGGGCCAGCGCTGGTGAGGGGTCACGCCGGCGGCAGCGGCGGGCCGGCGTGACGGCCGGCAAGGAGGCGGGACAGGCCTGGTCGGCGCCCTACCAGGCGGACGGTTACCACGACGCCGGCGGGCCTCTGCCCGCCGAGGCCGAGCAGCTGTGGGAGGTCAACGCCGGCTGGTGGCAGGAGGCCTTCACGGCGGGCGCGGATGCCGAGTACGTGGAGCAGATCATCCCTCTGCTCGCCGAGCAGCTCCGTTCGGTGCGCCCGGGCCGGGCCCTCGACATCGGCTGCGGCGAGGGGCAGTTGTCGCGGGTCGCCGCCGGCGTCGAGGGCACCCGCCACGTGGTTGGCGTCGACCCGACCCGTTCCCAGCTCTCGGTGGCGCTCGAGCGCACCGGGGCCGGGACCGACGAGGAGCCCGGTACCGGCGGCGCTGCCGCTCGCGGGCCTGAGGGGAGCGGGCCTGAGGGGAGCGGGGGTCACGGCATGAGCGGGCGGGGAGCCGGCGAAGCAGCAGGTGCCCGGGTCACCTACGCCCGCGCCTCCGCCGCATCGCTGCCGTTCGCCGACGCCTCGTTCGACGCGGCCTTCGCCTGCCTCGTCTTCGAGCACATCGAGGGCACGGCCGGGGCCCTGGCCGAGGTGGGCAGGGTGCTGGCCCCGGGCGGCACCTTCGTGCTGTTGCTCAACCACCCTCTCCTGCAGGCGCCCGGCAGCGGTTGGGTGGACGACCAGATACTGGGCGAGCAGTACTGGAGGATCGGCCCCTACCTGGTGGAGCACCACGGCGTGGAGGAGGTCGACAAGGACGTCTGGATACCGTTCGTCCACCGACCCCTGTCCGTCTACGTCAACGCCATGGCAGCGGCCGGGCTCTACCTCACCCGCATGGAGGAGCCAGCTCCGCCCGAGGGCTTCCTGGCGCGCGCCGACGAGTACCGGGAGGCTGCCGCCTTCCCACGCCTGCTGATGCTGAGGGCCGAGAAGCTGGCCCGGGGCCGCTGAGGGCCAGCGCGCAGGGCGGCGGCCCCTGGCGCGTGGGCTCCTGCGCACCGGCGGCGCCACGGTCGGCGTCCAGATCCCGGCATCCCCGGCCCGTGGTCCCGGGGCACGGGCTTTGTGGCGCCCGGGGCCGCCGGGTCGGGCACAATGGGGGCGTGGCCGAGTTCCTGGTGGTGACGGGTCTCTCGGGTGCCGGCCGCTCCCAGGCAGGAGCGGTGCTCGAGGACCTGGGCTGGTACGTCATGGACAACCTCCCGACTCCCCTGATAACCAAGGTCGCCGACCTCCTCTCGGGCCCGGGGCCGGAGGTGCAGAAGGTGGCCCTCGTGGTGGGCCGCCACGCCGGCCAGCTCGGCGACCTACGAGCGGCGGTGACGCAGCTCGAGGCGAGCGGCCACGGGGTCAAGCTGCTCTTCCTGGAAGCGTCCGACGAGGTCCTGGTCCGCCGCTTCGAGGGCACCCGCCGCCGCCATCCGTTGGGCCGGGAGGGTGTGGTGGAGGCCATCGCCGACGAGCGGCACAGGCTCGAGACGATAAAGGAGGTCGCTGACGTGGTGGTCGACACAAGCGAGCTCAATGTTCACCAGTTGCGCGAGCGGCTCGCCGACCTGTTCGCCGACGAGAGCGCGGCCATGCAGATCCTGGTGCTCAGTTTCGGGTTCAAGCACGGGGTGCCGCTCGATGTCGACAACGTCCTCGATGTCCGTTTCCTACCCAACCCCCACTGGGTGGAGGAGATGCGCCCGCTGACGGGCCTCGACGAGCCGGTCCGGCGGTACGTGCTCGGTCAGCCTGCCGCAGCGGAGTTCCTGGCCCGGGCCGAGCACCTGCTCAAGTTCCTCGTCCCCGCCTATGTGAAGGAGGGCAAGTCCTACCTCACGCTGGCGATCGGCTGCACGGGTGGGCACCACCGGAGCGTCGTGCTGGCAGAGGAGTTCGCTGTCCGCCTGCGGGCAATGGGCTATACCCCGACAGTCATCCACCGGGACGTCGAGCGTTGAGCTCTGCGCCGCCGGGGCGGCGCCCGGAGCCCCTGGGGCCTCGGCCGGGAGTTGCGGTGCGGGGGGCCGGCGCGCCGGCGGTGGTGGCGCTCGGCGGGGGGCACGGCCTGGCCGTGACACTGAGGGCGGTGTCGCGCTACGCCGCCCGTGTCACGGCGGTTGTCTCCGTCGCCGACGACGGCGGTTCGACGGGGCGTCTGCGCCAGTGGTGGGACGGGCCGGCCCCCGGGGACATCAGGCGTTGCCTGCTTGCCCTGGCCGGCGACGGCCCCGACCAGAAGTTGTGGGCACAGGTCCTCGACCATCGCTTCGGGGAGGGCGACCTGGCCGGGCACTCGCTGGGCAACCTGGTGCTGGTCGCCCTCAGCCAGATCCTCGGGGACTTCGGATCGGCGACGGCGGAGGTGGGGAGGCTGCTCGGCGTCAGCGCCCACGTGCTGCCGGCGACGACGGGCCCGGTCGAACTGTGCGCGCTGGTGGACGGGGCGACCGGCCCCGAGGAGGTGCGGGGACAGGCCAAGGTGGCCTACAGCCCGTCGCGGGTGCGCAAGGTCTGGCTGCGGCCTCCGTACCCGGAGGCCATGGAGGAGGCCGTGGAAGCGGTGCGTGACGCCGACCAGGTCGTGCTCGGGCCAGGCTCGCTCTTCACCAGCGTCCTGGCGGTGTGCGCCGTCCCGGCGGTGCGCGAGGCGCTGGCCGAGCGCCAGGGGGGCCGGGTGTATGTCTGCAACCTCGACCACCAGATCCCCGAGACGGCCGATCTGGGAGCCGACGACCATGTCGCCGCCCTCGAGGAGCACGGGGTGGTCGTTGACACGGTCGTCTGCGACCCGGCCTCCCAGGTCGGCCAGCCCAGCGCGGCCAGGGCCACCAGCGCTGGTAGGCGGCGCACCGCCGGCGGGTGGGAGCTGGTGCCCGCCTCCCTCGCCAACCCCAACGGCCACTCGCACGACCCCGCCCGGCTCGGCCGGGTGCTGGCCGGTCTGGCAGGCGCCGAGCCTGGTTGAGCTGCTGGCGGCTTCGGGCAGGGTGCCCCCTGAGCGTCGCCCGGACGGCCTGGCAGCTGGCCGTCGGCGTGTCGGCGCGCCGGCGGTCACTGTGACCAAAGGCCCCTGGCCGCCTGACCTCTGCCTGGCGGCCCGGACAGGCGTTTCGCCTAGGATTGGGCCCTAAAGACGAGTTGACCTAGGAGAACGTCATGACTGTCAGGGTTGGGATCAACGGTTTCGGGCGCATCGGCCGCAACTTCCTGCGGGCCGTGCTGGAGCAGGGTGCTGACATCGAGGTAGTCGCTGCCAACGACCTGGCGCCGGCCGCAAGCAATGCCCACCTCCTCAAGTACGACTCCACCTTCGGCGTCCTGAAGCACGAGGTCAAGCTGTCCGAGGACACCATCGCCGTAGGCAACCACAGCTTCAAGGTCTTCGCCGAGAAGGACCCCACCAACATCCCCTGGGGGAGCCTGGGCGCCGACATCGTGATCGAGTCGACGGGCAAGTTCACCGATGGCGAGAAGGCCAAGGCCCACCTCGAGTCCGGGGCCAAGCGGGTCATCATCTCCGCTCCCGCTACCAACGTCGACGGCACCTTCGTGGTCGGCGTCAACGACGACACCTTCGACCCCGACAAGCACAGGATCTTCTCCAACGCCAGCTGCACGACCAACTGCTTCGTACCCATGATCAAGGTGCTCGACGACGCTTTCGGCGTCGAAAAGGGCCTCATGACCACCGTGCACGCCTACACGAACGACCAGAACCTGCTCGACCTGGTGCACAAGGACATGCGTCGTGCTCGCGCCGCCGCCAACAACATCGTGCCATCGAGCACGGGCGCCGCCCGTGCCACTGCCCTGGTGCTCGCCAACATGAAGGGCCGCCTGGACGGTTCCTCGCTGCGGGTCCCCGTGCAGGACGGCTCCATCACCGACTTCACCGGCCTGCTGGCCCGCGAGGTGACCGCCGAGGAGATCAACGCCGCCTTCAAGGCCGCCGCCACCACGGGGCCCCTGGCCAAGGTGCTCGTCTACACCGACGAGCCCATCGTGAGCTCGGACATCGTCGGCTCGCCGGCCAGCTGCACCTTCGACTCCAAGCTGACCATGGCGAGCGGCTCGCTGGTCAAGGTCTTCGGCTGGTACGACAACGAGTGGGGCTACTCCAACCGCCTCGTCGACCTGGCCGTCATCGCCGGTCGGGCCTAGCGGGGCCCAGCCCGATGCAACTACCCCAACTCGAAGACCTGGGACCCGTCTCGGGCAAGCGCGTGCTCGTACGCTGCGACTTCAACGTCCCCCTCTCGGGCGGCGAGATCACCGACGACCTGCGTATCCGTCTGCCGATAGACACGCTCGTGTGGCTGCTCGACAACGGCGCCGCCAAGCTCACGGTGTGCAGCCACCTCGGCCGCCCCAAGGGCAAGCCGGATCCCAAGTACTCGATCGAGCCGGTCCGCAAGCGCCTCTACGAGCTGCTCGAGGCCCGCGGTGCCGACACCGGCCGGGTCGAGCTGCTGGAGAACCTGCGCTACAACCCCGGCGAGGAGGGCAACGACCCTGAGTTCGCCGCCTCGCTCATCGAGGGCCAGGACCTGTACGTGGACGACGCCTTCGGCGCCGTCCACCGGGCCCACGCCTCGATCGTCGGCCCGCCGGCCAAGCTGCCTTCGGCTGCGGGACGGGTCCTCGCCCGGGAGGTGGACGTGCTCGCCGGCCTGCTCGAGGAGCCGGCCCGCCCCTTCGTCGCCGTCCTCGGCGGAGCCAAGGTCTCCGACAAGCTCGGCGTCATCGAAGCTCTCCTGGAGAAGGTCGACACACTGCTCGTCGGGGGTGGGATGTGCTTCACCTTCCTGGCTGCACAGGGCCACGGTACAGGCGGCTCGCTGCTGGAGCACACCCAGGTGGGCACGTGCGCCCGGCTGTTCGAGACCGCCGCAGCCAAGGGCAAGCGCATCCTGGTGCCGACGGACATCATCGCCCTGTCCCCCGACGGCGTCTTCGGCGCCGGCAGGGAGCCTTCGGGCGAGATGCGCCAGGTGGGTGCAGACGTCCCGTCCGAGTGGATGGGCCTCGACATAGGGCCCGGCACCGCTGCGGCTTTCGCCGACGAGATCGCCGATGCTGCGACCGTGTTCTGGAACGGCCCGATGGGCGTGTTCGAGGACGCACGCTTCGCCGCCGGCACCCGTGCAGTTGCCGAGGCGGTCGCGGGCACCAAGGCCTTCACCGTCGTGGGTGGGGGTGACAGCGCCAGCGCCCTCAAGCTGTTCGGCTTGGACGACCAGGTCGACCACCTCTCCACGGGTGGAGGCGCCTCCCTCGAGCTCATCGAGAAGGGCGACCTTCCCGGCCTGGCAGCCCTGCGCTCGGCCTCGGCGCGCGGGCAGGGTTGAGCGGTGGCCGCCCGCAAGCCGCTGATCAGCGGCAACTGGAAGATGAACCATACGCATCTCGACGCCATCGCCGTGGTGCAGAAGCTG
>JAJZIY010000059.1 GCA_021828475.1 Actinomycetes bacterium
CTCCACCCGAGGCGGGGAGCGGCCGGCGACGCGGCCGGGCCCGCTCGGCGTGGCAGCGGCTGCTCGGCACCCTTGCGGCCATCGGCGCCTTCATCGCGAAGTTCGGCGCCTTGGCACTCAAGATCAAATACCTCGGCCTGGTGCTCTCGATGTTCGTGTCGGTCGCCGCCTACGCGCTGCTGTGGGGTTGGACCTTCGCCGCCGGGTTCGTGGCGCTGATGTTCGTGCACGAGATGGGCCACGTCGTCGAGTTGAAGCGGCAGGGTGTCCGGGCCTCACTACCGATGTTCGTGCCCTTCCTTGGCGCGTTCGTGAGCATGAAAGAGGCCCCCCGGAGTGCCTACCAGGAAGCCCTTTCCGGGCTCGCTGGCCCCTACTTCGGCACCGCTGCGAGCGTCGTGGTTGCGTTCTGGGGGCATGCCACCGGTTCGGGATTCCTGACCCAGCTTGCAGCTTTCGGCTTCATGCTCAACCTGTTCAACCTGCTCCCCATGCTGCCGCTCGACGGTGGGCGTGCCGCCGCTGCGCTGCACCCGGCCCTGTGGCTCGCCGGGCTGGTCGGGCTCGTGGCGATGGCGTTCGTGGCTCCCAGCCCCGTGCTCCTGCTCGTCCTGGTCCTCGGTGCCGTGGAGCTCTGGCGGCGTTGGAGCCGGCGCAAGAGCCCGCAGGCGCGGGCCTACAACGCGTTGCGGGCCGGGCAGCGCTGGCTGGTGGCGGGCCTCTATGTCGGAGTTGTCGCCGTGACCCTGGTGGGCTTCCAGCTGACCTACGTGGCTCGCTCCCTGTGAGCGCCGGGTCGTGGGCGCCGCCGGCCGGGGGCCGCCAGGCGGTCTGGGCCCTCGATCTCGACGGCGTCGTATGGTTGGCCGGTCGTGCCATCCCGGGGTCAGCGCAGGCCGTGGAGGCGTTGCGAGCCGCCGGCATGCGTGTGGTCTTCCTGACCAACAATTCGGGGCCACTGTTGAGCGAGCACGTCGCAGCCCTGAGCGCGGTCGGTGTCGACTGTTCGCCGGCGGACGTGGCGACCTCAGCCCAGGCGGCGGCCTCCATGCTCCAACCAGGCACCGTTGTCGCCGTCGTCGGGGACGCGGGTGTGCGCGAAGCCCTGGCCGAGCGGGCTGTGGAGATCGTGCCCGCTGCCAGCCGGCCGGCTGCCGTCGTCGTCGGGCGGACCCTTGCCCTCGACTACGACGAACTGGCCGAGGCGGCGTCCGCCGTGCGCAACGGTGCACGTCTCATTGCCACCAACACCGACGCCACCTTCCCGACCGGGCAGGGGCTGCTACCCGGGGCCGGTGCCCTGGTCGCGTTCGTGGCAACGGCATCGGGTTGCCAGCCAGAGGTGGCAGGCAAGCCTCACGGCCCCATGGCCGACCTGGTGCAGCAGCGCTACGGGGGCGTCGACTGGGTGGCGGGGGACCGGCCCGACACGGACGGTGCCTTTGCCCGGCAGGTGGGGGCCCGGTTCGGGTTGGTCCTGAGTGGCGTGACGCAGCGCAACCAGCTACCCGTGGACCCCAGGCCGGACATGGTCGGCGACGACCTGGCGGGGCTCGTGTCGGCCTACCTGGGGACCGGGCGCTGCGGCCCGGCCGGCGCGCAACGGGGGTGACCGGATCGGTGACAGACAGGTGCAAGAAACGGACGCTGCAGTGATAGAGGCTACCGAACGGTAGTCCGGTACTGAGATGTCGACGCGCGCTGCCTGCAACGGCTGGTGCACACGTCAAGGGTGCGGAGGGCCTCGACAAGCGGCGCGCTGCCAGGGCCCGGCGTATGATCAGCGCCATGACGCGCCGGTTGACCGAGGTGGCAGACAAGGTCGGAGTCAGTGAGGCCACGGTCAGTCGCGTGCTCAACGGACGTCCGGGCGTCTCTGCCGGGACCCGGACCGCCGTCCTCACCGCTCTCGACGTGCTCGGCTACGAGCGGCCCACCAAGCTGCGGGGGAAGCGGGCACGCCTGGTCGGCCTGGTGCTACCGGAACTGCAGAACCCGATCTTCCCCGCTCTGGCCGAGGTCGTCGGCGGGGCATTGGCGCAACTGCGGTACACGCCGGTGCTGTGCGCGAGCGGGCCGAACGGCCTCTCCGAGGTCGACTATGTCAACATGCTGCTGGACCAGCACGCCTCGGGTGTGATCTTCGCCGGCGGCAACTTCGCCGAAGCCGATTCCTCCCACGAGCACTACCGGCTGCTTCGCGAGCGGGCGCTGCCGGTGGTCCTGGTGAACGCCGCCAGCGACGACCTCTCGTTCCCGCAGGTTTCCACGGACGACGCCGTCGCGATGGAGCAGGCCTTCAGCCACCTGAAGGCCCTGGGGCACGAGCGCATCGGCATGATCCTCGGCCCCGAGGACCACATGCCGAGCCGGCTCCGGCTCGCGGCGTTCAGCGCGCTGGCGGGGCAGGCCGCAGCAGCGGACCGTGTCGAGCATGTCCCCTTCTCGCTGGAGGCGGGCCATGCGGCGGGGGCCCGGTTGGTGGCCTCGGGTGTGACAGGGATCGTCTGTGCCAGCGACCCGCTGGCCCTGGGTGCGGTCCGAGCCGTGAGGCGTCTGGGGCTACGCGTGCCTGAGGACGTGTCGGTCGTCGGCTACGACGACTCGGCCCTCATGACCTGCACCGACCCGCCGCTCACAACGGTACGCCAACCGATCGAGGCGATGGGCCGGGCGGCCGTGAAGTTGCTGGCCAGCCAGGTCGAAGGCACTGTCGCCGCAGCGGACCGCCTCTTGTTCGAGCCTGAGCTGGTGGTCCGGGGTTCGACGGCCCCTCCTGCGAGCCGCGCCGCGCCAGCAGCCGGTTGAACCGCCACCCTCGGTAGCCGCCTGCCCGGCCGGGGTTGTCGACAGCCCCCGCCGGTACGTTCCCAAGGAGCACGGCCTGTTCGCAGGGAGCACGGTCTGTTCGCAGGGAGCACGGTCTGTTCGCAGGGAGCACGGTGCGGTGCCTCTCGTCGCCGCCCGCACACCGAGCCATTGCTCGCGCGTGTTTGCGGCGCGCGCACCGGCTCCTGCGATAAAACGTTAAGTTGTTGTTGTAAATGATCGCCGACCTGCTTTACTCTGCAAACGGGCCATGGTGCCGGCGCCCGGGTCCGCTCTGGCCGCGCGGCCGGTTCTGAGGCGGGAAGGTGGGCCCGTAGCGTGCCGGGAGACTTAGGTCATGCGGCGGGAGACTTCTGTCATACGGGACACCTCGTCCAGGATGTAACGTCTGGACGTACCAGGGCGGAGTGTGCAAGCCCGGAGAACTTGGAGGTGCAATGGCAACGGTGAAGCTCGAGAAGGTGAGCAAGGTCTACCCCAACGGCCTGCCCGCTGTGTCCGGCCTCGACCTGGACGTGGCAGAAGGCGAGCTGATGGTGCTCGTCGGCCCCTCCGGCTCGGGCAAGACCACTGCCCTGCGCATGGTCGCCGGGTTGGAGGAGATCACCTCCGGGACCCTCAGCATGGGTGGCAAGGTGGTGAACGACCTGGCACCCAAGGACCGCAACGTGGCTATGGTGTTCCAGAGCTACGCCCTCTACCCGCACATGACCGTGGCGGAGAACATCGGCTTCTCCCTCAAGCTCCGCAAGGTCTCCAAGAGCGAGATCGACCGCAAGGTCAAGGACGCCGCCTCGTTGCTCGGCCTGACCGAGTACCTGGGGTCCAAGCCGGCTCAGCTCTCCGGTGGCCAGCGCCAGCGGGTTGCCATGGGCCGGGCCATCGTGCGCGAGCCGTCAGTGTTCCTCATGGACGAGCCGCTCTCCAACCTGGACGCCAAGATGAGGGTCCAGATGCGAGCCGAGATCTCCCGCATCCAGCGCCGGGTGGGCGTGGCGACCTTCTACGTGACCCACGACCAGACCGAGGCCATGACCATGGGCGACCGGGTGGCCGTGCTCCACAAGGGGCAACTGCAGCAGTGCGGCACCCCCCAGACCCTGTACGAGCGGCCGGACAACATCTTCGTCGCCGCCTTCATCGGTTCGCCGGCCATGAACCTGTACGAGGGCACCCTGTCGCCTTCGGGCGACGAGGTGAAGCTGGGGTCGCAGGTCCTGTCCCTCCCGGCCAGCCTGCTGGCCAGCCGCCCCCGCCTGGCGGGCTTCAATGACCGCAAGGTCGTCGTAGGGCTCCGGCCGGAAAACCTGGGTGATGCCGCTCTGTCGGCCCAGTCGGCCCCCGGGACGACCCTCGTCGCCGACGTCGAGCTTGTCGAGGCTCTCGGCAACGAGTTACAGGTGCACTTCCTGATCGATGCGCCGAGCGCCCGCAGTGAGGACACCGAAGCCGCCACGGGTGCTGCCGAGCTCGGTGGCCTGACCAACCTGACCGGTAGCCGCTCCGAGGGCGTGGCTCGTGTCTCACCTCGTTCGGAGCTGCGCTCCGGTGCCCGGGGCGTCTTCCTGGTGGACACCGACAGCATCCACTTCTTCGACCCGGCCACCGGGCTGGCCATCTGGGAGTGAGGCCCCTGGCCTGAGGCGGCACACGGTGCCGCCTCAGGCAGCGGCCCGCCGTACACTTCGGCTATGGGGACCGAGGAGGATCTGCGCCGGTGCGCCAGGGCGGCCGTGTCTCTGGCCAGCTCGACGGCGCGCCGGGCGCGCGACGCTGCTGAGCGTGTGGCTGCCGGCGGGGATGGTACGGCGCAGCACCTCCTGGCCTACGGTGAACAGGCGCTCACCACCGGTCGGGAGGCGGCTGCTGACGCCGTAGGGGTTTTACGTCGCGATGTCGGCGCGCTGCTCGCCGGAGTGGCCGAGCTCGACCGCCGCCAGCGCGAAGCCCAGGCCGGTGGGCCGCGTCGGGGCAGCACCGGGCGGCACTGAGCTGGCAACCCGGGGACGCCTGGACCTCGCGCTGGTGAAGAGGGGCCTGGTGGAGAGCAGGTCGGAAGCCGCTGAGCTGATATCGGCGGGTCGCGTCCTCGTATCCGGTGCAGTGGCAGACAAGGCGGCCCGCCTGGTGGCGCCAGGCGACCCATTGGTGGTCTGCGGGCCAGCACCGCGCTTCGTGAGCCGGGGGGGTGAAAAGCTGGACGCCGCACTCGAACGCTTCGGCGTGGCCGTCGAGGGTAGGGCGGTCCTCGACGCCGGTGCCTCGACGGGTGGTTTCACGGATTGCCTGCTGCAGCGGGGTGCCGCATCGGTGGTGGCGGTCGACGTGGGCCACGGCCAGCTGGATCCACGGTTGCGCCAAGACCCCCGGGTCGTCGTCGTCGAGAGGTTCAACGTCAGGCAGGCCACGCCGGGAGCCCTTGGCGGGCACCGCTTCGACCTCGTGTCCGCCGACCTCTCGTTCATCTCGCTCCGGTCGGTCGCCGGCGCCCTGCTAGGCATGGCGGGGGAGGGTGCTGACGTCGTCGTGCTAGTGAAGCCTCAGTTCGAGGTGGGCCGGCAGGCGGTCTCGCGCGGCAAGGGCGTGGTCCGCGACCCCGGTCTGTGGGTGAGCGCGCTCGACGGCGTGCTATCGGCCTTCGCGTCAGCCGGGGCGGCTGTAATGGGGGTCATGGTCTCGCCTCTGCACGGTGCCCGAGGCAATGTCGAGTTCCTTGTCCACCTGCGAGCGGCGCGCTCGCCCGAAGCCCGGGCGAGCCTGTTCCCGGGTGGGCTGGCCGAGGCGGCGGTCGCCGAGGCTGTCGCCATGGAGGGGGGGGCACCTTGGCCCGCATAGCCCTGGCAGCGCACGCCGCCCGGCCCCGCGCCGTCCAGGTGGCCCGGGACACGGCGGCTTGGCTGGAGGCCGAGGGCCACACCGCAGTGCTCCTGCCTGAGGTTGCGCCCGGTCCCGTGCCGCCGCGCTCGTTGCCCGAGATCGACCTGCTGGTGAGCTTGGGCGGCGACGGGACGATGCTGCGGACGGTCGGGATGGTGTTGGGAGCGGGCGTGCCGGTGCTCGGGGTCAACTTCGGCAGTTTCGGTTACCTGACGGCGGCCGAACCGGACGGCCTGCGTCAGGCGGTCAAACGCTTCCTGGCGGGGGATTACCAGCTGGAGAGGCGCATGACCGTCGACGCCCGCCTGCTCGGCCCGGGAGGGCACCTGCGCATGGCCCGTACGGCGCTCAACGACGTGGTCCTCTCGCGACCTACGGGCCAGCACACAGTGAGCGCCAGCGTGTCCATCTCCGGGCAGCGCTTCCTGAGCTACGCGGCGGACGCCCTCATCGTGGCGACGGCCACGGGCTCGACGGGTTACAACCTCTCGGCCAGGGGCCCGATCGTCTCGCCGAAGCTCGGGTGCCTGGTCGTGACGCCGGTAGCGCCCCACATGCTCTTCGACCGCAGCCTGGTGCTCGACCGTAGCGACGAGGTGTCGTTCGAGCTGGAGGGCACGGCGGCAGCGGAGCTGGTGGTGGACGGGGTCGCCTGCGGGCAGCTGGTGGCGGGGGAGGCGCTGGTGTGCCGGACGGGTGTCCACGACGCCGTGCTCGTCAACTTCGGCGAGCGCCGGTTCGAAACCGTCCTCAAGGCCAAGTTCCAGCTGGCGGACCGCTGAGAGTGCTCTGCGAACTGCGGGCGCGCCAGTTCGGGGTCATCGAGGACGTCGCCCTCGTCCTCGGCCCGGGGATGACCGCCCTCACGGGTGAGACGGGCGCCGGCAAGACCCTGGTTGTCGAGGCGCTCCAGTTGCTGTGCGGGGGGCGTTCCGCTCCCGGGCTGGTCCGGGCCGGCCAGGACGAGGCGAGCATCGAGGGACGGTTCCTGCTCGCGCCGGGCGTGGCAGGAGAAGGGGCCCTTGACGGGGTTGGGGCCGGGCAAGGGACCGGTGCCCGGGGAGCGGCGGAGGCCCGGGAGGACGGCGCAGCGCAGGAACATGAGGTCGTCCTGGCGAGGGTGGTGCCCTCGGAGGGGCGCTCGAGGGCGTACGTGGACAACGCCATGGCCAGCCTGGCCACCCTGGCCGAGATGGGCCGGCAACTGGTCGACCTCCACGGCCAGCACGCCCACCAGTCGCTGTTCTCGGCTTCGGCCCAGCGCCGTGCCCTCGACGCCTACGCCGGCGTGGCCACTGCCAGGCGTGACGGGGCAGCAGCGGAGGTCAGGCGGCTGCAGGGACTGCTCGCAGAGCTGGGCGGCGGCGAGGCCCTGCGCCAGCGCGAGGCAGACTTCCTGCGTTTCCAGCTGGACGAGGTGGCTGCCGCCGCTCTCCAGGGGCCGGACGAGGACGACCAGCTGGCACGCGAGGAGGAGCTCCTGGGCGAGGCCGGCGCGCACCGGGCCGCCGCCTCTGGGGTGTACGAATTGCTGGCCGGTGAGGACCAGGCCGTGGACCGTGTGGGCCGGGCCGTGGCGGCGCTCGCCGGGCGCGGGCCGCTCTGCGCGCTGCACGGGCGGCTGGCATCGGTGGCTGCGGAGTTGACCGACCTGGCCGGTGAGGCACGACGGGCAGCGGAGGACCTCGAGGAGGACCCGGAGCGCCTTGCGGCGGTGGTGGCCCGGAGGGCCAGGTTGCACGAGCTGAGGCGCAAGTACGGCGGTCGTGCCGGCGGTATGGGAGGGGTGCTCGAGTGGCAGGCCGGGGCGCTCGCCCGCCTGGCCGAGCTGGAGAGCGCGGGTGAGCGGGCGGCGCTGGCGGAGGCCCAGCTGCTGGATGCGGGGAGGGAGCTCCGCCTGGCGGCTACGGAGCTCGGCCGGCGCCGGCGCGAAGCCGGCTTCGGGTTTGCCTCGGCGGTGGAGTCTGAGCTGAGGCGGCTGGCCATGCCCAGGGCGCGCTTCGAAGTGCATTTCGGTCCCGGCGCCGAAGCGGGCACCGACCCGGCGCCCGCTGGGGGCCTCGAGCCGGGCGCAGCGCGAGTGACCGTGCCGCCCGCTGAGCTGAGGGCGACGGCCGCCGAGGATGTGACTTTCATGTTCGCAGCCGACGCCGGAGAGCCCCTGCAGCCTCTGGCTCGCACCGCCTCGGGCGGTGAGCTGGCCCGGGCCATGCTGGCGGTGCGCCTGGTCATGCTCGAGGGACGGGTGAGCGGGGGCGACGGCGGGCCCGGCACCCTGGTCTTCGACGAGGTGGACGCCGGCATCGGGGGAGAGGCGGCGCTGGCGGTCGGGGCAGCCCTCTCCCGGTTGGCCCAGCGCTTCCAGGTCATCGTCGTCACCCACCTGGCCCAGGTCGCCGCCTTCGCAGGGTCCCAGGTCGCCGTGCGCAAGGTTGAGACAGGTGCCAGGACGGTGTCCACGGCCACGGTGGTTGTCGGGGAGGACCGGGTGACCGAGCTCTCGCGCATGCTCTCGGGCCGGCCCGGGAGCGCTGCCGCACGCTCGCATGCCCGTGAGCTGTTGGCGCAGGCTGGTCCGTGCGGGGATTTCCGACCTCGGGGGCACAGCGCTAAGCGAGCCGCCGCGCTGGCCGATTGACCTCCCGTGCCAGCCGGCACGCAAGGAGGGCAAGATGGACCTTTCTGCAGTCGCCAACCCGGCCGCTTCTCGAGCCGCTGCCGCTGTCAGCCAGGCCATGGCCAAGCTCGGGGCCTCCGGCGCGGACGGGGGCTCGGACGGCTCGCCTCCGGCGGCGTCGGCGCTTCCGAGCGGCTCCACTTTCGTCGCCTACGCATAGCGCAGGCGACGGGCGCGCCGTCCTTGCTGGGACGGCAGCGCCACCCACTTGGCGCCACGGGTCGTCGCCGGCGCCACGGTCCACGCACCGCCAGCGCCGCCTGAGCTAGGGTGGGGTGGCCACGAGAGAGGGCCTGACCCGGAGCCAGGCAGGGCTCTTTTGCGGTTCGACCTCCACCGGCCAGACGGTACCAGCCGAGCGTGGAGGAGATCTTGGCTAAGCACATCTTCGTGACGGGCGGCGTGGCGAGCTCTCTGGGCAAGGGGCTCACAGCCGCCTCCCTGGGCCGCCTGCTAAAGAGCCGCGGCCTTCGGGTCACGATGCAGAAGCTCGACCCGTACATAAACGTGGACCCGGGCACGATGAACCCGTTCGAGCACGGCGAGGTGTTCGTGACCGACGACGGCGGTGAGACCGACCTGGATCTCGGCCACTACGAGCGGTTCATCGACGAGGCCCTGTCACGCGACTCCAACGCCACCACCGGCTCCATCTACCAGGCCGTTATCGGCAAGGAGCGCAGGGGTGAGTACCTGGGCAAGACCGTGCAGGTCATCCCCCACATAACAGACGAGATCAAGCTGCGCATCAGGCGCCTCGGCACCGAGGACGTCGACGTCGTGATCACCGAGATCGGCGGCACCGTAGGCGACATCGAGATCCTCCCGTTCTTGGAGGCGGTCCGCCAGGTCCGCAAGGAGGTGGGGCGCGACAACGTCTGCTACGTCCACGTCACCCTGGTCCCCTATCTCGGCCCCTCCGGCGAGCAGAAGACCAAGCCCACCCAGCACTCCGTCACCGAGCTTCGCTCCAGGGGCATCCAGCCCGACGTGATCGTCCTGCGAAGTGACCGGGCGCTGCCGCCCAGCCTCAAGACCAAGATCTCCCTGCTGTGCGACGTCCCCGAAGAGGGCGTCATCTCCAACGTCGACGCCCCGCACCTCTACGAGATCCCCCTTTCGCTGCACGAGGAGGGCCTGGACGACTACGTCTGCCGCTTGTTGCGCATAGGCGCACGGCCGGGCGACGACAGCCCGCCCCACGTCCATGCGGTTGACCTGTCCCACTGGCGCCAGCTCGTGCGACGGGTCGGCTCGGCGTCCAAGCCGGTGCGGATCGGCCTCATCGGCAAGTACGTCAACCTGCCCGACGCCTACCTGTCCGTGGTCGAGGCGCTTCGCCACGGCGGCTATGCCCATGGCGCCAGCCTGCAGCTCGACTGGGTCCAGGCAGAGGAGGTGGAGGGCCTCATGGCGGAAGGCCGGCTCCGCGACCTCGACGGCATGATCGTGCCCGGCGGCTTCGGCGAGAGGGGCATCGAGGGCATGATCGCCGCCGTCGGTTACGCACGCGAGCACTCGCTGCCCTGCCTGGGCCTCTGCCTCGGGCTCCAGGTGATGGTCATAGAGTTCGCCCGTGACGTGGCCGGCCTGGAGCGAGCCGACTCGCGCGAGTTCTCCCAGACGGCCCAGCACCTGGTGATCGACCTGATGGACGAGCAGCGCGAGATCGTCAGCCAGTCCAATTACGGCGGCACCATGCGCCTGGGTACCTACCCTGCCAAGCTGCGGCCGGGGAGCCAGGCGGCGCAGATATACGGAGCGGAGCTCGTGTTCGAGCGCCACCGCCACCGCTACGAGGTCAATCCCCGCTACCGCAGCCGGCTCGAACAGGCCGGGTTGGGATGCTCCGGCGAATCACCGGACGGGCGGCTGGTGGAGATGATCGAGCTGCCTGGTCACCCCTTCTGGGTGGGCACCCAGGCGCACCCTGAGTTCAAGAGCCGTCCTGACCGCCCCCACCCGCTGTTCAGAGCCCTTGTCGAGGCGTCGCTGGCACGCGCCGAGGGCCGCAGGCCCCACTTGATCGACCCTGACATGCTGGGCCCGGACCAGCCGGGGGCGACGGACATGGAGGGGGCCCCGATTGCCCTCTGAGAAGTTCCGCCCTGTTTGCGAGGAGCAGGTGTACAGCTCCTCGCTGCTCCGGGTCTCCCTGGCCACCTTCGAGGGCCCGGGGGGCGCCCGCTTCCAGCGCGATATCGTCCGGCACCCCGGGGCCGTGATCGTGGTGCCCGTGGACGAAGCGACCCGCGAGGTCGTGCTGGTGCGCCAGTACCGCGCCCCCCTCGACGCCGAGCTGTTGGAGGTACCTGCGGGCAAGCGTGACGTCGCGGGAGAGCCGACCGAGGTCACGGCCGCCCGCGAACTGGAGGAGGAGGCCGGCCTGCGGGCGGGCCGCCTGCAGCTGGTCGGTCACTTCTTCAACTCGCCGGGTTTCTCCGACGAGGAGAGCTGGTGCTTCCTCGCCCGCGACCTGCAGCCGGTAGCCGACAGCCGGCAAGGGATAGAGGAGCAGCACATGACGGTGGAGCGGCACCGGCTCGGAGACGTGGGGGCGATGGTCTCCCGAGGCGAGATCGTCGACGCCAAGACGATCGTGGGCCTCTTCCTGGCCCAAGCGGCGCTGGCGTGACCGGCCCCTGCTGATGGCGCGTCGGGCGCCGGTCGGGGAGCAAGCCGGGCCGCCGGCCCACGCCGACAGCACGCCGTCCGTTGCAACGGCGCCCGCCCGGGGCCGACGACGCCCAGGGCGAGGATGGAGCGGGCCCGAAGGCGGCCTGAGCCTCGCGGCCGAGGAGATGCTCAGCTGGCTCGCTGTCGAGAAGGCCAGACGGCCCAATACGATCGCCGCCTACCGGCGGGACCTGGGCGCCTACGAGTCGTGGCTGGCCGGCGCCGGAAAGCCCGGGGGCGCGGCGTCGGCCGACGAGGCAGCGGTCGCCGCGTACGTCGGCCACCTGAAGCGCAGCGCCCTGGCACCGGCCTCCGTTGCCAGGGCGGTGGTGGCGGTGCGCTCCTTGCACCGTTTCATGCTCGAGGAGGGGCTGGCCGAGGTTGACCCGGCGGCTGACCTGCGGCCGCCCAGGGTACCCGCTGGCCTGCCCAAGCCCATCTCCGAGGAGGAGGTCGGCGCACTGCTCGGTGCGGTGACCGGGAGCGGCCCGGTGGCACGACGCGACCGGGCGGTCCTCGAGCTCCTGTACGGCACGGGTATGCGCATCTCCGAGCTAGTGGGGCTGGACCTCGGTGACTTCGCCGTGGACGACCAGCTGGTACGGGTGACGGGCAAGGGAGCCAAGGAGCGGCTCGTCCCGCTGGGCAGGTTCGCCCGCCTGGCCCTGGGTGACTGGCTTGGGCCAGAGGGCCGAGCGGCCGTGGTGCCGGCTCGCTGGGCGAGGCGGTCGGACGCGGACGCCGTCTTCCTCAACCTGCGGGGCGGGCGCCTGAGCCGGCAGGGCGCTTGGGGGGTCGTGCGCCACTACGGCGTCCTCGTCGGCGTTGCCGACCGGCTGAGCCCCCACGTGCTGCGCCACAGCTGCGCCACCCACCTGCTCGACCACGGTGCGGACATCAGGGTGGTACAGGAACTGCTCGGCCACGCGTCCGTTGGCACGACCCAGGTCTACACCAAGGTCTCGGCCGAACGGCTGCGGGCTGCGTACCTGGCGGCGCACCCCCGCGCCACCCTCACCGGGTGAGGGGCCGGCCCTCGCAGCCGCCGGAGGCAAGTGGCCACAGGGTCGGGGACCTGCCTGATGGCCGGTAGCCGCCGGCCCGACATGCCGGCGGGCGGTGCCGGGGCCGCCCACCGCTCGATGGCCTGCCGTCGCGGCCGGCCGGCCCGCCACTGCCACGAGCGGGCCAGATTGCGCGGCCTCAGGCGATGACAGGGTCTACACTGCGCCACATGGAGGCCGATACCGCCAGCGCCCTTCGCGAGGAGCTCGAGTCACAACGGGTCGCGCTTCGGCGCGAGCTGGAGGAGCTCGGTGTGGGTGCCGAGGGCCTGTCGTACGACCCGAACTTTGCCGACTCCAGCCAGGTCACGGCCGAGAGAGGTGAGACCGAAGTCCTGGCCACCAGCCTGGCCACCAACCTGGTAGAGGTCGAGCATGCCCTGGCCAAGATGGACGCCGGGACATACGGCAGGTGCGAGACCTGTGGGGAGGAGATCTCCCCGGCGCGCCTCGAGGCCATGCCTGCGGCGCGCCACTGCATCAACTGCGCCGCGAAACGCCGGTAGGCAGGGCACCTGCCCTGTACCGGTTCTGACCGCTCTTGCGTGGAGAGCCCGGGTTCGGCCCGTAAGGGCCGATCGCGCTGGAACTGCATCAGCGGGCGAGGAGACCAACGGCCCGGCGCGCTCGCTCCAGGGTCTCCTCCGCCTTCGCCGACGCTTGTGCGGCTCCGTGCCTCAACACGTCGAGGACCGCGGATGGGTCGGCCTGGAGGGTACGGTAGCGCTCCTGCACCGGGCCGAGTGCCTCAATGGCTGCGGCTGCAACGTCGGCCTTCAGGGGGCCGTAGCTCTCATAGTCCTTGGCCAGCTCGGCCGGGTCACCCCCGCGGAGCGCGGCCAGTAGCTCGAGCAGGTTGGAGACCCCCGGCTTGGCTTCGCGGTCCCAGCGCACTGCGCCGGGGCCCGGCGGGTCGAGGTCGGTGACGGCCCGCTTGATCTTCCTCTGCAGGGCGCCCGGGTCGTCCGAGAGGTACACGACGCCTGCGTCGGATGTCGCGGACTTGGACATCTTGCGCTCCGGCTCCTGCAGGTCCATGATGCGAGCCCCCCCGCCCGCAGGCGGTATGGCGGCACCGGGCACGGTGAAGGTCTGGCCGTAACGAGCGTTCCAGCGTTGGGCCAGGTCACGGGTCAGCTCCAGGTGCTGGCGCTGGTCGTCGCCCACGGGCACCACGTCGGTGTCGTAGAGCAGGATGTCGGCGGCCATCAGGACCGGATAGGTGAACAGCCCGGCGCGTGCCGACTCGTACCCCACCTTGGCGGCCTTGTCCTTGAACTGGGTCATCCGGCCCAGCTCGCCCATACTGGCCGTGCACTGCAGGAGCCATGCCAGCTCGGCGTGCTGGCGGACGTGGCTCTGGACGAACAGCGTGCAGCGGTCGGGGTCGAGCCCGCAGGCCAGCAGTAGTGCGGCCATGTCCAATGTGGACCTGCGCAGCTCCTCGGGCTCGCCGGGCACCGTCAGGGCGTGCAGGTCGACGACGCAGTAGTACGCGTTGTAGCGGTCCTGGAAATCGACCCACCACCGCAGGGCACCGAGGTAGTTGCCGAGGTGGGCTCCTCCTGTCGGCTGTATGCCGGACAGGACCGTCTTGGTCGTACTGGTCCCGGTCATCCCAGGCAGGGTACCCGCTCCGGCCGGAGGCAGGGGACGCTTGGAGGCCCTCAGCGCAGGTGCAGCAGTGCCGCCGCCAGCACCGCACCGGCACCGGCGGCAGCCACCGCCAGAGCGGCCCGGGCCCGTGTGGTCCGCCGGGCCCGGGCGGTCTCCGACGGCAGGTCGGGCGCCGGGCCGACGATGCGGGGTGGCAACAGGCTGGGGGCCTCCTGCCCAGGGGCTGTTTGGGAAGGGAACCCCCAGGCCGGGGCTCCAGCGGCCATGGGAGCCGGAGGAAGAGTGAAGTCCGCCGGGCCGGGTTGGCCCAACCGCAGGGCGGCGTGCTCGGTGCTGCCACTTGCCGGCACAGGCGCCAGCGCGCCAGCCGGCTGGGCCCGGGGCACCGGCGGAGGGCCGACCGGCCCGGCCGGGCCAGGCCGGGCGCACAGGCCCGGCGCCGGCCGCGGCATCAGCGGGGAGCCGGGGCGGACGCCCTGTCCGAGCGCTGCCGGTTGCAGGACGT
>JAJZIY010000060.1 GCA_021828475.1 Actinomycetes bacterium
GCAGTAGCGTCGTGCATGTCGAGGTCCTCTTGATGGGTGGTGTGAGAACTCCCATCATCTGAGGACCTCGACCCTCATGCGCGGATCCCCCCGGCTATGCCCGCCACACTCTCAACTGTGAAGAGCCAGATAACTCGCTCCTGAAAAGCCTTGGGAGTGCAAGCTCCCCGTGGGTTCACATCCCACTCCCTCCGCTCGGCTCGCAATGTCTATTCATGTTGTAGTCGCCTGCTCCGTCACATTTCGATGCGGTAGCTGCTGGCCTCGAGGCCGTTCTTGTGGCGAGTTGCGTACCTGGTTGCGCGGCGCCCTTTCGTCGTGCCCATTGGCCAGACGACGTGGCCGTCGCCTTTTGGGGCCGTACCGCGTGACAGCTGTCATTGTGCCAGCGCCGCGGCCCGCTGCGCAGGTGGCGTGGCCCCGCCAAGCCCCAAGCAAAAGGCCGCGGCTCCTTTGCTCCCAAGCGGTCGTGGCCGGGCCTCGCATCTGAGCGCGAGAGGCACTGCCTTTCACCCACCGTCACAGCCGAGCTGGTGACCCCAGCTGCAAGATCACGTGGTCGCGTGGAACCGGGCCCGCACCACCAGCGACAGGCGCTGGCGTGCCCTAGGCAGCCGAGGCTTGTTCAAGCACACCTGGCCCTGCCGGAGATGCCCCAGAGCGTGCTTCACCCCAGCTCCCGGGGCGGGCTCTGACGGCCGCGCGCCCGGTGCCACCGTCAGGGGCCGGGACGGTCAATGATGCGCATCACTCGCTCACACGCGTAGACGCGCCCGTAGGAACGCCCGGTGATCTCGTTGAGCACCCCGAGCCGTTCAAGACGGTCGATCGCCTTGGCGGCGGGCGGGTAGGTGACACCGTGCAGCCCGGCGGCCTGTGTAGGCGTGATAACCGGGTACGCAATCAGATCGTCGACAATCTCGAGCACGACGCCTTTCGCTCTGTCAGCGCGCAAAAGGGTCAGAAAGTCGTTCCGCGCCGCCATGAGGTCGTCGATGCGGCTCACGGCATCGACGGCCTGAGCAGCGACCGCCGTGAAGAAGAACGACAGCCAGTCGTCGTACCCGCCGGTGCGACTAACAGAGAGCAAGAGATCCTTGTAGGCGTCCTTCCGCGGCTCGAACCAAGGAGAAAGGTTCAAGACGGGGTACTTAAGTGCTTCCGCCTGCACCAATTGGAGAGTCACGATCAGTCGGCCCAGGCGACCGTTCCCGTCGCTGAAGGGATGGAGCGTCTCGAACTGGTAGTGACCGAGGGCAGCCTTGACGAGAAGGGGGACGTGATCGTCGGCGTTGATCCATTTCTCCCAGTCCGATACGCCCCTTTCGAGGTAATCATGGGGAGGAGGGACGAAGCGAGAACGCTCGATCCCAAGCTTGCGTTCACCGATATACACCTGTCCCGACCGCAGGCGACCGGCGTCCCAGCTGTCGCCGCGAGTTCCCTTCACGATGGTCGACTGCAACTCGGCGATCATCCGGAGGCAGATCGGGATCTCGCGGACGAGTGCGAGGCCAAGCTCCGCCGCCTCAACGCAGTTGAGGACCTCGCGCACCTCCGCGCTGCGCTTGCGCTCTTCGATGTAGTCGGCTTCGAGAACATCGAGGAACGGAGCGTAGGTGCCCTCGAGCGCCGAGGTGCTCACGGCCTCTCGGTAGAGGGCTGGGCGCACGAGCAACGTCGGGTTCGGGAGCCTGCTCGCTGCGGCGTCGAGCCGCCCGAGCGCACGTTCCGCCTCGGCCAGGAGCTTGATCGTTCGTGACCCGAGCGGCACGTCGGCTGGCAGTGGGGCGGGGAGGAAGGCGAAGTGGTCATAATCTCGGTTGAGGTAGCTGTCGTGTCCACGGATGGGCTGCAGCTCGCCGACAGGGCTCGACAAGAACTTAGAGACGTCCACCCCGACTCCTAGAGTATGGATCACACGACTGAGATTCATAGGTTACCGTCTCAACCTAAGACTGCGGCGGATGAATCTATAGGCTGGAGAGCAAGCGGTCGGCCGATGCCAGCTCGGCTGGGGCGAGCCCCCATCCATGGCGACGTCTCCCGAAAGGGTCGGGAGTGCGGTGCACCCGACGAGCTGGACGACATTCGAGGGAGCGGCGTCGTCGTCACAGCCGGTCCCCTTTCCCGCTTCCGACCAGCTTCGAGAAGTGGCACGTTGGCAAGCCAACGTGTCGACATGCGACATGTACCCGAGCCGAGCCCGTCGTGAGCTCAACCTCTCGCGGGCGCTCACCGAGGCAGTGACCGGTCGAGGGTAGCAATTGGGTGTGCTGGGCGCCGGAGTAGACCTCTACGCCCGCATCGGGCAGCGGCCCGCAAGTTACATGCCAGGGCCCGGCACCGCTTATGAAATTGCCGGAGTGGCCTGGGACGGCGTGCAGGGTGCTATCGATGCGCTGCCAAATGGCCAGAAGAGCCCTCGAGACATATCGGCGCGGTCGAGTACTCGGTCCAGTACGAGCCGTCGGGCTCTTTGTAGGTGGAGCTGAAAGTACTGGGATGTCGACCCGGGCACCGCTACGAGGGGCCGGTGGTGCGAACCCTGGTCGCGGGCGCTCCGTCAGCCAGTTCGGCGATGTCGGAGGGGTCGCTGGTCACGACTAGGCCACCGCCGTAGGACACGCAGACAGCGACAACGTGAGCGTCGACGATCCGCTCGCTACCAGCCTTCGCCGCCTCTAGGATTGCACCCACTTGGCGGGCGAGGTCGAAGGTGGTGTCGACGAGACGGACCGCCGGTCGCTCTGCGCTGTTGCGATGGTGGCGCCCCACGGCGGCCTCCAGCGCGGCCGTGCGGGCGCGGCCACGGGCTACCTCGGCACATACCAAGGTGGGAGCGAGCACCTCGCGACCTCGTCGGTGCGCTTCGGCGAGCAGGGCCCGGAACCGCTCGGGTGGCCTGGCCGTCGAGAGCGATTCGAGACCGGCAGCGTCGAGGACCAGTGGGGCTCCGGTCACGCTGCCCCCCGCTTGCGTCGTTGCCTGCCTGTCTCTGCGGTAGTCGCTCCGGCGGTGGCATCGAGGTCATCGAAAGCGGCCACGGCCTCCGCGACGAAGTCGCCGGGGACCGGCCCGAATGCTTCCTCCCAATCAGCGAGGAGCCGTCCCAGAGCGGCCGAGCGGGCCCGTCTGTCTACTTCTTCAGCCAGGGCGGCGTTGACCACCCCCGACAGGGACCCGGCTCCGAGAGCCTGGACGGCCTCGACCAGGCTCTCATCGACCGTCACTGTGATCTTCCTCTTCACCATACTCTCATACTACTGCCAGGCACCTCACCAGCGCCCCCGTCGTCATGCAGCGGCGGACCGCGGAAGCGATGAGCCAGAAGGCCGTCGTCCGCTGTCTGGAGCGCTTCGTGGCCCGCGAGGTCTACGGGGCGATCATGGCTGCCTTGCGTGTTCGGCGACGGGGGCGGGCGCGACAGGGATGCTCGCTCGAGGTCTGCGTCGGATCCGGCGTCCGGCCAGCACGACCAGGCCCCCGACGGTCCCTACCGCCGTGCCGACGATAACAGCAGGAAAGCACCTCCGCTGGCCCATCGCCCGACGACCGGGAGGCCGCGCCAACCTGCCACCAGGCGCCGGATAGGCGTCCGGCCGCCAATCGGTCGGCACTGGTCATCGTTCACCTTCGGGGTGCCTGCTCCGGCGCGGAAGCCATCCCGCCGGGCAGGCCACCCGCTCCGAAGGTTTCAGCGAGGGACGCGACCTGCTTTGCGTGACCGAAGAGGTTCAAAGCCTGGGCCCGGTCCCCATCGAGGTGGCTGAGCAACTCCAGACCAAGGGATGACAGCGCGGAGCGACAGGCAAGCGCCGCGCTGCCACCACCCCGACAGCACCTTCAGCGCGCCCGGGTGAACCTGCGCACCGCCTCCAGCAGCTCCCGGCCCTTCTCCTTGGCCACCACCTCGTCCCCGGATGCGAGCGCCCCGGAGACGCAGTGGTTCACATGGTCGTCGAGGATCTTGAACGCCACGGCCTCGAGCGCTGTGGAGACGGCCGAGATCTGGGTGAGCACGTCGATGCAGTAACGGTCTTCGGAGATCATCTTCTCGATGCCGCGAACCTGCCCCTCGATCCTGTGCATACGCCTGGCCAGCGCGTCCTTGTCCCCCTCGGCGATGTAGCCGTGGACCGGCCCCTCCTGGGCACCACGTGCAGCGGTAGAGCTCATGAGACCTCCCGCGTAGGCCTGAAGCGCCGCAGCCTGAGCGAGTTGGACACCACGAACACGCTCGAGAAGGCCATGGTCCCGGCCGCGATGATCGGGTTGACCACCCCGGCCATGGCCAATGGGACAGCCGCCACGTTGTATGCGAAAGCCCAGAAGAGGTTGCCCTTGATGGTCCCCAGCGTCCTGCGGGCGAGGCGGATGGCGTCCGCGGCGGCCTGCAGGTCGCCGGACACGAGAGTGATGTCGGACGCCTCGATCGCCACGTCGGTACCCGTCCCTATGGCCAAACCGAGGTCCGCCTGGGCCAGAGCCGGAGCGTCGTTGACCCCGTCGCCGACCATGGCCACCACCTCGCCCGCCTCCTGAAGCCGGCGAACCTCGGCCGCCTTGGCGTCGGGCAGGACATTCGCCAGCACCCGCTCTATGCCGACTTCGGCGGCGACGGTCCGGGCTGTGCGGTCGTTGTCCCCGGTGAGCAGCACCGGTACGAGCCCGAGTGCCCGCAGTTGTGATATCGCCTGAACTGAGGTTGCCTTCAGGCGGTCGGTCAGCGACACGAGGCCGACCAGCCGGCCGTCCGAAGCCACCGCCACCACGGTCGTCCCCTTCTCCTCCAGTCGCGCTGCTTGCTCAGCAACACCCTCAGGAAGGACGGTCCCGCCTGCCGCCAGTACCGAGAGCCGCCCGACGCTCACCCGCTGACCATCCAGGTGGGCTTCTACGCCGATGCCGGCATTGCTGGCGAAAGCCTCGACTGCAGGCAGGGTGCCGAAGCGCTTGCGGCCCTCGTCGGCAATGGCCCGGGCGATCGGGTGCTCGCTGGCTTCCTCGACGGCAGCAGCAAGCCTGAGGAGCCCATCCTGGCTCACCCCGGCGACTGGCACGAGCGCAGAGACCCGCATCCTCCCCTCGGTGAGCGTCCCGGTCTTGTCGAGGACGACCGTCGTCACCTTGCGGGTCTGTTCGAGGACCTCCGGGCCCTTGATGACGATCCCCAGCTGGGCGCCGCGGCCCGTGCCCACCATCAAGGCCGTGGGAGTGGCCAGACCGAGGGCACAGGGGCAGGCGATCACGACGACAGCGACAGCGGCCGTGAAAGCGGCCGCCGTGCCTGACCCGGACAGTACGAGCCAGCCGGCCAGGGTGAGCAGCGCCAGCACGATGACCACCGGCACGAACACCCCCGAGACCCGGTCGGCGAGGCGCTGGACCTGGGCCTTGCCTGCCTGAGCCTGTGCAACCAGGCGGGCTATCTGGGCTAGCGCTGTTTCGGATCCGACCCTCGTGGCCTGCACGACGAGGCGCCCGGAGGCGTTGACGGTGCCTCCCGCCACCTCACTGCCCGGCCCCACTTCGACCGGGACCGGCTCACCGGTGAGCATGGACTGGTCCAGGGCCGACATGCCTTCGGTCACGATCCCGTCGGTCGCCACCTTCTCACCTGGCCGGACAACGAAGAGGTCGCCCGAACGCAGGGTGCTCACCGGGACGAGCAGCTCCTCACCGTCCCTCAACAGATGTGCTTCCTTGGCCCCGAGCTCCAGCAGCGCCCGGACTGCCTCGCCCGAACGGCGCTTGGCCCGGGCCTCGAAGTAGCGGCCCAGCAGTATCAGGGCCGTTATGAGCGTTGCCGTGTCGAAGTAGACACCTTTGTCCATCCCGCCGACGAGCACGACCACCGACCAGGTCCAGGCCGCCAGGGTCCCCAGCGATATGAGAGTGTCCATCGTCGCCACCCCGTGCCTGGCATTGAGGGCGGCGGCACGGTGGAAGGGCCACCCGGACCAGACGACCACCGGGGTGGCCAGCCCGAGCGACACCCACTCCCAGCCCCCGAAGCGCGCAGCGGCGAGCCAGGCCCACAGGCCCACCGGGACCGAGGCCGCCGCCGCTACCAGCAGGCGGAGCCGGTACGGCCGTGCGGGGTCGTCGTCGTCCTGCACCGCCTCGGGCAGCGCGGCGCCGTAGCCGATGCCCTCGACGGCGCCGATGACGTCCTCGATGGAGATGACGGCCGGGTTGAACGAGACGGCCGCCTGCTCACTGGCGAAGTTGACGGTGGCGGCCACCCCCTCCAGCTTGTTCAGCCGCTTCTCGATGCGCGCTGCGCACGAAGCGCAGGTCATGCCCGAAATGGCCAAGTCCACGCGACCCTTGTCAGAAGCGGCCACAGCCATCACACGGCCTCGTACCCGGCTTCCTCGATGGCGGCCCTGAGTGCCGCGTCGTCGAGGCTGTCACCATTGACGGTCACGATCTTGGTGCCCAGGTCCACGTCTACGCTGGTCACACCCTCCACACCGCTCAGCTCCGCTGTCACGGCACGCTTGCAGTGATCGCACGTCATGCCCGGCACGTTGTAGGTGGTCGTCTGGCTCATGGCACCTGAACCCTTCTTCCGAGAAGATACCCTCCCTGGGTATAGTTAGAGGATACCTCATTGTACCCCGGGGGGGTACAGCACTCGGCCTCGCCTGATAGGGCAGAAGGGCCCGGGGACTCGGAGATAGGCCCTCAGGCGGGCTCGGCGACGAGCCCGGCGACGTCGCGCCCGCAACCCGGGAGACAGGCCGTGCGGCGGTCGGAAGGCAGACATGCAGAGCACACCGCGGCCTTCACGCCGCGGTGACCCGCCGGTAGCGGCGCAGCGCCAGGGGCACGCAGACAGCGGTGATGAGGAGGCACCAGCCGACCATGGCGACCACCGGGTGCTCGAGGGGCCACGAACCACTGGACGATGTGCCCTGGCAAACCTGGCGCACCGCCGCCACCAGGGTGGACAGCGGATCCCACTCGCCGATCACCCTGGGCACCTCCTTCATCCCGGAAATGGGCACGAACGTCCCCGCCAGGAACGACAGGGGCAGCATGATGGCAAAGCCGAGCCCCTGCATGGCATCGCTGCTTCGCACCAGCATGCCCATGAGGACACCGAACCAGGTGAAGGCGCACAGGCCGAGGGCGATGAGCCCGACCAGTTCGAGAGCCCTGGCGCCGGCGAGATCGGGACGCCAGCCGAGCGCAAGGCCGATCCCGATGACGATGGCCATGCCCAGCACCTGCTCGATCATCTGGCCGAGCACCTGGGCCGTGATGACCGACAGGCGGGTGACGGGCAGCGACCTGAACCGGTCCGTCACGCCTGTTGCGAAGTCTGTGGCGGTGGCCACTCCGGCACCGATGACCCCGAAGGCGAGGCTCTGGCCGATCAGACCCGGCAACAGGTAGTCCTGGTAGCGCATGCCGGGGATGTGTATGGCCGAACCGAAGACATAGAGGAAGAGGAGGGTGAACATCACAGGTTGGATGGTGACGTCGCTGAGCCGTTCGGGCACCCGTGGCACCGCCCTCAGGCTGCGGCCGACGAGGACCACCGTCTCACGCAGATAGCGGACGGCACGGTTGGGACGTGCAGGTAGAGCATCGGGCAGAGCCCGGGCCACGTCGATGGTGGCGGTGGTCATACCGATACCTCCAGTTGGTTGTCTTGGGCGTCGGTGGGAGTGCCGGTGAGCGCCAGGAAGGCATCGTCCAGGGTCGGCCGGCGTAGTGCGACCTCCGCCACCGGGACACCCGAAGCTGCGACTGCCTGCGTGACGGCCGCCAGGTCGAGGACCTCTCTGGGGGCGGGGACCGAGAGGGTGCGCTTCTCGGGAGCGAGGGTCAGGGGGAAGACCGGCCCGAGCGTGCGGACGAGGCTCTCGAAGCCCGCTGCATCGGTGGCCACCACGTCGACCCGGTGGTCCCCGATCTGAGCCCGTAGTTGCGCAGGGGTACCCCGGGCCACCCCGCGACCGTGGTCGATGAACACGATCTGGTCCGCCAGCTCGTCCGCCTCCTCGAGGTACTGGGTGGTGAGCAGGACGGTCACGCCCTGACCGACCAGTTCGCGGACAGCGGACCAGACCACCTGGCGGCTACGAGGGTCGAGACCGGTGGTGGGCTCGTCCAGGACGACCAGTTCGGGCTGCACCACCAGGCTGGCCGCCAGGTCGACGCGCCGGCGCTGGCCCCCGGAGATGCTCTTCACCAGCTTGTCCCGGAACTCGCCGATCTCGTAACGCTCGACCAGTGCATCCGCGACCCGGACGGCACTTGCCTTGGCGTAACCCCGGAGCCGGGCCATGAGGACCAGGTTCTCCCGGGCGGTCAGGTTGGGCTCCAGGGCGGCGAACTGACCGGTGAGCGAGATGGCCTGCCGGACGGCATCGGCCTCCCGCAAGATGTCGTGGCCGCACACCCGGGCGCTACCGCTCGTGGGCTCTGTCAGGGTGGCGAGCATGCGGACAACGGTCGTCTTACCCGCCCCGTTCGGGCCGAGAAGAGCGACGATGTTGCCTCGGGGGACGACGAAATCGAACGAGTCGACAGCGGTGAAGGGCCCGAACTTCTTGGTGAGCCTCTCGGCTGCAACGGCTGGAGCGGAGCTGGGCATGTAGGACCTCCTGTTGTGTTGGCAACGCTCTGGTGGGCACGGGAGCAGCGCCTTGTGGGCACGGGGGCAATGGCACTGCGTCTGGCGCCATCGGGTACGCTACCATATCATACAGTGACTGTAAACTTCCTGCAACTACATTTCTCGTGTGGCAGGAGGTCTACTGCTACTAGAAGAAGCTTGTACTTGGAGCTACCCTGGGACCATGAGCACCGGCCAGGGCTCCCACCGGGACGAGCAGAGCCTCGAGGGCGAGTTACGACAGGATGTCGGCGACGTGGCCGGGCCCCAGGCGCGGACGGCAGCCATGCCCTCGGGCTCGGTCCCGTCCTCGGGCTCGGTCCCGTCCTCGGGCTCGGCAACGTCGGCGGCGGCGGCGGCGGGTTCGGCTACGCCACCGGCTGAGGGGCTGCGGGAGCGCAAGAAGCGCCAGATGCGCCAGCTCATTTCCGATACCGCTACCGAGATGTTCCTCGAGCGGGGCTTCGACGAGGTCCGCGTGACCGAGGTGGCCGAGCGCTGCGGAGTGTCGGAGAAGACGGTCTACAACTACTTTCCGACCAAGGAGAGCCTGGTCCTCGACTGGGAGGACGACCTGGCGGGGACCATCCGCGACGCCCTGAGGTCGGACAAGCCCGTTCGGTCCCCCACACAGGCCGCCCTCGAGGTCCTGGCGCGCGAGCTCGACCAGTTGGGCGCCAACTGGGCTGCCTACACCCGCTCCGAGGGTCTGCTGGAGCGGTTCATGAACATGATCGAGGAGACCCCGTCGCTGCGCGCCGCACAGCGCGACATGATGGACCGCCTGGTCCAGGTCGCCGCCGAGGCGCTCGCCGACAGGGCCGGGGTGAGCCCGGACGACCCCGAGCCACAGATAGCGGCCGCCAGCATCCTCGGCCTGTGGCGTATCCAGTACCAGGCACTGCGCCTGTACGCCACGGGTCAGCGCAGCTTCGCCGAGATCCGCCAGGAGGTTGGGGCCGAGGTGGCCCGAGCTGCACGCCTGGTCGATTCCGGCCTGTGGGCGTTCGAGGTCATGGTCCAGGGCCGCGGGACACGTGAGCAGCTCCGGGTGGCGGCTGACGCCGCCCAGGAAGCGGGCCGGCAGGTAGCCGCTGCGCTGCGCCAGGCCCGCGGCGTGTGGAGGCAGGTGCAGGCTCAGTACGTGGACGCCCGCCCCCGTCCTGGCGCTTCGGCGGACTGGACGCCCTTGGCCGGGCCGGGCGCTGCGCTGTTCGAGGACGTGCAGGCCAGGCACTACCGCCATGCCCAGCACCACGCCATGCGACGCGAAATGGAGGAGTGGAAGCAGGTGCAGCGCGAGATGAAGGAGACCTACCTGAAAGCCAAGCGCGAGCAGCAGCGCATGCTCCGTGACGCGCTGCGCGGCCGCCCCGAGGGCCAGCGGCGGGGGCGGGACCGCTAACCGGGCAGCTCCACGGGCACCGGTGCGCCGGGGGCAGGCGGCGCTCACTCCAGGCCGAACCACGCTGGACGCGCCACACCGGCCCACTCCAGCCACGCGCTCCCGGTCCACGCCAGCCCACCAGCAAGCCCAGCGCGGGCGTCGGCACCTGGGCCGTCGAGCTAGCATCGCCCACTCAGAGTGGCGAACGCCCGGTACCGATAGGATTTGGGACCGTGTCAAAGGTCTTGAGCTCCCTGCCGGTCGGAGAGCGTGTCGGCATCGCCTTCTCCGGCGGTCTCGACACGTCCGTTGCCGTCGCCTGGATGCGCCATCACGGCGCCGTTCCCTACGCCTACACAGCCGACCTCGGCCAGTACGACGAGCCCGACGTCGCCTCAGTGCCGGGTCGGGCGCTCGACTACGGGGCAGAGCACTCCCGCCTGGTCGACTGTCGGCGCCCGATGGTCGAGGAGGGCTTGGCCGCCATCGCCTGCGGGGCTTTCCACATCCGTTCGGGCGGCAGGACGTACTTCAACACGACGCCGATCGGACGGGCGGTGGCAGGCACCCTGCTGGTGAGGGCCATGAAGGAGGACGGCGTCTCGATCTGGGGCGACGGGTCGACCTTCAAGGGCAACGACATCGAGCGCTTCTACCGCTACGGGCTGCTGGCCAACCCGCAGTTGCGGATATACAAGCCGTGGCTCGACGCCGCGTTCGTCTCGGAGCTCGGGGGGCGCAAGGAGATGTCCGAGTGGCTGGTCGCCCACGGGCTTCCCTACCGCGACAGCACGGAGAAGGCGTACTCCACCGACGCCAACATCCTCGGGGCCACCCACGAAGCCAAACAGCTGGAGCAGCTGGACCGCTCGATAGAGATCGTCGAGCCCATCATGGGCGTGGCGTACTGGCGCCCCGAGGTCGACATCGAGACCGAGGACGTCACGGTGCGCTTCGAGCAGGGCCGACCCGTCGCTGTCAACGGCACGGCCTACGACGACCCCGTGGAGCTCTTCCGCCAGGCCAACGCCGTCGGCGGCCGCCACGGCCTCGGCATGTCCGACCAGATCGAGAACCGGATCATAGAGGCCAAGTCCAGGGGCATCTACGAGGCACCTGGCATGGCCCTGCTCCATATCGCCTACGAGCGCCTGGTAAACGCCGTACACAACGAGGACACCATCGCCACGTACCACAACGAGGGCCGACGCCTCGGGCGCCTCCTGTACGAGGGGAGGTGGTTCGACCCGCAGTCCATGATGGTGCGAGAGTCCCTCCTGCGCTGGCTTGCCTCCACCGTTACCGGAGAGGTCGCTCTTCGCCTACGCCGAGGCGACGACTACTCGGTCCTGCGTACCGAGGGCCCGGCGCTCTCTTACCATCCCGACAAGCTGTCGATGGAGAGGGTCGAGGATGCAGCCTTCGGGCCGACCGACAGGATCGGCCAGCTGACCATGCGCAACCTGGACATCGCGGACACTCGGGCCAAGTTGGAGATATACGCCGGCCTCGGCACGCTTCCTGCGGGTGGGGCACACTTGGTCGGCGAGCTGCCGCCCGGAGGGGCGCAGGACATCTCGGCCAACCCCGGCGCGGAGCCGGGCGGGGGGGCCGCTCTCGACCAGGCTGCCATCGACGCCGGGGTGGACTGAGTTTCAGCCCTTCACTGCAGCGTCGAAGCGGCTCGCCCGCAGGTAGCGCTGGAAGACGAAGAACAGGATCGCGACGGGGACGGTGGTGAGCATGGCGGCGGCGAGTTTCAGAGGGAACTGGTTTCCGGCTGACAGGCCGCCGTTGACCACGTTGGCCAGACCGGTGGTGAGGGTGAAGTACTGGGGGGAGACGGTGGCCACGAGAAAGAAGGCGTACTGGTTCCAAGCACCCTGGAACGACAGGATGGTGAGGGTGATGATGCCGGGCTTGACCATCGGCAGGACGACCCGCCAGTAGGTCGTGAACGTGCCTGCCCCGTCGATGCGCGCCGACTCCTCGAGCACCACCGGGACCTGCATGAAGAACTGGCGCATCATGTAGATCCCCGTGGCGTCGGTCAGCATCGGCAGGACCATCCCCGGGTAGCTGTTGAAGATGCCCAGCTCCTTGATGACAAGGAACTGCGGGATGAGCAGTGCGACGTTGGGCACCATCAGCGTCGCGACGATCAAGCCGAAGACGAGGCGCCTCCCGCGGAACTGCAGGCGGGCAAGCGCATAACCGGCAAGGCTGTCCAGGAACACCCGGCCGGCGGTTATGAGCACGGACACGAGGACGCTGTTGACGAACCACCGCGGGAAGTCCGTGACCCCGGGCGTACCCCCGACACCCAGCACCTGCTGCCACCCGGCCGTCGACAGCGGGTGCGGGATGAGCGACAGGCCGTTCGAGCTCGCGTCACCGTCGGTCTTCAGAGAGTTGGCGATCTGCAGCAGGAACGGGAGCAGGAAGAGGGCAGCGAACAGGATCAGCAACGCGTAGGAGAGGAGCTGGCGGCGAGGCGAGCGGTAGGTACGCGTGCTCATCGCGTCAGGTCCTCCTTGACGAAGCGCCGCTGCAGCAGCGTCAGGATCACGATCAGTACGAAGAGCAGGAACGCGATGGCGGCACCCTGGCCGAACTGGCTGTTCTGGAAGCTGAGGTAATAGGAGAGGTATGCCGGCGTGTAGGTGGTCGGGTTGTGCGGGCCGACGAGGGTCACCTGGTCGAAGACCTGCCAGGTACCGATCAGGCCGAGCGTCAGCACGAGCACGACAACCGGCCGCAACATGGGCAGGGTCACCCGCCGGAACCGCTGCCAGGACGTGGCGCCGTCGATCTCGCTGGCCTCCTCCACGTCCGCGGGGATGCCCTGCATGGCGGCGAGGAACAGGAGCATGAAGGTGCCCGACGTCGTCCAGGTGGCGAGGATGATGAGCACGCACATACCGAACGACGGCCCTGCCAGCCATTGCCACACGCTTATCCCGAGGAACATGTGGTTGGACCACGCCGGTGGGTTGTGCATACCGAGGTTGTAGAACAGGGTGTTGAAGATCCCTCGGCTGTCGTAGAGCCAGTTCGGTCCCTTGACGCCGAAGAAGCTGAGGAACCTGTTGACCGCACCGGTGCCCTGGAACAAGAAGATGAAGACCGTCGTTATGGCAACAGAGCTCGTGACCGAAGGGAAGTAGAAGGCAAGGCGGAACAGGCCCCGCCCCTTCAGGAACCGGTTGTTGACGACGATCGCCAGCCACAGCGCCAGAGCCGTCTGCAGGGGGACGACGAACACCACGTAGTAGAAGTTGTCGCGCACCGAGGTCCCGAAGAGTTGCTGGTTGAGCCCGGGCTGGGTGACCAGGCTCGCGTAGTTGGACAGGCCGACGCCGTGGACCGTGGGCCCGAACGGGCTTGTCAGGCCCGACCAGTCCGTGAAGCTGACGTAGACGGCCAGGCAGATCGGGATGACGAGGAAGAGCAGGAGGATGGCCAGTGCGGGCGAGACGAACAGCCAACCCCCGGCGTTCTGGCCGGCCGTCGCGCTGCTGCGACGCCGGCCGGGCCTCGGCAGGCGGAGTACCCCCAGGCGGCCGCCTGGCTTGGCACCCGACGCAGCGAGCGCCTCAGTCCCAACTCTGGAAGGGGTGGTCATCAGTCACCTGTCCTTGAAACCGCTGACCGCTGTTGTCTGATGGTGTGGCGCAGTTGCCTACCGGGACGTTCGCCCTTCCCGCTTGCCACGAGATGCCACCGGCCAGACCCGGTATGGCTCGTGTGGTGCGTGCTCGCAGGGAGGGCGGACGTTGCCCGTCGTTGCGCTAGGGCCGGAGCAGGGCCGCTGCGTTGGTCTGAAGCTGGTTCAGCATCGTCGCCGGGTTGGCACCGCCGGTCCCGAGGTCTGCAACCTGCGAGTCGAACTGGCTCTGGACGGTGGCGAAACCGATCGTCGGCACGGGCGGCATCGCGTAGGGAGTCCCTGCGACGAACGCGGCCACCGACGGGTTCTGCTTGGCATACGCCTGGGCTGCGGCAATGCGCGACGGCAGCACGCCGAAAGCGTTGGCGAACTTCAGCTGCTGCTGCTCGGAACTGAGGAAGCGCACGAAGTTGACCGCCGCCCTCGAGTTCTTGCTCGCCGCCGGGATCCCCCAGCAGTTTGTGAAGGTGAGCGTGCC
>JAJZIY010000061.1 GCA_021828475.1 Actinomycetes bacterium
GAGCCACGGCGCCCCGCCCCGCCCACTGCCGGTGGGCGCCGGCGCCTCCGGGGTGCCCGTGGGGTTGGGCCGCCCGCCGGCGGACCGGCCGATGTGGCCGGCCACGGTGACGTCCTCCAGGCTGCCGGGTGCAGGCGGCAGCCACCGGCGCCGCTCGTTCAACCGTGAGCCCGGCGTTGGCAGGCGCAGCGCCTTCAGGCGCATGGTCGGGGAGCTGGCGTCGGCAGCGAGGCTCAGGTCGGGTACGGGGGGCAGGCCCGAGCCCGTGCCGGAGCGCCGGTTCGCCTGTGCGGGGTGCCCGGCCGGGCGGAGCGCCCGCCCCTCCCTCCCGGTGTTCCCCGGCACCCTTTGCAGACGCAAGGCTCTCTCCCTCGGTGTGTGCCGCAGGGCTCGCCGAGCGGCGGGCCTCAGGGCTTGGCAGCGGGCCTGGGTAGCGGCTCGCTCACACGACCACCTTAGGCGTCCCAGAGGGGACTGAACAATCGTTTTTTCAGGGCTCAGGGCCTGGGAGGGGGCGGCGCGGTGGACATACGCTGGACAAGTAGGGGGGCCGGGTCTCTCACGACGACGTCTTGGGGAGGGCTCCCCGACAGCTGGCTCAACAGCGATTGCACGGCCTGGACGCCCACCTGGTAGTACGGCATCTTCACGGTTGTCAGCGGTGGCCAGGTGTGCTCTGCGACCCATTCGTCGTGGTACGCGACCACCGACATCTCGCCGGGGACGTCGATGCCGAGCCGGCGCAGGGCGGTGAGGGCGCCGATGGCGCCGTTGACGTTGGCCACGACCACTCCGGTCGGCCGGGGGTCGGTTGCCATCAGGCTCTCCATGGCGGCCGCCGCCATCTCCGGCGAGTAGCCGAGGCGCCTGACCCAGGCCTCACGCCGGCGCAGGTTGGCCTCGTGCAGGGCGAGAGCGTAGCCCTGCTCCCGGCGGCGGGCGATATCGCTGGAGGGGACGCCCCCGATGAGGCCGATCCGCGTGTGCCCCAGGGAAACGAGGTGCTCAGTGGCCAGCCTGGCACCGGCGACGTCGTCGAGGATGACCGAGCCCCGCCGCCCCGGTGTACGCGAGGTCACGAGCACTATGCGGGCGTCGTTGGCGACCAGGTTCTCGAGGGCCTGGTCGCTCAGGTCGTCTGAACGCTGCAGCAAGAAGCCGTCCACCCGGCCCTCGCCGACAAGGCGCCGCAGCGTGTCACTGCCAGCCGTTATGCGGTCCGAGCGGCCGATGAGCAGGGTGTACTCCTGAGCCTCCGCTGCTTCGGTCGCACCGCTCAGCAGGTCTGCGAACAGGGGGCTGCTGACCGCGGGGATGATGAGCGCCAGCGCCTTCGACCGGGCGAGGCGCAGCGCCCGCCCGGCGTAGTTGGCGGTGTAGTTGAGGTCCTTTGCTGCCTTCAGGACGCGGTCACGGGTGTCCGGCCTGGTGCGCAGCTTGGGGTCCCCGTTGAGGACCCGTGACGCCACGGAAACCGATACGCCGGCCAAGCGGGCGATCTGGCTGAGGGTGGCCACCGGCTCATGCTAGGGGGCCTGCAACCAGGCTGCGGATGCCGCCGACATCAGGGCGGGGCAACCACCGGCTGGTCCCCGTGCGGAGCAGGCGGGGCGGCCACCGGCTCCTCCCCGTGCGGAGCGATCAGGCTGCGGATGTCACCGACAGGGCTGTCACCGCTTCGTCGACGGAGGCGGCGATCGGCACCAGGCGCCCGATCCCCACAAGTCCGAGGACCCTGGAGACGGACGGCCTCGGTGAGCACAGGACCACGTCGCCGCCGTGCTCGCGGGCACGCCTGAGGGCGCCGAGGAGGGCTCCGACCCCGGTCGAGTCGATGAAGGCCATGCCCGAGAGGTCCAGCACCAGGTGACGGGCGCCGAGGTCGGCCAGGGCGGAGCGGAAGTCGGCAGCCGTGGCGAACTCGAGGTTGCCGACGACCTGGCATACCGTCACCCGGCCCACGTTGCGCAGCAGAGCTCTCATTTGTGGCCCCTTTCGGTCCCTAGGACGTACGCAGGGCACATCCTCGACCAGCATTGTTTGGACCGGCGCGAAGACAGCTGAGAGTTCGCTGATCGTGGGGCCGGTCAGGCCACCGCGGCGGCAGCAAGGAGCTCCCGGGCTGCGGCGAGGTCGTCGGTGATGCTGACCACGCGCGGCAGGCCGACCAGGTTGAGCACCCGGTACACCGACGGGCGCAGCCCGCAGACGACAGCGTCGGCCCCCATCTCGCGGACCCGGCGCACGGCGCCGATGAGCGCCCCGATGCCGGCCGAGTCGATGAAGGTCGTGCCCGACATCTCGAACACGACATTTTGCGCTGGAGGCAGCTGGGCCACCACCGAGCGGAACTGTGAGACCGTGAGGTACTCCAAGTTGCCAGCCAGGGTGCAGACCGTGACCGGGCCGTCCTCGTGCTTCAACCCAACTTGCATGTGCTCCGCCCCTCCTGTCGTGGGTCGTCCCTACCCATGGTCCACCTTCCGTATAGGCATTTGCGCGACATTCCGTAACAATCGTGTAACGGGGACCACGCCGCCGGGAGCCCTGGGAAGGGCTCTGGCAAGATGGTCTGGCCCTCGCCGACGGCGCCTGGTCGCCGGACGGGGACGGAGAACGGTGTCATTGCACATCCTGCTCATCGACGACGACGCCAATATCCGAGCCTCGTTGGGGATGGTCCTTCGACAGGAAGGTTACCTCGTATCGGAGGCGGCGAGCGGGGAGGAGGGCCTGGCCACCTTTGCCGGCCGGCCGGTCGACGTGGTCCTGGTGGACCTCCTGCTGCCAGGAGTGGACGGCTTCGAGGTCACCCGCCAACTGCGGCGTTCCAGTGACGTGCCCGTGATCGTGGTGTCGGCCAGGGGGGACACGCACGACATCGTGGCCGGCCTCGAGGCGGGCGCTGACGACTACCTGACCAAGCCGGTCATGTCCAAGGAGCTGTCCGCCCGGATCAGGGCGCTCATGCGCAGGGCGATGTCGTCGTCCCGGGACGGGACGGTGCTCACGTTCGGTGACCTGGAGATCCATCCCGACGCCGGCACGGTGCGCAAGGCGGGGGAGCCGTTGGCTCTCACCCGGACCGAGTTCAGGCTGCTCTGCGAGCTCGCTGCCAAACCGGGCTGGGTAATGGACCGGCCTCAACTGCTCTACCGGGTGTGGGGCTACGACTACTTCGGCGACACCCGCCTCGTCGACGTGCACGTGGGCAGGTTGCGGGCCAAGATCGAGACCGACCCGTCCAGGCCCGAGCTCGTGGTCACGGTCAGGGGGCTGGGCTACAAGCTCCAGGCACCGTGACCGCTCAGTCCCGCCAGCGCCGGTTCGGCCTGCGAGCCAGGGCGACCGCCGCCTTCGGAGCCGGCGCCGCCCTGGTCTCGGTCGCACTGGCGTTGCTGACCTTCGGCCTGGTGCACCACTACCTGCTGGCGCAGCGGGAAGTGTCGGCGACCACGGAGACGTACTCCGATGCCAGGGTGGTCAAGAGGGACATGGTGCTCGGGGGGGCAACGGTCGAGGACGTGCTGTCGTCGCTGACCGTGCCGCAGGGGACGGTGGTCTTCGTGCTGCAGCGTCACCAGTGGTACTCGGCCTCGGTGGCCGTGGGTGGTACGGGCGCTGCGACCGGGGTCGGGGCGGGGCCGACCGGGCCCGGGGGAGCGTCGCGGCCGGCCGGGCTGCCGGCCGCCCTGGTGGCGATGGTGGCCGGCGGCCAGCCAGCCCGCCAACGGGTTGCCTTCGACGGCAAGCCTGCCATAGCGGTCGGGTTGCCCCTCGCGGCGGCGGGGGCGGACTACTTCGAGGTCCACTCGCTGGTCGAGCTGCGCCGGACCCTCGACCTCCTGGCGCTGGTGCTGCTCGTCTGCGCCGCGGCGACGACGCTCGGCGGCCTGTTCATCGGCCGGTGGGCCAGCGGCCGCCTGGTACGGCCGCTCAACGTGGCCGCCGACGTGGCCGCTGCCATCGCCGGGGGAGCGCTCGACAAGCGCCTGCCCTTGGGGGACGATCCCGACCTGGCCGTCCTGGCCGTCTCGTTCAACGAGATGGTCGAGGCGTTGGCCAAGCGGGTGCGCAGGGACGCCCGCTTCGCGTCGGACGTCAGCCACGAGCTGCGCTCACCGCTCACAACGGTGCAGGCGAGCGTCGAGCTGCTGGCCCGGTGCCGAGCCGACCTCGACGCCGAGGGGCGCCGGGCGCTGGACCTGCTCACGTCGGAGGTGGCGCGCTTTTCGACGATGGTCCAGGACCTGCTGGAGATCTCCCGCTCGGACGCCGGTGCTGCCGGCCTCGACCTGGAGGAGCTGGACCTCGAGGACCTGGTCGCCAACACCGTGGCCGCCTACACCGCTGGAGCGGTCCCGGTCGCCGTGCCACCGGGGCTGGAGGGGGTGTGGGTGCTGGCGGACCGCCGCCGGCTGCAGAGGGTGCTGGTCAACCTGCTCGACAACGCCGCCGCCCATGCCGGCGGCGCCGTGGCCGTGGCGCTGCGTGCGGACGGCCGCACGGCCGAGATCCTGGTGGACGATGCCGGGCCGGGTGTCACCCCGGACGAGCGGGAGGCCATCTTCGAGAGGTTCTACCGTGGGGGCGCCTCCGGGCGCCGCGGGGGCACCGGTGGCAGCGGCCTGGGCCTGGCCCTCGTGCTGGAGCACGTCCGGGCGCAGGGCGGGCACGTGAAGGTGACCGACCGGCCCGGGGGCGGCGCCCGCTTCGTCGTCACCCTCCCCATCGTGCCGGTCGCACCCTTGCGCCCCGCAGGCCCCGGGCCGGCGGGTGGGACCGCCGGCAGCGACGGGGGTGGCCGGCGGGGCACTGCGGGAGCGACAGGGGCCCGCCTGGGACGCGAGGTGAGGAGGCCGGCGAGGTGAGGCCCGTCCCGGCCCCCGGCGCAGGACCGGGCGTTCGGCGTCGCACCGGCAGGTGGTACCGAGCGGTGTTGGCGACGCTGGCGCCGCTTGTCGGTGCCGCCGTCCTCGCCGGTTGCGTCCTCGGACCGCAGAGCGCACCTCAGGCGCTCGACGCAAGGCATGTGCCCTACGGTTTGCTGGCACCGTCGCACCGCGCCATCCCCACGAGCCTCCCGGGGGTCGACAGCGTCCGGGTCACGGTCTACCTGCAGGGCCGTAACGAGCGCCTGGTCGCCGTCCAGCGCAGCGTCGCCTACCCGGCCACGGTCGGGGCGGCGCTCGACGAGCTGGCTGCCGGCCCCACCCTGCTCGAGTCCGACCGCGGCCTGGTCAGCCCGGCATCATCCGTGGGACCGCTCGGCGCAGGGCTGGTCCGCCGGGGGGTCGTGCCCGTCTTCCTGCCCACGTCGTTCGCCAGCCTCGGCGGGCAGGACCAGGTCATGGCGGCGGCCCAGATCGTCTACACGGTCACAGCGTTCGCCGGGGTCAGGGGGGCGCGGCTCTACGTGGGCGGCCAGACGGCACAGGTGCCCAAGGCCAACGGCAACCTGGCCACCGGCGCGCTGACAAGGGCCGACTACTCGTCCCTGGCTCCCAGCGCCGCTCGGGCGCCGGCAACGGCGCCGTAGGCGGGCCCACCTGAGCGGGGGTGCCGCCCCGGCCCGCCGGGCCTCAGGCCGGGGTGCCGCCCCGGGCGTTCAGGGTTTCGATGCGCCTGGCCAGGTTGACCGCGTGGTCACCGAGGCGCTCGTAGAAGCGACCGAGCAGGGTCACCTGAGCGCCTATCGATGCCGGCATCGGCGAGGTTGCCACCTCGTCGGTGAGCCTCTGGTGCAGTATGTCGAGCTCCTCGTCGGCCTCGTCCAGCGCTGCGCCGACCGCGGCCTGGCGCAGGTAGCTCCCGGCCGTCTCCCTCCACATCTCGAGCGCCACCTCCGACATGCGCTGGACGATGCCCCGGCTGAGCGGGGACATGCTGGGCCCGAGGTTGGCGACCGCCCGCTGTGCGATGTGCTCGGCCAGGTCGGCGCTGCGCTCGAGCTCCGGCAGTATGAGCAGGAGGCTGACGAGCCGGCGCAGCTCGGTGCTGGCGGGCGCCAGGCGCTCGAACTCCTCCCAGATGCGGTCGCTGAGGTCCCTGGTCAGGTCGTCCACCGACTGGTCGGCCTCGACGATGCGGCTGGCCTCGGCCATCTCTGCGCCGAGAAGGGCGTCAGTCGCGCCTGCCAGCGCCTCGGCCACCAGGTAGAAGACCTGGGCGACCTGCCTGTCGACAGGCATGCCCAAATCTCCGGCGGTCCCCATGCCCTACGGTTCTACCCGGTGGTGCGCCCGGGTAGGAGGCTTTGGGCGCGGGTTCTTTGCCAGCTGTTCATCCTCGGTTCACCGTCCGTACACTTCGAGGTCGGGCCGCGTTCACTTGGCCTGGGGAGACTGGGAGCGTGCCCGGGCCCCGGTACCGCTCAGCGGAGGCGGCGGCCGAACCGCAAGGGCGGCGGCCAGGGAGGCCGACGTGGGCCGAGGAGGGGCAGCCACCCATGCAAGCCGTACGCAGTGACCTGCGGACGCCGGCCGACGCCAACCTTGCCTTGGCCGAGGCGCTCGACAGCGCACCGGTCAGCCGTTTCCACCACAGGGCGGTGGTGATCTCGGGCGTCGGGTTCTTCACCGACGCCTACGACCTGTTCGTCATCGGCACCGTCGCCTCCCTCGTGGCGACCCAGTGGCACCTGTCGACGGCGCAGACGAGCTGGGTGTCGGGCGCTGCAGTACTGGGTGCCTTCTTCGGGGCCGTGGTCCTGGGCCGCCTGGCGGACATCGTCGGCCGCAAGAAGGTCTACGTCCTGGTAGCGGCCATCATGATCCTCGGAGCCCTGGCTTCCGCCGCTTCGCCCAACTTCGTGTTCCTGGTCGTTGCCCGCTTCGTGCTGGGCCTGGGCATCGGCGGGGACTACCCGGTCTCGGCCGTGCTCATGAGCGAGTACTCCAACCGCGCCGACCGTGGCCGCCTCGTCGGGATGGTCTTCTCGATGCAGGCACTGGGCCTGATCGTCGGTCCCCTCGTCGCTCTGGGCCTTGTGGAGTCGGGCGTGGGCAACCAGGTCACCTGGCGCCTGCTGCTCGCCCTGGGCGCCATCCCGGCTGCCGGCGTCGTACTGCTCAGGTCCCGCATGCCGGAGTCGCCACGGTTCCAGGCAGCCGTGCTCGGCCAGCATGCCAAGGCGGCAAGCGAGCTGGCGCAGTTCTCGGGGGGCGTGGTTGCCGCTGACATCGTGGCTTTCCCCGCAGACCGGGCCAACGGCGACCGCACGCAGGGCGCCGCTGCCGCCACGGCCCCGGGTGGCGTCGTCCGGGCACGCCTCGGGCTCGGAGATCTGGTGCGCAACCGCCGGCTGCTGACCCTGCTCGTAGGGACCGCCGGGAGCTGGTTCCTCTTCGACTACGCCTACTACGGCAACACCCTCTCCCTCCCCGCCATCCTGAAGGGCGTCGACCCAGGGGCCGGCACCGCCGCCAAGCTGGTCCTGTCGCTCGCCATGTTCGTCGTCTTCGCCGTGCCCGGCTACGCGCTTGCGGTGTGGAGGATGGACCGTATCGGTCACCGTCGCCTCCAGTTGCTCGGCTTCGCCGCCATGGCGGTGGCCTTCTGCCTCCTGGCAGCGGTGCCCGTGCTGACGAGCAGCATCGGCGCGTTCGTGGCCGTGTTCGGGGTCAGCTACTTCTTCGTGGAGTTCGGACCGAACACCACGACCTTCGTGCTGCCCTCCGAGGTCTTCCCGGTCTCGGCCAGGACCACCGGCCACGGCATCGCCGCCGGCGTCGGCAAGCTGGGTGCCTTCTTGGGGGTGTTCCTGGTGCCGACCCTCCAGAGCGCCTTCGGCCTGCGCGGGATGCTGGGCATCGCCACCGTTTTCGCCGTGGTCGGCCTGCTGGTCACCCTGACGCTGCCCGAGGCGGCGGGCCGGGGGCTCGAGGAGCTGTCGGCTGAGCCGGAGAAGCGGGCGGACGGCGGCTCCCCCCCGGGGCGCGACCAGGTGCGCCACCGCAGCCTCGTAGCCAGCTAGCGCCCGCCGACGGCCGGTCCAAGCCCCTCGGCCTACGACCCACGGCCCCGGAGCCTCGTGGCCGGCCGCTCCTGCGCCGGGCGGGCCCTACCGCCTCACTTGGGCCAGCCCGTGGCCAGCACCCCCGGCTGGTGAGCGAGGCAGGCGAGCAAGCCGTCGGTCCTCGGGCCCTTGCCTAGGTCGCGTGTGTAGACCGGGACGACCACGAGGCCGGCGACACCCGTACGCGGCGTGCCCACCCGCTGCACCTCGCGCCGGCTGCGGCACCTGGCCGTCTCACGGGCGGCTCCGGCGTCGCTGGTGCCCGGCTTGAAGAAGACCTGCAGCTGGTAGGGCGCCTTGCACTGGCCGGAGCAGATGAGCGCGTGCGGGCCGCTGCCCGTGCTGGTGGCCATGAGCACGCCGATCGCACCCGCCGCCACTGCTACCACGGCAACCATCCGCTTGTTGGCCAGCACCCTCTGGCGCAACTGCTCGGTCGGCTGTCGAGGCTGTCGGCGGTCGTCGGGCACCGCTGCGAGGCTACCTCCGGGCCGGCCGGCCCCCCGGTCGCAGCGCTACCGGGGGCCCGTGGCGTCGGTGCGTGGCGGTAGGTTGGCGTAGCGGTCGACCAAGTCAAGTCCGGAGGTTAGATGGCCCAGAAGTGGTGGGTGCTCGTGGCGGTGTGCACCGGCGTCTTCATGCTCCTGCTGGACATCACCATCGTCAACGTCGCCCTGCCCGCCATCGAGCACGGCTTCCGCGCGTCCCTGTCCGACCTGCAATGGGTCATCAGTGCCTACGCCCTGACCCTGGCCGCCTTCCTGCTCACCGCCGGGTCGGTGGCCGACCGTTTCGGCCGGCGCCTGCTGTTCGCCATCGGGGTGGGTGGTTTCACGACCGCCTCCCTCTTCTGCGGCCTGTCGAGCGGGCCGGTGTTCCTGATCGTGGCCCGGGCGGCGCAGGGCGTCGGCGGGGCGATCATGTTCGCCACCTCGCTCGCTCTACTGGCGGAGGCGTTCCGCGGCCGGGACAGGGGGGTGGCCTTCGGCGTCTACGGCGCGGTCACCGGGGCAGCGGTGGCCGTAGGCCCCGTGCTGGGCGGGGCCATCACGAGCGGCCTGTCCTGGCGCTGGATCTTCTTCGTCAACCTTCCCATCGGCGGCCTCACGCTCCTGGTGACGCTGGCCCGTGTGCCCGAATCGCGTGACCCCCGGGCGGCGAGGCCCGATTTCGCCGGTTTCCTCACGTTCAGCCTGTCCCTCGGGTCACTGGTGTACGGGCTCATCGAGAGCACCTCCAACGGCTGGACCTCGGGACAGGTGCTCGGGCCGCTGGTGGCGAGCGCTGTGCTGCTGGCAGCCTTCGCGCTGATCGAGGCTCGCCAGAGCCACCCCATGCTCGACATCCAACTGCTCCGGGTGCCGACCTTCAACGGCGGGCTGGTGGCGGCTTTCGCCATTTCGGCATCGCTGTTCTCCCTGCTCACCTACCTGGTCATATACCTGCAGGACGGGCTGGGCTACTCGGCCTTCGGCGCCGGCTTGCGCTTCCTGCCCCTGAGCGTGGCCACGTTCGTGGTGGCTGCCGTCGCCGGCCGCCTGACCAGCCACGTGCCTCGGAAGTGGCTCATTGGGCCCGGCTTCGCCGTCGTCGGGGCGGGGTTGCTGCTGATGACCGGTACCAACGTGCACTCGGCGTGGACGCACCTGTTGGCGGGCCTGGTCGTCTCGGGCGTCGGTGCCGGCCTGGTCAACGTGCCCCTTGTGTCGACGGCGGTGGGCGTCGTCCACCCCTCTCGGGCGGGCATGGCCTCGGGTATCAACAGCACGCTGCGCCAGGTCGGCATCGCCACCGGTGTCGCGGCGCTGGGCACGATATTCGCCAGCAGCCTGCGCGGCGTCATCGGCACGAAGCTGCGCGGGACGCCGCTCGAGCCGCTCGCCGCCTCCCTCGCCCACGCCATCGGTGGCGGCGACGCGGGGCGGGTGTTGGCAGCGGTGCCGGCCCGCTACCGGGGCCTGGCCGCACTGGCTACGCGCTCGGCGTTCGTGAGCGGCCTCGATCTCATACTGCTCATCGGCGCTGTGGTGGCGTTCGTAGCCGCCGGCTGCTCCCTGGTCCTGGTCCGTGAGCGCGACTTCGTCGTGCCCGACGGTGCCGGCAGCCAACCAGGCAGGAGGGCGGAGATGGCGGGCGTGGGGGCCTGAGCAGGCCACGACCGGTGTCGCAGGCCCGGCGCAGCGCCCTGGCCGTGACGGCCGCCATGTTGTCGAAGGGCGCCAAGGGCGGGAGACTGGGGCCGTGGCACGGCCGAGGGTCGTACAGATGGTCAGCTCGGATTGCGACTGGGCAGCGGAGCTGTTGCAGCGCCGGCGGGAGTCGTACGCGACCTTCACGCCGCTGTTGTGGAGGCCGTCCGAGGTGGCCGTGGCGCAGGAGGCGGGCTTGCTGAAGCAACAGGTCGGCTTGGACGACGTCGCAGCGCTACGAACGGCTCATGCCCTGGTGGTGGCCCAGTTACGGGGCAACGACTGCTTCGTCGACGACTTCGTCGTCGACGACGAGGGCTTCTGGTGGAGCGAGGGCGCTGAGCTGCTGAGGGCCGCCTGGGAAGGCCTGCGGGCTCACGGTGCGACCAGTGCCAGGGTCGTCAGCGCCAAGAAGGACTCGCTCAAGAACGAGATGCTCGTGGGGGCCGGCCTACGGCTGAGCGAGCAGTGGTGGGTCAAACCGGTGGAGCCCGCAGGCCCGGCGGAGACGGGAGCGGTCAACGGAGAGGGCTTCGGCGCCCTGATCGGGCCACCACCGCCTGTGTACGACCTGGGAGGCCCTGTGATGTTCGTCCGGTACCTCGGGCCTTCTGTCGTCCCGGGCGACATCGAGGCCCGAGCGTCGCGTTCGGGCGCCGTGCTGGTGGTGGTGCCCCAGCACCCGGGCCGCGGACGCGAGGCCGACCTGGCTGCGGCCGGGTTCGAGGTGGCTTCGCAGTGGTACGTGGGAAAGCCGGGCGCCCCGGCAGCCTGAGGACGGCGGTACGGTCCCAGGCTCCCCGAGGGGGGACGGGGGGAGCCTGGGACGTCCTGGGGGCTAGCCCTTGACTGCGCCCGAGGTCAGGCCGGAGACGACCGCCTTGCGGAAGACGAGGACGAGTATGGCGATCGGCACGACCGCCACGACGCTGGCGGCGAACAGGGTCCCGTAAGGCACGGTGAACTGGGACCCGAAGGTGGCGATGCCGACGGGGATCGTCCTCATGTTGTTCTGCTGGTTGAACGACAGAGCCATGAGGAACTCGGTCCAACAGGCCGTGAAGGTGAAGACGCCGGCGGTGAAGATGCCCGGCGAGACCTGGGGGATGATCACCGACCACAGGGTCCTCAGGGCGCCGGCACCGTCCACCCGGGCGCTCTCCTCCATGGACATCGAGATCCCGAGGAAATAGTTGCGCAGGATCCAGATGGCGAAGGGGAGGTTGAACGCCGTGTACGGGAAGATCAGCGCCTGGTAGCTGTTGAGCCAACCGAGGTCGCGCATGATGAGGTACAGCGGAGCTATGACCGCGATCTGGGGGAAGACCGAGATCATCAATAGCGAGACCATGACGGGGTACTTGCCGCGCACCGGCAGGCGCCCGAGGGCGTAGCCGGCCAGGGTGCCGAGGCTGAGCACGAGTGCCGTGGAGCAGGCGGCGACCACCAGCGAGTTGAGTATGTAGCGCCCGAAGGTGTACTGGCCGAACGCCTGCTGGAAGTTCGTGGTGCTCACCGGGTTGGGGAAGTACTGGGGCGGGGAGGCACCCACGCCCGCTGTCGTCTTGAACGCCGAGGCGAACAGCCAGTACATAGGGATGATGACGAACAGTGCGATGAGCAGCGCACCCAGGTTGACCAGGTTGAAGTAACGGGCGGCGCCGGTGCGGGTACGGTTACGCACTTGGGAGCTCCTTGCCGACCTGTGCCTTGAACGCCTTCAGGAACACCAGGGACATGATGAGGACGATGGCGGCGGTGGTGGTGGCCACTGCTGCCCCTGGGCCGAAGTCGAGGTTGGTGAACATCGTGTTGTACCCGAGCATGGCGAGCGACTCGGTCGAGGTGCCCGGCCCGCCTGTCGTGAGGACGTAGGGCAGGTCGAACAACCCGAAGGCCTGGAGCACGCGGAACAGGACCGCTATGCCGATCGTCGGCCGGAGGAGGGGGAGGGTGACCCTCCAAAAAGTCTTCCATCCGTTGGCGCCGTCCACCTCGGAGGCTTCGAGGAGCTCCTGGGGGATCATGACCAGGCCGGCCAGGACGATGATGGTGACGAACGGGGTCGTCTTCCACACGTCGGCGAACATGAGGGCGACGGTCGCCGAGAAGGGGGCGCCCAGGATGTTGTGGAAAACTCCGCTCAGGACACCGTAACTGGCGTTGTAGATATAGCTCCACAGCTCTGCCGACACGACCGTGATGAGCGACCACGGTATGAGCAGCAGGGCCATCATCATGCCGCGGCCCTGGGTCATCCGCTCCAGGACGAGGGCGAACACGGTCCCGAGTGCGACCTCCACGACAACGGTCACGACCGTGTAGACGGTCGTGAACCAGAGGGCGTGGTGCCACAGCCCGGCGCCGAGCACAGTCGAATAGTTGCCGGCGGTGAGGCCCTGGAACGAGAACCCGGCGCCGGTGACGTTGACGTTCTCGAAGGAGACGAAGATGGAGAACAGGATCGGGAAGATGGTGAAGGCCCCGATGACGATCAGGGCCGGTGAGGCGAACCCCCAGCCCATACGGGCCAGGTTGCGGGTCATGCGGTCCCGGCGGACCGGCGGCGGCACGAGGGTGCCCGGGACGGCGACAGGGGCCGTAGGTGCCAGCTGCGTAGATGCCATTGCGGCTCCTCGGTTTGTTGCGGGGTGGTGGGTCCCGGTGGCCCCGCTGGCGGGGCCACCGGCTGTGCTCGTGGTTTGCTACCTGCCGATGCCTACAGGCCGCTGGAGCTGAGAGCGGAGTCGATCTGGCTCGAGATGGACTTGGCTGCGCTGGCCGGGCTGCTCGAGCCGGAGAGAGCGGAGTTCATGTTGGTGTAGATGGCCTGGGAGATCCTGGGGTAGTTGGGGTTCTGAGCGGGCCTCGGGACGAGCTTTGTCCGAGACAGGACGTCGAAGGTCGGGTTGACCTTCTTGACCAAGGGCAGGGCCCGGACCTGGGCATTGGTCGGGATCTCGGAGAACTTGGTCGCCTCGATCGTCTGAGCCTGCACGTTGGTCATGTAGTTGATGAACTTGAGGTCGGCCTGGACGTTCTTGGAGTGGGGGTTGATGTAGAGGTTCCACCCGCCGATGTTGGAGTAGCCGGGGTACGGGTGGCCGGCGAACGTCGGCAGTGGTGCGACCCCGACCTTGCCGATCACCTTGGAGCCGGCTGACTGCGACGACGAGTAGGCGTAGTCCCAGTTGCGCAGGAAGGCGGCTTGGCCTTCCTGGAAGGCGTTCATGGCCTGCGGCTCCTGGAACGTGTCAACCGCGGCCGGCGAGGCGCCTGAGGTCACCAGGCTGCGCATGAAGCTGAGCACCTGGGTGACCTTGCCGACGTTGAGCACCGACTTGCTGTCGCTGGCGTTCAGGACCTGGCCCCCGGTGTCCGCGTAGTACTCCATGAAGTCACAGGTGCCCCCCTCGTAGGAGTCGCCCTCCCATACGAAGCCGTACTTGACCTTGCCCGACTTGGCCAGTTTGACCGCGTCCGCCTTGAGCTGCTCCCATGTCTTGGGCACCGCCATGTGGGCGGCGCTGAGCAGGTCCTTGCGGTAGTAGAGGAAGCCCTGGTCCTGGAAGAACGGTGCCCCGTAGACCTGGCCCTTGTAGCTGGCCCCTGCCACCAGGCCGGAGGCGAAGCGGGAGAAGAAGCTCTTGGGCAGGTACTTGGACAGAGGCAAGGCGAGGGCATGGGAGCCGAACTGACCGGGCCAGATGACGTCGCCCATGAAGACGTCGGGGGACGTGGCGCCGCCCGAGATGCTCGTGACCAGG
>JAJZIY010000062.1:0-5008 GCA_021828475.1 Actinomycetes bacterium
CGGAAGGGTCCTGGCGGCGCGCCTGGCGGCGTAACAGCACGAAGGTCCGCCGGATCCGTCCCGCCAGGGCGAAGTGCAGCTGCTCGGGCACAGGTCGAGCACAGCCAGCGTCGTTACAGGCGGTCCCGGCCCCGGGCCCCGGGGACTGCCGCAGGGAGGTTGTACGTACCGGTGGCACTAAGTAGCAAAGGTACCTATCGGCTCCCGTGGGGCCTTAGGGACCAACGTCCCGAGGGCCCTGTGCGCCATGGCCCGCGCGCCCGGGCCACAGCCACAACTCGTTGCCGCTACTTGGTGCCCGGCGCCGCTACTTGGTGCCCGGCGCCGCTACTTGGTGCCCGGCGCCGCTACTTGGTGCCCGGCGCTGCTACTTGGTGCCCGGCGCTGCTACCTGGTGCCCCGGCGCTGCTACTTGGTGCCGGGCAGTGTGATGGCATTGGCAGGGGCGTTCGGCAACGAGGCTGTGCCGAACCGGCTGAAGGTCATCTGGCCGGCGGAGCCACCGTTGCCCACCATGCGGAGCAGGTACGGGGCGCCGGTGGCGGCGATGTCGAGGATGTCGCCTGCGCTGTCCGTGAGCTGGGTGACCGGGCGACCCTGCCACTGGTGGACGCCACCCGCGATGGTGAGCGCCGGCGCACCCCCCAGCAATTGGGGTATGAACTGGGTCGAAACCGTCAACTTGGCGAAATCGGCGAACCCCACGTTGGAGGCCGGGACCCTTATCCAGCGATTTGCCAGCAACTGCGCCTCGCCCTTGTTGCCCGAGGCCAACTGCTCCCAGCTCTTGGCGTCAGCCTTGATGAACACTTTCTTCGCGCCCGACACGATGATGTCCAAAGTGGCCCCTGGGACGCCGATGCTGCCGCCCCCGCCGTGCGGCGACATGGCCAGGTGCAACTGCATCGTGGAGCCGGAACGGCCCAAGCTCCCCGAAACGTAGAAGTCCTTCACATGGAGCATGGCCGCCTTGGAGGCGGCGAGGACCTGGCCGGCGGTCCTGGCGCCCGCCGCAGCGAAAGCGGCGCCCGGGGCACCCAGCGCGCCGGGTACGAAAACCAGCGCGGCGACGCCTGCTGCCAACTTGCGGTTGCACTCGATCATGTCGTTAGGGTACTGGAGGGCAATGGTCGCCAGGAGTGGTCCCGACGCAACAGGGGACAGCGCTCGCGTCACCGGCGTTAGGCAAAATGCGTTTTCGCGCGGGCAACGTACCCGCCTCCGGGGCCCAGGAAATCCGTCCGGACGCGCCTTCGCCGGCGCTCCAGGCCCGCTGGCGTCCCAGCCCTCTCGGACTGCCCGCGAGCCGCCGTCCCCCTCCCCGCTCCCCGCTCCCCGCTCCCAGCTCCCAGCCCGCCCGGCGCAAGCCCCTCCTGGCTCCGGGTGGGCCGGCCCCGGAACCCGACGAGCGGCCGCGCGGTTGCTTTCTCTAGCGTGGTGTGCATGGGAGCGGAGCGGGTTGCGGGCAGGGCGCGGGCACAGCGCCGGCCGTCGCCTCTGCGCTCGCCCGGCTGACCGGGATGGGACGTTCCACCCGCCTGCTGTCGGTGGTCCTGGCTGCAGCCCTTCTGACCGGGCTGGCGATGATAGCCCTGCACCGCTCCGGCGAGCGCTCGACCGCGTCCGGCAGCCCCACCAGCACTACGACGGCTCCGGCACTGACCCCGACGGCGGCGGCAAGCTCCACCACTGCGCCGCAGCGGACCACCGCCCCCACCACCGGGACGTCGACGGCGGCCACCTCGACAACGCTCACCTCGACAACGCTCACCCCGACGACGGTGCACCCGAGCACGACCACGTCGCCGGCTCCCACCAACGGGGACGGCACGGGCCGCGGCAAGGCTGCGACCTGGCGCCTGGCCTGGGGCCTGGCCATGGGGTGGGGCTACGGCATCGCCTCGGACACGACGGTACGGGACATCGTCACGCCGGCCGTGGGCGGCACTGCCGTCAAGTTCCGCATCTCCAACGAGTTCGGCAACGCACCGCTCCAGGTCGCGGCCGCTACGGTGGGCACCGACGGCGGCGGAGCGGCCATAGTGCCCGGCACCATGCGCCAGCTGAGCTTCGACGGGCACCAGGCGGTGGTGGTGCCGGCAGGCCGGACCGTGTACACCGACCCCGTCGACATGGCAGTCACGGCGGGACAGAGCCTCGCCGTCAGCGTCTACATGACCAGCGCCGACCTGGTGACGGTACACCCGTGCTGCGCCGGCCACCCCGACCAGTCGTATTACACCCCCAACGGCGGAGGCAACGCCACCGCCTACCTCGGCGGCACGGGTTGGGGCTTCTCCGACCAGTGGGGACGGTGGGTGGACGCCGCCGACGTCCTCACCACCGCTCCGGGGACGATCGTGGTCGTGGGCGACTCCATCACCGAGGGCTTCAATGCCACCCTGCGCTGGACCGACCTGCTCCAGCAGAGGGTGGACGAGCTACCCGCAGCGCAACGCCGCGCCATCGTCAACGAGGGCATCACTGCCAACACGCTCACGGGCTACGTGCCCAACTACTCCAAGCTGGGCGGGGGCCCACCCGGCCTGGAGCGCCTCGACACGGACGCACTCGACCAGCCCGGGGTGTCGGAGTTGGTGTTGTTCCTCGGCACCAACGACCTCTGGTTCGGCACGACCGCCCAGCAGCTGATCGGCGGGTACAGGGACGCCATCGCCGACGCCCACCGGGCCGGTGTGCGCATCGTCGGGGTCACGCTGCTGCCTCGGTCGAGCGGTGGCACGCACCCCGTCGAGGTCTGGAGCACCTACGACCAGATCCAGCTGGAGATAGTCGACCATTGGGTGCTCACCTCCGGCGCGTTCGCCGGGGTGCTGGACCTGGCCCCCGCTGTGGCCGACGTCTACGACGGCGCCTGCAACCCGGTGCTCATGTTCCCCGCCTACGACTCGGGCGACAACCTGCACCCCGACGATGCCGGCCAGACGGCCCTGGCCAACGCCGTGGCTCCCTCTGTCCTCGGCCTGCCACCGCTCCCGCAGCTCCCAGCGCTCGTCAACGCGGTGCCGACGCCCGGGTGCGCCCCGCAGATGCCGGCGCCACCCGCCGGTGCGGACGCCCTCCCCCAACCGCCACTAAGCCAGCCACCGTCCTCTCTCGCGCCGACGACCAGGCTCCCGGGCGGGACCGTGCAGGCCACGAGCACGACGCCGACCACCACCGCTCCACTGGCGCCGGTCAGCACGGTCACGACCACCGCTGCACCCGCGCCGGCGAGCACCGCACCCCCGACCAGCTCCGCACGCCCGGCAACGAGCACCACCGCGGTCCCGACCCAGGGTGACGGGCACCCCTGAGCCGTACCCGAGGGGTACTTCAATCAGGCGTAAGGTCCGTGTGGAAGGATACCCCAATGCCGCGAACGCCCCGAAAGCAGACTGCCCAAGGCCCAGCCCTCGCCGCCACCCGGGCCGGGTGCCGGTGACCGCCCCGACAGGGGCACCGGCCCCGGCACCGACGTCAAAGGAAGCGCCCGAACCCTTCGCCAGCCGGTTGCAGCGGTTTGTATGGGACCGAAGGGCCAGGTCGTGGGACCACGGCGGCGTCATCGGGCTCGACAAGGTCATACGGACGGTCCTCGAAGCGGCCCGGGCCACCGAGGGCTCCGTGGCCGTCGACCTCGGCTGTGGAACCGGCCAGCTGAGCCTGCCCCTGGCACAGCTCGGTGCCAAGGTGACGGCCGTGGACATCAGCCAGAACATGATCGACCTCCTCCAGGAGAAGGCCACGGCGGCCGGGGTCACCGGGATCGAGGGGGTGGTACGCACGGTCGAGCAGTTCGACCTTCCTGCTGGGAGCGTCGACCTGGTCGTGTCCAACTACGCCCTCCACCACCTGCACGACCGCGACAAGGAGCGGGTCGTGGCCGCCGCCTACCGCTGGCTTCGCCCCGGCGGGCACCTCGTCATCGGGGACATGATGTTCGGCCGGGGCGGCACGGCCCGCGACCGTGCCATCATCACCTCCAAGGTGACCACGCTGGCCAAGCGCGGCCCAGGCGGCTGGTGGCGCCTCGTCAAGAACGTCGGCCGGTTCACCCTGCGCTTCCAGGAGCGTCCCGTCTCGATCGAGACCTGGAAGGCGTACTACGCCAGGGCCGGCTTCACAGACGTCACCTCGCTGCCGGTCGTGGCCGAAGCCGCCGTCATGTCGGGCACCAAACCGGCAACCGCCGGCTGACGCTCCGGGCCGGGACCACCCGGCGACGGCTCGGTAGAGTCGCCGGGATGGAGCCTGTGCCGTCGTTTTCCCTGGAGGGCCGAGTTGCGCTGGTCAGCGGAGCAGCGCGCGGCCTGGGCCGGGCCATCTCGGTGGCCCTCGCTCACGCCGGCGCCGACGTCGCGGTCGGCTTGCGTTCCCTGGGGGCCGCCGCCGGCGTCGTCGGGGCCGTGGAGGCGACCGGGCGGCGCTGCCTGCCCCTGGCCATGGACGTCTCCGACCTCGCCCAGGTGCGCCGGGCCGTCGACGCGGCGGCCGGCCACTTCGGCCGGCTGGACATCCTGGTCAACAACGCCGGGATTGCCCCGGGCAACCCCGCCCTCGACGCCACCGAGGAGGACTTCGACTCCACCCTGGCTGTCAACCTGAAGGGGACCTTCTTCGCCTGCCAGGCGGCGGGCAGGGTGATGGCGGCCCAGGGCTACGGCCGGATCGTCAACATGAGCAGCCAGGCCGGCTTCGTCGCCCTGCCAGGTGAGTCCGTCTACTGCATGACCAAGGCGGCCATCTCGCACCTGACCAAGTGCCTCGCCGTCGAATGGGGCGCTCACGGCATAACCGTCAACGCCGTGGCACCCACGTTCATCAGGACCCCGGGAACCAGCGCGGCGCTGTCCGACCCGGCCTTCGAACAGGATGTCGTGCAGAGGGTGGCCGCCCTCCACCGCATCGGCGAGCCGGTCGAAGTCGCAGGTGCGGTCGTCTTCCTCGCCTCACCTGCTGCGTCGCTGGTGACCGGGGAGACGGTACTGGTCGACGGAGGCTGGAC
>JAJZIY010000062.1:5108-13685 GCA_021828475.1 Actinomycetes bacterium
CGCGGGTGCTCGTGCCCAGAGGCCTGCTCAGCTGGCCAGCAGGTCCCGGGTCTCGCCCTTGGACGAGGGATGGCGCAGCTTGGACAGGGCGGCGCGCTCGATCTGGCGGATGCGCTCCCGGGTGAGGTTGAGGGTCGCTCCCACCTCCTCGAGAGTGCGCGGGTCACCCCGGTCAAAACCGTAGCGGAGGCGCAGGATCTCCTGCTCACGCTCGTCCAGGACCGAGAGCAACTTGGCGACCTCGCTGCTCAGCATCGCGTCGGCCACGGCATCGAAGGGCGTCTTGGAGGCCATGTCGGCCACGACGTCTCCGAGCTCGCTGTCACCGTCGGGCCCGACCTTGGACTCGAGGCTCACGGGGTCCGAAGCATGCCTCAGCAGGTCGGACACCTGCGCCTCGCTGATGTCCATGGCCTCGGCCAGCTCGGCATAGGTGGGGGCGCGCCCCGTCTGGCTCTCCAGCTGGCGCTTGACCTTGAGAAGCCGCCTGACCTGGTCACCGGCGTGCACAGGTAGGCGGATGGTGCGGGCGGTGTTGTCGATGCCCCGGCTGATCGCCTGCTTGATCCACCAGGTGGCGTACGTGGAGAACTTGAAGCCCTTGCGCCAGTCGAACTTGCTGACGGCGTGGATCAGGCCGAGGTTGCCCTCCTGTACGAGGTCGAGAAGGGGCAGGTCAGAGGACTGGTAGCGCTTGGCGATCGAGACGACGAGGCGAAGGTTGGAGTTGACGAACTCCTCGCGCGCCGCCTCTCCACGCTTGACTTTCCGGGCCAGCTCACGCCTACGGGCCGACCTGGGCCCGAGCTTGGCGAGCTCCTCGGCGGCCTCGTTGCCCTCCTCGATGACCCGAGAGAGCCGCCACTCGTCCTCTTTGGTGAGCAAGGGGTACTTGCCTATGCTGTCCAGGTACAGCCTGACGAGGTCCTCTTCGTGGGCTTCGCTGCGCACCTGGCGACTTACGTCCCTGCGGGCCATGCCTGTTTATCGGCTCGTCAGTGGGGCGCGCTTAGTTTTGTCCCTGTCCCCCGGCTCGCTGTGCCAAACTGAGAAGTCCGTGGTGGCCGTAGCTCAGTTGGTTAGAGCGCCAGGTTGTGGCCCTGGAGGTCGGGGGTTCAAGTCCCCTCGGTCACCCCACCACTCACAGTAGGCAGGGTAGCGCGCAGCGCCGATGTCTGCACGGGCGATCGAGGCCGAGAGGACAGGCCACCAGCTCGGCCCGCTTGGCTGACGGCCTCGCCGGAACGCCTCTCCCGGTCCTCGCAGGCTGGCCCGACAGGGACCGTGGCACAGCAGGCCAGCATGTGCCGGGCCTGTCGCCGATTGGGTACTATCGCTACCCTGCGCCTCTAGCTCAATGGCAGAGCAACGGACTCTTAATCCGCAGGTTCTGGGTTCGAATCCCAGGGGGCGCACCACCACGAAAGTCCTGGTAGAAGCCAGCAAATGCCCGGCCGGTGGCTGTCAGCTCCATGAACCAGGCCAAGGCGCTCCTCTCGGGCGCCTTCAAGTGGGCACGGCGGACCGGCAAGGTACTGCACAACCCGGTGCTCGGCCTACAGCTGCCCAAGAGCACCTACCTCGCACGCGAGAAGTTGCCGCCCGAGGCGGCCGAGGTGTCGTTGATCCTGGCCGCCGCGCTGGAGCACACCCCCGACATAGCCCCGGTGCTCACCCTGGCCGCCACCACCGGGTGCCGCCTGGGCGAGCTCGTCGCCCTGCGGCGCTCGGACGTGGACTGGTACCGACGGAGCCTTTGGGTACGCGGCGCCGTCGACATCGACGGCAGCATCAAGACGACCAAGCGGCTCCAGCACCGCCGCCATGTCCCGGTCGATGAGGAGACACTGGCCGTCGTCCGCCACCACCTGGACCAGATGGCCGAGCGCGCTGCTCTTATCGGCGTTCCCCTGTCCGCCGACCCGTTCGTGTTCAGCGACGAACCGGGCTGCTCCGCGCCCCTACGGCCGGCCCAGGTGACCGTACGCCTGGCGGTGCTGAAGGGCCACCTGGGCGTCGAGGACAAGAGACCGACGACGATCGCCCTGGAGGACGAGGCCCTGCGCCTACGCCGCGAGGGTTCGGTCGACCGCTCCAGCAGGCCCGGGCCAAGGCCCGCCGACGGGGCCGCCATGTCCTACGACGACATCGCCAAGGCCTTGGGCCGCACCCAGATGTGGGCCAGACGGGCCTGTGACGCTGCCCTGCGCCGGGAGCAGGCCGCTGACGGGGAGCGCCACGAGTTCAACCTGTCGTTCAACGGTTTCCGCAAGTTCACCTCCAGCGAGCTGCTGGACGCCGGGTTCAACATCAGCGTCGTCGCCCAGCGCCAGGGCCACGGGCCGGCGGTACTGGCCAAGCACTACAGCAAGGCCCGGGGTTCGGCCCAGCGCAAGGCGGCCGAGCACCTGGGCAGGGTTGTGCACGGCCAAGCGGAGCACAACGACGTCCCGACCTCGCCGGCCGGGGAGCCGGGCCCACGCTGAGCTCCGGGTACCAGACGTGCCCGAGCCTCCGCGGGCCGGGCTGCACACGTACGCGGTAGTGGCCTCGCGTCAGTCGGGAGCGTTGTCGGTGCCCATAAGCGCCATGCCGGGAAGGGCGAGCTGGCTCCGATCACCGACCAGGGCAGTCGCCGTGCAGGACCGGAGACGCTCAGCCGTGCAGACCAAGTCCCAGGCCAGGAGGCCGTCGACGGTCGAGAGGAGCTCGGCGGCCTCTTCCATCATCTCCGCCAGGTGCTTCAGCCCCTGGTCGGTCATGCGCGGCCACCATCCGCGGCCGCCGCCAACGGCTGCGCTACCAGGGCCAGGACAGCCACGCTGGGCACGACGAGGCGTCTACCCAGGCGAACGGAGGGGATCTGGCCCGAGCCCACGAGCTGGTAGGCGAGGCCGCGCGAGATGCGAAGGACCCCTGCGGCTTCGGTTACGGTGAGGACGAGCGGGAGGCCGGCGGTGGAGGCATCGCCGGTTGCGGCGTTGAGCGTGAGCATGCCCTCCCTTGGGGCCGCGTCCATGGCTCGACTAACAGCCGAACCTTCGACCGCGCGCATGAAGCCCGCAGCCGCGGGCCCGAGCCGCTCCAGGCGCCGGAGGCGCCTCGGCCCCATAGGCTCAGGCGGACCATAGGCGGGAGTAACGCCGGTTCTGAACGGGCTATGAGTGAGGCGATGGCCTGAAGACCTCGGCATTATGGGCGTTTCAGCGGGCCGGCGTTACGGCGGGCCGTTATGTGCGCGAACCTGCGGAAAACCTCGCGTTTCCGTAGCACGCGTGGGGCGAAAACCGTCGATCTGCACCCATCGGTCGGCTGGTCCGGGCCGCGTCGACGGCTGCGCGAGAGGGATCGTTCTGTCGGCCCCTGGCTACCTCGGGAGCACACTGGCGGTAGTGGCTGCAAGCAACGTGACGGGTCGTGCTTCTGTTGCGGGATAGCGCCCCGTGACCGGGCGGATCACCGGGCGGGTCTTGCGGGACGCTCCCCGCCCGGCACGTGCCCCGAGCTTGGGCGTTCCCGTAGGGGGTTCGTCCTACGGGACGGCCCCTGGGGGAGGAGGGGCGAGCAGTGTCCGCCTCGTCGAAGAAGCCGCCAGTGGTCCTAACGTAACGCCTACGGATGGGTGTGCCGGCTGCGCTCGGACGCCCCGGCCAACCCTTGTCATGATCCTGCTCGGGGGAGGGTGACGCCGAGCAGTGGCGTACCGGCGAGGGTCTGGACGGTGAGCGAGGCCAGCTGCGATGGCGACAGGTCGCTGGCCACGTCGACCCGCGCGATGTGGTCCGGGGTCGCCGACCAGTTGCCGATGGTCGCACGTTGCCCGTGTACTCCGGTGACCACGGCCGTGCAGTCCTCCCGGGCGGGTAAGCCCTGCAGCGTCAGCGCCAGCTCGGTGCCCCACGGTTTGGGCAGCAGCGTCACCCGGCCGGCGAGATGCGCCGAGGTCGCCTCGGCGCGCAGCTGGTAGCTGACCCCCGGCGCCGGTGTCAGAGCGGGCGCCACTGCGAAAGCCGCCGCCACGATCGCAGCCACGGCGACGGCGGCCGTCGCCGCCTGCAAGCGACGAAGGCGCCGGCGGGACCGGTCCTGGATCTCCCGGGCCTGGGCCAGCAGCCCGCTGAGCAGTCCATCCGGCGGTCCGCCAGCCGCAGCGCCGACCCGGTCGGAGGCTGACGGGCTGGTACCTGGCATGCTGGGGTCGGCCAGCTGGGCGTTGAGTTGCCCTGGACCGAGGCGTCCGAGGAGGCCGGGCAACGCGGCGAGTTCTACCAGTTCGGCCCTGCAGGGTTCGCAGCGCTGGAGGTGAACGTCGATCTCGGCTCGCGCTGTGGGCCCGAGCGCACCGGTCAGGTAGGAGCCGAGCGACAATCTCAGATCGTCGTGGTTCGTCATCGGACGTATCCCATTTCTTCGAGTATCGAGCGAAGGGCCCGGAGGGCGTAATAGGTCCTCGATTTGACCGTGCCGGCCGGGATCCCGAGTTCCGCTGCGGTCTCGTCCACGGAGTGGCCGAGGTAGCTGGAGTAGTACAGCACCTGACGGTGGTCGTTGCTGAGGAGCGCCATGGCGTCCGCCAACGCCCAGGTCTCCACGGCGCGCTCGACCTCGTCGGGGCCGGCGAGGCCATCGAGGCGCTCCGGGCCCGCAGTGCGAGGCCGCGCCGCGTCCCGGCGCCAACTGTCGGTCAGGTAGTTGCGGACCACGGTGAAAAGCCACGCCCGGGCGGACCCGCGGCCACCCTCGACGGCCTCGGGGTGCTGCCACGCCCGCAGGAGCGCTTCGGAGACGGCGTCCTCCGCCCTCTGCCGATCCCCTGACAGCCGGAAGGCAAAAGCGAAGAGGACCCCGGCGTACTCGTCGTGGAGGGCCACGAGGAGGCGCTCGGCGAGAGGAGGCGCCGCCGGGCGGCCGCCAGCGTCATCGCGGGCCACGACTCCCCCTGTCGTGCGACGCGGTCATGACTTCTACAACGCAGGCGCGAGCGAAGCCGTTCATCACGAACCTGGTTGAACCATTCCGCCCGCCACTGCGTTCCTTTAGCCGACAACACTTCGACCCCTACGGAGGAATCTCATGCGACACCTCGGATCCAAGCTGGCGCTCGGCGCCCTCAGCGTCGGCATGCTCACCGCCGTACCCGCCGCCACCGCGTTCGCCGGCGGCCCGCCCGCTGCGGCCACCGCGTTCGCCACCGCCGTGATCACCCCCAACGGGGGCAGCGTCAGCGGCTTCGGGATCACTGCCACCTTCGCCAAGGGAGCCGTCGCCCACGATGACCTGGCCATCCTCGGCAACTGGCCCAACGGCCTGGACGTGGCTCCCCCGAGCGGCCAAGCCGTCAAGACCTTCGGTCTACAGATCTGCAACGACTCGACCGGCACACCGACGGGCTGCACCAGCGAGTTCGGCAACTACCCCAACTCCCCGAGCGCCGGGGGAACCGAGCGCATCGACGGGCAGACCATCTCGTACACGGGGCCCCAGAGCTCCAGCGTCAACTTCGGGACGGCCACCAACAAGCTCGTGACCTTCACCATCCACACCGGTGCCAGCGCCGTGTACATCTACAATCCCAACTTCAGCACCACCACCCAGGCATACCCCAAGCTTCTGCCGAGCACGACCTCGGATGGGGCACTCGCCTTCCAGACCTTCCAGCCCATCGTGTGGACCCTAACCAGCCCGACAAACTGACACCTGATCCCAGCCCGACTGCCCCGACCGGCATGGCGCTTGCCAGAGCGAGCACCATGCCGGTCCCGCAAGCGGATGGTCATTTGAGACGAGCGCCCCGGATTTTGGTGGCGCGGGTGAAGCGGTCGGCCCAGGTGCGCAGGTGCTCGAGGAGCTCGGGTGGCCCTTGGATGGCGAAGTCTGCGCCGGTCGCCCCGAGGGTGAGGGTCGCCCAGTCCAGCGACTCGGTGCTGAACTGAAGCCGGCAAGTACCGTCGGCGCGCTCGTCGATGCTGGCCCATCGGCCGACGCGGCTGCGTACCTCGTCGACGGGGGCGGCGATCACGGCGTCCACCTGGACCGGCCGCGGGATCTTGGCGATCCCGGCCCGCACGAAGGCGGCGGCGCCGTCGGCCGGCAGGTCTCGCGGCCCGAAGCGCGTCCCAGTCGTACGAGGAGCGGCAAGCCGGTCGAGGCGGAAGCTGCGCCAGTCCTGGCGAGTGAGGTCGTAAGCGACGAGATACCAGTTCCGGCCGAGAGAGACCAGCCGGTGCGGCTCGACACGCCGCTGGCTGCGCACGTGGTCTGCGGCGGTGTAGTCGAAGTCGAGACGTTCGCTGTCGCGGCAAGCCTGGGCGACGGCGATGAGAGTGTCCCCCTCGACGCTCGCCGCCGGCGGAACCCACGTGGCCTGCTCGGTCGTGGATCTCAGGGCGTCCACTCGCCGACGTAGCCGCTTGGGCATGACCTGGATCACCTTGCCCAGGGCGCGCACCGATGCCTCGGCCGTTCCCGCCACCGGACTCTGCGCGCCGGCCAGCAGGCCGAGCACCAGGGCCACGGCCTCCTCGTCGTCGACGACCAGGGGCGGCAGCGTCGCGCCGGGAGCCAACTGGTAGCCCCCGTCGATGCCTCGCTGAGGGTCCACCGGGTAGCCGAGGTCGCGCAGCCGGTCGATGTCGCGACGCACGGTCCGCAGCGACACGTTGAGCCGGTCGGCCAGCTCGGACCCGGCCCAGTGCCGGTGGGTCTGTAGGAGCGACAGGAGCCGCAGCGTCCGCGAGCTGGTGTTGCCCATGACGTCCAGTCTGCCGCTCTTTAGGACAGGAACTGGCATCAAGGGGTCCTAGCCTCGGCGATGGCAGCAATCCGCCGTCACTACTGGAGGCCACCGTGTTCAACCCGGGCAAGTACACCGAGAGCGAGGTGCTCGTCGGCTACCTCGGCCAGCAACTCGCCGCCATCCGCAGTTCCGCCCACGGGCTCAGCGAGCAGCAGGCGCGCCAGACGCCGTGTCGCAGCGCCCTGTCCATCGGCGGCCTGGTCAAGCACGCCACCTACGTCATGCAACAGCGCGAGCGTCGAGAGACCACCAACACCGGGGGGGTGCTCGACGACGCAGCGGTTCGTCTGTTCATGGGCAGCTTCGCACTCGGCGATGACGAGACGCTCGCCGGCGCGCTCGAGGCCTTCGACCAGGCCAAGGCGTCCTACCTGGGCGACGTGCGCGCCACCGACCCCGGGGCCGACATGACCGCCCCGCCCGCCCCCTGGGACGGCGTTTACGGACCCACCGACTCCGTGCAGCGCTTCGCCCTCGTGCACCACGTCGAGGAGCTCGCCCGCCACGCGGGGCACGCCGACATCATCCGAGAGCAGATCGACGGTGCCAGCGCTCCGTCACTGCTGATGGCGGTCGAAGGCCGCGAGGGCAACGACTTCGTCCAGCCCTGGACGCCCTCTACATAGCAATCTCGGGTCAGACTCGCGCGCTCGCTCACCGCACCGGTAGCGGATCGACAACTGCGACCCGAGCGGCCGCCGTCGCTGCTGAGGTCATGCGCGTTCCGGTGAGCGCGCATCGGCGGCCCCGTGGAGGCTGCGATGCTGAGGCTGTGTGCGAACCTGGCGACGCGCTCAGCTCCGTGCGTCGCGCCCGCCGGAGGCTGGGCGAGGTCGGTCCGAGCAGCGAGCGGGAGGCCGGCGACTTTGCCCGGGTAGCGCTCCCGGAAGGCGATGCCGATGTGCTCCGGGATCTGCTTATTGCTGAGCGGGCCCGGGTGGTCATCGAGGTTGGCTTGGCCTATGGCAGCTCGGCGCTGGCCATCGGTGAGGCACTCCTCTCCCAGCCCGAGCCCGGGGCCACACACCTGATCATCGACGCTTACCAGGAACACTTCGCGAACTGCCTCGGGCACGAGGTCCGCACTCTGCAGTCGGGCGTCGAGGTCAGCCGGATGGTCGTGACCGCGCGTCTTCCACTCGAATTCATTCACCTGCCCGCACCCGGCGAAGTAGGCGACGGTCCCCTCGATCAGGTCGTCCAGGTCCTCGACCCCAGCCAGCGACTCGTAGCTGACGAAGCCACCGTGCTCCCACAGCGCCCGGTACAGCGGTCCGTCTGGGTCCCAGCTCTGGGCGCCCTGCATCTCAGCGACACCACGCAGCTGCTCGTCGTACGTCGCGAGCAGCACAGCCCGGTGGTCGATCAATGGTTCCACCCCTCCAGCCTGGCCGGGGCGCTTCGGACCCACAAGCGAATTGTTGCGGGGGCGTGCTCGAGTCGCGCCGGGGCCCCGACAGGCGAACATGCGTGGCCAGCAGATCACTGACGTCTCCCGCGAGTTGCACGCGGCCGGCAGCGAGGATGACGAGGTAGTCGCACACGCGCTCCAAGTCAGCAATGAGGTGGGAGGACAGCACAACGCTCATGCCGTCCCGGTCCACGATCTCCATGAGGCTTTGGAGGAACTCTCGACGAGCCAGGGGGTCAAGGCTTGAACCCCACTGGGATCCCTGGAGGCTCCATCGCTTTGAAGGAGGATGGAGCACATGTCAACGAACAAGGGTGCCAACAGCCCGTCGACGCGCCGCTACACCGAGGAGCAGAAGGCCCAAGCGGTG
>JAJZIY010000063.1 GCA_021828475.1 Actinomycetes bacterium
ACCAAAGACGGCGGGATCTTCTCCTTCGGTGACGCCCGGTTCTACGGTTCCACAGGGGGGATGCATCGCAAGCAGCGGGTGGTGGGCATGGCCGCCACCCCCGACGGCGCTGGGTACTGGCTCGTCACCAGAGACGGCGGGATCTTCTCCTTCGGTGACGCCCGGTTCTACGGTCCCACCGGGGGGGCGCATCGCAACCAGCGGGTGGTGGGTATGGCGGGCAGTGCGGGCAGCGGCTACCGGACCGTCGCCGCCGACGGCGGCATCTCCGATTACGGCTCGGCGCCGTTCGCCAAGGTGGTCTTCACGGGCAGGGATGGCACCTACCGGATCGACCCGCCTGCGGGCACTTACCACCTGACCATCACCGACCGGGTCGGCGGCCAGCAGATCAGCACATCGACAACGATCGACGCCACCGGCGGCCACGCCTACGACGTGACGGCAACCGTCCACCCGAACGGGTCGGTGTTCTTCGCCCCGATCTCAGGCTACTGACGAGCAGGTCGGACGTTGGACCTGACGTGGGTGAGCTGGTTCATGGGCGGAGTGGTCGCCTACTACCTGGTGCTGTTCGGATTGTCGATGATGTCGCCTCGTGCTCCTCGACCGTGGCGCGACGGGCCGTTGATGGTGGTCCTGGTGCCGGCCCACAACGAGGAAGTGGTCATCGGGGCCACCGTCGCCTCGCTGCTCGCCCTGGAGTACGCACGCTTTTTGGTACTGGTCGTCGATGACCGCTCCACTGACGCCACCGCGGCGATCGTCACCGCCGCAGCGGCGGCAAGCGACGGCCGGGTCAGGCTCGTCCAGCGCGCCCCGGCGCGCCGACCGGGAGGCAAGAGCGGCACGCTCAACGCCGGCTTCGCTGCGCTGGCCGCCATGGTCGACGACGGCGACGTCGCCCTGGGCGGTGCAGGGGCTGACGAGATCATCGTCGGGGTGGTCGACGCCGACGGGCTCTTGGGCCCCCACACCCTGGCCCAGGTCGCCCCGTTCTTCTCCGACCCCGGGGTCGGCGCGGTGCAGATCGGTGTACGCATCGCGAATGCCGGCGACGGCATGTTGCCCCGCCTCCAAGACATGGAGTTCGTCGGTTTCTCCTGCCTGGTGCAGATGGCCCGGGACCGTCTCGGCTCGGTCGGCTTGGGCGGCAACGGCCAGTTCGTCCGGTTCTCCGCCCTGACGGGCCTGGGGCGTGCGCCGTGGGCGCCCGGCGCGCTCACCGAGGACCTCGCCCTCGGGCTGTCCCTCGTCGAAGCCGGGTGGCGCACCCGCTTCTGCCACACCGCTTTTGTGGCCCAACAGGGCCTCACCACCTGGCGCCCGCTCCTGCGCCAGCGGACCCGGTGGATCCAAGGCCACTACCAGTGCTGGGCGCACCTGCCCGCTCTTGCCACCCGCCGGCGTGTCCGCTGGATCACCCGGCTCGACCTGATGCTCTACCTAGGGCTGGTCATCGCGGTCATGGTGGCCGGCTTCAGCCTGGTGGCCGGTGTGGCCGGCGCTGCCGGGGCCCTCCCGGTCACCAACAGCTTCCTGGCCTTCCTTCCCCCCGGGTTGGGGCATCGGGCTGTCGTGCTCGCCGTGGGTAGCGGACCGCTCCTCGTGCTCGTCGCCACCTACCAGCGGTTCGCCCACCGTCGCCTGCGGCCTTGGGAGGCCCCCGCCTACGCGCTGGCGTTCGGCCTCTACTCCTACATATGGTGCACCGCCACCATCTGGGCGTGGGCCCGCATGCTCACCGGCCGCTGGGCCTGGGTGAAGACCCCCCGGGTGCGAGTGACCGAGCATGGGTGAGGCGCCGGCGGTCGCCGCCCAACCCGCCGGCATCGCTCGGAGCGCCCCGGCACGCGTCGCTGTGGTGATCGGCACCCGCCCCGAAGCGATCAAGCTGGCACCCGTCGTCTGGGCGCTCGGCACCCACCCCGACCTTGTCCCCGTGGTCATCTCGACCGGCCAGCACCGCGAGCTGCTCGCCCCGGTCCTCGACGACCTCGCCCTCACCCTCGACCACCTCCTCGACACCATGACCGCGGGTGGCGACCTGTGCGGGCTCACCGCCCGCCTCATGGACGGGCTCGGCCCGCTGCTGGCCGACGCCAACCTCGACGCCGTCGTGGTCCAAGGAGACACCACCACCGCGTTGTGCGCAGCACTCGCCGCGTTCTACGCCCGGATCCCTGTCGCCCATGTCGAAGCGGGACTGCGCTCGGGAGATCCGCGTGACCCGTTCCCCGAAGAGCTCAACCGCAAGATGATCACCGTCGCCGCTCGCTGGCACTTCGCCCCCACCCGACTTGCTGCCGACCATCTGCAGGCCGAAGGTGTCGACCCGCAGGCGGTCCTCGTCACCGGCAACACCGTCATCGACACCCTCGCCTGGGGCCGCCGAGAGGGCCGGGGGAGCAGCTCCTTCGACACCGGCCGGCTGCGACCTCGTGTGCTGGTCACCCTGCATCGCCGAGAGACCCAAGGCCCAACCATGGCAGCATTGGGCCGCGCCATAGCCGACGTAGCCGTTCGCAGCGGAGCGGACGTCGTCCTGCCACTGCACCGCAGCCCGGCCGTGCGAGCCGCCCTGCTCCCAGCCCTTGCCGGCCTGGCCGGGATCCAGTTGTGCGAGCCGCTCGGCTACCTCGACTTCGTCGCCACCCTGGCCGACGCCGACCTGCTCCTCACCGATTCGGGCGGCGCCCTCGAAGAAGCCGCAGCCCTCGGAGTTCCCACCCTGGTCTGCCGGGAGACGACCGAACGACCCGAAGCCCTCGAGGCGGGCACCGCCCGCCTGGTCGGCACCGACGGCCGCCGAGTAGCCGAAGCAGCCGTCGCCCTGCTCGAAGACCCGGCCGACCGTGCCGCCATGGCGGACGCCCCATGCCCCTTCGGCGACGGCCACGCCGGCGCCCGCATCACCGCCCGACTGGCCCATGACATCTCCGGTTCTTCATTGCCAGCTGGCTCAGCGGCGGCGGCCCCGGCGCATTGCGTCGGTTCGTTTCACGAAGTCCCCCGACGTGACTACGGGCGTTCCCCGCCATGGGGACATCGACAGCAGGTCGTGGTCATCGCTCACGATCAGCACTGAACCGCTGGCCGCCGCGCACTCGAGGATCCGGTTGTCCTCGTGGTCAGGGCAGTCGCTGATTGTGATCTGGGGATTGACGACATCTCCACCGGAGGCAAATGCGATCTCGGCAAGCACGCGGATGTAGGTCTCGGCTTGCTGCTCTTCCCAGCCGTACCCGCCAGGTGGAGCCCCCGCCAGGACTCGAACGACGTTGGTCAGGATGTGCTCGCTGAGGAACAACCCGAACTCCCGGGCGTCGTTGAGTATGCCCACCACGTTGGCGGCCAGGTTCCCCCGCACCGGCGGAGGCGACGGCCAAGACAGGAAGTCGTCGTTGCCCCCAACAACCGCGCTGACCAGGACGTTGACGTCAACGGTGACGGGCTGGCTCACCGCCCTCTCAGGGCACGCCGCACGACCAGCACTGCGTCTTCGTGGGAGAGGCCAGCTGCTGCGGAACGCTCGACGCCGTAGGCCTGCAGCTCGGCGAGCCGACCAGCGCGGTCAACCACCTCCATCTGGTGCATCGCCTCGCGCAAGAATGCCGACCGGTTCCCGTGCCCGAACCGCTGAGTGAGCCGTTCCAGGCGAGGTTCGTCCTCCTCGGCGACGGCGAAGCCGATGGTCTTGGTGCTCATGCCTCCCACTGTACCCTCGTTGCACCCTAGATGCAACGTTGGCTGCTCCGTGCAGCCCGGTCCATGGGGTGCTCGCTGGCCGCATCCTCGAGCCCCGGACGCGGGACGGACCGGCCCCGAGGCCGGTCCGTCCCTTTTGTCCCGCTAGCCAGTGGGCCCCTATTTCGCTAGGGCCCCGTCGTGGAGGTGGCGGGAATTGAACCCGCGTCCTTCAGCCTCTCGCCGAGCATTCTCCGAGCGCAGCCAGTGAAAGGTGTCGGCCGCAGGTCGCCACTGGCGACATCCCACGGCCCGAGCCAACTGAGATTTTTCCTACGGCCGGCTAGCGCAACCGCAAGATGAGCCCCGCATTATGACGCCCGCTCCTGGCCCGCAGGGCTTGGACCAGACGGACGGGCTGCGATTAAGCAGCCAGCGCTAGACGCGCGTTGCCAGTGTTGGCATTTGTGGTTTTCCCAGTTTTTTATACGTGGCATCCGGGGACCACGGCTCGCTTCTCTCGGTCCGACAGCCAAAGTCGAAGCCGATCACCCCCATGGGTGTGTCAATGTTCCAGGACCCTCCATGCTACCTCGGCCGGGGCAGCCTCGGTCGAGGTATTTCCGGGTGCGCGTCAGGCCCAGCCGGACGAGGAGTGCGCCGGTGAGCCGGGCCACAGGGAGGCCCACGTGCGGCGGGGGACCGGTGTGCCCCTGGCCACCATGGCCAGCACGTCGGGGGTGAGCACGATGCCGACGGTTGCGCCATGGTCCTCCACCAGCAGCGCGGCACCGGCGCGCCCCGCAATGGCGAGCGCCGGCTCGTCAGGGTGCAAGGGTGCCTGGGGGCCGGGGCCCGAGCGGGCTGCGGTCACCCAGCTGGGCACCTGCCAGCGCCTGGGGGCCTGGTCGCGCTCCGGGGTGCTGTCGGCGCCGCGGGGCCCGTCGGGGTAGGGCTCGTCAGCGGTGGCAGCGGGCGCTGAGGGCTGGCCCGTGGCGGCGAGAGCCTGTGCCGGCAGGGCGAGCGCGACGTCCTTGGCCCGCACCGAGCCCTGGAGCCCGGGCGGCACTGCGGCCAACTGCTGGGCGGTGACGACGCCCGACCAGCCGTCGCCTCCCCAGTTCTCCAGGAGGAACGCTGCCTCGGGGTACCGCGCGACCCATTCGGACCAGAAGGTCCCGGCCGTAAGCCAGCCCGGGGCGATGACTGCCGGTCGCATGACGTCGGAGACCCGGGCGTCGCCGAGCACGTGCTGGGCCCGGCCCACGATCTGCTCGCGCTTGGCGGACGACAGGATGAACCAGCCGGTCACGCCCACGGTGAAGGCGTCGACCGAGTCACGGGCCTCGAAGAGCGTCAGGGCGCCGAAGAGGCAGGTCATGCCGAGCACCGTGCCGGCTCCCGCCGCCAGCCGCGTGGCCAGCCAGCGGTTGCGGGTGGCCGCCCAGAGGATGCCGTGCAGGACCCGGCCCCCGTCCAGGGGTGAAGCCGGCAACAGGTTGAACAGGCCGAGCAGGATGTTGATCGCCCCGAGCCAGTCGAGGGAGGCGCCGGCCAGATCCCAGCCGAAGTGACGCGACGCCGCCGCCAAGCCGAGCGATGCGCCGCCCACCACGCCGCTGGCGAGGGGGCCGACGAGGGCGATCCACAGCTCCGACAGGGGGCTGGTGCTCTCGCCCTCGATCCTGGTCAGGCCGCCCATGAACCACAGGGTGATGCCGTCCACCTGCATCCCTGCCCGCCTGGCTGTGACCGCGTGGGCGATCTCGTGCACCAGCACGCCTACCAGCAGGCCGAGGGCGGTCAGGGCTCCTGCCACCCAGTAGCTCGGGCGGGGGTAGCCCACCACCTTGGGTAGCTGGTCGACCGAGAGAAGGTAGGCCACCGCGCCGGCCAGGGCGAGCAGGCTCCAGTTGACGCCGACCGTCACCCCGCCAACCCGCCCCAGCTTCAGCGTGTCGCGCATGTAGTGGCCTCCTTCCGGCATCTGGAGCTCTCCGAGCCTCCACATACCTCAACGCTTACAGTTCTAGCTTGCTTCCCTTGTAGCCGTGTTCCCTGTGCAGGCCCTGGGAGCAAGCTGAACAGGAGGGAGCATTGCCGAGGTTGTCCCCGAGATTGTTGAAGTAGAGGCGGTGGTCCCCCATCTGAGCCCTGCCGTTTGGTAGGTCTCGGGCGTCCTGGCAAGACAGCCCAAGGAGGACCACCGTTGAAGATAGGACCGCCTCACCACAACCGAGGATCGGGCCCTCGGCCCGAGCGGGGCTTTGCCCCGCACCCCCCGGTCGCGCGCGCCCACGTTCGTGCACCACTTATGTGAGTATTTCCGCATCAGCATCGCCCAGGACGGAGGGCCCCCGCAGGCTCCACCGCTGTAGGTGGCACAGCGCCCGAGTTGGAGCCTACCGACGGCTCCGACGGCGATGGGCCTGGGCCGAGCACGCCACTGCCCCCTCAACGAGTAGGCGGTCCTCAACCGCCGCCGCGCAGTGAGGTCATCGCCACCATCGCCCGAGTAGTCGCCGCCCGTCTCCATCCTGCCCCTCGAACACCCAGCACCTGACCCGCCCCCACTTCGCCCCCCGACCCGCGGTCCGGGAAGATGACCCGAACCGGGCCCTGGTGGCCCAAGGACACTCAGGGGCCACCAATCAGCCGAGGTGGCACTTCCTCGACAATGGGCCACCTCCTGGTACAGTGCCTGTCATGGAACAGTTCCGTCTTGCCGTGAAGGAGAAGGGCCGCACGACGCTGCCTGCCGGGTTGCAGCGAGCCTGCGGCTTCGCACCAGGAGCCGATCTGCATGCTCGGCCGCTCGGGCCTGGAAGGTTCATCGTCGAGAGCAGCGATGCGGTGATGGGGCGCATCTGGTCTCGGCTTCCGTCCGAATCGAATGGCCAGGCCGTTGAAGACCTCGCAGAGTGGCGCGCCACTACCGGTTCTGTGCGCCAGGCACATCTGGAGGGCACCGACAACCCCGAAGAGGGTTCCGACACCCGCCAAGAGGCGCTGCTCGAATTTCTGGGCCTCTAGCGTGCCAGCGAAGGCGGTACTTGACGCCTCGGCGCTAGTCGCGCTGGTTCATGGCGAGAACGGGCACACTACCGTCCGTCGGATCATCGAAGCCGGCTTCGCAGTAACGACTCCGACTGGGTTGGCAGAAGCCCTCAATACCGCTCGGCGCAAGGGCTACCAGGGGACGCGGGAGGAGCTCAGAGACGACCTGGCAGAGCTCGGGCTCAAGGTGGAGCCCATCGTTGAGGAGGACGCAGCTGAGATGGCGTTCCTCCTTGGCCGAAGCGCTGACCTCGGCGCCGCCGGAGGGAAGCACGCGGCAAAGCTGGGCAGCCTCAGCCTCGGTGATGCGGCGTGCCTTGCCGTGGCCCGGCGTCTGGGGATCCCGGCGGTGTGCTCCGACGGCACCTGGGAGCTTCTCGACGTCAGCGGTTTGCGAGTGATGCCGTTCCGTTAGGGCTTCAGGAAGCGCGCAGCGGCGCCTCGGGCGGTCAGCTCTCCGGCGGCTCCCTTCCTCGCCCCCACACGGGCCACCCTCTTGCCAAAGGACTGACCGACGCCCCTGAGCACGGGGTAGTGGCGTCCGCGGTGCCCGGCATGGCCGGGTTCATACGGTTCGGCGAGCACCGCGGCTGCTGCGTCCCGGATCGCTGACGTGCCCGGCGGACCTGCCGCCGCTGGGACCAGCGCAGCGCTGTCAGCGGCGCCTGGGGCCCATGGCCCGCTGAGCCTCCATGCGGGCCTCCCGGTCGGCGATGGCCCGGCGCTTGTCGTACTCCTTGCGGCCTCTGGCAAGGGCAAGCTCGACCTTGGCCCGCCCGTCCTTGAAGTAGACCGAGAGCGGTATGAGGGTGAGAGGGCCCTGCCTGGTCTCCCGGGCCAGATCCTCTATCTCGCGCCGGTGGAGCAGGAGCTTGCGGGAGCGGTCCGGGTCGAACATCCCGAAGGCGGTGGCGTAGCCGTAGGGCGAGACGTGCATGCCGTGCAGCCAGATCTCGCCGTCCTGAGCGCTTGCAAAGGAGTCGCGCAGCTGCACCCGGCCCTCGCGCAGCGACTTTACCTCGCTGCCGACCAGGACGATGCCGGCCTCGTAGGTGCCTACGACGTCGTAGTCGTGGCGCGCCTTTCGGTTCTGGGCGACGAGGCCCCGGGAGGCAGCGGTCTTCGCGGTCATAGCGCCTCAAAGGTAGTTTCGTCGCTGTGCTCGTGCTAGCGGAACATCTCTGGGACAGGATGGTGGCCCATTGCCTTGCCGGGCTCCCGATGGAGGCCTGCGGGCTGATAGCCGGGGTGGAGGACGGCTCCGGTACCCGGGTGACGGACGTCTACCCCACGGCAAACGCTGCCAACTCGGCCAGGGTCTACACGGTCGAGCCCCTGGACCTGCTCAAAGCCGACCGCGCCGCCGAGGCGGCGGGCGTGGCGGTCCTGGGCGTCTGGCACAGCCACACCCATACGCCCGCCTACCCATCTCCCACGGACATCGCCCAGGCACCCGACCCGGCGTGGCACTACGTCCTGGTCTCCCTGAGCGACGTCGAGCCGGTCATGCGCAGTTACAGGATCGTCGACGGGCGCGCATCGGAGGAGCCGGTCGCCCTCGCGGCTTGCCGGGATACTGCCGTACAATGGTGATCGGAGAAGTCGGGTTTGGCGACAGGGCCGGGCCCGGCACCGCGCCACATAGGAGATGCCGTGCCCGTCGAAGTGCGCCTGCCCAACATCCTGCGTCCCCTCGCCGGCGGCGAGCCCGTCGTCAAGGCCGAAGGCGCGACGCTGCGAGAGGTCTTCGACGACCTGGTGAGCCGCTACCCGGGCCTCGAGGCGTCGCTGTTCACGCCTGAGAGGGAGATGCACCGCCACCTCAACGTGTTCCTCAACGACGACGACGTCCGCTACCTGGGCCGCTTGGACGCCAAGGTGAGCGAGTCCGACACCGTCACCCTCATGCCGGCGGTGGCGGGCGGGGCCGACTGAGATGGCGCGCTACGAGAGCGTCATCGACACCATAGGCAACACGCCCCTCGTCGACGTGAGCGAGCTCAGCCCCAACCCGCGGGTGACGCTGCTGATCAAGCTGGAGGGCCTCAACCCGGGTGGGTCGGTCAAGGACAGGGCAGCGAAGTACATGATCGAGGAGGCCGAAAAGGACGGGAGCCTCCGGCCCGGCCAGCGGATCCTCGAGTCTTCGAGCGGCAACACTGCTGCCGGTCTGGCACTGATCGCCAAGGTCAAGGGCTACCCCTTCACAGCGGTGGTGCCGGAGAACGTCTCGGTCGAGAGGGTGAAGCTGCTGCGCGCCTTCGGCGCCGACATCATCGTGTCGCCGGCGGCGGAGGGCTCAAACGGGGCCATGCGCCGGGCGCAGGCGCTGGCGGCCGAGCACCCCGAGTGGTGGTTCTCCTTCCAGTACGGCAACCCGGCCAACCCGAGGGCGCACTTCGAGGGGACCGGGCCCGAGATCTGGCGGGACTGCCCGGAGGTCACCCACTTCGTGGCCGGCCTGGGCACAGCGGGCACCATCATCGGGGTCGGGACCTTCCTCAAGCAGCAAAACCCGTCCGTGTCCATCTGGGCGGTACAGCCGCCCGCAGGGGAGACCGTCGAGGGCTTGAAGAGCCTCGACGAGGGGTTCATCCCACCGGTGTTCACCGACAACGACGGCTACTCGCTGCTTGACCGCAGCCGGGTCGTGGGGCCGCGAGAGAGCATCGAGTGGTCACGGCGCCTGGCCGAGGCGGGCATCTTCGCCGGGCTCTCCACCGGGGCGGCGATGGCCGGCGTGGCCCGCTGCGCCTCGGAGATAGACGAGGGCACGATAGTGACCATCTCGCCGGACGGCGGCTGGAAGTACCTCTCCACCGACGCGTGGACCGGTGACCTCGACGAGGTCGTCGAGCGCGCCAAGCACGAGCTGTACTTCTAACCGTTCCGGCCCCGAGCCTTCGCGCCGGCTCAGCGACCGCCCCCCGGGGAGCGGTCGCGGCGGTCGCTGCCTTGCCGGGCAATTCGCCCGGTGGTGAGTGCGCCCATTAACCTCATGGCCTGGCAGGCGCACGATGGGTGAGGTGATGGGACCGCAGCAACCAGCTACGCAGGCACCGGCAGCTACACAGGCGTCGGCAGGTATGCAGGCGCCGGGCGGTGATCGGTTCACCCTGACCGTCCTCGGCACGGACGGGAGCTACCCTGCTCCCGGCGGGGCCTGCAGCGGGTACCTGGTGCGGGCCGGCAGCTTCTGTACCTGGCTCGACGCCGGGGCGGGCACGCTGGCCAACCTCCAGCTGCACATCCCTCTCCAGGAGCTCGACGCCGTTGTCGTCAGCCACGCCCACCCGGACCACTGGAGCGACCTCGAGGGCCTCTACGTGGCCATGCACTACTTCCTCGGCCGCCGGGGCCTGCCCGTGTACGCGCCCGAGGGCCTGCGCGAGCTGATGTCGGGGGAGCGGCCGGACGGCACCTTCGACTGGCACACGGTGGCGGACGGGACGACGGCACAGCTCGGCCCGGCCACCTGGACGTGGTCGCGCACGGACCACCCGGTGGAGACGATGGCCTGCCGGGTCGAGGCGTTCGGCCGTGCCCTCGGGTACTCGGCGGACACGGGGACAGGCTGGTCCCTGAGCAGGCTCGGCGAGGGCCTGACTCTTGCACTGGTGGAGGCGTCGGTGGGGCCCGAGGCCGAGGGGATGATGCAGCACCTGAGCGCCCGCCAGGCCGGGGCGACCGCTGCCGCCGCCGGCGCCGAGCGGCTGCTGCTCACGCACCTCGCCCCGCCCATAGACCGCGACCATGCACGGGTGCAGGCTCGAGCGGAGTTCGGAAAGGATGTCGAAGTGGCACAGGTGGGCAGGAAGTGGACGATATGAGCGGGAGCCGGGAGGAATGAGCGTGACGGTGCGCCCGGACGGCCGCGGGCCCGACGAGCTGAGGCCCGTCGAGCTCGAGCGGGACTTCACCAAGTTCGCCCCCGGCTCGGTGCTGGTGCGCATGGGCCGCACGGCGGTCCTGTGCACGGCGTCGTTCTCCGACGACCCTCCGCGCTGGCTCAAGGGCAGCGGTCGCGGCTGGGTCACGGCCGAGTACTCGATGCTGCCCGGCTCGTCCCCCGAGCGTGTGGACAGGGAGGCCGCCCGCGGGCGCCAGTCCGGCCGCACCCAGGAGATCCAGCGCCTCATCGGCCGCAGCCTGCGGGCCGTCACGGACCTGACGCTGCTGGTCGAGCAAGCCGTGACCCTCGACTGCGACGTGCTACAGGCCGACGGCGGGACCCGTACCGCCAGCATCGTGGGGGCCTGGGTGGCCTTGCACGACGCCTGCACGAGGATGGTCGCTGCCGGTCGCCTGTCATCGCACCCGGTGCGCGAGGGTTGCGCCGCCGTGTCCGTGGGTATCGTGCGCGGCGTGCCACTGCTCGACCTGGCATATGCGGAGGACGCTGGCGCCGAGGTAGACATGAACGTGGTCATGACCGGCTCGGGTGGCTTGGTCGAGGTGCAGGGCACGGCCGAGGGAGCCCCCTTTTCCCGTGCCGAGCTCGACCGGATGCTGGCGCTCGCCGAGGGTGGCATATCCCAGCTCCTGACGGCACAGCGGGCGGTCGTGTCGTCAGCGCCGCCTCAGCGCGACCCCCGAGGGATCCCCGCCCGTGGGTGAGGGCGAACGCTTCGTCCTGGCCACCACCAACCCCAACAAGGCCAGGGAGATCCGTGAGATCTTCTTCGCCGAGGGCATCGGGGTCGAGCTGTTGGCGCGGCCGGCACACGTGCCCGACATCGAGGAGACCGAGGAGACCCTGCTCGGCAACGCCCTGCTCAAGGCCCGCACGCTGGTCGGGGCGACCGGGATGGCGTGCATAGCCGAGGACACAGGCATCGAGGTGGAGGCATTGGGGGGAGCCCCGGGGGTGCGCTCGGCGCGCTACGCCGGCGAACCCGCCGACGACGAGGCCAACGTGGACAAGGTGCTGGCCGAGCTCGCGCACCTGGAGGATCCCGACAGGCGGCGGGCACGCTTCGTCACGGTGGCGGTGGCCTGCTGGCCCGACGGCCGGGAGCTCGTCGCCGAGGGGACGGTCGAGGGACGGGTGGCACCACGGCGCCTGGGAGCCGGTGGCTTCGGCTACGACCCCGTGTTCGTGCCCGACGAAGGTGACGGCCGGACCTTCGGGGAGATGGCGGCCGCGTCACCCGAGGCCAAGCACGCCCTGTCGCACCGCGGGCGCGCCTTGCGGGCCCTGGCCGAGGCGCTGCTCTCGGCGTCCTGACCCTTGGGGTCCTTTGGCGAAGCCAGCCCAGGGCGCGACAATGTGTGCATGAGCCAGGCCATGGCCCGCGGGGCGCACACGGCCCCCGGGTGGTGAGCGCGCCGTCGCCTGGGCAGGGCACGCACGAGCCGGCCGGGCCGGGAGGGGTGACAGCAGCGGACGCGCGAGAGGCGCCGCCCGTGCCCCGGAGGCGCCGGCGCTGGTTGCCGCGTACCGTGAGGCACCTGGCCGAGCTCCTGGCCGGCGTCTTCATCATCGAGTACCTGGTCGTGCCCCAGATCGGGGGCACCCACGACGCCATACACACCCTGGCCACCGCCAGCCCGGTCCTGCCTGTGGCCGGCCTCGTGCTCGAGGCCCTGGCCCTCCTGGCCTACTTCCAGCTCACCAGGATGCTGATCCCCAGTCACTCCGACCCGGGCCTGCTCACGGTGAGCCGGATCCAGATGTCGACGCTGGCGCTGAGCCATTGTGTCGTCGGGGGCAACACGGTCGGCTACCTGCTGGGCTACCGCCTGTTCACCAAGGCCGGCGTCACCAGGTCGGACACCGGCGTGGCGCTCGGAACCCAGGCGCTGGGCTCGGCCGTGGTACTCAACGTCATCTTCTGGCTGGCGGTGGTGGTCTCGCTGCCGCTGTACGGCTTCCACCCTGCGTACCTGGTCGCCGCCATCGCCGGGCTGCTGTTGATGGGCGCCGTGACGGCTCTGTTCCTGCTGTTCACAAGGGGGGACAAGCGGGCCACGAGAGCGTTGCGCGCCATCGGGACCAAGGTCCCCTTCCTGCACCCGGACACGCTGCCGCGCCTTTTCAGCCAGCTCGTCGAGCGCCTGCACCAGATCACGGCCGACAAACGCCACCTGGGCGGGGCCCTAGCTTTCGCAGCGGCCAACTGGCTCCTGGACGCGGCGTCGCTCTTCGTCTTCCTCGGCACCTTCGGCTACTGGATCAACCCGGTCGCACTGCTTGTCGCCTACGGCGTTGCCAACATCCTCGGCGTCATCCCGATCACACCCGGGGGCCTCGGGGTGATCGAATTTGGCCTGATCAGCGTGCTGGTGGCCTTTGGCGTCCCGAGCGAGGTGGCTGGGATCGGCGTGGTGGCGTGGCGCCTGGTCAACTTCTGGCTGCCCATCCCGCTGGGCGGCGCCGCCTACGTGTCGCTGCGGGTCCACCCCCCGGCGGAGGACCAGGCCGGCCTGGCCGAGCGCAGGGCGCTGTGGAAGGCACGTTGGGCGTGGTTCGTGGACCTGTTCAACCGCGAGACGCCGCGCGGCGACGTCGACGAGGGATTGTCGGCCATGGAGTCCGGCGTCGAGGACGACGACGCCGGCGAGGTCGCCTCCGGCGCGCCGGCGGGGACGGCCGAGAGCGCAGGCGTCGGCCCGCAACCCTCGGACGCCTCCCCGCTGTCGTCGAACGGCGGCCCGCCGGCACGGCTCCCGGGCTACCGGGGCCCGGCAGCCGGGGCCGCCGGCCAGGGCAGTAGTGAATACGTGTACTTTGATCTGTACGTGCCGATCGTGTGCCGCGCCTGCCACGTCCACCTGCGACATCGGAAGAGCATCGTGAACGGAACGAGTGTAGATCTCGGTGGCCGCCGGGCCGGATCATCGGACGCCATTTCGCCGGCGAGCCGATCGCGTTGTATCGCGGCGCGAGCGGCAAGGTCTTC